>CAVRNK010000148.1:0-22291 GCA_963721995.1 uncultured Acidobacteriaceae bacterium | reverse complement strand
GTCCGCATCGTCTCCAGGTAAAACGCCAGGTTGTGCAGAGTGTTCAGCACCGCCGACAGAGGCTCCTGCGCCGCCATCAGATGCCGCAGATACGCCCGGCTGTACCGCCGGCACACGAGGCAGCCGCACTCCGGATCGGCCGGACCCTGGTCCTCGGCAAACCTCTTGTTCTTGATGTTCAGCCGCCCCTCCGACGTGAAGAGCAGCCCGTGCCGCGCCGCCCGCGTCGGCAGCACACAATCCATCATGTCCACGCCCATCGCCGCGTACTCGACAATCTCATCGGGATACCCCACTCCCATCACATACCGCGGCTTATTGGCGGGCAGCAGGGGCAGCGTCTCGGCTATCGCCTCACGCGTCAGCTCGCGCGGTTCCCCCACGCTTAGCCCGCCAATGGCATAGCCGGGAAAATCCATCTCCACCAGCCGCTCCGCGGACTCCCGCCGCAGGTCCTTATACATGCCGCCCTGCACGATGCCGAAAAGACTCGGCATCTTCCCAGCAAACTCATCTTCTAATCCCTGATCCCTAATCCCTAATCCCTGCCCTTCCCAGGGCCGCTCCTGCTTATGCCGCTCGAAATGCTCCTTGCTACGCGCCGCCCAGCGCAGCGTCAGGTCAAGCGACCGCCGCGCCCGCGCATAGTCCGCCGGATACTCCGTGCACTCGTCGAAGGCCATCGCGATATCCGACCCGAGTGCAATCTGCACATCCATGGAGTGTTCGGGAGAAAAGAAGTGCGACGATCCGTCGAGATGCGACCGGAACTCCACCCCATCCTCCGTCACCTTGCGCAGCTCGTTGAGGCTGAAGACCTGAAACCCGCCCGAATCCGTCAGGATCGCCCGTGGCCAGCTCATGAAGCGGTGCAGCCCGCCCATCCGCCGGATCAGCTCGTGCCCGGGGCGCAGATATAAATGATAGGTATTGCCAAGAATGATCCGCGCATCCAGTTCTTCAAGCAGATGCTGCGGCACCGCCTTCACCGACCCCGCCGTCCCGACAGGCATAAAAACCGGCGTTTCGACCACCGCATGCGGCAGCGCCATCGTCGCGCGCCGCGCCGTTCCATTGGTTTTCAGGATTCTGAATTCGAGAGACACTCAGGTGATTCTAGCGGCTCTTACCAGACCTATCCCGCCCCTCGAAATTCCTCAGCCCGAAGTCATACACTCGCAGAAAGTAACCCATGAATCCAGCCAGCCAGACCCAGCCTCATCCCGGCCGCATTGAAGTGATTACCGGCCCCATGTTTTCCGGCAAATCCGAAGAGCTTATCCGCCGACTGAAACGCGCGCAGATCGCCAAACTCCGTGTGCTCTGCTTCAAGCCCGACCTCGACGCGCGTTACCACGCCGCGGCCATTTCTTCACACAGCTCGCAAACCCTCGAGGCCATCGCCGTCGCCAACGTCGAAGCGCTCAAGGCAGTCCTCTTCCCCCAGATCGACCAGATCGAAGTCGTCGGCGTCGACGAGGCGCAGTTCTTCGACCCCTCCCTGGTGCCGCTCTCGCTCGAGCTGATGCACCTCGGCAAGCGGGTCATTCTCGCCGGCCTCGACACCACCTTCGCCGGCGAGCCGTTTCCGCCCATCCCCGACCTGCTCGCCATCTCCGACGAAGTCGTCAAGCTATCTGCCGTCTGCACGCAGTGCGGATCCCCTGCCGTCCACTCCCAGCGCCTGGGCTCCAACCAGTCGCTGGTCCTCGTCGGCGCCGCCGGCATCTATGAGGCACGCTGCCGCGCCTGTTTCCGGCCCTATCTCGACGAGCAGGGCTCGGAGCAGCTGGAGCTGCCCACTGTCGACAGCTGAAGATCGCCTTACCGCACCATCACTGACGAGACTCGGTTGTTCCAGGTGTGACCGTTGCGGAACGGGAGCGAACGCAGGTCGGGAATACTCCGATTGATCCACGCGCTTCCGTTTGAAAAGTTGCGGTCATTGAAAATCCGAACCTGCGCGCCCCCGAAAACCTGGATCGAAGAGATATTGTCTCCAAAGTTACCGGGCAAACGGGGCAGGCTGTCGCCCGCGCGAACGCAGAAATGATTGCCCCGGAAAGGAGCCGTTGTGTAGAAACAGGCCCCGCGGTGCGGATTCGGGCGGCTATTCCACGATGGGTTCCACGTCTGCGGCCCCGGCCCATATACCCAGGGATCGTTTGGGGGTGGCCCGGGACGCGGCGGGGGCGGTGGGTAGTTTTGCGCAATCGCGGATACAGCGAATATCAGAACGAGAACTGCTGCAAGACGTTTCACGCGGTCGATCTCTCCGTGGGGAGTGGACTCGTACTTCCTCTGACCCTGTCTTGATGGGCCAGTCGGTCCGATGCTACCACTCCTTCGGGGTTGGATGACCGGGGCAACTCGCCCCCGCCTGCGCGGTTTACAGCGCCGTCGTCACCGCCTTCACTTCCGTGTAGCTGTTGAAAACATCTCCGCCCATTTCGCGGCCCCATCCCGACTGTTTATACCCGCCGAACGGCAGTGCTGCGTCGAAGACGTTGTGGCAGTTGATCCACACCGTACCCGACTTGATCCGCTTGGCCATCTTGTTGGCGACGGAAATATTCTGGGTCCAGATGCTGGCCGCAAGTCCGTAAATCGAATCGTTGGCCTCGCGGGCAATGCGATCGATATCGTCGTCGTTGAACGGCATCGCGCACACCACCGGGCCAAAAATCTCTTCGCGGATCACCTTCATCTCCGGCTTGGTATGCGTCAGCACCGTAGGACGAACAAAGTATCCCTTCTTCGCATCCGGCCGGCCGCCTACCGTGGTCTTCGCACCCTCGTTCAGACCCGAATCGATGAAGCTCGACACGCGCTGGTACTGCTCCTCTGAAACCAGCGGCCCCATCTGTGTCTCTGGATCGAGCCCTGACCCCACGCGAATCTTCGACGCGATATCCGACACACCTTCGACCAGGCGGTCGTAAATGTCCTGATGCGCGAACAGCCGCGAACCCGCGCAGCAGCACTGCCCATGGTTGAAAAAGATCGCCGACGCAGTTCCCGCTATCGCCTTACCGAGATCGGCATCGGGAAAGACAATGGCCGGCGACTTGCCGCCCAGCTCGAGCGTCACCTTCTTCAGGTTGCCCCTCGCCGCGCCCACAATCAGCTTGCCTACTTCTGTCGATCCGGTGAACGCGATCTTGTCGACCAGATCGTGCGCCGCCAGCGGAGCACCAGCGCCTTCACCATACCCGGTCAACACATTGACCACACCATCCGGAAAGCCGGCCTCCTGGATCAGCTCGGCCAGTCGCAGCCCCGACAACGGCGTCTGCTCGGCAAGCTTCAGGACAACCGTATTCCCGGCCGCAAGCGCCGGACCCAGCTTCCACGCCGCCATCAGCAATGGGAAATTCCACGGAATAATCTGCCCGACTACCCCAATGGGCTCGCGAAGAGTGTAAGTCAGATATTCGCCAGGAAAGGAGATGGGAAAAGTCTGGCCCATGATCTTCGTCGACCAACCCGCCATGTAGCGGAAGAGATCGACCGCCAGCGGCACATCCGCCGCTCGCGCTACCGACAGTGGCTTGCCGTTATCCATCGACTCGAGCTCGGCGAACTCCTCGAGATGTGACTCCAGCAAATCCGCGAGCTTCCAGAGCAACCGGCCTCTTTGCGACGCGGTAATCTTCCTCTGCCACGGGCCCTCATCAAACGCCTTCCGCGCGGCCTGAACCGCGCGGTCGACATCGGCGGATTCAGCCTCCGGAACGTGGGCCATCACTTCGCCGGTTGCCGGGTTGTAGACAGGAAGGGTCTTGCCCGAAGCAGCTTTGACGAACTTGCCGTCGATGAGCATGCGGTGCTCGGAGGCGATAAAGTTCGAGGTGTTTTTATCGAGACGGGAATCGAGAGCGATAGTGGCCATTGGGCACTCCTTGGCTGGGATATTTCTAGGCGGAAACCAAGTTACTCCTCCCGAACAATATGTGGCAAAAAGGCAGCCGGGCGGCGAAATTTTCGCCAGTTGGGTGTCACCCTGCGAGGCGACCTGGTTGGAGCTGAACCTTGATCCATGGACGCAATACTGCAGGCAGAGAATGGGAAAGCGCGTGGTCGCGAAGCCTGGATGCCTTGTTGCTATTCGGCCTATCTGATCAAAACCGTTCGTCCCAACGGGACTTCTTTAACAGGCCGGAACCGAAGTGTAGTTGATGCAACCGGAGCTTTTGGTCCCTATCGTCCAGATGGCGGAAGTGTCAGGATTATCGGGGAAGGCGCCGAACCAGAAGATGTATGAGTCGGCATCGAAAGAAAGCTTTTGTCCGAAGCCGAATTCGTCGGCCTGCTCGGTAGAAATGCATCCCGGGCCATAGTAAAGCTTGGCGTCGAAGGGCAGGGTAATAGCTTTGGGGATGGAAAAACTAACCGCCTCATAGGTATACCCCACCTGCTTGTATCCGCAGCCGCGGATCGAAACAACCGGGCCGGTCGGAGGTGGAGTCGACTTCGGGCCGCATACTGCCGTAGAAGCAGTGATAGTGAAGCTGATCTTTGCACTACCGGTGACACCGGCAGAATCATGGGCCTCGACAGCGAGATTGTAGGCGCCCGCGGCAAGAGTGAGCGCGGGAGTAATCGAATCCACGCCCACGCCATTGAGGCTATAAAGTTGGTTGCCGTTCTGATCCAACACCACCCAGCGGGTTATGCTCGCGCCCTTACTGGTTGTCTGGCCGGACGCCGACAACATTAGGGGAGAACACAAAGTCAGATGCTGAGACGGAGCACTGATCTTAACCGTAATCACTCCGGGGATCGGAGGAGGTGGAGGCGGAGGTCCGGATTTTCCCGTTACGATGAAGGAGACCGTGTTGGAGACGGACCCGTCGCCGTTGACAACTGTGACCGAAGCGGTCCCGCCCGTCGCAATATCGGAGGCAGAGACCAGCGCCCTTAGCTGCGAAGTCGAGGAAGGAACAGTTTCAAGCTCCTGGCCGTGGAACTCAACGACAGCGCCCGCGTCAAACCCAGAGCCGCCTACCGTCAAAATGAAGCCTGCGGAACCGGCAGCAGCCGTGGATGGTGAAATGGCGGTTATGACTTGAGAGGCGGCAGCCCCTGCGAGGAGTCCGGAAAGAATAAATATGCGATAGCCCTGACGCAGAATGCGGGTCATGCGACACCTCCAGGACGCTGGTTTCCGCCCCGACGTGCCGCAATTTGATCGCGCTTCTCGCGGCGTCGACTAACGTCGGCGGGAGTATCGCACCTCCGCTAAGTCCAGAGCTATCGCCCAAAAGGCCTAGTTGTCTTACCTTATTCGCCCCAGGTCAAGTGCAATCCAATCCGCGCCAGGCGCGGCGTCCCCAGCGTCAGGACGGGAGTCCTGCCCACCTGGATCGCGCGATCGAAGAGGTTCTCGCCCGATGCGTAAACATCGAGATGCCGTCCGATATTCCTTGAACCGTACGCATCGAGACGGAAATAGCTGGCCAGGACGTATTGGTTGGCGTCATCGTCATACTGCCTCCCGCTGGCGCGCGCCTGCAGGCTGAGCACTCCGAGTTTCGGATAACTCAGCCGAAGCTGCGCCGTCCCCATGTTGCGTGCGACCTGCGGAATCCAGTTGCCCACCAGCTGCGGCTGTTGCGCATATTTCGTAACCGTGGCGTTGGCATACTGATAGCCTCCCACCAGACCGATCCATCGCGCCGGCTGTGTCGCAAAGTCCAAAGAAATACCCCGGCTCTCGATCTGCCCCAGGTTCTCACGCTTGAGCAGAGTCTGCGTCGGCGTTGTAGCCAGAGTCAGTGCCGTTATCGGGCGATTGACCTGCGTCCAGAAGTAGCTCACGCGCAGCGTCGATCCAATCTTCGGCATATCCGTCTGTAGGCCCGTCTCCCATCCCGTCGCCCGCTCCGAACGCAGGTTGTTATTTGGCAGCGTCACCTGCTGGCCCACTTGTCCGGTACGGTAGAGCTCATTCTGGGTGGGCGCCCGATAGGCGCGGAACGCCGAGGCATTCAATGCAAAGTTCGAGTTGATGCGCCGCGTGATCCCGATTCTCGGATCGAATGGCGTCTCGCTGAACGAAGGCAGCCCGGTGCTGCTCGTCTTTGTGTATTGCGCGGCATCGAAATTCGAAAAATGATCCACGCGCGCCGACCCGCTCAGCGTCCACTGATTCGGAGTGTAAAGAACCTCGCCGTAGACACCTGTCTGCCGCTGCCGAGCCGATGTATTAAGGATGCTGCCGGCCGCGGTAAAAAGTGTCTCGTCATCCGATGCGCGTACGTCATGAGTGTCCGCGCCGGCGAGCGCCAGCAGGTGATCGCCGTAAGCATGGTGCCAGCGCAGCGCCGCTCCAAGCTCGGTCGCCGGATCGAATGCGTAGCGGGTCGGAGTTTCCGAAGCACGGCCGGGCGCAATCGTCGAGAATGTTTGGCGATAGTGCTCGTTGTCGCCGAAAAAGCGAAAAACGAAGTCGGAGACATCCGCGCCCGAGATGTACCTCCACAGACGCGTGCTGTTCACCTGAAAGGGCGTGCCGTTGTGCCGGTCTTCGTTCAGCACGTTGCCGCGCAGGAACACACGGCTGGCCCCCGACTGCCCCAGCTGACGGTCGACCTCCGCCAAACCAGTCTGCGCATGCACATTGTTGGGCTGGTCAATCGGCCCGCGATATTGGGGCGCAACAAGAATGTAGCCATCCGTAGCGACGACGCCTCCGCTGGCGAGCGCCGACCACGGACCTCTCTTGAGCGTGCCCAACCCCGCAGAATCCGTCGATGCTTCGCCTCCATAATTCGTCGTCAGCTGCAAGCCGGTCGCGTCAGCCCGCGCGGGAACCACATCGATAACGCCGCCAATCGCGCTCGACCCATATAAATCCGACGCGCCGCCGCGCACCACCTCGACGGAGTGAATCGCCAGCGACGGCAGCTCCTCCCAGTGAATCCAGCCACCGTAGGGATCGTTCAGCGGCACATCATCCAGCACCACCAGCGATCGGCTGGCCGCCGTCGACCCCAGCCCACGCAGCGACACTCCCTCCGTGGTGGGATTGGCCACCAGCGAGCTCGACCTGCGGAAGAGCTCAAACCCCGGCACCTGCCGCAGCTTCCCATCGAGCGCCGGAGACGCCGACTCTCGCAGCTCCTCCGGTGAGAGCATCCGCGTGCTTGCCGGGCTGTCCGCCGAGGCCAGCGGCGATCGGTAGGCCGACACCATCACCGTCTCCAGCGGCCGTTCCAGCATCACCGTCAGTGGAGCCTTCCCCGGAATCGCCACTTTTACCGGCGCATAATGCGGATTGCTGACCTCAATCTCGGACGTTTCTGCCGGAATCTCGAAAGCGCCGTCAGCACCCGTCGTCGCCAGCTTCTTCCCCGAAGCATCGAGAATCGTCGATTGCGCCAGCGGAGCGCCGCGCGCATCCACCACCTTGCCCTGAATAGCGCCCGGCTCAGCCGTGCTCTGCCCGCGACCCAAAGTCGCCAGCAGCAGCGCTGCAAGCAGAGACACCAGCAGGGAACGCAATAAATGAAGAGGCATGGGGCGCACCTTCATCTTAAACGGGCGTTCTTTTCAGGCTTGATTTTTCAAGCCTGGTACTGTCGCAGATGCGCCCGGCGCAGCACCTGCACAGCATTCCGGCTGTTTGCCCCTTCGTCCGGCAATTCGGCCAGCATCTCGCGCACCGTCCGTAGAAAAACCGGATGCGCCACATCCGGAGCAATCTCCGCCAGCGGAGCCAGCACAAAGCGCCTGTGCGGAAGCTCGGGATGAGGCACCACCAGCAACGGCGACTCAAGAATCACATCGCCCATCAGCAGCAGATCCAGATCCAGCGTGCGCGGACCTTTCGGAACACCCGTCGCCCGGTCCCGCCCGAAAGAGCGCTCTATAACCAGCAGGCAATGCAACAGGCTCTCCGGGTCCAGATCCGTGCGCAGCGCAATTACAGCGTTCACAAACGCCGGCTGATCCGCATAACCAACCGGCTCAGTCCTGTACAGCGACGATCGCGCCACGATAACCCCCAGCGTCGCCAGCGATTCGACCGCTGCGCTCACGATCTCGGCCGGATCGCCCGCAGGCGAGCCGAGGTTCGAACCCAGTCCGATATATGCAACCTGAAACATGCCTATTCAGCATAGACGCCTCGCTGCACGCCCAAATTCAAATTTGCTCTAGGATCAAAACAAGCATGAGAATCGCGCTCTTCGGCGGCAGCTTCGATCCCCCGCACCGCGGACACGTCGCCCTCGCCCGTCTTGCCGTAAATCGGCTGCACCTCGATCGCATCCTGGTAACGCCCGTGGGACGGCAACCGCTGAAGCACGAAGCCTCCAATGCCAGCTTCGAAGACCGAATGGCCATGGCAGAGCTGGCCTTCGCCGGCGAGCCGCTCACCGAAGTCTCTCGTGCCGACGCGCCCCGGCCGGATGGACGCCCCAATTACACCGTCGACGCCGTACTGGCGCTGAAGCGCACCCTCGACGACCATGCCTCTCTTTTTTGCCTCATGGGAGTTGATTCCTGGCTGACCATCGGCAAGTGGTATCGCGCACCGGAATTGCTGATGGCCTGCGGCTTTATCGTGGGTGCGCGGCCGGGATTCGATCTCGACCAGATCCCAAAGGCGTTGCTGCAGGGCATTCATGCTGTAAGTGAACAGTCCGACTCGCCCGGATGCCTGCTTTCACAACTTACCGACCTCGCCGGCCGCCAATCCCACCTATATCTCCTGCCCGACCTGGCCGAAGATGTCTCGGCGACCGAAGTGCGCGCAGCTCTCAGCGATCACATGGAAACGCCCACCGATCCCAACGCCGTTCTCGCCCCCGGGGTGGCGAACTATATCCGTGCCCACGGGCTTTACGGCGTTGAAACCTGAACAAACGGGTTACTCCGATTGGATAAGATAATTGGTTGGCGCTACATGGTCTGGCACGCTACCATAAGCATTCCAGGAGAAAAGAACCTTTCCCGATGGCTTCGACTGAAACTCGCAATATGGTGCTCGACGCGGCTACAGTCTGCGAAGACAAAAAAGGGGAGGACACAAAAATCCTGGAGCTCGACCCGATGGACTCCGGATTTACCGACTTCTTCCTGATTACCAGCGGGATTAACGAAAGACAGACCCAGGCCATCGCCGAAGGCATCGAACTTGAACTGAAACGGAAGTTCGCGACCTATCCCAATTCTGTCGAAGGCCGCAAGCTCGGCGAGTGGATATTGATGGATTACGTGGACTTCGTAGTCCACATTTTCCTTAAGGACAGACGCGAGTATTACGACATCGAGCGGTTGAGAAAGTCGGCGAAAAGCCTCGACGTTAACGAGCTGAAAGCCGCTCTTACTGAGAAGACCCTGGCCGCCAGGAAAAAGGCTCCTGTAAAGGCCGCAGCAGCCAGGAAGGTTTCCGCGAAAGGTGCGAGTACAAAAGGCACTGCGGTAAAGAAAGCCGTAAAATCCGCAGCCAGAAAGACAACAAAAAAAGCTGCGGTACATGGAAAGAAGTAATCTTGAATGTTTCCGCTTAGCGCGGACTTCCGCCTTGTGTTGAGTTTCACCTGCGCCAATGCTCGGGGATTCGATAATGCGTAATTTGGATCCTGTAAAGGAATCCTTGTCCGGCATGCCGGAATCTTAATTGCCGAAGTTGAGCAAGTCGCCCTCAGAAGAAGTCTTCGTGGGCGTGAAGGTGCCCGAAAGTTCAGGAACTCCGCTGAAGGGCAATTTTTGCCGTGTGGTATTTGCAGGTTTTTTTCTCTGGTTTGCGCGTCGCGGAGAATCTTAGGGCATGAACGATACCCCCTCATTGCAGGACCCAGACGATCGTTTGGATGAAGAACAGCACTCTGCAGCACCATGGCCGGCGGAGATGTGCAGGCAGCTGATCCAATCCGCGCCCTGGCCCATGTTTGTGGTGGATTGTGAAACTAGGTCCGTTACTGAGGCCAATCCCGCCGCGCTCGCAAAATACCAGATGCCCCTCGAAGAACTTCGCAGCCAGGGGGTTGCTGACAAGGTTTTGCCGCCGCACCGGCGCATTGAAGTGGGCAAGTTACTCGACGCGAAGCTCGACGGGCCGCCTGTCGACACGTATTCCGAACACATTCTTCCCGACCGGACGCTTCTTCCCGTTGAGGTCCGCTCCTTTCCGCTTCTTTGGAACGATCGCCCCTCCAGATTTTTCATGATCCGCGATCTTCTGCCCCGCCCAACCGGCACCCGCGACCCGCGCCTCGATCTCACCGGGCAGGTCTCGGGTTCGGTCGCTCATGACTTCAACAATCTGCTCACTGTCATTCTCGCCGTCGCCGAACAGCTGCAGGAGGGCGAGGGCGATCCCGAACAAAAGATAAGCCTCATTGCAAAGACCGTACGCAGCGCACAGGAGCTCGCCCGTCAGCGTTTAAGTCTCGGTGGCAGCCTGGTGACCCGCCGCGAGAGGCTCGATTTGAACAACGTACTCAGCGAACAGGCCGATACCCTCAGGGTTCTGCTCGGCAAACATGTCGACCTCAGGATGGATTTCAACATTGACCTTTGGCCTGTCTTTTCCGACGCCGCGCAATGGCGGGAATTGGTGCTCAACCTTGCCGTGAATGCGCATGACGCTATGCCCGATGGCGGAAAGCTCATCATCTCTACTCACAACGACTCGCTGAAATCCGACGACCCCGAGCTCGGACTCGCTCGTGGTTCCTATGTGCACGTCGTAGTCCAGGACACCGGACACGGCATGAGCGAAGAAACCCGCGTGCAGGCCTTCAAACCATACTTCACAACCAAATCGAGGGCCAGGAACACCGGACTCGGCCTGGCCTCTGTCCTTTCCGTCGTGCAGCAGAGCGGGGGTGGCATACGCCTCACCAGTGCGCCCGGCGAAGGCACGCGTTTCGACATCTTTATTCCGGCGCTCCCCGAAGGCGCCGAAGTCGCCCCGCAACACTCGCTTGTTCTTCTCGTGGAAGACTCCGACGAATTGCGCAAGATGATCCAGGACTTCCTCGCCGCCCGTGGATATGAAGTCATTGCCTGCGGAAGCGCTGAAGTCGCCCTCAAATGGGCGCGAACCCTCAGCCGCGGTCTCGACCTGGTGATCTGCGACCTCATCCTGCCCGATCTTCCCGGAGACATGCTGGTGGAACAGATCCGCGAGCAACGCCGCGAAGCAAAAGTCATCTTCATGTCAGGTCAGCAGGGAGCGGCGGACTTGATTCTGCCGCCACCGCCAGGGGTTGCGCCTCCCGTCTGCCTCGAAAAGCCCTTCAGCCTCAACCAGCTCGCCGCTGCGGTAGCGGAAACGCTGGGAACCGCCATCTCCGGAAAGGTTGACAGCATCTCAGCTACAGGTTAGGTTTTTGTCTAGATGCAGATTCGTGTCCACCGTCGTCATCATCACCATCATCGCGTGACGAGCGTGCCGGCGGATCTGCGTGGCTTGAGCTGAGAGCCATAGAAAAAAGGATCCTGAAAGAGCCCGCCGGCGAAAGCACTGGCGGGCTTTTCGTATTTCTGGCGCAAGACCAACGCGGGAAGAGATGATGACCGAAGCAAAGATTGATTTCGCACAGATTGACTTCGCAAAAATGGACGGGCTCGTTCCCGGCATTGTGCAGGACGCCCGAACCGGAGAAGTCCTCATGGTCGGCTTTCTCAATGATGAAAGCTATCGCAAAACACTGGAGACAGGTTTCGTCACCTTCTGGAGCCGCACCCGCCAGAAGCTCTGGACCAAGGGCGAGACCAGCGGCAACCGGCTGCGCGTCATCGACGCAGCTACCGACTGTGACCAGGACACGCTCCTGTTTCGCGTGCACGTCGAAGGCGACGGCCTCGTCTGCCACGAAGGCACGGTGAGCTGCTTCACCCGGCCCATCGCCCTTGCAGCCAAACTCGAAGAGGGGTGCGCTGATGGCAAATAAGCTTCGGCTCGGCATCCCCAAAGGCAGCTTGCAGGACGCAACCATCGCGCTCTTCGAGCGTGCCGGCTGGCGTATCTATGCGAATGGCCGCTCCTACTTCCCCTCTATCGACGACTCCGAGATCGAATGCATGCTCATCCGCGCGCAGGAGATGGCGCGCTACGTCGACCACGGCGTCCTCGACGCCGGTCTCACCGGCATCGACTGGGTTGTCGAAAGCGGCCTCGAAGTCAAGAGCGTCACCAGCCTCACCTATGCCAAGCAGAGCCGCACAAAGGTACGCTGGGTGCTCGCCGTCCCGGAAGACTCCAGCTTTGAGAAGGCCGAAGATCTGAGCGGAAAGATCATCGCCACCGAACTCGTCGAGGTTACCAAGCGCTACTTCGCCGCCAAAGGCGTCCCCGTGAAGGTCGAGTTCAGTTGGGGCGCAACCGAGGTCAAACCTCCCATGCTCGCCGACGCCATTGTCGAAGTCACCGAAACCGGCAGCTCTCTCCGTGCCAACCGCCTCCGCATCATCGACACCGTGATGGAGAGCGAAACCCACCTCATCGCCAATCGCCGCGCTTACCAGGACGAATGGAAGAAGACAAAGATCGACACCCTCGCCCTGATGCTCAACGCCGCCATCTCCGCTCAGGGCCGTGTCGGACTCATGCTCAACGTCGAGAAGAAGAACCTCCCCGCTGTTCTCTCTGTCCTTCCCGCACTGAATTCGCCCACCGTCTCCGAGCTCTCCGATCCCGCATGGGTGGCTTTAAACACTATCCTCGAAGAAGGCGTGGTTCGGGACGTCGTGCCCCGCCTCAAGGCCGCAAACGCAACCGGCATCGTCGAATACCCACTGAACAAGGTGGTTCTCTAAGCGATGAAGCTCATCTCCGCATCGAGCCGCAACGCGCAGGGGCAACTGGAAGCGCTCTTCGCGCGGCGCAGCCTCACTTATGAACGGGCTCTTCCCGCTGCACGCCGTATTGTGAATGCGGTCCGCAGCGGTGGAGATGCCGCCTTGCGGCGCTACGCTACTCGCCGCGACCGCATTTCGCTACGTTCACCGTTACGAATTTCCAGCGACGAAGTGGCCGCCGCATACGATTCCGTCCCGTCGGAGTTCAAACGCGCTCTCGAAGCCGCCGCTCGCAATATTCGCGCCTTCGCCGAACGCCAGCTTCCGAAGGAGTGGAACTTCTCACCCGTGCGCGGCCTGTCGGTCGGCCAGCGCGTGCGCCCCCTCGACGCCGTCGGCTGCTATGTTCCCGGCGGACGCTATCCGCTGCCGTCGACTTTGCTGATGACGGTCATTCCCGCTCAGGTCGCGGGAGTTCAGCGAATCGTCGTAGCGTCTCCGAACCCTGCACCGGAAATCCTCGCCGCCGCCGCTATGCTCGGCATCAGCGAGTTCTATCGCGTGGGCGGAGCACAGGCCATCGCTGCGCTTGCCTACGGCACTGAGACAATCTCGCCCGTTGACAAGATCGTCGGCCCCGGCAACGCCTACGTGACCGCAGCCAAGAAGCTCGTCGCCTTCGACTGCGCCATCGACATGCTTGCCGGACCGACGGAGATCGTCGTCACCAGCGAAGATGGTAAGCCGGAATGGATCGCCGCCGATCTGGTAGCCCAGGCCGAACACGATCCGGACGCTCTGGCCATATTCGTAACAACAAAAGCTACATTAGCTCGCACCGTTGTCGACGAGGTAAAGCGCCAGTCGCGCTCGAATCCTACCGCGCGCGAATCTATCCGCCGCAACGGCATCGCAATCGTGGCACGCACGCCCGACGAAGTACACCAGATCACCAACCGCCTCGCTCCCGAACACCTCACCGTCGACAGCGACGCCGACCTCGCCTGGGTCCGCAACGCCGGCTCCGTATTCATCGGCCCATACTCTGCGCAGCCCCTCGGAGACTACATCTCCGGCCCCAACCACACACTCCCCACCAGCGCCCTCGCTCGCGTGCGAGGGGGACTCAGCGTCGCCGACTTCCTTAAGATCATCACCTTGCAGGAATACCAGCCTGACGGCCTGCGGCAACTCGGTCCCGCCGCCGTCTCTCTTGCTGAAGCCGAGGGCCTGCAGGGCCATGCCCAGGCGATCCGCGCCCGCCTGACTGAAATTCGAGGTGCTCGATGAATCGCGTGAAGATCATTGCCCCCGAACCTCGTGATCTCATACGCCGCATGAAGGAGTATCATCCCCCGCTCGGCGACCGCTCCGGCCTGCGCCTCGACTTCAACGAGAACACCGTCGCCTGCTCCCCCCGCGTGCTCGAAACCCTTGCGCAAATTTCGCGCTCCGAGCTGACCATGTATCCCGAGCGCGATCGCGTGGAACATTATGTCGCCGGACACCTCAGTCTCAAACCCGAGCAGGTCCTCCTTACCAACGGCGTCGACGAAGCGATCCATGTTCTCTGCCAGACCTACCTCGGCTCCGGCGACGAAATCCTCCTCCCCGTGCCGACGTATTCCATGTACGCCGTCTACGCCTCGGCAACAGACGCGCGGCTTGTCGAAGTGCAGGCCGACACCGACTTCCGCTTCCCGCTGGATCGCCTGTTACAGAGAATCAGTCCGGCGACAAAGGTAATCGCCATCGCCAACCCAAACAGTCCCACCGGGCAGATCGTCAGTCGCGATGCAATTCTGAAAATAGTCGACGCCGCTCCTCATGCCATGATTCTCATCGACGAAGCCTACTACCATTTCTACGGCCAAACCGTGCTCGACCTCATCGATCGCGCGCCTAATGTAATCGTCGCGCGCACATTTTCGAAGGCATATGGCCTCGCCGGACTCCGCGTCGGTCTGCTCGCCACGAGCGCAGACTCAATGCACTGGCTACGCCGCGTCATCTCTCCCTATAGCGTTAATTCCATTGCGCTCGCCTGCCTGCCCGCGGCGCTCGCCGACAAAGCCTACATAGAAGCCTATGTCAAGGAGGTGCTGCTCGCTCGTGCCGAATTCGCAGCGGCACTCGAGGAGACGGGCGTTCGCCACTGGCCGTCTGAAGCGAACTTTATCCTTATCTATATCGGCTCTCTCCATGCCGCGTTTTCGAAAGCGATGAAAAGCCGCGGCGTACTGGTGCGCGACCGTTCCGCCGATCCCGGATGTGACGGCTGCGTGCGCATCACCATCGGCGACCGCGCCCAGATGCAGCGCGCGGTTCACGCCATGACGGAAACCCTGAGCGAAATCGAATGGACGGGAGACGCGCAATGACCCGAATGAAGCCGCAAAAGCGCAGCGCAGCCCCCCGCGCCTCAGTCGTCCGTAACTCAGTCGCCCGTAGTTCAGCCGTGGACCGCAAGACAGCTGAGACCGAAATTCACCTGCGCCTCACCATCGAAGGTTCCGGTCGATACAGCGTCTCAACCGGCATCCGCTTCTTCGATCACATGCTCGAGCTCTTCACGCGCCACGGGGCGTTCGATCTCGACCTGACGTGCAAGGGCGACCTCGACGTCGACCAGCACCACACCGTCGAAGACGTCGGCATTGCCCTCGGCGAAGCCGTCGACAAAGCGCTCGGTGACAAGCGCGGCATCCTTCGCGCCGGATACTTCCTCATGACGATGGACGAAACGCTAGGCCTCGCCGCTATCGACCTCAGCGGGCGCGCAGCCTGCGTCGTCGACACTAAAGTCCGCACCCACCTCGTCGGCGACCTCCAGTCCGAGCTTGTCTACGATTTCTTCGAAGGCTTCTCCCGGGGCGCCCGCGCCAACGTTCACCTCAAAACCATGTACGGCCGCTCGAATCACCACAAGATCGAAGCCCTCTTCAAGGCCTTCGCCCGCGCCCTGCGCGTTGCCTGCTCGCGCGACAAGCAGCTCGGCGAAATGTTACCCAGCACTAAAGGCTTGCTATGATCGCAGTCGTCGATTACAAGGCGGGCAACCTGGCATCGGTTATGAAGGCTCTGGCGGCCGTAGGCGCGAACGCCGTTTCGACCGACGATCCCGAAATCGTGAGACAGGCGGAGAAAATTATCCTCCCCGGCGTAGGACACTTCCAGGCGACCACCTTCCTTGAACAACACGGACTCCGCCATCCCATCGAGCAACAAATCGCGCAGGGCGTTCCCTTTCTCGGTATCTGCGTCGGACTCCAATGGCTTTTTCGCGGCAGCACGGAAGCACCCGGCACTTCTGGACTCGGGGCCTTCGACGCTACCTGCGATCGCTTTCCCCCGGGCCGAAAAGTCCCGCATGTAGGCTGGAATTCGCTCGCCACGCGCGACGATTCGCGCCTCCTGCGCGGCGCGCCCTCCGGGAGTTTTGTCTATTTCACGCACTCCTACCGCGCGCCGGTCATTCACGCCACTGTTGCAGTTACAGACTACGGTTCACCCTTCACCGCTGCCGTCGAGCGCGCCAATATCATGGGCGTGCAGTTCCATCCGGAGAAGTCAGGCCGGGCAGGATTGCAAATCCTCCGCAACTTTGTGGAGTTGCCATGTTGACCCGCAGAATCATTGCCTGTCTCGACGTGACGGCTGGCCGCGTCGTGAAAGGTGTGCAATTCCTTAATCTGGTCGACGCCGGCGACCCCGCCGAGCTCGCCGCGCGCCATGCCGAATCAGGTGCTGACGAGATCGTCCTGCTCGACATCTCTGCCACGCACGAAGGCCGTGGCACCCTGCTCGAAACAGTCCGTCGCACCGCACAGCGCCTCTTCATCCCGTTGACCGTCGGCGGTGGCATCCGAACCCTCGACGGCGCTGCTGCTGTCTTCGATGCGGGCGCTGATAAAGTCAGCGTCAACTCCGCCGCTCTTCGCCGCCCAGAGCTGATCGACGAGATCGGTGCGCGCTTCGGCGCCCAGGCCGTCATCGTGGCCATTGACGCGCGCCGCTCGCAGGATGGCGCCGAAGTTTTCATCGAGGGCGGCCGCAAGCCCGCAGGCCGCAAGGCCCTCGAATGGGCGCGAGAGGCCGAGCAGCGCGGCGCCGGCGAAATTCTCCTCACGTCCATGGACGCCGACGGAACCCGCGACGGCTTTGACTGCGACCTGACAGCCTCCGTGAGCGAAGGTGTCGAGATTCCTGTCATCGCCTCCGGCGGGGCGGGAAGCGCGAAGCACTTCTCCGAGGTGTTTCTTCGCGGAAAAGCCGACGCCGCCCTCGCGGCCAGCATCTTCCACTTCGGCATCTCCGACGCTCGCGCGCTCAAGCGGGAAATCGCCCGCGACGGCGTTCCTATGAGGCTGCCGTGCTGATTCCTTCTATCGACCTGATGGGCGGCCGCATCGTGCAGCTCGTCCAGGGTGCCACCATCAAACTTGCCTTCGATGATTTCGAATATTGGATCGGCCGCTTTTCGTTTTATTCCATCGTCCAGCTCATCGATCTCGATGCCGCCATGCGCCAGGGAGACAACGCCACTCTCATCGAGCAGTTCGCCCGGCGCCTTCCCTGCCAGGTTGGCGGAGGCATCCGCACCGCTGACCACGCCAGGCGCCTGCTGGATGCGGGCGCGCGCCGTGTGATCCTCGGCTCGATACTCTTCAGCCCAACCGGCGTCGACACTGAAATTGCAGCTTCCCTGTCGTCCGCCATTGGCCGCGAACAATTTGTCGCAAGCATTGATACAAAAGCCGGCAGCGTCGCCGTGCGCGGGTGGAAGGAAAACGTACCCCTGACTCCAGAGCAGGCCATCAAAGCGCTCGAGCCGTACTGTTCAGCCTTCCTCTACACGCACGTCGATACCGAAGGAACCTTGCGGGGATTTCCTTTTGAGCGCGCCCAGACCTTGCGTCGATTAACATCTCGCCGGCTCATCGTGGCCGGGGGCATCCGCGAGCGCGCTGAGATTGATGCCCTCGACGCAATCGGCGTCGACGCCGTTGCCGGCATGGCCATTTATTCGGGCTTGCTCGAAGCGTGACGGCGCAGCCGGCTCTCGCGCTGCTGCCGGTTTTCCCACTGCCGGTGTCCGATTCCCACTGCAACGAAGATCAACGTAACCACCCCTGGCAGCCAGGCCTGATCGGGTCTTGCTCGCGCAAGGCGAAGCACAGTATCGATCAGCCAGAGAAAGGCGATTATGAACCAGATAGACGAACGCCGCATTTCTTTTGGGGAGCATAGCACCGAAAGATGATCGAACGCATTATCGGAAACGGTGTAAGCGATGGCACGGACCTTAAGAGGAGGCCACCAACAGACCGCGATCCCCACAAACAGGCCTTCGTTCGCGGAGTGTAATGAGCAGCGACCCTTATATGACTTATTGAGGGAACACACAATTTCCGAAAATGCCTTAAGCTATTGAGTCCGGCGCCGCACGGCAAACCTTCCCCCAGCGCCTGATGGATCGAGACGAAGAATGATGACCAAGAAATCCGGATTACGACTGGCCAAGCGCCTCGATGAGGTGGGCTTCTCCGATATTGTGCAGATTCGCAACAAGGTGCTCGAGCTGCGCGCCTCCGGACAAACCGTGCACGCCTTTCACGGCGGCGAGCCCTTTTTCGACACGCCCGAACCCATCAAGTACGCGATGATGAAGGCGCTGGTCGAGAACAAGACACGCTACGCGCCATCCTCCGGCATCGAGCCTTTGCGCACGGCGCTGGCAAAGAAGCTGCAGATCAGGAATGCCATCGAGGCGACCGCCGAAGACGTGATCGTCACTGCCGGCGGCGCGCATGCCCTGCACGTCGCTTTTCAGGCGGTGCTTAATCCCGGCGACGACGTGCTGCTGTTCTCGCCGTTCTGGACACCGATCCGCGACATGGTTACCGGCGCCGAGGCCCGCGCTCTGCTGGTGCCGACCACCACCGCGCGCCGCACTGGCCTCACCAAAACGCTGGAGCAGTTCTCCACTCCGCACACCCGCGCCATCTACTACAACACGCCGCAGAACCCCGCCGGCACCGTCTTCACGCGCGCAGAGGCTGAAGAAGTAGCTGCCTTCGCGAAGAAGCACGATCTTATCGTCATTGCGGACGAAGCCTACGAGGACCTCGTCTACGAAGGCGAGCATTTCTCGATCGCATCGCTGCCCGGCATGGCCGAGCGCACCATCACCACCTTCACGTTTTCAAAGTCGTATGCGATGACCGGCTGGCGCGTGGGTTATGCGGTGGCCCGCGAGCCATTCATGTCGGGCCTGCGCAAGCTTGTCCTTTACTCCATCAACGGAGTCTCTACGCCGACGCAATGGGCCGCGCTCGAGGCGCTCGCCACTCCACAAAACGTGATCGCCGCAAGGCGCGACGAGTATCGCGCCAAACGTGATCTGCTTGTTGCCGGTCTTTGCGAATGCGGGCTGCAGTGCGAAATCCCCGAAGGAGCCTTCTACGCCTTTCCTGACGTGAGCAGTGTTCACAAGGACAGCCGCAAGGTTGCAGCCATGCTGCTCGAAAAAGCTCATGTGGCGACGGTTCCCGGCGTCGTCTTTGGCGCACAGGGCGAAGGGCACGTACGCTTCGGATACTCGATCTCCACGGAAGCCATTAATGCTGGGCTGGCCGCCTTGAAGAGCTATTTCAAGAATCTTCCGCGCACCGCCAAATAGAAGGGCCGCTTGCATGAAGAGACCGTCGCTCTAATGCGAGAAAAAGCGCCCTCTTTCCACCAATCTCTGCCCCATACGAAAGCTTAACCGGCATGCCGGCTTAGAGGAGCGCTCTTTGTGAACAGTACGCATTTCCATCGCGATAGTATCGAAGCAGTTTTCGAAGCTACCTCAGGAGCGTAGTGCGAATGCTGAAAGTCGGTGTGCCTTGGTGGATTGATCCCGAATGGTTCAGCCGTTTTCCGCCGGCATCGAAATCGAGCGCATTGAGGCCGTCCCACAACGCACCATCCCCGTCGAGTTCTGGATCGCCCCCGTCTCACCGAGGGATGGCGCGCAGGCGCTGCCCCATCTTCAGGGCCTGAAGGTTGTCCAATCGCTGTACGCAGGCGTCGACTGGCTCCTGAAGATGTTGCCATCCGATCTCATCCTTTGCGATGCCCAGAGCCTGCACAACATCCCGACGGCAGAGTGGACCGTCTCCGCCATTCTCGCCGCCCTCAAGCATTTTCCCTTCTATCGACTTGCAGCGCGCCGGCGACTGGAAGCGCCGCCGCGAGGCCGACCTTCACTACCGTGCGATGTATCCCGATGCGCCGAAGTCCCGCCGCCGGTTTTGCAGGAAGAGCTGCACGGCAAGCGTGTGATGATCTTAGGCTACGGACTATCGGCCGTTCCATCGAAGAACGTCTCGCGCCCTTCGGCGTCGAAATCGTTCGCCTCGCTCGCAGTCGCCGCGACGGTGTAGAAGGCATATCCCGTCTGCTCGAACTTTTGCCTGCAGCCGACATCGTGGTGCTCATCGTGCCCCTCATGCCGGAAACGACAGGAATTATCGGCGAACCGGAACTCCTGCGATGAAGCAAGGCGCGCTCCTGGTAATCGCCGCACGCTGTCCGGTTGTAAAATCCGACGCCTTGCTCGCTGCTCTCGAAAACGGGCGCATTCGAGCCGTCGTCGATGTCACCGATCCCGAGCCATTACCCCAGGGACACCCGCTCTGGACGGCCCCCAACCTCTTCATCACACCGCATGTCGCGGCATCGAGCAATATGTTCCTGCCTCGCGCCATGGACTTTGCCGCCGGACAGATTGCCCGCTATCTCAAAGGCGAACCGCTCCTGAACATCGTCACGGGGCACTACTGACGCCCGGACCGTCACCGCTCTCCTGCACAGCGGCTCCACTGGCGATCTCGGGATTCTCCGACGGCGGGCTCACCAGCGGCGCTCCTTCTCCACGGGCAGAAGAAACTGCAGCGGTGACTTCAAAATCTGCTGAAATGCCGATCTCAGAATCGAGAACTGTTTGGCACGCCCAACGTCATACGCGCGCAGCGCCACAATCGATGCAATCGAGAAGCTTACTCCCAGGTTCAGCACGAACATGATCGCGATGCCCCCGATCGCCGAGTACAACCACCACTGGCGAAACGCCATCAGGCCAAAGCTGGCCGCCGAGAAAACAAACATGCCGGTGTTCAACGTTACATGCCGCACATCCATCGGTATGCCGAAAGAGCGTGCCAGCTCCGGCGTGAACCCCATCAGGTATCCCAGCGCAATGCTGTTGCTCCACGGAGCCACGACGCGATCTACCCACGCGGCCAGGTGCTTCATCCGCTCCGTGCCGATGCGCGGTCCGTAGCGGATGCTGTGCAATCGCTTCCGGTATCCGGTCGTAGATGGCGAAATCCTCGCACCAGCCTCCGATCAGCGCCGCCAGCCAGAGCAGAACACCGGTGATCGCCGCGAAGAAGATCGTTCCCGAGGCGATCGGCCGCAGCGAGAGATACACGTGCTCGGCCTGCTTCGTTGGAAGATATGCAGTTCCGTGCGCCGCCTCCCAAATCAGGTTGAAAACCACCGCACCCGCAGATACCGCCAGGATATTTCCGAGAGCAGCCGCCAGTTGCGTACGGCTGATCGACGCAGCAAAATCGGCAATCTTGTCCCGCCGCTCCTCGCCGCGATTTCGGCGGATGATGTCCGCCAGCGTCGCCGCCGTCATGGACGGCTGTTTGGTCGCCAGAGCCAGCCCGAATATCTGCAGGATCAGGAAGCTGATCGCGTAGTTCGTGCCCACCAGGAAGCCTTCGACAAACGGAGGCCAGGTTTGGGCCACAATATGCAGCTTGATGGCCGCCGTAAATACCGTAACCAGGCCGCCCCCAAGGGCAGCTCTCCACATCCGCCAGTACTCGGGTTTGCTTTGAGCGATGTAGTGCTCGCCGCTGTGTCCTGTGCGCTCGACCGTCTTACGCGCGAGCATGTTCAGGTTCTGCCGCATCAGCGCTGACACGCGAGTGTCGGCCAGTAGCCCGGAGAACAGGGTGTCCAGCAACTGCCGCGCTGCCTTCACCTTGTCAGTCGATCTCGCCAGCAGCGCCGCCAGCAGTTCCATGCGATCGAGCGCCGCGTCCATCACGCTCAGATCGAAGACCAGACCGGTGCTGACTCCCGCGTCTTCCATGTGAATGCGCACCAGCGCAAGCTCGCCGCGGCAAGCGTAAACAGCTTCCAGCCAGCGCTCCTTGTGCGCGCCCAGAGGCTCGGTGGTCGGTGGCTCGATGAACTTTTCCGTGGCAAAAATCAGCCGATAGAACGGAGACTCCTCCACATCCCTGGTCGTGCTGCGCTGCCGCACGCCCGGACTGCTTCCGCGCCCCGCAACGCGCGCCGCCAGCAGGCGAAGCGCCTCGTGGATTCCCTCCCGCACGCTAGGGAAGGCCTCGAAGCCGCGCGGATCCCAGAAAATCCCCATCAATCGTGCAAAAATCTCCGGGTTGAGCTCCAGGAACCGCTTCACCGCCCGCGGCGATGCAAAGACGGCTGTAAAGATCCGCGCCGCATC
>CAVRNK010000147.1:0-19109 GCA_963721995.1 uncultured Acidobacteriaceae bacterium | reverse complement strand
GTCGAGCCTCGTATAGGGTTGGATTCCAATCCCCGCACACACCGACAGGAAAAACAACCTGTGCTGACAACGAAGGAGGTTAGCCTCTGCCTTGTTTGGATTGGGAGATCAGCGGACGCGCTGCCAGGTAAGCTGCGCAGTAATGGTGTGGTGTCCGGATTTAAGCGGGCCGGTGCGGAGGATGAGGGTGTTTCCGTCGAAGGTGTAGTAGCGGACTTCGTCGCGGCCGACCCAGAGAGGAAAGAGGCTGGCTTCGACGTGGTGGGTGATGGTGTCTGCCTGGACGGTGAAGCGGCCGGTGTAAGCGATGTAGCGGCGGTTGCGGCGGGGGCGGGCGGCGGGGGTGATGCGCTCGATGACTCCCTGGCGGCGGCGGGCGGGACCGAGATTGCCGCTCATGTATCCCTCAGCGGAGTAGAGCAGGTAGCCGCGCACGTCGGTTCCCCAAGGCTTCTCGACCACTCCATCGTCATGGATGAGTGAATAGTCAAGGAGCCGCCAGGTTCCAACGAAGTCGGCGGCTTTGGCGTGCGTCATGAAGGATCTCCGGGAGAGTTCTCGGCTGGCGGGGCTCGCAGGATCAGACGTCGGGCAGGACAAGGGCATCAAGAGTGAGGAATTGGCGAAGGATCGTGTCGTCCGAGGCTTTCATTTCATCCATGGTTCCGAAGAAATGAGCTTTGCCCTGGTGCAGGAACAGGACGCGGTCGGCGAGGCGCTGGGCAAATCGCATGTCGTGGGTAACGACAATGCTGGTCAGGCGCAGCTGGTATTTGAGCTTCTGGATGAGGTCGCCGAGAAGACGGGCGATAAGGGGATCGACCATCGTGGTGGGCTCATCGTAGAGGATGGCTTCGGGCTGCGCAGCCAACGCGCGGGCGATAGCGACGGAGCGCTTCATTCCGGTGGAGAGGTCGGAGGGTAGAAGCTCTGTCATCCCGGAAACGCCGACCATTTCGAGGAGGCCGTTGACGATCTGCTGGATCTGGTCCTCGACCAGCTCGCGACGCTCGCGCAGGGGGAAGGCAACGTTTTCGCCAACGCTCAACGAGTCGAACAGGGCTCCGTTCTGAAAGACCATGGTGACTTTGCGGCGGATGGCCTGCATCTGCTCTTCGTCGTAGGTGCTGATCTCTTCGCCGGCGACGTGGATCGTACCGGAGTCGGGTTTGAGGAAGCCCATGATGTTCTGGAGGGAGACGGACTTGCCGACGCCGCTGCGGCCAAGGATGCAGAGGGTTTCGCCGGGCTTGACGAAGAAGCTGACCTCGTCGAGAACAGTGAGATCGCCGAAGGACTTGGTGACCTTCTCAAAGGAAATGTAGGGCGCGGCGCCGTTATTTGAGGCGCCCTCCTGGCGTGGCGCTTCCTGAACGATCTCGATCTCCGGCGTATTGGGCGTGCTGGCCAACTCAGGCTCCTCGCTCTACAAACCAGCTTATTGGATGTGAGGGGATTCCTCCAACGCTGCTAATTGGAGTTCGGCGGGAGAGTTCAAGTTTTGAAACCAACGGTGAACAGGTGGAGCAGGAGGCCAGCCCCGGGAGGGACTGAGCGACGCAGCGACGGTCTCGACGTCGAACAGGTCGATCTTGAGACGGCTTTCTGAAGCGGCCAACTGGACGGCGCGCATGACTTTGGGTTTGCCCGCGCTGAGCGCCGAGCGGGCGTAAGGCAGCAGTGCACGGTGATAAAGGGCGCAGAGCGGCTGAGGGTAGCCTTGCAGGCGCGGGATGGTCGCGAGGGCCGACGTTTGCAGCGCGCGGACGGTCATCCAGCGCAGGAATTCTATCGGCAACAACGGCAGGTCGATGGGCAGAAAGAGGTTCAGGTCGGCGCTGCTGGAAGCGATGGCAGCTTCGATGCCGGCGAGTGGACCGGAGCCGGGGTAGTTGTCGGGGATGACAGGGGCGTAACCGGCGAGGTCGGGGCGGTTGCCGGCTATGGCTGGCGAAAATCCGAGAGTGCGGAGTTTAGCGAGGGCGTATTCGATGAGCGGACGGCCGTGAAAGTGAAGGAGGGCCTTGTCGCGGCCCATCCGGCTGCTTTGCCCGCCAGCGAGGATAAAGGCGTTCACGCGCCAAGCTCTTCGAAGAAGACAATGATCGACTCAATGCCGCGGTAGAAGTTGGCAAGATGAAACTTCTCGTTGGGGGCGTGAAGGTTATCGTCGGGCAGGCCAAAGCCCATCATGACGGTAGGGATTTTCAGGTGGCGCTCGAAATCGCCGACGATGGGAATGGATCCGCCGGAGCGGATGAAGACTGTTTCCTTGCCCCAGACCTTCCTGAGGGCGTGCGTGGCGGCCTGGATGTAGGGGTTGTCGGTGCCGATGACAATGGGGTCGCCGGAGTGGATGAGGCGGACGTCAAGCTCGATGCCGTCGGGCTTGAGGGATTCGACATAGCTTTTGTATTGGGCGAAGGCCTGCTGCGGGGTTTGGTCGGGGACAAGCCGCATGGAGACTTTGGCGACAGCTTTCGCTGGGATGACGGTCTTGGCGCCGGCTCCGGTGAATCCGCCGGGCATGCCGTGGACGTCGAGCGAGGGGCGCGCCCAGGTGCGCTCGAGGACGGAAAAGCCGGGCTCGCCGGTGAGGCGGGATGACCCGACCTCGGTGAGGCGGTAGTGCTCCTCGTCGAAGGGGAGCTGTTGCCAGGTACCGAGTTCGTCGTCGCTGGGACGCTTTATGGCGTCGTAGAAGCCGGGGATGAGGATACGGCCAGCGGAATCCTTGAGCTGGGCGATGATCTGGGCCAAGGCGACGAAGGGGTTGGGGGCTGCGCCTCCATACATGCCGGAGTGGAGGTCGCTTTTGGCGCCGCGGGCCTCGATTTCGGTGTAGATCATGCCGCGCAGGCCGACGCAAAGGGTAGGCAGCTCCGGGGCGAACATCTCGGTGTCGGAGACGAGGGCGAAGTCGGCCTTCAAGCGGTCGGGATGCTCATGGATGAAACGGGCGATCTGCTCCCCACCGACTTCTTCTTCTCCTTCAAGAATTAGCCGTATGTTGATGGGGAGCTTGCCTTTATTCGATCGAAAGAGAGCCTCGAGAGCTTTGACGTGCATGTACATCTGTCCCTTGTCGTCGACCGCTCCGCGGGCGTAGAGGTTGCCGTCTCGCTCGGTGGGATCGAAGGGCGGGGATTTCCACTCGTCGAGGGGATCGGGAGGCTGGACGTCGTAGTGTCCGTAGCAAAGGCAGGCAGGCTTGCCGGGAGCATGCAGCCAGTCGGCATAGACGAGCGGATGACCAGGGGTGGTGATGACCTCAACGTGCTCCATGCCAATGCGGGTGAGCTCTTTAGCGAGCCATTGGGCGGCGGCAAGGACATCTTCTTTGTGTTCGGGGAGGGTGGAGACGGAGGGGATGCGGATGAGGGTTTTGAGCTCGTCGAGAAAGCGAGGGTAGTTGCTGCGGGCGTAGTCGATGGCGGCGGAGGACATGCGGGCTCCTGATTAGGTGACAGAGAAGTATAAATTGGAGCCCGCTCTCTCAGTTTTGACGACTCAAGCTACTGCGAGCGGCGTGGCCGGCAGAGGCTCACCGTGGCCCTGGAGACGCATGGTGAGGAGGGTAATGACGATCATCCACCAGGTCCAGAGGACGACTGCAAAGCCGTGTGCGGCGAGTATCTCAAGGAGCTGTGGCGCATACCGCGCGGCACCGTCGGACAGGTGAGGGTGAAGCGGCGAAGTCAACCGAATGAGCGGATAGGAAAGTGCCACGATGAGCAGCGAAAACACCACGGCAAAACCTCTAAGGCCCCGGATGGCCTGGACACTCACGGCAAGCGGCGATCTCAACAATCCTTTTGACTGCACGAACAGCGGGATCGCGAGAATCCAGCGCGACAAGACCAGGATCGCCAGGACTATTGCGATCCATAAATAGACTTCTCCTAAAACCAGACGGGGCACTGGATGGCGCGTCGAGGCTTTGAATACTCTGAGTGCGGAAGTCGAAAGGATTATGGTCACAGCGCCCGCGCCGACGAGCGTAGCAGCGAAACGAGCGAGCAGCGCTGTGAGGAGTTTCACGCAGCCGGGATACGCCAGGCTCTCGAGCAGGTTAGTGACCATCGGCCGCTCGCCGTTCGACTCGCTCCTCACTGTGTAGTTCGCGACACACAGAAATCCCGCGCAAACCAAAAGACAGCGGATTAGCAGATCCGCCACAAAGACCAAGAAATGAGCGAACTTCGACATCGCCAGCCCGACGACCAAGTGATTTACGCCCACTCCAGAAGCTGCGATCACTAGGATCGGCAGCAAGAGCGGAAGCGGATACCGCTGCAGCAGCGCGAGCCCCCTGCCCAAAGCCGAGAGCACGATCAGTACCTTGGCATAGTGGGGTCGATTTCGGCGGACCAGGCATCAATGCCGCCGCGGAGGGACTGGGTGTTTTCGAACCCCTGGTTGCGGAGCCAGACGGCGACGTTCATGGAGCGGACCCCGTGGTGGCAGACGGTCACGAAATGGGCTTCGGGGTCGAGTTCCTGGAAGGCGCGGGAGGGAACGTCTCCCATGGGAATCAGAGTACTGCCTTCGATGTAGGCGACCTGGTACTCCCAGGGCTCGCGCACATCGAGAATGACCGGTCTTGCGGGGCCGGCCAAATCGAGCAATTGCTTCAAATCCTGCGTCGTTATTTCATAATCAAGCATAAAGATCAGGATACAGTGGCAGGCGGGTGGAAAGTCTTTTGGCACCGATATTTGTGTTTCGCCGGAGGCCTATCCAGCGTGATAAAAGTAAGTTGCCACTCCAAAAGTGTTTATGGCTAACCAGGAAAAAGTATTGATCGTCGAGGACGAGGTGCACGCCCTGACGGGGCTGGCGGAACTCGTCTCGGGATGGGGATATCGCACAGAGACGGCGCGCGACGGGCTGGAGGCACTGGAGCGGGTTCAGGCGTGGCAACCGGGCATTGTTGTGACGGATTTGAAGATGCCGCGCATGGACGGACTGGAATTGCTGGGGCGCCTGAACGATCTGAAGCAGGATCAGGCAGTAGTAGTGCTTACCGCCCAGGGCTCGATCGAGCTGGCGGTTGAAGCCATGAAGATGGGCGCATACGACTTTATCCAGAAGCCTGTGGACGCGACGCGACTGCGCACGATCCTGTTGAACGCGACCCGGCAGCGGGAGACGGAACGGGAGCTTGAGGTGACGCGGCGCAAGCTGCGCGATACCGGCGTGCTGGGTTCGCTGGTTGGTTCATCCAGGAAAATGCAGGAGCTTTTTGCCCTGATCGAAAGGGTTGCACCCTCGAACGTTTCGGTTCTGATTACGGGCGAAAGCGGCACGGGCAAAGAGATGGTGGCCCGGACGCTGCACGAGCTGAGTCCTCGCAAGATGAAGCCGTTTGTGGCGGTGAACTGCGCCGCGATTCCGGAGACGCTGATCGAGAGCGAGATCTTTGGCCATGAGAAGGGCGCGTTTACCGGGGCGCTGGAACGGCGCGCGGGATGCTTTGAGCTGGCCGAGGAGGGCACGCTGCTGCTGGATGAGATCGGCGAGATGCCGGTGGGGACGCAGGCCAAGCTGCTTCGAGTGCTTGAAGAGCGCAAACTACGGCGGCTGGGCAGCAAGGTGGAGTCGCCCGTGGATGTGCGGGTGCTGTCCGCTACGAATCAGGATCCGGATGAAGCGGTGGCGAAAGGACAGTTGCGCGGCGATCTGTTCTATCGTCTGAATGTTTTCAACATTCACATGCCGCCACTGCGGGAGCACAAAGAGGACATTCCGGCGATCGTGGACTCGATGCTCTACGAGATGAACCGCAAGCACGGCCGCGAGGTGACGGGGGTGGATGCGGAGATGATGGCGCGAATGATCGCATACGATTGGCCGGGAAATGTCCGCGAGCTCCGCAACACAATTGAACGCGCTGTTGTCTTATGTGGCGGAGGCGCGATCGAGACACGGCATTTGCCTCCGGGTTTCGGCACCAAGACAGTGAAGGTCGCGGGGGACTCGGGCGTTGCTCCCAATGCGATCCAGGTTGAGGTAGGGGCCACGGTGGATGAAGGGGAACGGCGGCTGATTCTGAAAACGCTGGAGTCGACGAATAATAACAAGACACGGGCGGCGGAGATTCTCGGCATCAGCCTCAAGACCCTGCACAACAAGCTGAAGGATTACGGCAGGCTCAAGGATGACGCTGGTTCCGAAGACTAGCGCAGTATCTCTCACCAGCCGCTAAGGTTCTTTTCTGCAAGCATGCGATTGAAGACCAAACTCGTTGTGGCTATCGCCAGTCTGGTCTTCCTGATTGCCACGCTGCTGTCTGCGCTGTATATGAACCGCCTGCTGGATCAGCATATTCAGCAGTCCTACGAATCGACCCGGATAATCGCCGATCAGCTCCTCTTCGCGACGCGGACGGCGCTTGAAAGAGGATTGCGGAACAGTCCCGTGGACCCGAACGATCCGGTCGCGTTACGGGCGGCGGTCGCTGCTTCCCTGCGCAAGGACGAGGCTCTCACCGCGCTGATCAGTTCAATCAACAATTACTCGCTGTCGGTGTTCGACATTGCAATCGCTGACAGCCAAGGTACAGGACTTGTTACGGCGCCGGTTTCGACGCTTGAGGACAAGCCCCTGCCCAACCGGCCTGATTTCGACACGCTTAAGAATGCGTCCTGGCTAGAGAAGCTGCGGGCAGTCTTTGGCGGGACGGCGGGACGTGTCTACAATTTCACGGTCGGACTGGAGCGGGACAAGAAAGCCTTCATCACCATACGGATCGGTATTCGGACAACCTTCCTGAGAGAGGTGTTCTATCCAGGGCTTAAAGATGCGCTGATAAATATCGGCATGGCGATCCTGATATCGCTGATCGCGGCGGCGTTTGTTTCCAACCTTGCGCTACAACCACTTGAGCAGATCAGCTCACGGCTGGATGCGCTCGGGCCGGCTGAGGCACCGACAGCGGGAGAACTGGAGTCCGGCCGGTCGTCGGATGCGGTGGTTCAGGTTTCGCACAAGATTGAACGGCTGGGCCGGCGGATGCGCAATGTCGAGGAAGTGTTCTCGGCCCTGAAAGAGAATCTCGATCAGATCCTGTCCAACCTGCAGGACGGGATCATGCTGTTCACGCGCGATTCGCGGGCAGTGCTGGTGTCGCGTTCGGTGGAACGGTTTTTGGACGTGAGCCGCGATCAACTGCTGGGTGCGGAGGTTCACGACATCTTCGACCGCAATTCGCTGCTGGGCCGCACGGTGCGACAGGCCTTCGATGCGGGAATGTCGATTGTGCAGGAAGAGATTACGACGGAAGCAGGACGCAGACTGGAACTGTCACTGGACTTTATTCATGACGATCGTGACGAGGAGGTCTCCGCGGGTCGGTCGCTGGGAGCGCTGCTGACTCTGCATGATGTGGAGTCAGTAAGCGAGATCGAGAGCGAACTGGAACTTTCGAGGCGCATGGCGGCGATTGGGCGGCTGACTTCGGGAGTTGGTCACGAGGTGAAGAATCCAATCAACGCCATCGTTGTTCACCTTGAGCTGCTGCGGAGCAAGGTCGGTAGCGAGGTGACGGCAGCGAGACACCTGGAGATCATTCAGAGCGAAATTCAACGGCTGGACCGGGTTGTACAAACACTGGTAGATTTCTCGCGACCAGTCGAATTGAAGCTCGTCGATCAGGATATGCGCACCATCGTCTCGAGCGTGCTGATGCTGGCCTCCGCCGGTCTGGAATCCTACAGCGTGACGGTGGTGAGCGAACTTCCGGCTCATCCGGTCATGGTGAAGGTGGATGCCGACCTAGTGAAGCAGGCGTTGCTGAATGTTGTTCTAAACGGAGCGCAGGCCATGGCTGAGGGCGGCGAGCTTTCGGTTCGACTGGCGGAGGATGGTCGCTCCGCAATCATCAAGGTCCAGGATCATGGCGAAGGCATACCGGATGAAATTCGCTCCAAGATCTTCGATCTGTACTTTACGACGAAGCGGGACGGGAGCGGAATAGGCCTGGCGATGACATACAGAATTCTGCAACTTCATCACGGACAGCTTGACGTAGAATCAAAGGTTGGCGAGGGATCGACCTTCATCTTATCCCTGCCGGCCGCCGCGCTTTCAGACCCGAGGCTGCGCGGAGCACTGGAAGCGAATTCATTGGTTGTCGAGGAACAACGGAGATGAAAACCGCCAGCAAGATCGCGGTCCTTCTTCCGCTGTGCCTCTGCCTTATTGCGGGTTGCAGGCACAAAACACAGGCCACGCCGCCGCAGGCAGCGCAGGCACCGATTTATCCTCCCAGTGAAGTGGCAAAAAGCGCGCCGGCCCCACAGTTGCCCCCGCCGAACCCACTGGATGTGAAGGAGGGTTCACAGGCGCCGCCGCCGCCGCCGCCGCCAAAGCCACACAAGACTACACATCACAAACAGAAACCGTCAGACGCTGCTCAGACACAGGCGGCAAAAGACGCGGCAGCATCGACTGCGGCAACGACGCAACAGGCCGCGGCGGGGGAGCCTCCGGAAATGTCGCCCATCGGTCAGCTGTCCAGCACCAGCGAGCACAGCGGAGTTCCGAGCCGACAAGAGATTCTGGACCAGATCACTACGACGCAGAACGGCCTGAATGGCATCAAGCGGACGCTCAGTTCGGATGAGCAACTGACAGTGACACAAATTCGCACGTTTCTCACCAAGGCCAAGCAGGCCCTGGACCAGGACGATCTGGATGGGGCGAACACGCTGGTCACTAAAGCGAAGGTTCTGCTTGGTGAGCTGACGAAGGCGTAAAGAAAGGGTGTAGGGATCAGGGTATAAAGTGTAGCGAACCAGATCCCGGATCAAGCCCCTGCGCCACCTTGTTTTCTGTCGCTAGCGCTCGCCCCACTTGAGCTTTGCACGCAGCACGTCGAAGAAACCGGAAGCCCGGAGCCTGACGAGCTTTACCGTGTACTTTGATCGGTGGCAGCGGAGCTCATCGCCAACCTTCATCAGGACGGCTTCCTGTCCGTCGACCGTGAGGAAAGTCTGGTCGGGGACACCGACGATGCTTACGACGATATTGGCGTCTCCCCGCACCACCATGGGGCGAAGAGTCAACAGGTGAGGGCAGACGGGCGAGATCACTAACGCATCGACGTCCGGCAGGAGTATGGGTCCGTTGGCAGCCAGGGAATACGCGGTCGAGCCGGTGGGCGTCGAAATGATGACGCCGTCGGCACGGAAGGTAGCGGCAACCTGACCGTCGAACTGGATACGGAAGTCTCCCATGCGCGCGATGGCGCCCTTGGCCACGACCACGTCGTTCAAGGCCTCGTGTTCACCGAAAAGCTCTCCCTCGCGCCATAATTCGCTGTGCAGCATGGAGCGGGAGTCGGTGGTAAAGCAGCGATTGCACCAGCCCTCCAGCGTGGAGTAGAGGTCGGCGAGGCGGACCTCGGTAAGGAATCCGAGTGAGCCGAGGTTGACGCTGAGGATGGGCGTCTCGGTCTTGGCGAAGACGCGGGCGGCCGATAGAAGGGTTCCATCGCCTCCAAGCACAATCACCAACTCGGGTTTTTCGGCGGGCATCTCGTGACGGGGCACGATACGGGCCTGCTGGCTGTACGCGCCGCTCACCGGGTCGAAGATTGGATCAAGGTCGTGTGCCTTCATCCAGAGCGCCAAGTTGGGGAGAAGATCGAAAAGCTCCTCTTTTTGCGGCTTTGCGATGATGGCGACGGTGCGCATGAATCAACAGTGTACTCAAGGTGGATGAATTGTTTCCTGCGACTTCTGAGCTGGAAGATTAAGAGATGCTAACAGTTACTTTTGGATCTGGTTCTGACGTCTTCGAATTCACCGAGCAATGGAGCAGAAATTCACGGTTGCCTTCGGTTCCAAGGATGGGGGAATCGATAATTTCGATGGCGGTTCCTCCTATGTCGGCGAGGCAGGCACGGACACGATGAATGGCCAGCTGGTGGGCGGCGTGATCCCGAACGATGCCTCCTTTGCCGACGTGCTCACGGCCAGCTTCAAACTGCGGCTTGACGAGGACAACTATCTCGACGGGCGTGGAACCCAGGCAGATGGCGCTGATGACTGCGGGCAAAACCAGCGTGGCGGAGATGAACGAAACGTCCATGGCGACGAAGCTGATACCGGGCGGGAGATCTCCGGGGCCGAGGTTGCGGGCGTTGGTGCGCTCCATGAGGACCACGCGGGGATCGCGGCGCAGGCTGTCGGCGATCTGTCCATAACCGGTGTCAACGGCGAGAACGCGGTCAGCCCCGTGCTGGAGCATGCAGTCGGTGAATCCTCCGGTGGAGGCTCCGACGTCGAGGCAGAAACGGCCGGCGAGGTCGATGCGCCAGTGATGCAGGGCGGCTTCGAGCTTGAGGCCACCGCGGCTAACGTAGGGCAGGTCGCCGCCCAGCAGACGTAAAGCCGCTGTTTCCGGGACACTGTGGCCTGGTTTTTCAACCTTTTGCTCGTCGACGAGAACGCGGCCGGCGAGGATGATGGCCTGGGCGCGCTCACGAGTGGGGGCGAGTCCCCGGTCGACGAGCAACTTGTCCAGCCGCATTTTCATCGTCTGGTACCTTTTCTGTGAAGTGCAAATAAAATCAATCGGATTCGGACAGCGGCTTGTCGGCATCATAGAATACCGGTGGACCTGAGAGCATGCCCCACGACCTGCCCAATCCAAATGTCGAGGCCTCCCGTTCTTCTGATAGACCCACGGAGAACATGAGTGCGGCCGACGATATGGGCCTGCTGACACGTATTCAATCCGGCGATCAGGAAGCGATGTCGGCCCTGTTCGACCGTTACGGGACGATGGTGTATTCCGTCGCTTTACGTGTGTTGAAAGATGCGGGTGAAGCCGAAGATGTGATGCAGGAGATCTTCGTGCAGGTTTGGAAGAACCCGGGCGCCTTTGTGTCGGGCAAGGGATCGCTAAGCGGCTGGCTGGTGGTGGTAGCACGGAATCGATCGATCGATGTGATCCGCCGGCGGCGTCCGACTGAGCAGGTGGAGTTGTTTGCGCTGCCGTCGTCGACCAACCTTGCGCGCGAGGCGGAGCGGGATTCACTTCTCGGAAAGATTCGCGGAGTAATGGTATCGCTGCCGGAAGAGCAGAGGAACTCTCTTGAGCTTGCTTTTTTTGAAGGATTAAGCCACTCGGAGATCGCCGAAAAGACAGGCGATCCGCTGGGAACGGTGAAGACACGAATTCGCCTGGCGCTGACGACAATCAGAAAGGCATTGACGGTTTGAGCACGAAGCCACACATCCCGCAGGAAGACCTGGCGCTCTACGCCATGCAGGCGCTGACTCCCGAAGAGCAGATCGCCGCGCAGGCCCACCTGGATGTGTGCGCGTACTGCCGCGCATCGCTTCTGGAAGCCATGACGGATGTGGCGGTGGTGGGCTTGAGCGCGGAGCAGCAGGCTCTTCCGGAGGGAGCACGGCAACGGCTGATGGCGCGGATTGCCAATACTCCCCAGGCTACGTCACAGGCACAGAAGCCGGCAGTTACCGAACCCGTGCGCGAGGAGCGCAGGACGGGCTTTGGACTGGGATGGCTGGGCTGGGCAGCTGCTGTGGCGATGCTGGCGGTGGCGGCGTATCTCGGCTATAGCAACCACAAGCTGCAGGAGCAACTCAGCGAGGATCGCGGACAGATAGCGAGGCTGTCTGCCGCAGCAGACCGGGCAGAGGAACTGACCGAGGCGTTGACCTCTCCTGCGGCCAAGCAGGTGACGCTGACCGAGACAAAACGCCCCGCTCAGCCGGTGGGCCATGCGACCTATCTGCCGGCAAAAGGCGCGCTGATTTTCGTGGCCAGCAACCTGCGTCCGGTTCCGGAGAATAAGACCTATGAGCTGTGGTTGATCCCCGCGAACGGCAAAGCTCCTTTGCCGGCGGGGCTTTTCCGGCCGGATGCGAGCGGGAGCGCTTCAGTGGTTCTGCCGACACTGCCACAAGGAGTGGAAGCCAAGGCGTTTGGCGTGACGATCGAGGACGCGCAGGGATCGGCTACGCCGACACTGCCGATCGTGATGGCCGGACAGTAAGGGCAGCGCTGATTCCGGACTTATCAGCGCCCAATTCCCTGCTGTTTTCGACTACACTTGTTCGGTCTATGGCAAACACAACTTCTCGTTTCCCGCACCCCATTACTCTCGCCGTCGATATCGGCGGCACCGGCATGAAGGTCATGGCTCTCGACGCCCGGGGCAATCCTCTGACTGAACGGCTGCGCACGCCGACTCCCAATCCGGCAACGCCGGCGAGAATGCTTTCTGCGCTCGAGAAAATGCGCAAACAGCTGCCGAAGTGTGACCGCGTTTCGGTCGGATTCCCGGGAGTAATTAAGCAGGGCAAAACAATGACCGCCGCGAACCTCAACCCTAGCTGGGTAGGATTTCCGCTGAAGAATACGCTGGAGAAACGGTGGAAGCTGCCGGTTCATCTGGCGAACGATGCCGCTGTACAGGGCTATGGCGCGATCAGCGGGCGCGGAGTGGAGCTGGTGCTGACGCTGGGCACGGGGCTGGGGTCGGCTCTGTTCACAGACGGGCATCTGTGTCCCGGGCTCGAGCTGGGACATCATCCCTGGCAGAAGGGCAAGACGTACGAGGATTTCCTGGGACGCCGGGGACTGAAGAAGCATGGCAAGAAGCGCTGGAACCGGTTCCTGCAGGCGGCGATCGAACAGACAGCCAAGACCTTCAACTGGGACCGGCTGTACCTGGGCGGCGGCAACGCTAAGGAGATCATCTTCACGCTCCCGACCTATGTGTCGACGGTGTCGAATGAGGATGGGTTGTTCGGCGGCGTCGCGCTCTGGCGCTATCAGACCTAACGATGGCTCAGTCGTGTGTGGGTAGCGGGTAGATGGTGAGTGCGCCGTCGTCGAGGACGGCGACGGATTTACCGTCGGGCGAGAGTTCGAAACGGCTGAACAAGGGGCTGCCGTATTTCTCGAAAAGAAATTTCTTTGAATCGAGCTTCTTCTACCACAAAGCGCTTTTCAGAGGCGCAGTCTTCGCACATGGAAGCGGCTGCGTACACCAGTCCAAAACGGGAGCCGTCGCCAGCGATGCCGGCGATGTCCTGGACGTTGAAGGAGGCTCCGGGATTGGGCAGCTGTGTTTTGGAACCGTCGCGCCGAACGATGAAGACCTGAGGGTTGTGCAGGAAACCCTTCTCGAGGCGCGACATGACCAGGTGCGTGGGGTCGAGAAAACCTATCGGGTGAAGGGCTATGGGCCTGGCGGTTTCCTCGTAGGACCAGGGTTCGCCGTCGGGCCGTAAGTAATTGGCATCAGGCGTGAGGACCAGAATCCTGGTGCAAGTGTAGTCAGACTTGTCCTGGCAACGGACGCCTGCCACGCGTTCGTCGCCCGGAGTCCAATCCTCGACGGCATTGGCATCGGTGGACTGGTCGACTGCGATCGTGGTGAGCAACTTGAGCGGGCTGACGGTGTAGAACTCAAAGTTGCGGCCATCGGCGGAGAGCAGCGGAATGGTGCGCCGGGCAGGAGTGACGTACAGCCCTTTGGGCTTCTCAGCCAGTTCTCCGGATTCCACGGTTTGAAGATGATCGTCGAGAAATTCCAGCTCGCTTCCCTTCCATAGAACCACCATATGATTTGGTCCGGCGAACACGGTGAAGTCGCCTTCGACCGGCCAGTCGCGAGTGGCCACTTTCGCGCCGGTCTTCTCAAAAACGATGGCGCGCACGGTGGCCGCGTTCGAACCCGTCTTGAGGGTGCAGGGAGGGTTAGTGGTAAATGCGACGAAGATGTGGTTTGCATCGAGCCAGAAGAGACGGGTTCCCGCGACGTGGACGTGAAAACAGGTGAGCGAATGACCTCCGCTAAAGAAGCCCTTGGGGAGCCCGAAGGGCTGGAGCGGGATTACGAGCGGCCTGGGCTTATCCTCAGCATGGACGGAGACGCAGAGCGAGAGGCAGATGATGAGAGAGAGCAGCCTCAGTGAGACTGCCAGGCGTCCTGCCAAGTGCATTGTGCTGTCTCCCGGTGCGAACTGCTTTCATCCGGCCGATTACAAGCGATAAGACCGTTTAACCCATCGTCCAATATCTTTCAAGGATGTAAGCGATCTCGTAGATGACCGCGACGATAGCGAAGGCTGCGTGGAACCAGGGTTTCCTTATCCTGATGGCGACAAGGCTGAGGATCAGATAAGTTGCGGTGCGAATGGCAAAGGGAGCGCCAAGGCGGGTGAAGTAATCGCGTCCTTTGATGAACCCGTCGGCGATGTCGGCGACGAACAGGAGGGCCATGACCGCGAAGATCCATTGATGGCGGGAGTAGTAATAGCCTTTGAAACCGTCGTATTCGCCGATCTGATCGGGGAAGAAGAGCGAACACAAGAGGTAGAGCAGAATTGCGTAGATGGCGACGAAGAAATAAATGGGGAAGGTCCACTCGCGTACCTTGACGAGATTGAATTCCCACCACCAGAAATGGATCAGGTACAGGAAGAGGAAAAGCACCCAGACCAGGTGCACCCAATAGACTCTAAATCGCTTGGGATGCTGGACGATGAGCGCAATCCCCTTAAGCAAGTGGGCCACGCTGAGGCCCACGATCATTCCAAAGAGCACTCTGACGTGAAGGTAAAAATCCATCGTCGTCACACCGTCCGGAACTGCCAGCCGATTTTATCGGCATGCTGAGTTGATTGCCCAGATGCGCGCTCTGGAACCCACGTCAGGGCATGATGGTTCGAAGATACTGATAGCTCGACTTGATGCTGTCGAGCGGGTTGCCGGGAGTCTGGTCCTGCTCGACGAAGTAGTACTCGATGCCCATGCCGCGGGCGGTGTCGAGCACGGCTTTCCAGTTGATGCTTCCATGACCAACTTCAGTGAAGTGGGCTGAGGACTTGTCCATGTCGTTGGAGGGCGGGAAACCGGGCTTGCGGTCCTTGAGATGAAGCATGCGGACGCGGTGGCCGAGGCGGTGGAGCATTTCGACGGGGTCTTTGCCGGCCTGGGTGACCCAATAGCAATCCATCTCGAAGAAGACGAGATGTGGGTCGGTCTCGTCGAGGAGAATCTGATAGCCGGTCTTGTCGCCGTAAGGCTTGAATTCGTAGTCGTGGTTGTGGAAGGCAAAGCGCATGCCGAGATCGGCAACCTGCTTGCCCCATTCGTTGAACTGTTTAGCGGCGGTGTGAAATCCGTCGATCATTGCCCATTGCGATTTCGGCAGCATGGGGCAGACCATCCAGTTCAGTCCCAGCTGTTTTGCGTAGTCAAGTTTGCCGGCGAATCCCTCGTAATCGAAGTGGCCACTGGGGACGCTCAGGCCGGCATCATCGATCATGTGCCGGAGCTCTTTCGCCGGATGCATGTAAACCGCCGGGAAGGCCTCGACCTCCTGGTAGCCGATGGCATGAATCTGCTTGAGGATATCGGGGAGGGGGTCTTTCGCCAGAAGGCTGCGCACAGTGTAGAGCTGCACGCCGATCGGCTGGTGCGATGCGGCGAAAGCGGATTTGCTTAGCAATGCCAGCGCGGGAAGCGCGGCGGAGGAGGACTTGAGGAAGTTCCGACGGGTCAGCATGACGCCACCCATGATACTCAATGGGAAGATTTGTGCATCAGGTGTGCTCAATCGTTTGATCGTTCGGCGCCAATTGGTAACCAAAAGGTAAACTGCGCGCCGTGAGCGGGGCGGCTGAGGACGTCGATGCCGCCTCCGTGCGCATCCAGAATGGCCTTGACGATGGCAAGGCCCATGCCGGTACCGGAGATGCGATCTCTTTGCCGCCGGCCGCGATAGAACTTACGGAAGATGAGAGGCTTCTCGAATTCCTCAATCCCCGGTCCAAAGTCTTCGACGCTGACGAGAAGGCGGTTGCCTTCTATGCGCGCCGCGATCCGCAGGGGGGACCCGGACGGCGAGTATTTGACGGCGTTTTCAATGAGATGGCGCAGGACGCGGCGGACAAGCTTGCGATCGAGGCGGACGACGGGCATGTCCTCCGGCACCTGTACTTCGACGGCGCGGTCACCGAGCATGGACTGTGCTTCTTCGAGTGCAAGATTGAGGATTTCGCGGACGCTCTCGAGACGCGCCTGCACATGAATGCTGGCGGCATCGAGTTGTGACATCTCGATGGCCTGGCCGATGAGGCGGTCGAGGCGTGCGCTCTCCTCGTCGACGACGGCGTACATTTCGGCGCGCTGCGGCTCGGTCATCTGCGGCTGACTGACGAGGGTGGTCGCCGCGGCGCGGATGGAGGTGAGGGGCGTCCGCAGTTCATGGGTCACGGAATCCAGCAGCGCGGTGTGGAGGCGCTCGCTTTCACGGGCGGCTTCCATGTGGCTGGTGCGCTCGAGGGCCTCGGCGCGTTCGAGAGCGATGGCAACGAGGCTTCCGATCGCCTCATAGATATTGCTTGAGTGTGCCTTTCCGAGAATAGCGATGACGCCCAGGGACCGCATGCCGAGCACCAGAGGAATTACCTGCACGCCATTGGTCGCGGTGACGACGGGCTCAGATGACTCCGCGGCGATTTTCAGGTCAGCGAGGGGCAGGAGCTCGTACCCGGGATCGGAGTAGTAAGCTGCGTCGTTGCCTCGCACATAGAGAGCCACAGCGCGGAATCCGAAGATTGTCGCGGCAATGGACGGGGTGATACGAGCGACAGAACTGAGATCATCGTGCAACAACAACTCCTGGCTGAACTCGTACAGATGCTGGACTTCACGACGGCGGACTTCAGCCAGTTCGGCCTCGCGGCGTGCGCGGGTGGAGAGATGGCTGACTAAAAAGCTGGCACAGAGGAATGCGGTGAGAGCGACGACATTTTGTGGATCGAGGACGGAGAGGGTTCCGACTGGAGGAAGGAAAAAGAAGTTGTAGAGGAGAGCACAGAGAACAGAGAGGTAGAGCGAGTAGGCCAAACGCCATCTCGAAGCCGCGATGAGGATGAGGACCAGAAAACTGAGCGCTACGGTCGTCTGGTTTACGTGCAGCACGCGGCGGAAAAGCAGCGTGAGAGCCAGTGCCAACAGGGTGAAGCCGCCACCCCTGAAGACGCCTCGGCTGACTCTGGCTGTATTCTTTTGCATGACAGGGCCGATGATACAGAAGGACAGAAAATGGCGGAACGCATACTAGTCGTAGATGACGAGACACAGATCACGCGGGTGCTGCGTACAGCGCTCTCAGCGCAGGGATACGATGTGCGCGCGGCGAACGATCCGGAGGAGGGACTGCGCACCTTTGAGGAATGGGCTCCCGACCTGCTGATTACTGACCTGATGATGCCGGGGATGACGGGCGTCGAGCTGTGCCGCGCAGCGCGCAAGGTGAGCAAGGCGCCGATTCTGGTGTTGTCGGTGCGCGACCAGGAGCGGTCGAAGATTGAAGCTCTGGATGCGGGCGCGGATGATTACGTGACGAAGCCTTTCGGGATCCAGGAGCTATTGGCGCGGGTGCGCGCGCACCTGAGGCGGGCTCCTGAGCGGGTGACAGATGCGCCGATAGAGGTCGGCGATTTTGTGATTGATGTGGGAGCACATTCGATCCTGTTGCGTGGGCAGCCGATTCACCTAACGCCAAAGGAGTTCGACCTGCTGTTGCTGTTTGCGCGCAACGCGGGCAAGGTGGTGACGCATCGAGCGCTGCTCACGGCCGTATGGGGTGCACAGTCAGCGCAGCAGCCGGAATATCTGCGCGTATTTGTCGGCCAACTGCGGAAGAAGCTGCAGGGCGTCACACAGAAGGAATACATCCAGACGGAGCCATGGGTAGGCTATCGTTTCCTCCCCGATGGCGGTTCGAATTGAGGTTAGGCTCACGCATCTTTATGTCTCCCTTACGAATTCCTTACTAGCAGCTTAGTGCGATAACGATTAACTGGAAATGATGCGTTCGAAGCGCCGGGCGACTTGAGTCATCCTCAAGGTCTCCGGCATTTCGACCCCATGCCTGGCTGGCGTGTGTGCCGTTTGGGCGTGGAGCAGAGCCGGGGAAAACGGCGCTGCTGCGGGACGCAAGGAGCGGGAGATGCTGGATTTGCTGATGGCAATTTTTACGGTGCTTTTTTTTGCTGTTGCGCTGGCCTACGTTAAGGCCTGCGAGCACCTGAGATAGAAAGCAGAAAAACGACACCATGAATATCACTACTGTTATCGTCATCGTTCTCACCGTCCTTCTGCTCGGCTATCTGGTGGTCGCTCTGCTTTATCCGGAGAGGTTCTGAATGACCCCAAACGGATGGCTGCAATTTCTGCTGTACTTTGCGGTTCTGGTTCTGCTGATGCGTCCCCTGGGAATCTACATGGCACGTGTTTTCGAAGGCCAGCGGACGTTTGCGGACCCTATTCTGAAGCCGTTGGAGAAGCTGCTGTACCGCCTGTGCGGAGTAAACGCCGAAGTCGAGATGAACTGGCGCGAGTACACGGCGGCCATGCTGCTGTTCAGCTTCGTCTCACTGGTGCTGACTTACGTGATCGAGCGGACCCAACTCCACCTTCCCTGGAATCCGCAGAGATTGGGTGGGGTTCCGCCGGCGCTGGCGTGGAATACGGCGGCCTCATTCACGACGAACACCAATTGGCAAGCTTACGTGCCTGAGACCACCATGAGCTACTTCACGCAGATGGTGGGGCTGGCTTATCACAACTTTCTGAGCGCCGCGGTGGGTATCGCGGTCGCGATTGCGCTGGTACGAGGCGTCGCACGACGCCAGATGAAGACGCTGGGCAACTTCTGGGTTGACGCGACGCGCGCAATCCTTTATGTGCTTGCGCCGATATCGCTGGTACTGGCGTGCGTGCTGGTCGAGCAGGGTGTGATCCAGAACCTGAAGCCTTACGTGCAGGCGCAGACAGTCGAACATGCGAGCCAGCCGCAGACCATCGCGCAGGGCCCGGTTGCTTCGCAGGAAGCGATCAAGATGCTGGGGACGAATGGCGGCGGATTTTTTAATACAAACAGCGCGCATCCGTTTGAGAATCCTACGCCTCTGACGAACTTTCTGGAGATACTGGCCATCTTCCTGATTCCCGCGGCGCTCACGGTGACGCTGGGCAGGATGACGGGATCGCCGGGACATGGATGGGCGGTGTTTGCCTGCATGACGCTGCTCTTTGCGGCGGCGCTA
>CAVRNK010000146.1:0-18266 GCA_963721995.1 uncultured Acidobacteriaceae bacterium | reverse complement strand
GATGACTAACAGGCGCGCTACAGAGAGGAAAGGCGGATTCCTGAGAAATCACGCTCTGAGTCTTGCCGCCATGAGCATTTTGATCGTATGGATTGTTCTCTATTCATATTTCGACCCAAAAACTCACTGGGGATCGTTCTTTGGCAACGCAATCGCCGACTGGAGCGGCGTAGTTGTCACCGTGATTGCGACAAAATACTTTTACGAAGTCGGTTCGACGGAAAGCAAACAGCCCGCTCATCGCTTTAAGGGGCGTCTGATCGAATTTATCCGCGATCACTCGCTGACGATCTTCCTGCTCGTCACCGGGCTCGCGTGGACTGCGCTCTTCATCAAGATGAATTCGGAATCGAAATGGGGGCAAGTCATCGGGAACATTGTGTCGGAGTGGACCCAACTCCTCGGCCTTGTCTTATTGACAAAGAAGTTGATCGAGAACAAATCGAAGGAGAGCCAAAAGTAGAGTTTGCACCGCACCGGTTCGTCGACGCAGCCGTCTCATTCCTCCGCTTCCTCTACAATCTCCTTCGGGAGAATGACTCACCGTGTTCAACATCCTCCGGCTTCAGCCCACAAAGAATGTTCTGCCTCTTATCGCGAGTGCCGCCTTCATGACTAGTTTCGCCCTTGCCCAGACCGCCAAGACTCAAACCGCCTCCGCCTTCGGACCATCGAACCCCTTCTACGCGTCCAGCACCCTGCCGTTTCACGCGCCACCCTTCGACAAGATCAAGGACACCGACTACCAGCCCGCCATCGAAGCCGGAATGGCGCAGCAGCTTGAAGAGATCAGCGCCATCGCCGACAATCCCGCGCCTCCCACCTTCGAGAACACCCTCGTAGCGATGGAGAAGACCGGCCAGCTGCTGCAGCGTGCAGGCGCAGCCTTCGACGCCGTGACCGGAGCCAACACGAATCCCGCGCTGCAGAAAGCCGAAGAAGCCCTCGCTCCGAAACTTGCCGCGCATTACGACGCGATCTACCTTGATCCGAAGCTCTTTGCCCGTGTGAAGACCGTCCACGACCAGCGCGAGTCGCTCCATCTCGACCCCGAATCCGCACGCCTCCTCGATATCGTCTACAAGAAGTTCATCCACGCCGGAGCGAACCTCTCCGATGCCGACAAGACAAAACTGAAGAAACTCAACGAAGAGGAATCCACTCTCTCTAACGCCTTCAAGAACAAGCTGCTGGCGGCCACCCGTGACGCCGCCTTCGTCACCACCGATAAAGCCGCTCTCGCCGGACTGAGCGATGCCGAGATCGCCTCCGCTGCCGCGTCCGCGAAATCCCGCGGCAAAGAGGGATATGTCATTCCGCTGCAGAACACCACCCAGCAGCCGTCGCTCACCTCGCTCACTGACCGCGCCACGCGCCAGTCGCTCTTCGAAGACTCCTGGACCCGGGCCGAGCGCGGCGGCGACAACGATACTCGCGCCACCATCGCCCGCCTCGCCCAGCTCCGCACGGAGAAGGCAAAGCTGCTCGGCTTTCCCAACTATGCCGCCTGGAAGCTCGAAAACCAGATGGCCAAAACGCCCGAAGCCGCGCTCAAATTCATGGACGACCTCGTTCCGCCAGCCACTGGCAACGCCGAGAGTGAAGCCAAAGAGATCCAGGCAGTCATTGTCGGACAGAAGGGAGGCTTCCAACTCCAGCCCTGGGATTGGAACCTCTACGCCGAGCAGGTGCGCAAGACTAAGTACGATCTCGATGAGTCACAGGTCCGTCCCTACTTCGAACTGAACAACGTCCTCGAGAATGGAGTCTTCTATGCCGCGAACCAGCTCTACGGCCTCACCTTCAAAGAGCGGCACGACATCCCCGTCTACCAGGCCGATGTCCGCGTCTTCGAGGTCTTCGACGCCAACGGCAAACCGCTCGCCCTCTTCTACTGCGACTACTTCAAGCGCGACAACAAGAACGGCGGAGCCTGGATGAGCGAATTCGTTCCGCAATCGAAGCTGCTCGGCACCCTGCCCGTCGTCTACAACGTCGCCAACCTTCCCAAACCCGCCGCAGGCGAGCCCGCGCTCATCACCTTTACTGACGTTGTCACCATGTTCCACGAGTTCGGCCACGCCCTTCACGGCATGTTCTCGAACACTACGTATCCCACACTCGGCGGAACCTCCGTTCCCCGCGACTTCGTCGAGTTCCCATCGCAGTTCAACGAACACTGGGCTACGTATCCGGCTATCTTCAGCCACTATGCCAGGCACTACAAAACCGGCGAATCCATGCCCGCCGATCTCGCCGCAAAAATCGAAAAGTCCCGCACCTTCAACCAGGGATACGCCCTCACCGAGCTCCTCGCCGCTGCCCAGCTTGACATGCAGTGGCACACTCTCCCGCCGGGTTCCCCCCTCGAAGACGTGGACGCCTTCGAGAAGCAGGCTCTCGAAAAGCAGCACATCGCGCTCCACGACGTCCCGCCCCGCTACCGCTCCAGTTACTTCTCGCACATCTGGGCCAGCGGATACGCCGCCGGCTACTACGCCTATCTCTGGAGCGAAATGCTCGACGACGATGCCTACCAGTGGTTCGTCGACCACGGAGGCCTTACCCGCGCCAACGGCGACCGCTTCCGCCAGATGGTGCTCTCGCGTGGCAACACCGAAGATCTCGCCGGGATGTACAAAGCCTGGCTGGGATCTGAGCCCAGCGTTCAGCCCATGCTCAAGTACCGCGGACTCGCTCCGTCAACCGGTCCTCAATAACACACAGCTCACTTCAAGGAGATCACCATGTCAGGTTGCGAAGCTCAAACCTTCTCCGGGATAACTCAGGAGCACTTTGACTGTCTCGTTCAAAAAGCGCAGTCCTCATTCGGTATCACTATCTCCGGCGATAGTGGAAGCAGCTCCCAAAATGGAGTCACAATCGCATGGGACTACAATCGTGCTTCTCAAAGCCTCACCATCCAGTGCACTGACAAACCGGCCTTTCTGCTTTGCGGAATCATCACATCGCAGATTAGCGATATGGTCAACGATTGCGCCGGTCAAAGTTGACGATCCACGCCTTCATCGTGATCCTCCCCGGTTGGTACACTTGAAGTGTGAAGATCGCGCTCGCCCAGATCAATCCCACCATCGGCGATTTTGACGGAAACGCCCAAAAGATACTCGAATTCACCCGCCGCGCCGAGCAGGGAGGCGCTGACCTCGTCCTCTTTCCCGAACTCGCTGTTTGCGGCTATCCTCCCGCCGACCTGCTCGAGAAACCATCCTTCGTCGCCCGCGCCGGACAGGTCGTAGAGCAACTCGCCGCCTGCACCGCGCACAGCCGAACTGCCATACTCTGCGGATACGTCACCCCCGCCCACCACGGCACCGGCAAACGCGTCATGAACTCCGCGGCGCTGCTTCGCAATGGACACATCGAGTTCGTCCAGTCGAAGATGCTTCTGCCCTTCTACGATGTCTTCGACGAGCAGCGCTATTTCGCTCCCGCCTCCAAGCAGCGCCTCTTCCCGCTTGCCGGCCGGCAGGTAGCCCTCACCATCTGCGAAGACGCCTGGAACGACAAGAGCTTCTGGGAGAACCGCCTCTACACCATCGATCCCGTCGAAGAGCTGATGCGCGCGGGCGGCTCCGTCATTCTCAACATCTCCGCCTCACCCTATTGGCGTGACAAGCGCCAGACGCGCCGCGACATGCTCGCCGCCATCGCGCGCCATCACGCCAAGCCCGTGCTTATGGTCAACCAGGTCGGAGGCAATGACAGCCTCATCTTTGACGGTTCGAGCATCGCTCTCGGCCGCAACGGGGAAGTCATCGCCCAGGCCGCGTCCTTTGAAGAAGACCTGATCTTTGTCGACACCGAATCGCTCACCGGCGACATGCACCACACTGCGGAGAATGAAGAAGAAGCCATCTTTCGCGCCCTCGTCCTCGGCACGCGCGATTACGTCCGCAAGTGCGGATTCTCCCGCGCTGTCGTGGCCCTCAGCGGAGGCATTGATTCCGCCATCGTCGCTGCGATTGCTGTCGAAGCCCTCGGCAAGGAAAATGTTCTTGGCATAGGCATGCCCAGCCCCTACTCCTCGCAGGGCTCAATCGACGACAGCCGGCATCTGGCCCAAAATCTCGATATCCGCTTCGAAGTCGTCCCCATCACCGGCCTGTTCGAGCAGTACAACCAGGCACTCGCGCCCATCTTCGCCGGCCTTCAACCCGACATCACGGAGGAAAACATCCAGTCGCGCATTCGCGGCAATCTGGTGATGGCTCTCTCCAACAAGTTCAACTCGCTCGTCCTCACCACCGGCAACAAGAGCGAGATGGCCACCGGCTATTGCACGCTCTATGGAGACATGGTCGGAGCTCTTGCCGTTATCGGCGACGTGGTCAAGACCGAAGTCTACGCCCTCGCCCGCCATCTCAACCGCGAGCGCGAAGTCATCCCCGCCTCAATCATCGAGAAGCCGCCTTCCGCCGAACTCCGCCCGGATCAGAAGGACACCGACTCGTTGCCGCCCTACGACATTCTCGACCCCATCCTCGAAGCCTATGTCGAGCGCTACGAAACGCCCGAGCAGATTGCCGCCAGTCTCGGTGTCGATATCGAACTCGTCCGCCGCGTCGTCAAACTTGTTGAGCGCAGCGAATACAAACGCCAGCAGGCCGCCCCCGTGCTCAAAGTCACCGCCAAGGCCTTTGGCATGGGTCGCCGCTTTCCCATCGCGGTCAAGGTTCAGGTATAAACAAAAAGTTTGAAAGGGAATTGATGCAACTTCGTTCTGTCGTCCAGGGAACCCTCGCCGTCCTCGCGCTCGCCGCCACTGCCGTCATCTACGCGCCCGCGCAGGCGGCACAGCCGGAAGTTCCATCGGCTCCATCCGCCCCCGCTGCTTCGTCCGGGCCGAAGTTCCCACCCATCGATCCAAATAACTTCACCGCCACTGCTCCCGCCCGTGAAACCGTCGAAGCCTTCCTGCACGTCTCCTGGGGATACGACACCGACCGCGTCTGGCAGGTGGCCGCCATCCAGACCACACCCGCGCCGAATATCAGTAAGGTCACCGTCTTCGTCGCACAGAAGAGCAATCCGCAGCAGCAGGTCGGCACGCTGGTCTTCTACACCACGCCTGACGGTAATCACCTGATCGCCAACGATGTCCTGCCCTTCGGCGCCCATCCGTACGCCGACACGCGACGCATTCTCGACGAGCGCGCCCAGGGCCCCAGCCGCGGAGCCGCAGACAAGAAATTCACCTTCGTCGAGTTCGCCGACTTCCAGTGCCCGCATTGCAAAGCCGTGCAGCCTGTTATCGAGCACCTCCTCACTGACTTCCCGCAGGCGCACTTCGTCTTTGAAAACTTCCCGCTCACCACGCTCCACAGCGAAGCCTACAAGGCCGCCACCTACAGCGTGTGCGTCGCGCAGCAGGGCGGGAATGATGCCTTCTTCAAATTTGCCGATGCCGTCTTCGCGGCGCAGGAAGGCCTCACTCCGCAGACTTCAGACTCGACGCTCGCCGACGCGGTCACCAAGGTCGGCCTCGACGCGGCCAAGGTTGGCTCCTGCTCCTATACCTCCGCCGCCAAGGCGCCAGTCGATGCTTCGATCAAGCTCGCAAAGGATCTCGATGTGAACGAGACTCCGATGCTCTTCATCGACGGCCGCCAGATCCCCGTCGGCGAAGTCGCGAACGGCCAACTGCCCTACGACATGCTGAAGAAGATCGTCGCCTGGCAGTTCTCTCTGGATCAATAGAAAGCCGATTCGTAATCTTGGCGGGTCGCACGCGACGCGGTAATATTCCGCCCATGCCAACCAAGGAGGACATCCAGAAGATCCGCACACATGTCGCCTTTGAAGAGGCCAAACTAGATCTTGATCTCGAATGGGAAAACTACGAGACAATCATCGATTATGGTTGCGAGGTCATGGATCGAACCAAAAGCCTTGAGCAGGCCTTCAGATCAGTAGAGGATCTGCTGGAGGCCTGGAAGAAGGCGGAACGTGACGTAGCGCTCTATTGCAAGCAATTGGAAGAACGTGAGGCGTCGCAACCAATCCGGGAGGAGATCTCGATGCGTGCCGCAATGGCTGCACGCGTCACCGCTCCAGGATTGGCAGCAAAAGCTGCCCAGGGTCTGAATAGAACCAAACTCGAGAATGCCGCTACGCAGGTGGACGACCAGAGACAGGTCTACAAGGAACGCGAGAGGCGGCTTGATTTCCTGAAGGCACAATTCCCCAACATCTTCCACCGCATGGAAGTCAACGATCTGGCTTCTCCTGTCTGCATCGCGCATTTGTCCAACGATATCTTGCAGTCCATATCGAGAAATCTCGGCCAGCACCGCGTGATTAAATTTCATCTGGTGTCCTTGGCAGGGGGCACACGCATGATGTCCCTTCCCCATGAAGTGGACTACTTTGAGCTGAAACTTGGCCCGGAAATCTGCCGCGACTGGCTGGAGCCCCGCGCTGATCATGGTTTCCCCGTAGCAAGGATCAAGGAATCGTGGGAAGCGGCCAAACGACTAAAACTCGATCCCAGGCAGACTCACGCAAATCTAGCCTTCGATATCGGAAAAGTCCGGCTTGTCACCAGTCCGGACCGGCAATGCGTCATCACGTACTTCGAGGAAGGCTACATGAAGTAGCTGTGATGGTTTTGCGAGCCCTGGCATCAGATCTCCTCGCCTGAATAATCGAACCCTTCAGCCCTTCAATTCGGGAAACGCCGTGATCCTCAATTTCGCCGCTGCATAAGGAACCAGCGTGATCCGCTCCCTTGCCTCCTCACTGCTTACCGGACTCTGCGGAACGGGATCAGCCACGCCATCCACCGCCCGCCACGCAGGCACCTTGCGTGCCTCCACCTCCAGCGTGACCGGCGCATTCTTCAGCGCAAATGGAGCCTTCCCGACCGCTGCTTCCTTCACAGCGGCATTGCCGATCGCCTGCTCATCGACAGCCAGCGCGTAATTCCACTGCGACGAAGGAAACACCTGCCAGTCTGCAGTCATTCCGCGATCCCGCAGCTTCACCCAGTCCTCGCCAATCGGAAACGAAAAGACCAGCGGCCCTCGATCGATCGACACCGCGTCGTTGAATCCCCTCGAAATTCGCGGCCGCAGCGGCAACTTCAGCTCGACCAAGTCTCCCGCCTTCCATTTGCGATCGATCCTTGCAAACATCCCAGCTGCCGGAAGCGGCTGCGCCTGCCCATTCACGCTGATCGCCGCGCCTTCCGCCCACCCCGGAATTCTCAGCCGCAGCGGAAACTCCACCGCTGATGTCGGATCGACCTTAATCCGCACCGTCCCGCGAAACGGATAATCCGTCTCTTCCGATACTTGCACCACCATGCCGCTCATCCGCGTCCGCACCTCGCAGGGAGAATACGCCGCCGCTACCAGCCCGTCATCGGCTGAGGCCATCCACAGGCTCGCCGTAAACTTTGGCCATCCTTGGTGAAAGTTCGCCGTGCAGCAACCGAAGTTCGGCTCCAGCCCGAACAGATTCGACTCCGGACCATCGGTCGTCCACGGCTTGCGATGCAGACTCACCTCCACCTGGTTCGGCTCCTGGTTGTACTGGTGCGCCCACATGTCGTCGGTAAACGTGCCGGGCAGCGCGTTAAACGCCAGCCGCTCCAGCCTGTCGCCGATCGCCGCATCTCCCAGGATCGCCAGCGACTGCTCCAGCGAAAACATGGTCTCGACCACCGTGCACAGCTCGCTGCCTTGTGAAGGATTCCGCCCAGCAAAATGCTCATCGCACGAAAACATCCCATTCGGCAGCCCGTGATATTTATCCAGAGCGCCGAGCATCTGCGCCAGCCCGCGACGATCCTCATCGCTACTCGTAACGACCGACCACACCGGCGCGGCCTTGAGGGCCTGCCCGTTGTTCACTCCATGCGTTGAAAGCGCAAGATCGCCCAGCCCTCCGCCATCATTTAGCTTGATCGCCGCCGGCGTCACCGGTTGCGTAAACTTGAAGTCCGCATACTGCTTCTGCCAGTCGTGCCCCTGGCTATGCAGCAGCCGCACCAGCCCAAGCAGCTTCGGATCGCCGGTACGGTTATAGAGCCAGATCGCAACCAGCGCATTGTCCTGCCAGCGAAACTTCCCCCAGTCCCGCAGCGGCCTGCCCGGAAGCGCACCCATCTGATACGCAAAATAACGCGACAGCACCGGAATCACCCGAGGATCGCCCGTCGCCTCTTCATATTGAGCCAGCGCCTTCAGCATCACCATGCGCGGCCACCAGTCGTCATTGCTGCGCGGTCCGATCATCCCGTTCGCTGCCTGGTTCTCCAGCGTCCAGTCCATGAACCGTTGCGCCTTCGCCTTCAGCCGCACGTCGTCGAGCTGGTACGCAAGCGGCAGCAGTCCATCGACAAAGTACGGCCCGCGCTCCCATGACTCACCTGTGCAGCCCAGCCAGCCGCTGTTGGGTCCAACATCGGCCCACGTCTCGTCCAGATGCCCGCCCAGCCCATTAGCCTGAATCTCCAGTTGACTTCGCAACCACCCCGCCGGCCTGATCGATCCCAGAGGTAGCAGATAGAACGCATTCTGCGCGAGAGGCGCGCGATTCTTCACCGCCGCCCGCGGTGCATCAGAGGTCGCGTCCGCAAAGGCAAGTCTGGTGCTGTAAGGAAGGGAAGAAGCGATCGCCGCCGCGCCGCCCTGTTTCAGAAAACGCCGCCGGCTCGTTAAAGATTCATCGGACCTGCACATATACGACTCAAGTATCGCAGTCCGTCCGCTCGCGCGGCATGTCCAAACGAACTACGGGGCAGCCCGGCATCCCGAATTGCGATGCCGGCCGCCCCGCGTTGTTCTAAATTGGCGAAGTCTCAGTGTCCCGACGAGTCCGGTTTCCGCGTTGCCTCAAACAGGAACCACGTCCGCCGCTCAGTCTCGTCAATCCACACCTCGATCAAGCTGGCGGTTGCCACATCGTTGTAGTCATCGCAAACGGCGTGAACCTCGCGCAGCCGCGAAGTCAGCGTCTGATTGTCTTCACGCAGTTCGATAAGCATGTCTTCCGGCTCCACATACTCCGCCTCGTTATCCAGAACGCGCTGCAGGTGCGAAATCTGCCCGATAGACTTGATCGTCCGCCCACCGATCTTGCGAACGCGCTCTGCGATCGGATCGGTCATCGCGAAAATCTGGTCGCCCTGTTCATCGAGCAGCAAATGGTAGTCGCGGAAATGCGGTCCGCTCATGTGCCAGTGAAAATTCTTCGTCTTCAGGTACAGCGCAAACACGTCCGCGAGGATAGCGTTCATCGCCCCGGAAATGTCTCTCGTCGCGTTTCCCTTCAAATCCGTCGGAGTGGCCAACGGCGCCCCTTGCCTGTGCTCGAGTTCCTCTACTGCTGAAGCCGACTTTTTCATAATTCGCTCCTTGCCCTCGCTGAATAGTTCTGTGTCACCTGGTTCTCGCGCCCATCAAGCGCCCTGCTTGACGAATTCTCCTGCGCTGCCCGCGTAGACTACGACGCTCGTTGTTACAAAATCAACCGTTGCACCAGCAAAGGTTCACTGAATGTCTTCACATCGCATCTTTCCTGCATCCCTTCAGATGCTGGACGCAGGCCTCCCGGTTCATCTGAAGTAGGGCTGTTTGAATTTTTGCGATTGTCAGAGCGGATCAGATCCAGCCGCCATCCACAATGTAGCTCTGATTGGTGATCGCCGAGCTGTCGTCCGCCGCTAGAAACAACACCAGGCGCGCAACCTCCTCAGGCGTAATCATTCGCTTGAGCGCCTGATTTTGCAGCACCTTTGCCACATACTCCTCGCTGAACCACAGCTTGCGCTGTCGCTCGGTCAGGGTCGCTCCAGGCAGCACGGCGTTCACCCGGATGTTGTGCGATCCCAGCTCATGTGCAAGCGTGCGAGTCAGCCCCACCACTCCGGCCTTGGAGGCGATATAAACCGGCAACCCTGTTCCCGGAATGAGCCAGCTGATCGAACTCAGATTCACGATGGAGCCGCGCTTGGAGCGCTTCATCACCGGAATTACGGCCTGGCACGCAAAAAACTGCTGTTTGAGATTGATCGCGATGCACTTGTCCCAGTATTCCGGCGTCACCTCTTCGATCGAGTGCCGCGTGTCGTTGCCCGCGTTGTTCACCAGCACGTCGATCGTGCCCAACCGGGTTGCAATCTCATCCATTGCTGCTGCCAGCGCCGCTGTGTCGGTGACATCGCAGCGCCGATAGATGAGCGCCGCCGCCGTTTCCTTGAGCCGTCCGACCAGCTTCGCGGCTGATCCTTCCTGAACATCGAGGAATGCCACCCGCGAGCCCTGTCTTACAAAATGCTCAACGATGTGTTCGCCGATGCCGCTCGCTCCGCCCGTAACCACAACAGCGCGATCGCTCAGGCTTGGATACGACGCAAACGCCGCCGGTGATTCACTCACTGCCCATTCCACGCGACCACCTGCTGTCGCTGTCGTCCCAGCCCTTCGATACCCAGAGTCATCACGTTGCCGGGACGCAGATAAATCGGAGGCTTCTGTCCGAGCCCGACACCAGGCGGGGTGCCCGTGGAAATAATGTCCCCCGGCTGAAGGCTCATGAAGCGGCTGAGATAGCTGATCAGATGCGCCACTCCAAAGACCATCGTCCGCGTGCTCCCATTCTGATAGCGGTGACCATCCACTTCCAGCCACATATCGAGAGCCTGCGGGTCGGGAATCTCATCCGCTGTCACCAGCCAGGGACCGATCGGCCCGAAGGTATCCGCGCTCTTGCCCTTGACCCACTGCCCTGTGCCCTCGAGCTGAAACGCGCGCTCCGAGAGATCGTTCACCACGCAGTATCCAGCCACGTGCGACAGCGCATCCTCCTCGGACACATACTTCGCCGTGCTGCCGATCACAACCCCCAGCTCGACCTCCCAGTCCGATTTCGTCGAGCCCTTCGGGATCACCACCTCGTCGTCAGGGCCGCAGATACACGACGTCGCCTTCATGAAAACGACCGGCTCCGCAGGCACCACCATGCCCGACTCTGCAGCATGATCGGAGTAGTTCAATCCGATGCAAATGAACTTGCCTACACCGGCAACGCAGGGCCCGATACGCGGATCTCCCGAAACGACAGGAAGCGTCGACAGATCAAGCGCCCGCAGCCGCTCCAGGCCGCCGGGCGAAAGCGCCGCGCCTGCAAGATCGGGAATGACTGTGGAGAGATCGTGGATTTTACCTTCTGAATCGAGGATGCCCGGAAGCTCATGGCCCGTATCTCCGTAACGCACCAGCTTCATTTGTGTTCCTCGCCTGCAGTATTCTTACCGTCCTCAAACCGAATCGCCAGCAATGTAAGATCGTCCTCCACTTCTTTTCCGTCTGCCCATCGCGAAAGCTCTGCGAGCGTCGCATCAATAAATTTGGTAGCCGTCAGGTCGCCGTTCTTTTCCAGAAACCCCTTCAGGCGCTCGACGCCGAACTCTTCTTCCTTCGGATCGTTCATCTCCGGGATGCCGTCCGTGTACAGAACAATCCAGTCGCCGGCTTCAAAGGGCCTCTCGACCGCAGAATACACAGCCTGCGGAAATGAGCCAAGAAACAGGCCGTTCTCCAGCACCTCGCTCACCGATCCAGTCGATCCACCGCGCAGCAGCATCGGCGGATGTCCGGCCCCGGCGTAGCGAAGCACCTTCGCTTCCGTGTCGATGAACACGTACGCTGCCGTAACGAAGTGGCCTTTGAACTTTCCGCAGAGCGTCTGATTCAGCGCGGCCAGCAGTTGTGCAGGCTCCGCCGCAAATGCAGCCTGTTCCGCAAACGCAATCTTGAGCATCGACGAAATCAGCGCCGCCGGCATCCCGTGACCCGAAACATCCGCAACCAATGTGCCGAGACGCTTGTCATCGACGCGGATGAAGTCATAGAAATCACCCGCGACCGAAGCCATCGCCTGATAGCATGCTGCGATATCCAGCCCTTCAAGCTTCGCCGGCTCGCGGGGCAGAATCGAAAGCTGGATCTGGCGCGCGGTTTCGAGTTCGGTTCGGATCTCGGCGAGCTGCTTCGCGAGCTTTTCCCGCGCCTCGCGCAGCATCAGGTGGTTATGAACGCGCGCCCGCACCACCGCCTGCGAAAACGGCTTGTGAATGTAGTCGACGCCGCCCACCTCGAAGCCCTTGGTCTCGTCCGCTACCTCCGTCATGCCCGTCAGAAAAACCACCGGGATATCGCGAGTGGCAGGATCCAGCTTCAGCCGCAGGCAGACTTCGAAGCCGTCCATTCCCGGCATCATCACGTCAAGAAGGATGAGATTCGGCACGGGATCGGTGTGCGCCAGGTCGAGGGCCTTTTCACCATTGGTCGCAATCCGCACCCGGTAATGATCTTTGAGAATCGCATTGACGATCTGAATATTTTCGGGCGTGTCGTCGACCAGCAGAACCACCTTCTTCTCTTGCGTTCTCATTGCGTCGTCTGCCCCTCATTCACCTTGACACCCCTGGTCCACCTTGATCTTCGCTCCGATTCCTTCAAGCTTCGCCAACGCCCCGTCAAAATCGAAATCGCGAATCGCCTTGCCCATTGCGTTCAGCGTCTCCGCGTCAACCTCTCCGCCAAGAGCCGTCCGCAGTTCAGTAAAAGCGTCCTCGGCCCCACCGTCACTATCTTCCAGCAGCCCCTTGAGCTTCACCATCGCTGTCGCCGAGGCATCGGGATCGAACTTCGCGCCCGCTCCATCCACCGTCGCAACCTCAGTCTCCTTGAGAGCCTCGACAATTGCATGTGTCTGCTGGCGAAGAAGAAAATCGAAGTCCTCCAGCAGAGACGGCACCGCACCCTCCTGCTCACGGAAAGCTCGCTCGATGTTTGCCGCCGCAAACTGCACCTTGGTGATCCCCAGGTTGCCGGCCACACCCTTCACGGTGTGAGCAATCTGCTGGGCGAGCTTGGGATCGCCCTTCTCCACCGCTGTCACCATGCGCGCTCCCGCCTCGCCCTGCTTTTCTGCGAACTGACCCAGCAGGCTGCGGTAAAGCTGCCTGTTGTCCGCCACGCGTCGCAGTCCCGACTCCGTATCGACGCCATCAATCTTCGGAACCACTCCCGCGGCGGCCGGCGCCTTTTCCACCGGTCTCGCGCCGTTCTGAGAACTCCGCTTCGTCCACCGCGCCAGCGTCGCGAAGAGCGCGTCCGGATCGATCGGCTTGCTTACGTGATCGTTCATACCGGCTTCCAGGCAGCGCTGCCGCTCCTCCACCAGCGCGTGCGCCGTCATGGCGATGATCGGCAGCGACTCGAAGCGCGGATCCGCCCTCAGAAGTTTCGTGGCCGTAAAGCCATCGATCTCCGGCATCTGCAGGTCCATGAAGACAACATCGAACAGTGGTGGCTGCGGGCCCTCGGTGAGCAACTTCACCGCCTCCCCTCCGTGCATTGCCGGCGTCACAACCGCCCCCGCACTCTGCAGCAGTTCGGTCGCCACCTGCCGGTTCATCTCGTTGTCCTCAACCAGCAGCACCCGGACGCCCGTTGCATCGTGAGCTCTGGAATCTTCCTTCGCGGCGGTCGGGACTTTCGCCCTTTCATCTGCCACGCCGAACATATCCATCAGCGCATCGTGCAGCAGCGATGGGTTCACCGGCTTCAGCAGATAGCTGTCAATGCCAATCTCTTCTGCCTGCTCGCGAATATCTTCGCGGCCAAAGGCGGTGACCATGGCGATCTTTGGAATATGCCGCAGCCGGTCGCTCCGCTTGATGATGCGGCTGGCCTGCAGCCCGTCCATCCCCGGCATATGCCAGTCCATGAGAATCAGCTGGTACGGGTCCGCGGCGTCCGTCGACACCAGCTCCCGGATCGCGTCCTCACCCGAGGACACAGCGTCTGCCCGCAGTGCAAAGCTGCGCAGAGAATCGGTAAGAATCTCGCGCGCCTGCGCATTGTCATCGACAACCAGCGCATGCAGCCCGGCAATATCCGGAATAAAGCGCTTGCGATCACTCTCGTCCGACCCCACGCCGAACCACGCCGTGAAGTAAAAAGTGCTGCCCTTGCCGTACTCGCTCTCCACCCAGATTGTGCCGTCCATCAGCTCAACCAGTTTTTTCGAGATGGATAAGCCAAGCCCAGTCCCGCCATATTTTCGCGTCGTCGAAGTATCCGCCTGCGAGAAGGCCTGAAACATGCGCGCGCTCTGTTCCGCAGTCATGCCGATCCCACTATCGCAGACTGCGAACTTCACCTTCACCTTCTCCGAAACCCTCTCTTCAAGAGCGACCGTGACCACAATCTGCCCCTGCTCTGTGAATTTGACCGCGTTATTGACCAGGTTGATCAGAATCTGTCCCAGTCGCAGCGGATCGCCCACCAGCGTCGGCGGCAGATCATGCTGCGCCGAAATCAGGAACTCCAGATTCTTCTCCTGCACCTTCTGCCCGACAATCGACGACAGGTTGTCCAGCACTTCTTCCAGCCGGAAATTCGTCTTCTCCATATCCAGCTTGCCGGCTTCAATCTTGGAGAAGTCCAGAATGTCGTTCAGAATGCCCAGCAGTGTCTGCGCCGCCGATTTGATCTTGCTCAGATAGTCATGCTGCTTGGGCGTGAGCTCGGTCTTGAGCGCCAGGTGCGTCATTCCGATCACGGCGTTCATCGGCGTGCGGATCTCGTGGCTCATATTCGCCAGGAAATCAGACTTGGTGCGCGTCGCCGCCTCAGCCATCTCCTTCGCGCGCCGCATCTCTTCCTCGGCCCACTTGCGCTCGGTGATGTCCTTTACGTTCACCACCAGCATCTGCCGGTCGAGATACTCCGCTAAGTAAGCCGTCACCTCCACATCGATCGGTCGACCATCCCGTGCCGTATGCCGCGTCTCCCAGGTCGACACGCCTTTTTCATGCAGTTCACTCAGCAGTCCGGCAAGCTTTTCTGCGCTGAAGTCGGAATTCAGCTGTGCAATATTCATGCCCAGCAGTTCTTTGCGGTCGAATCCAAGAACCCGGCATGCCGCCTCGTTCGCATATTCAATTCCGCCATCCGACGGTCGCACCCAGAAGATCGTTTCCGCCGCGTGGTCCACTGCATACTGCGTGAAACGGAGCCGCTTCTCTGCCTCCCTGCGCCGTGTGATATCGCGAAAGGCGACAACACTCCCCGTAACCGTCCCATCGCGCATGATCGGCGTTGTCGAGTACTCCACGGGAAAGTTCGTCCCGTCTTTGCGCCACAGAATTTCGTCCGCGACCATTCGCGCCTTGCCATCCTGCGCGGTCTTGAACATCGAGCACTCGTCGTGCGGAATGATCGTCCCGTCCGCACGCGCATAATGCACGCGGTCATGCATCGCCTGCCCCACCAGATTCTCAGGCTCATAGCCAATCATCGCGGCCGCCGCCGGATTCACGAAAGAGATGAGGCCCTCCGGAGTAAGCCCGAAAATCCCCTCGCTCACCGAAGTAAGTATCAGCCGGGAACGCTCCTCGGCAGCGGCAACCGTCGCAGCCTGCACCTGGGTATGCTCGAGCAGCTTCTTCGTCTCCAGATTGCCGTCGAGAATATCGGCGTTAAGGGCAGCTGCCGGCAGGAGTGCCGTCAGCAACTCCCGCTGCCTCGCCGAAAGCGGATCCACCGGCGCCAGCTCCAGCACCGCGGCCACCGTTCCCTGGCTGACCACGGGCATGAACAACAGATTCCTGCCGGTGATTGTCGCGGCACCGGCGGAGATGCGAACTTTGTTCTTGTCCGTCGCAGTGACTTCCAGCGAACGCTTTTCAAGAGCCGCCTGCCCAGCCATTCCTTCTCCCAGAGAGAACGACTGCGGCGCGGCCGACGCCTCAAGCGCGAATGTGCCGGCGGGAGTAAAGCCTTTACCGTTCCCATCTGCCAGATAGAAGATCCCGTAAAGCAGGGTCACGGACTCGGAGATGCGCGAGAGCAGGACCTGAGCGAATTCTTCAAAGCTATCTGCCGACTGCAGCCGCCCGATAATCGCCGCCACTTCGGCCTTCACCCACACCTGCGTCTGGCGCTCCTGTGCCGCCGCCTGCAGCGTGTTCAACGCGCGGCTCATCTCGCCAATTTCGTCGGTGCGATCGAGGTTGGTGATCGGCCGGTCGAGACGATCCTCGGCCACGTCCAGAATCTGTCCGCGGAACCCCTCGAGCCGGTCGGCAACCTCTTTCTGCACAATGAAGACCGCGAATGCAAAGGATGCGGCAAGGCCCAGACTGATGACGACCCACGTAATGAGGAACGTGCGATGGGTGCGAGCCGTCAGGTCATGCGACTCGCGATCGACCTTCTCGTGCAGGATGACGATCAGGTCGATCAGAGAATTGCGCGACCGCTGCAACTCAGCATCCACATCTTTCCGCATCTCCTGCATTGCGGCATCCGAGTTGTTCTTGAGTGCGTTGTCGCGAATGGATCGCGCATCGGCGACCGCCTGATCGAACAGAGTTCCGGCGGCGGCTATCTGCGGAGCCATGGCCGGGCTCTCTTGCCGCGCCCCTATTTCGGCAGAGTGATAATCGGCCGCGGTCTGATCGAGCGCGGCGTCGATCGATCGCGTACGGTCCGGATCAAGCTCAGCGATCTCCTTATAAAGCAACTCGCCAAACTGGGTAGTCTTCGCGCGCGCATCGGTCAGGTTTTGCAGAGCCTGAACATCACGATCAATCAGCTCGCTGTACCAGGTGTCGATGCGGACCATCTCGATCGACGAGTAAAGCGTCGCCGCGACCACCATGAGGGCCAGCGGCAGCAGGGCAACCAGCAGTTTTTTTCAAATCTTGAGGTTCGCTAGCAAGCCAATCCCTTTAACGGACAGCCCCATTGTAGGGCTGCGGCGGGGAACTAAGCGTCACTTTTATTCCCAGGCACAAACACGCCAAAGAAAAAGCGGCGGCCCCGAAGGACTCACCGCTTTCCTCCATTCCCTGACTACGACTACTTGGGCTTCTCCAGGTGTCCGCCAAAGGCAAACCGCATCGCCGAGAGCACCTTGTTCGCGTAGTCCGCCTCGCCCCGCGAGCTGAACCGCTCGTAAAGCGCGGAAGTCAGTACGTGCGCCGGCACCGCCTCATCAATAGCGGCCTTGACCGTCCAGCGGCCTTCGCCCGAGTCGGAGACGCGCCCGCCGAACTTCGACAGCTGGGGATCCTGCGCCAGCGCCGAGGCCGTAAGGTCCAGCAGCCAGGACGAAATCACGCTCCCCCGCCGCCACACCTCCGTCACGTCGGCAAGATTGAACTCGTACATGTAGTGTTCGGGGTCGCGCAGCGGCGTCGTCTCTGCGTCGATCTCGTGCGTGTGCTTGCCTATGTCGGCCGATCTCAGGATGCCGAGACCCTCCGCATACGCTGCCATAATTCCGTACTCGATGCCGTTGTGCACCATCTTCACAAAGTGGCCGCCGCCGTTCGGCCCGCAATGCAGATAGCCCGACTCCGACGTGCCGCCCAGCTTTTCGCGCCCCGGAGTGCGCTCCACATCTCCGACCCCTGGTGCAATCGTCTTGAAGATCGGGTCGAGGTGCTTCACCACATCGTCCTCGCCGCCGATCATCATGCAGTAGCCGCGCTCCAGGCCCCAAACGCCGCCGCTGGTTCCCACATCCACATAGTGAATCCCCTTCTTGGCGAGATCCTTGGCGCGCCGAATATCGTCGATGTAGTATGAGTTGCCGCCGTCGATCAGGATGTCGTCTTTCTCCAGATGTGGAACGATCTCGGCGATCGTATCGTCCACCGCTGCCGCAGGAATCATCAGCCAGATGGCGCGTGGCTTGGTGAGCTTTTTCACCATGTCCGCCAGCCCCGACGAGCCCACCGCCTTGTCCTTCTCCAGCTCCTGCACCGATTGCGGTGACCTGTCGAAAACCACGCATTCGTGGCCTCCATTCAGGAGCCGTTTCACCATGTTGGCTCCCATACGCCCAAGACCCACCATTCCAAGTTGCATAGATCACCTTTCCTAGAAAAAATTCCCTCAATCAGCAAAAACTGTTTCGACCGCATTGGAGATAGCCGAAATTCCGGCGAGATCAAAGCGAAGACTCAAAAGCCGGAGCCAGTATATGAGATTCCCGTGACGGGAGTATGGACAGCGCTTTTATTCAGCGTCTCCGCCGGCCTTGACTGGCTCAGTATGGAGGATAAAACAGCGCCGCCCGATTCGGTCCTCTCACCAGAGAAACCGATCGTTCATGCGCTACGGTTTCTTTGACGCCCCTGACCGCATTTGATATAAACACAAAGGAAACACATACCCCCGCCATACACTCCTCAGTAGCTCAATGGCAGAGCATTC
>CAVRNK010000145.1:0-22027 GCA_963721995.1 uncultured Acidobacteriaceae bacterium | reverse complement strand
TCGACGCTGCCCAGGTCGTCGTCTCGGCATCCATCGGCAGGTCGGGATTTTTGCGCCTCAGCCCGAACCCTGCGCTCCACACCAGCCTGCCATCATTGAGCACAGCAATCTGCGCGCCGGTAACGTGCGCTGCTTCGAGAGTCTGCTTGGCAAACGCATCCGCCTCGCCGATCGAGATCGTCGAGCCATCGAGGCGCTGGATGTTTTTGGGAGCGGGGCTTTGGGCTACGGCAGCACAGGACAAAAAAACAGTAAGCAGCGGGCGATATATCATCACGCTCGATGCTACGCGTCAGAAATCCGACACGTTCCTCTGTGAACACTCTTTGTCACAAAATTACGGATTTCGCACTATCATGTTGGCCCGTTCCGGTATTGCTATCGTGCGATAGAGCTCGTGGCAAGCTGGATTCGCAAATCCTTCATTCGTAAGTTCTGGGCGGAGGCTCTCTCCAGTGGCAAAGATTGCTCGCATCCCGATTACCAATGTCTACGCGGACGGTGACTATACCGGCCGCATCCTTGTTGGCCCGGAAAAACAGCCGATGAATGTGATCCTGGACACGGGCAGCAGCGCGTTAGCGCTCAACGGCAGGAAGTATCATCCAAATCTGTCCCGCGGCGATCAGTCCACAAAACTGGCTCAGACCAGTGCCTATGACGACGGAAGCAGCTGGACGGGCGCCGTCATCAAGACGGGCATATCCATCGGAGACGGCAAGGCTTCCATTCTTCTCGAGAACGCCAACGCTGCGATCGCCTACACGTCGAAGGATATGTTCGATTCGTGCGACGGCATCCTGGGTCTCGCCTATGCGTACCTCGACGATGCCTTCACCATGCCGGAAGATACCTGGGCCCATCAATATCTGGAGAACCAGGTTCGCACCGGCAGGCACGGCCAACTCAAGCCATACTTGACGCAACTTGCAGATGACGGAGTGACCTCGGATAAGATGGCGTTCCTGACCCGGCGTTCCCTCATTCACGTCGGCGGTGGAGGTGCGAACGATCCCCTCAATCAGGGCTGGATGATCGTCGGTGGCGGCGAAGAGTGCACCGACCTTTACACCGGCGGCTTCAAGACCGTTAAAGTGCTCTCCGACAAGTGGTACAACACAAACTTGAAGGCCGTTATCGTCGGCAATGGGGACCCTATTGCTGGTCGCATGGAAGGCCCAAAAGGATCCTCCTCGAACTCCATAGTCGACAGCGGAACCGCCAGCCTCGAAGTGAGCAAACAGATGTTCAGGGCGCTGCTGTCGAAATTCACTCCGGCCCAGCAGGAGCTGCTCACCAGATCGGTTCTCGACAACAAGCCAGTCGCCAATTCAGCTCTCGACTTACCGAATTGGCCTACCTTGACTTTCGTACTCCAGGGCGATTCCGGCGACGTTTCGCTCGAGGTCGCTCCGAACAACTACTGGCAGGTCAACACGGATAAAGCCGGCTCAGCAGCAGCCGCCATTACAGAGGGCAGCGCGGGTTTTACGACACTCGGCCTGCCGCTCATGAACGGCTATTTCACGATCTTTGACGGTGAAGCAGACGGCGGACGCGGGGTCATCAAGTTCGCCACAAGAGCGGCCTAGATACTGCTGACAAACCCCAAAGACTGAGCGCTATCGATAGCTGCGCTGGTAAGTCCGCGTAATGCGGTCGTGCCATCCCAGCCCGTCCTCGTCAAAGAGCGCCCACAGGAATCCCAGCCCCATCGGCATTGCCGAGAGAAACAGCGCGGCAATCCGCCACTGCATCGCCTTACGCGAAGGGTTCTCGTCGTCGAAGGTGCACAGCGCGATCTTCGCGTAGCGCATGCCCGGCGTCCCATCGGCATAGGTAAAGAATATCCATTGGTAGAGCGCGAAGAACCCGACCAGCGCGATGGCTGCATAAGCCAGCGCCGGCTTGCCCGTCGGCGGATGGGCGGTGCATGCCACGATCACCAGCACGAAGAGCAGGAAGGAAATCAGCACCAGCGCCAGGTCGACAATCCCCGCCATCAGCCGGTCTTCGATCGAGGCGACATGCAGCGGCCCCAGGTCCAGCAGCAGCGAATGACGCGGGGCGGCCTCACCGGCATTGCCGTTCCCGCGCGGCTCTCCAGTTCCCCGCCCTGTCGGCTGGTTCCCTGTCTTACTCTGCGAACCGTCCGCGTTGCGGCGGCCGGCGCGCGGGGCTGCAGGCGCCGCAGCAGGGGCGGGGCCAACCGCCGAAGCGGTCAGCGCCCGTGCGTCGTAGGGCCGTGCGTCGTAGGGCCGTGCGTCCAGACGAATCGAATGCCACTCAGGCAGAACCTGTTCCTCCACCGGTTTTGATGCGACGGGCTCGTGGCTGATCGCGTCCGCCTCCACTTCAAAGATGCGCAGCTGCGACTTCTCCGGTGCGTGTGACTCTTCACGCACCGGACCCTCAGCATGCCGTGGCCGCGCCTTGCGCGCCGCCACCAGCTCCCGCGGAAACTCCAGGATGCGTACCGGCAAGGGCTGCGCCGGAGCAACTACGCAATCTTCAAAGGGATCGACAATCTCCCCTCCACGACGGCTCACCGGCGCGGCAGCCTGCGGTATCGCACTCCTGCGCTGCTGAGGCAGCGATCCCGGATCGACGTGGTACCGGATCGGTGGAGCTGGCTCCGGAACCGGTTCGGGCGTTGGCTCTTCAACCGGCTCTTCGAGATCCGCCCACAGAACCTCGTTCATCGCCTGTGCTGCCTCGTGAGCCTTCTGCGCAGCCTTGGCGGCAGCTTCGGCCGCGCGCGCGGCATTGGCAGCCTCGGCGGCCAGCGCCTCGCGATAAGACGGCACCCGTGAATAGCGTTCCGCGACTCGCGCCGCCACACTCCGCGCCACCGGCCGCGACGCGGCGCTCTCCATGCCGGGAAGAACCGGCTGCGCCTCGGGATTAGGCGTGCGCCGGCTGCGGTGCGCTACCAGGCGGTCATTTACCTCCTGCTTCCAGGCAGGCAGTCTTGCAGTCATTTCGGACGAATCGTCATCGTAGACGGCGCTCTGCGGCGATGTACTCAACGGTGATCCTCTTTTTCTTGCAAACGCGCGTTCCGAAGTCGAGTTGCGAGACACAGTCCGGACAAATCGCGTCTGTCGTTATATTCAGCGTCAGTGTTGGAGAGGATGAGAGGTAGCGGGTTCAATGTTCTGCGCGCGCGTCTCTCCCGGCATCCGCCTGCTACGAACGGGCCGGTTACATGTGGTGCGATCATCGGGATCACTCCAATGTTGGCGAGAGAACGAATTTTCGAGCCAGAGCAGCGGCGCTTCCATTGGCCGGGAGCCACAGACAGCTTTGCTATCCTTAGGTTGCCCTTTGCGATGAGAGCCCGCACTTTTTTGTTTACCACGCTGCTACTGCTCTGTCATCCGCAGCTTTGGCCGCAGCAGTTATCAAAGCAGTTTCCCCCGGCCGAGCAACAGGGCACGGCAGCCGCTCCGACGCAAAATTCAGCCCGCGCTCAACCGGCGCAGGACACCGAATACCCCGACGACCCCAGCCTGCAGAGCACCATGCCTGAAGCGCACGTCGTGCCCGCGCCCCTGCAGGGTGTGCCCGTAAAGATCGAGGCCGACACGCAGAGCTACGTCAGGACCAGCGCCGGCGGGGTTTACACCCTGACCGGCCACATCATCATCCACTACAAGGACTACGTCGTCTCCGCCGACCACGCCATCTACAACCAGGGCAGCAGCGAGATCGTCGCCGACGGCAACCTGCACATCGACGGCGGACCCGACGAAGCGCACTTCGTCGCCAGTCATGGAACCATGAACCTCGACGCCCACACTGCCCACCTTTACGACGTGACCGGCACGCTGGGCGAGGGAAGGACATCCCAGGTCAAGACGGTTACGAGGGTTCTGCCGGGGGTAGGAACGCTGGAGCAAGCCAAGCCGGTGTTCACCTCGTCGAGCCCCTTTGCCCTCTCTGCGCGGGAGCTGATTCAGACCGGCGAGAATCGTTATCACATCGTCCAGGGCACCATGACCTCCTGCCGCCTGCCCACTCCCGACTGGCAGCTTGTCGCCCACAATTTCTTCCTCGAGAACGGTGTCGCGCGTGCCAAAAGCAGTTGGTTCGAGCTGCGGGCGTTGCCCGTGGTGCACAAAGTGCCGGTCTTCTACATGCCCTATGTGACCCATCCGGTAAACGCCGACTCCCGCGAGTCGGGTCTATTGATTCCCATGTTCGGCAAAGACACTCAGAAGGGCTGGATTTTCGGTGAGGACGTCTATTTCACACTGGGGCGCAGCGCCGACCTGTTGATCGGATCGCAGTATTACTCCAAGCGCGGCTTCGCGCCAAATGCCTTGTTTCGATACAAGGGACGCGGGTATGACTTCGCGACATTTCGCTTTAACAGCCTGCTCGACCGGCTGCCGGGAACCGAGAACCAGGGCGGCGTAGACCTGCTGTTCGACGGACGGCACGACTTTGATGCAGAGACCCGCGCCGTGGCCGACGTGGAGTACCTGAGCTCCTACACCTACCGGCAGGCCTTTGAGAGCAACTACGTGGTCGCCATCAACTCCGAGGTGAAGTCGCAGGCATTCCTGAGCCACGCTCATAACGGCCTTTTCGAGGGCATCAGCTTTAACCGCTATCAGAGCTTCCAGAGCACCGCTGGCTCGCCAAGCGGCGAACAGGAGATCCGGATCCTCCATCTCCCCACGCTGCAATTCGAAGGTCTCGACCAGTACCTGCCCGACACTCCCCTGATGTGGGGCATCAACGCCGCCGGAACATCCCTCTCCCGCTCCGAGCCGGGATTCGAAACCTCCAAGGTGGTCCCGCGCTTCGACTTCTACCCGCACCTGGCACTGCCCCTCCACTTCGACGGCTGGACCCTGCGCCCCCTCATCGCCGTGCGCGACACCTTCTACAGCAAGAGCCAGAACCCGGCCCCACTCGGCATGCTGCCCACCGAACGCGACGCCACCGTAAACCGCAAGGACTTCGAAGCCAGCGTCGACATCCGTCCGCCGGCGGTGATGCGCGACTTCTCGGCTCCCTGGCTTGAGCGCCTGCTCGGAGCCGACGTCCGTCACGCCATCGAGCCCCAGGTACAGTATCGATTCGTCGGCGGCCTCAACAACTTCGACTCGGTTCTCAAGTTCGACGGGATCGACGTCGCCAGCGACACCCGGGAGCTCGACTACTTCCTCACTCAGCGCCTCTTCCTGCGCCACCTGCATACGCATCCCTGTACCGGAGACGATGCCCTCGGCCCGGACGAGACCTGCGGCGGTGGCACCTCGGACTGGCTGACCTGGACTATTGGCCAGAAGTATTTCTTCGATCCCGATTTTGGCCACGCAGTTACACCCGGAACGCGCAATGTGCTCGACACCACCCTCGACCTGAGCGGCGTCGCCTTCCTCGAGCGCCCGCGAGACTACTCCCCCATCATTTCCCGGCTGCGCTGGCAGACCACAGCCGCCACGAATCTCGAGTGGGACCTCGACTACGACACCAAGACCGGCCGGCTGGACTCCAGCAACCTCTTTGCCAACTACAAGCACGGAGACTTCGACTTCTCCGTCAGCGATGCTCACCTGCATACCTTGCCCGGAGCCACGCCTTCAGGCCCCGCCCCGACAAGCTCAGCCGCGACCGGAACCAGTCCGACCTCTGTCTCAACCACGGAGATCAACTTCAATCAGCTGCGGGTCTCGGCCATCTACGGCAGCCCGATCAAGACTGGACTGAGCGTCGGCATGAATCTCGGGTACGATTTCACCCTCAACAACCTGCAATATGCCAGCGGCCAGGCGGCCTACAACTGGAACTGCTGCGGCCTCAGCTTCGAAGTGCGCCGCTATCAGCTGGGAACTGTGCCTGCACACACCACATTCCTCTACAACTTCACTCTGGCCAACGTAGGCTCAGCGGGGACACTGTCGTGGGCTGAGCGGGTCTTCTGATGGCCCCAACCCAAATGCCGGGCCCAAAATGAGATAATCGAACTACCGAAAGGTGGTTGGCTTGTCCCGAATTCGACTCACCCTTGCCTGCATGGTGGCGCTTGTCGCCGCTGCGGGATGCAAGGCACAGAACACACCCGCTAACACCTCCAATAACACTGTCGATCAGAAAACCCTCCGCAAGATCGACGTCGAGGTACGCAGCAAACTCAGTGTTCCCGCCGATTATCAGGTTTCCGTCGGTCCGCGCACGCCCAGCGACGTCCCCGGATTCGACACCGTGCAGATTACATTCTCCCTGCCCGGCCACTCAGACCACAGCCAGACCATCCCTTTCCTGCTCTCGAAGGACGGCAACACCCTGGCCCGTGTCGTGCGCTGGGATATCAGCAAGGACCCCGCCGACATTGCGCCCGCCTCCGGCCGCCCCGTGCGCGGAAACCCCAATGCCAAGGTCGTGATCGTCAACTATGACGACCTCGAGTGCCCCTACTGCGCAAAGATGCACGCCGAGCTATTTCCCGAGACCCTCGACCACTACAACGGCCTGGTGAAGATCGTCTACCGCGACCTGCCTCTCGAAGAGCTGCACCCCTGGGCGGTGCACGCCGCCGTGAATGCCAACTGTCTCGCCGAACAGAGCACGCCCGCCTATTGGGCATACGTCGATTACCTGCACACCCATGGCCAGGACGTGACCGGCCCCGATCGCGATCTCAAAAAAGCCGACACCACCCTCGACCACCTCGCCCATCTGCAGGCCGACACCAGCAAGCTCGATACGGCAAAGCTTGACGCCTGCGTCGCCAAACAGGATGAGTCCACCGTCCGCGCCGAGATGAAGCAGGCCGACAGCCTCGGTATTCAGCAGACGCCGACTGTCTACGTCAACGGCGAGATGCTCGCTGGGGCCCTTCCCACCAGCACGCTCTGGTCGATCATCGACCGCGCCCTGGTCGCCGAAGGCGTCACTCCGCCTCCCGACCAGTTCAACCAACCGGCGAAGCCTGCTCAGCCCGCATCACAACCCCCAAACAAGCCGGCTGAGCCCGCTCCCAAGCCCACCGGGGGAAGCAATTGACCGCGTGTTAACCGTTGCCTTGCTTTGCAGTAGTCGCCCGGCAAATTATGCTGGAACAGAGCGTTTAGCTGGCCTGCCTGAGCCGCGGGCCTGGCGAGCACGTCTCCGCGCCTTCGCGCGCGGTGCTCAAGGAGATCACTGTTGCCATTCCGACTGAACGCAGTCCCTGCTGCCCTTCCCTCAAAACCTGCACGCAAAATGAGTTTCCAGAGATCCCCGGCGATCCTCGCCCTGGCTGCCGTGTGCATCGCGGGTGCCTCCGGCTGCCAGCGCGGCCACAATCCCGACGCCGTGGCCACCGTGAACGGCAAGTCCATCCTTCGCTCCGACGTCGAAACCCGCTATCAGGACACCCTTGGCGAATCTCACCAGCAGCCTTCGAAAGAGCAGGCCGACATCGTCCGCCTCAACATCGTCCGCGACCTGATCGACCAGGAGATCGTCATGCAGCGCGCCGCCAAGCTCAACCTCTCCGCCAGCGATGAAGAGGTCGACAGCCGCGTCAACGAGCTCAAGGCGCCCTACACCCAGGAAGAGTTCAACAAGGTCCTCGCCGACAAGCACATGACCCTCGACGAGATGAAGCGCCAGATCCGCATCGCCAAGACCGAAGAAAAGCTCTTCAATAAGGAAATCAACTCCAAGATCAACATCACCGACGCCGACATCGCCAACTACTACAACGCGCACAAGTCCGAGTTCAATCTCATCGAGCCGCAATATCACCTCGCGCAGATCGTCGTCACCTCCGTTCCCGCTCCCGCCCAGCAGGTGGGCAATCTGCAGAACAGCAAGGCGACGAATGACGCCGACGCAAAGAAAAAGATCGAAGCGCTGCACAACCAGATCGAAAGCGGTCGAGGATTTCGGAATGCTCGCGGCGAATTTCTCCGAACGCCCGGATAACTCGCAGAGTGGCGGCGACATGGGATTTATCACCGAATCGCAGTTGCGCTCCGAGCCGGAAGTCTACGCCGCCATCAACAAGCTCAAGCCCGGACAGGTCACCGAGGTTCTGCCGCTTTACGAAAACTCCCCCGCCGGCAAGCGACCTGTCGGCTATGCCATCTACCGCCTGCTCGACAAGGAGGCCGCCGGCCAGCGCGAGCTGAACGATCCCGCGCGTGCAGCAGAAAATTCGCGAGCAGTTGCGCAATGCCCGCTCGCAGCTGCTGCAGAACGCCTACCTCGAAATGCTCCGCGATCAGGCCCGCGTCGAAAACTATTTCGCCGAACAGGTCTTCAAGAGCGGCGCTCAGTAGGCGTCGCCCAACAACTCAGGAGCGGCACGCAATAACTTATGACCCGATACGGCATCCTCGGCTTTGGACATCACGCCGCCAAGCGGCTCATGAAGGGCTTTCTCGAGTCTCAGAACTCGAAGGTCGTCGGTCTCTGGCGTCGCGATGCCACCAAAGCTCAGGCCAGCGCCAGCCAATTCTCCATCCCGCTGATCTTCGACACTCCCGAAGCCCTCTGCGCCTCGCCTGAAATCGACGCCGTCTTCATCGTCTCCCCCGACGCGCTGCACCTTCCCCATGTCCTGCTCGCCGCAAAACACGGCAAAGCCATCTTGTGTGAAAAGCCGCTGGCCCTGAACGCCGGCGAGGTCGAGCAGATGCTCGCCGCAGCCAACACCGCCAGCGTCCCCTTCGGTGTGGCCCAGAACATGCGCTACAACCGTAGCCTCGACGTCATGCGAAGGTGGATCGCCGAAGGCCGCATCGGCCAAGCCGCAGCTCGCACATTCCCAGTTTTCCTATTCGGCCGAAGGCAGCCCGCGCACCTGGATCTACGATCCCACGCTCGCGACCGGCGGACCCATCGGAGACGTCGGCATCCACTGCATCGACGGCCTGCGCTTTGTCCTCGGAACCGACGTGACCGCCGTGAGCACGCTCGCGCACCGCGACTCCGGTTCGGGCGCCGTGGAATCGCATGCCGTCATCGCTCTCGATCTCGCCTCCGGCGCCATGGCTGGCGGTGACGGTCACTACCCGCGCCTCATATCGCAGCGTGGTCGAAGTCACAGGAGAAACCGGCGTCATCCTCTGCGAAAACGGCCTGACCGTCGACCATCCCGTCGATGTCGTCCATGCGCCGCGGAGCAGGAAGTTATCGCCAGCGAAACCGTCTCCAACGCCGACGCCTACAGCCTCATGCTCGATGGATTTTCCGCATGGGCCGAAGGCCGCGGAACCTACCTCGCTCCCGCATCCGACGCACTCCACAACCAGCGCGTCCTCGACGCCGCCTACCGAAGCTGGCGCGACGGAGCAAAGCAGATCATCTGAGACAAGCGGTACCGCTACGCCCCAGACTACGCTTCCGACTGCTCACCGCTGCGAACGCCTTGTGCCGAATAGCTACGCCGGCTCCCCGGGAACAGGTCACCCACTCTGCGGCTCTCCGGACGCAGCGCCCATGACACGATCGCGAACACGGCAATAACGAGCGGCGCGAGCACATGCCACGCAGGGCCGTGACAAGCGAAATTCGTCGCTGCAGCCCCTGTCAGATCAAACATGATGCCGGCGTACGCCCACTCCTTGAGCAGCCGAAAGCCCGGCACCAATATTGCTACCCCTCCGAGAAACTTCCAGAATCCGAGAATCGTGACAAAGTACGCGGGATAGCCAAGCTGCTGCATCCCCGCCACCGTTTCCTTCTGACCCACGAATTGCATCGCTCCGCCAGACAACATTGGCAGCGCAACCAGCGCGGTCGTCACCCAGTACGCCACCTTGATTCCCGTCGATTGCTTCTCCATCATCTTCATGCCTTCCATTCTCCATCACAATCTCAACCTATCTCATCGGGTGTGGCTTCGTCCGTCCATCCTTCCAGCAGTTTGAGCCTTGGCGAAAGATGCCGTAACCGGTCCGAAGGACCGCACCTCTCTGCCGAAGGCCTGAGCGGAGGTGCAGCCGAAGCGAAGTATTTCAAAACACAACAAAGGCGAAAATAGGTGCTCTATGAAATCGACAGCTAAATGCTCGCCAAAACGTACTTGCGATTTGTCAGTTATGGAGGAACAACGTTTGATCTTTTCCGAGAAGCGCGTTTGTCGGTAGTGATCTCGAACGTCCTGAACTGCGTTAGGTGTGAGCGGCGAGGGATAATCAGTTCCATGGAGAAAGAACAGACCCCTTCCGCCGATTCCCAAGTTCATACCGATCCCTTTTATCTCCTCGATCCGCGCGATCCAGCACCGGCTGTACTTGCTGTTTTAGCCAGACAGAGCAGAATGGATGAGATACGAGATCATGAGTTGGCGAAGACGACTCGTGTGTGGAAAGTGCGAGGCGTCATCTCTGACTGTATTCCTCTCTGCGGAGATCCAGGGGAGGCCGTTGAGCGCGAGCCACACAACATGCTGGTGTTGAACGAAGACCCGCTATCCATCTATCTTCATTCGGGTGGCCATCGCGCTGTCTACTATGATCTCGTAGGCGATGCCAATCATAAGCTCTCATTTATTGAGGTACTGGTCGAAACGCGCCTACCATCGAATGCCATCACACTGGCACGTCGACCACTAAATGCTCTGCTAGATGTCTTGACTCGCGATTCGAATATGCCCCTAACGCTACAGCGAGTGGACCTTATTTCCCCGGTTGACGGCGAACCCGTCCTTCATCAAATGCTGTTGCCCTCCAGAAACGGAGTACTGTTGGGTCCGCTCGGCGGCATCCAGCAAGCGGTTCCGTTCGCGCCGTACGATGCAATCTACCGAGAGGCTCTAACATCCAGTAGTCCCTTTTATCGCCTACTCTGCGCTGCTCGCATCTTTGAGGGCACCGGAACAATCCGTAAATGGTTGAGAGCTCAGGCTGAGGCGCGCGGAAAGGATGCCAAACTACCCGCCGAAGTGAATGTGAGTGAGGAACAACTGTTACGGTATGGGCTCGCGCCTGAGTTCGTGAAAGGGATCAAGACCTCCCAAGACCTATATCACAAGCTCAGGGACATGCGGGATGCGATAGCGCACTTTCTCATTGAGCGAGATGGCGCTGATGTACACGTCTACCTTGCGGAGGGTGCGCAATATCACATGTATTCAACTGCCTCCGCAGCGTTGCTGCACTATGCCCACTTGTCGCTAGAGGCATTGCGCATGTACTACGTCGAGAATGCGGGGCCGATGGGATCTCAGATACTGCCTATGCTCCATTATCGAGATAAATTCATCGTCAGAGCCTCAGACTACGGCCTCGAATAAAACGGTTTCTTCGCCTCGGTTCCGCTACAGACGGGGGCGCGGGAAATTCCTGAGTACCGACAAGTCGGCTTGTTACCTATGGTTGCTTGGCATAGTCGTCGAAAAACGCTAACCGAGCTCCCGTAGATCGGTGTCCGCGCCGATGCGAGCTTACTGGGCTGGACATTGGAGTGTGGCGAAGGCAGACGAAGGAACCCGCCGTCATCCTTCTTTGAGAGTCAGCATTGCATGTCAAGTTACCAGGTCGGACTTGTCCCATAAGCGTCTCATTCCATGAGGAGGATAGCGCTATGAAAAATGGCCGACTATTTTCTCTTACGCAATAAAATAGAAAGTAGTACTCAAAGGCCCGCCGACGCGGGTCTTTTCTATTTCTGGAGGAGTTACGATGGCCCGTTTCTGCGCTGAAATCCTCGCAACCGGCTCGCAGTGTACGCAATTCGCCCGCAAGGGACAGCCATGGTGCCGCGCCCACGCAGATCCCCGCCTGCGCGAAAGAAACGCCGACACCCGAGAGTTCATCGCCTGGCTCGCACATCAGAATCTGGCCGGGTTGGCCAACGGCCTCGGCAAAGTCGCATGCGAACTGCGCTTAAAACTCACCACCCCTCTACACGCCGAAGCCGTCCTCGACGCCTTGCTCGCACGCCTCGATGTGTTGACCTGTGAATTCGATCCGGAGTGCTCGCACCCTGTGGAAGAGCGATAGTCCTCGTCATATCAATCGGTTACGAGCCACGCCTTTGAAATGAATGAGTTACAAACCACAATCCGCAAACCGCGCAGAATGAATGAGTTGAAAAACCATAGAAAAAACCAGGGGGGAGGGGGACCCTTAGTCAATCACCGCCAGTACATCTCCCGCCGAAACAGTATCGCCGGGAGCGACCCGAATCTCGACGACCGTGCCCGCCTTCGGAGACTTCAGCTCGTTCTGCATCTTCATCGCTTCGATGACCACCACGCCCTGGTGAGCCTCGACTCTCGTCGCCGCGGCTGGCAAGGACACGCACCACCCGGCCCGGCATCGACGCCTTGATCACCTTCGGACCGTCATGGCCGCCCGAGTGCGCCCGGCGCGCTTTGAGCGAGCGCGAATCCTCGACGCGATAAGGAAAACGCCCGCCGGCAACAAGAACCGCTACTTCGCTACCATTGCCCGCCGGCGCATCGTCCTCGCGCACCGCCCGGTACGATCGCCCGGCGACCACCAGCGACAAGCACCCCCGGCCGCAGCAGGCGCGCTTCAACTTCGAATGTCTCACCGTCGATGATCACTCGGTACTGTCCCGGAGATGTCGCCGGTTCGAGCTCGATCGCTCGCAATCGCCCCTGAATCTCGACCTCTAGCTTCATCCGCGCAGCCCCTCTTTGCGCGCCGCCGACTTCCAGGCACTCGCCGCCTGCTGAACCGCCGCGGCTGGCGCCGGCCTCATCGCCTCGAAGAGAGCCGCCGCAATCGCCGCCACCGTCTCATCGCTGGTCTCGGTTTCGCCGCCGTCCGCGCGGGCCGGCTCTGCCAGCAGGCGGTCGAGATAGCCCGTGTCGATGCGCCCCGAGCGGAAACCCTCGTCGCTGAGGATGCGCCGGAAGAAGCCGAGATTCGTGCGGATGCCGCCGATCACGTACTCGTCGAGCGCGCGCAGCAGCCGCGCAATCGCCAGCTCACGCGTGGGCGCGTAGGCGATCAGCTTCGAGAGCATGGGATCGTAGTCCATAGGCACGACCCAGCCTTCGTAGATACCGGAGTCCTCGCGAATGCCCGGCCCTCCCGGCTGCAGCAGCCGCGTAATCCGCCCCGGGGAGGGAAAGAAGCCGTTGTCCGGATCCTCGGCATAGACGCGGCACTCGATGGCGTGGCCGCGAAGCTCGATGTCCTGCTGCGACACCGGCAGCGGCTCGCCCTGAGCGATCCGGATCTGGAGGTGCACAAGATCCAGCCCGGTCACCAGTTCTGTAACCGGGTGCTCCACCTGCAGCCGCGTATTCACCTCGAGGAAGTAGAAATTTTGCTCGTCATCAACCAGGAACTCGACCGTTCCGGCGTTGGTGTAGCCCTGCGATTGCGCCAGACGCATCGCGGCCTCGCCCATTTTGCGGCGCAGGTCTGGCCCCACAACTGGCGATGGCGCTTCCTCGATCACCTTCTGGTGCCGCCGCTGCACCGAGCATTCGCGTTCCCCGAGGTAGATGCAGTTGCCGTGTTCATCGGCCAGCACCTGGATCTCGATGTGTCGCGGACGCTCAATCAGCTTCTCCAGGTAAACCTCGTCCGACCCGAAGGAGCGCAGCGCCTCGCTTTGCGCCGCCTCGAAGGCCGCCTTCAGATCCTCGGAACGCCCGACGGCGCGCATCCCTTTGCCCCCTCCACCGGCCGCTGCCTTCAGCATCACCGGATACCGGATCTCATCCGCAACGGAGTACGCCTCGGCCAGCGAGGCCAATGCACGCGTCGAACCCGGAGTGCGCGGCATGCCGGCCCGCATCCGCTGCCTGCCTTGCCCTGGTCTTCGAGCCCAGGGCGCGCATCGCCGAGGCAGTCGGCCCAATGAACTTGATGCCGGCACCCTCGCATGCTTCGGCAAAATCGGCATTCTCGGAGAGGAAGCCGTAGCCGGGATGAATTGCATCGGCACCCGTCCGACGGGCGATGTCAAGGATCAGATCGCCGCGCAAATATGATTCCGTCGCGGGCGCCGGCCCGAGCAGAAAGGCCTCGTCCGCCTCCAGAACGTGCAGCGCCGTCCGGTCCGCCTCAGAGTAAACCGCGACCGTTGCAATACCCAGTTCGCGGCAGGCGCGCTCGATACGCAGAGCTATCTCGCCACGGTTAGCGATAAGGATCTTGCTGAAGGACATCAATGGGGGACTCGGTTGCAAGAAGTCATTCTATAGGCTGAGACCGATCGCAGATACGCGAAAGCCCCCGGCGTACCGGGGGCTTTCATGACTAACATAGCCGACATTACATGACCACGCCGTTTGCCTTTTCGTTCTTCTTTTCCTCGTTTGCCTTGCGGGTTGCCATGGCCTTCTCCCGCCACTGATCCACCTGCGCCATATCCGCCTTGCGTGCATCTTCGTTGCCGCATTCGAGGTCGGCCTTGCGGCGATACATCAGCTGCAGATATGCCATTGCATCGTCATACGAGGGACGAATATCAACCGCCTTGTGAAGGTATTCAAGGCCTTCATTTACCAGCGGCGTATTCTTCTCCAGCAACTCCTGGCAGACCTTCTTCGGCATCTTTACGTTGCCCGCACCGTCATCCTGCATCCCCACGCCCTTGAGTGCCTCAACGGCATTTCGGTACGCCAGACGCCAGTCGATGCTGCCGATGGTGTATGCGGCCTCGGCATCCTGCGGATCGACAGCCAGCACTTTCATCTGCCACTGCTTGGCCTCATCGTACTTGTCGATGTTGAAATAGAGACTCGCCATGTTCTTCAGGCTGTTGATGTCCTTCGGATCCTTGGCCAGCACCGCCTCAAAACCCTGCATCGCGAGGTTGGCGTTCTTGAGATTCTCTGGGGTCGTCAGATCGGGAACAACCTGTTGAGCGTATGCCGTCGCGAGATACAGGTGCGCCATGGGAAGCGAGGGGTCGTAATTCACGGCCTGCTGGAAATGATTGATGGCTTCCTCATACTTCGCGCTCTTGTATGCCTGCACGCCCTTGTTCAGCTGATCGCGGGCTCTGAGGCGCTGGCATCCGGTCACAAGGACAAGCAACGAGAGCGTTGCGACGGCCATCACCGGAAAACGTACATTTCGGTTCATTCTGTATCTCGTCTCCTTCGAATCACCATGACTGCCTGGTGACTGGGATGCTTCAAGAGCGCGGCAGGGCAAAAACCCTCGCGCAGTGATTGTAATTCCTTTACGCCATTAGGCAAGAGTTTCAAGGAAAATCCAGAGGGCGGTGGGAGCCCTTTGAGCGGGAAAGCTGCAGGCCGGGCTGGCAGAAGACAGCAAAGCGGGTCTTTATTGACCCGCTTCAATCTTCGGAGTGATCAGCCCAATGTGGTCAACGCCCACGGCATGGCCAATGTCGATGACCTCCGCCACGCTGGAGAAATTAAGGTTCGGGTCGCCCTTAATGAACATCACTTTTTCGGCGCGAGGCGCAAAGATCTCATCGAGGCGCTGCCGAAGCTGATTCTTCGCGACGTCGTCCTGGTTGATCTTGTAAGTCGGGATCCCGTTGGCCTGACCCTCAACCTGGATAACAATGGTGCGGTCGTTGGGCTGCTGCTGATTGGGATTCTTCGGCGGCTGGGGTACCAGCGCGTCCAGTCCCTTCGGCGTAATTGGCACGATGACCATGAAGATGATCAACAGCACCAGAAGTACGTCGATGAGGGGAGTTACATTGATGTCCGAGTTAAGCCCGCCCGGACCGCCAGTTGCCATTCCCATACGTCAATTCCTCGTTTCTGGATCTCTAGCTTACTCGCCGCCTGTCGGTGGCTTGTTGGGCTGCCGGTTCTCGGTCAGCAGACCGACTTCGTCCACGCCGGTCGTGCGCACCGCATCGATAGCGTCCATGACCGTGCCGTAATGCGCGCGAGCATCGGAACGGAAAAAAACCATTTTGCTGGTCTTGTTCTGCAGCAGATCGGCCACCTTTGGCCCCAGATCGGCAATGGTTACCTGATCCTGTCCCAGATAGACCCTGCTGTCGCGTGTGATCGCGATGGTTACCGCGTCTTCCTTGCTGGCGTCTTCCATGGCGACGGCGTTTTCGGTCTGGGCCAGCGTCACGTTCACCTTGTTCTCGAGCATGGGCGTGATGACCATGAAGATGATCAGCAGCACCAGCATCACGTCCACCATAGGCGTGACGTTAATGTTCGAGTTTACTTTTTTGCCTTCGTCTCTTTTTACGATTGCCATTCGTTACTCCGTGGATCGAGCTTCCTTCAACTGCATGGCGAAGATTCTGCAACGGGAGCGAAGCCGGACCAGCCCGCCCCGCTCCCGTTGCGTGATTTCTCGCTATTCAGGCAAGTTACCGCTTGCTCTGCTTGATGAAGTAATCGATCAGTTCGCTCGAGGAGTTATCCATCTCGACGTCGAAGGCCTCAACTTTATTGGTGAAGTAGTTGAAGGTCATAACGGCCGGGATAGCCACGAGCAGTCCGAACGCCGTGGTTACCAGTGCTTCAGAAATACCGCTGGCCACCGCACCGATGCCGGGCGTCTTCTGCGTAGCGATTTCCTGGAAGGCCTTGAGGATACCGGCAACCGTTCCGAACAGTCCGACGAACGGAGCCGTCGAGCCGATTGTTGCCAGTCCACCGAGGCCGCGCTTCAGCTTGGCATGAACGATTGCTTCAGAGCGCTCGAGTGCGCGCTTGGAAGACTCGATCTGCTCGGCCGTGATCGCACCGCCGCTGCCGAAGTTGCGAAACTCCTGCAGGCCGGCCGTCACCACTTCAGCCAGATGCGACTTCTTGTTGCGATCGGCAACTTTGATCGCCTCGTCCAGCTTGCCCTCCTTAAGAGCGCCGGCGACGCGGGGAGCAAACTCGCGCGACTGCTTGCGGGCTGCATTGAAATACAGGTAGCGGTCAATAATCACGGCCAGCGACCAGATCGACATGATGAAGAGCACGAACACGACGCCGCGGGCCAACCAGCCCATGTTGTTCCAGAGATCGACCGGGCTGAATCCAACCGACTGATCCTGCTGAAACATACCCAGGGCTGCTGGGTGAAACACAACTTGATTGAGATGAGCGAGAATCACTGAATCTTTCCTCCTAAGGAGTAAATGCTGGAAATTGATTAAAACATGAGTGGCTGCAGGCGGGCCCTCCCGACGCTGCCGGGAGAAACCTGGACCCGGGGATCAACCACCGCCGAGGGTGAAGATGACATTGACCTGTGTTTCTACCTCCACCGGCTCGCCATTGAGCAGATAGGGTCTGTAACGCCAGGTCTTCACTGCTTCCATCGCGGCCTGCTGAAGCATCGGCGGACCACTAAGGACGTGGAGATTTTCGATTGTGCCGGACTTGGAGATGGTTGCCTGCAACACAACCGTTCCCTGAATTCGGGCTGCTTTGGCAATCGCCGGATACTGCGGGGTCATGCCGCCGAGCTTGTTGCCGGCGATCACGCCTGCTGAAACGGCAATCTTCTTGGGAGCCGCAGCCTTCACCGCAGGCGCCGGCCCGGTACCCATGCCGCCCAGAATGCTGCCCATGACGCCGCTACCGCCGGCCGCGCCCTCCATGCCGGCGACGCCCTGCATGGCCGGCTGCGGAGGCGCATCATCCTTCACAATCTTGACGTCTTTGGGAATCTTGGTCGGAGCAGTGAGCTGATTATTCAGCATCTCCGACACTACTTTCTGAATATGAACCGGGGCCGGTGGTGGCGGAGGCGGTGGGGGTGGGGGCGGAGGTGGCGCAACCAGCAGCGTGGTCATGGCCGCCTTCGGCAGGGCTTCGGGGTAGATCAGCGGAATCAAAACCAGGGCCGCAATGATCGACCCATTGATCAGGATTCCCACCCAGGTAAAGTACTTGCTCTTGGTCTTGATCTTACCGCCGGACTCCATAAGAGCATCTTCAAACATGGCCAACCTCGGATGTACGAAACGTCGTTATCACCTTTAGACACCGGAACCGTAGTACTTTGTTCCCGATTTGGGCCTCTTTGTCTTCATTTTTCTTTGATGCATCCCGGCCGGGGAAAAAAGGTGAGTGCTTCGTTCTATCACAAAGTTCGTGGATGGGGGAAGAGCATGGCGGCTTTAGGCGCGAGCCCGCTTTGCTGCCGGCAAAACCGCTGCCTTGCCGCGCTTTGCCCGCCAGTCCTGATAAGCCACAAGCATCGGCGCCGCTACCGCGATCGACGAGTAAGTGCCGATCAAAATGCCGATCACCAGCGCGAAGGAGAAGCTGCGCAGGACCTCACCGCCAAAGACATACAACGAAAGCACCGTGAGGAACGTAAGCCCCGACGTAAGAACCGTCCGGCTCAGCGTCTGGTTGATGCTGCGATTGACTAGCACCGACAGCGGCTCCCGGCGGGAAAGGCGCAGGTTCTCGCGAATGCGGTCGAAGACCACGATCGTGTCGTTCATCGAGTAGCCGACCAGGGTGAGAATCGCGGCGATCACGGTCAGCGAAATCTCTTTATTGAAGAGTGAAAATGCGCCCACCGTGATGATCGTGTCATGGAAAACCGCTACCACCGCCGCCACGCCGTAGATCAGCTCAAAGCGGAACCAGAGATAAACCAGCATGCCCGCCAGCGAATAAAGGGTCGCCAGCAGCGCCTGCTTACGCAGTTGCGCGCCCACCTGCGGGCCCACAATCTCCACATTGCGAACGGCAAAGCCGGAGAGATAAGCATCCTGCTTCAGCTGGTTGACGACGGCCGGAGTCGCCACTCCCGAAAGGCTGTCGATCGAGTTGATCAGGCCGCCGTGGCTATCACGGTAGTCCAGGATAGCGTTCGCCTGCTGGGTATAGTGCTGGGCTGCCGCGTCGCTCTGACCGAGATGCTCCGGATCCTTCTCCGCCAGCCACGCCGCCAGAGACGAGCGCCCTGTGTTGTCCAGATCCAGCTTGCCCTGGCTGGCCCGCGCCCGTGGCCGAGTAGTTCGCCGTCAGCGTCCCGACAATGGCCGCGCGCCCCTGATCGAGAGCCGCTTCGCTGGTTTGGCTCTGCGCCAGAGTAACGATAACTTCGTTATTCGCCGCCAGTCCGTATTGCTGGATACGCGCATCCTTCAGCCCCGCCTTGTCGGCAGCCGAACGGATACGGTCAATGTTAGGCTGCTGGTCAAACTTGACCCGCACCACCGTGCCGCCGCGAAAATCCACGTCCAGTGGGATATGGTGCCAGAACAACATCGACAGCACACCGGAGACGCTGAAGATGAGCGAAAATCCGAGGAAGTACCACTTCTTCCCCAGCCAGTCGATATTTGCTTGACGAAACAGTTCCACGAAAATCAGTCCTTAATTGCTGTCATCCCGACCAGCGTTTACCACATTGGCGCACGCTGCGAAGGGGCCTGCAGTTCACTGCGCCAGTCCTAAATAGAAAGCGCCTCGCCGCGCTGCTTGCGGTTCAGGTTCGCGTCAAAGATCACTCGCGAAACAAAAACCGCGGTAAACAGGTTGGCCAGAAGTCCAAACGTCAGCGTCACGGCAAATCCACGCACCGGTCCCGTACCGAAAATAAACAGGATCGCCGCCGAAACGATCGTCGTCACGTGCGTATCGATGATCGTTGTCCATGCGTGCGCAAAGCCCTGATCGACGGCCACCCCCGGAGTCCGTCCCGCGCGCAGCTCTTCACGGATGCGCTCGAAGATCAGCACGTTCGAGTCGACGCCCATACCAATGGTCAGGATCACGCCCGCGATGCCCGGCAGAGTCAGAGTCGATCCGGTATATCCCATGAATCCGAGGAGGATCACCAGGTTAAGAAACAGCGCCAGGTCAGCGTTGATGCCCGCTCCGCGGTAATAGATGAGCATGAACGCCATCACCGCCAGCATGCCTACGATCGACGCCATCACGCCCTGGTGGATCGAATCCGCGCCCAGTGACGGGCCCACCGTGCTCTCCTGCAGATAATGCAGCGAGGCCGGCAGCGAACCGGTATTCAGCAACATGGCCAGATCATTCGCCTGCTGCGCTGTCATCCCGCCGCCGATGTTGCCCTGGTCGCGAATCTGGTCGCGGATCACAGCAACTTCGTAGATCTTGTTGTCCAGCACCACCGCCAGGTCCTTGCCCTTGTTGCCGCCGGTGAAATCCGCGAAGTGATCGCCGGCCGCGGTAGTCAGGAAGAAATCGACCTCGGGCTCATTTGTATTCGTATTCTGCCCGACGCGAGCGCTGCGCAGGTCTGTTCCGCCGATCTCCGCCGTGCGCTTGATCTGATACCACTGAACACCGCCGGAGCGCGAGACGCCGGGCTTAGTTGGCACGATCTCCGAGTCGAGCGGCACCGCGCCGCCAAGCTGCTGCAGCGCATCCTGCTCGCTCGTGTAGGGGCCTCCGAGGACTGCGTGAATCTCCAGCCGCGCCGTCGACTGAATCACATCCTTCACGCGAGCGGGATCATCCACACCCGGCAACTCGACCAGAATCTGGTCGCTGCCCAGGTTGTACTCCTGGATCACCGGTTCGCTCACGCCCAGCGAATCGACGCGCGTCCGGATGACCTCGATCGCCTGTTCCAGGGCGCGCTTCTTGATCTCCGCGACCGCTGTCGGCTTCATCGTCAGCGTCCAGGTATTGTTTGCGCCCGAGCTGATGTCGTACTGCGCTCCGTACTTGGACTCGAGCACGCTGCGCACATCGCTGCCGCGGTCGGCCGGCGCGCCCGCAATCTGGATCGTCTCCGGATGGTTCGGATCGGGCTTGGTCACCGATCCCACCGTAACGCCGTTCTGCTGCAGATCCTGCTGAATATGCGCAGCGTCGCTGTCGGTGGCGATGCCGACGGCCTCATCCACCATCACCTGCAGGATGAGATGAGTGCCGCCCTTGAGGTCCAGGCCCAGGTGAATGCGGTCCAGGATCGAGTCCTTGACGGCAGTGCCGCTGAACCCATGAGGAATGCCAATGATCCCAATAACAAAGAAGATCAGGACGGCGAAGATCGCAATGGTTTTCGTGGTGAGATTCTTACGCATGAGGTTCTTCTACGGGGGGAGCTACTTTGCTTCCTCTTCGGTGGTAACGGAAGCGATCGCGCTTTTGACCACTTCGAGCTTGATATTGTCAGGCGGAATCCGCAGCTGAAATGCATCGTCCTTGACCGAGATAATCGTCCCCCGGATACCGCCGGTGGTCGTCACCTTGTCCCCGGTCTTCAGATTCGTCAGCATCTGCTGCCAATGCTGCTGCTTCTTCTGATTGGGCCGGATCAGCAGGAGATAGAAGACGACAATGATAAGGATGAAGGGAAGGAACGAGACCAGGCTGGAAGGAATCGCTGCGGCCAGAAAAGTCATTAACGTCAACACACAATCCTTTTTCGGCGAAGCAGCAGGAAGCCTGCTCAGCGCGACTTACATTCACAATTTCAGGAAAGGCCCCCGGCTAAGAGGAAAACCTTTTGCCGAAAAGGCTTCGAACAGCGCCTGCTGCTTCCTTGCTGCTAACCATCTCTCCGGCTACCAGCCGGATCAGCTTGCGCCACACCCCGCTCCCGACGGGTGCGCACACGTTGCCGGATGCCCGAGGAGTGACTGATAACAAGCATCGCGTACCGGATAAAGCGGTGTCAAGACAGGAACGATCTGCGCGCACCGCAATCAGCGGATTATTCCCCCTTCGCCGACGCTTCAATCCCCTCTCTCACCGTCCGCATCGTCTCCAGGTAAAACGCCAGGTTGTGCAGAGTGTTCAGCACCGCCGACAGAGGCTCCTGCGCCGCCATCAGATGCCGCAGATACGCCCGGCTGTACCGCCGGCACACGAGGCAGCCGCACTCCGGATCGGCCGGACCCTGGTCCTCGGCAAACCTCTTGTTCTTGATGTTCAGCCGCCCCTCCGACGTGAAGAGCAGCCCGTGCCGCGCCGCCCGCGTCGGCAGCACACAATCCATCATGTCCACGCCCATCGCCGCGTACTCGACAATCTCATCGGGATACCCCACTCCCATCACATACCGCGGCTTATTGGCGGGCAGCAGGGGCAGCGTCTCGGCTATCGCCTCACGCGTCAGCTCGCGCGGTTCCCCCACGCTTAGCCCGCCAATGGCATAGCCGGGAAAATCCATCTCCACCAGCCGCTCCGCGGACT
>CAVRNK010000144.1:0-14172 GCA_963721995.1 uncultured Acidobacteriaceae bacterium | reverse complement strand
TACGACGGGATCGAGCGTGATCCCGGTGGGAGCGAATCTTGAGGCTCTCGATGACTACTATCTGTGGTGCGATCACCGGGCCAAGGTCGAGGCTCAGCAGATTACGGAGCTGGCACACAAGGAAAAGCTGGAAGCGATTGAGTGGTGCGGAGGCGTGTATTCGCATGAGTGGGGGTTTGCGAAGCTGCTGCACTGGCTGAGGCACAATCCTGAGAAACGCAACAGATTTGTAACTGCGTTTGAGCACTGCGACATGGTGGCCGGAACGCTGGCGGGGATCAGCGATGCGAGCAAGGTGAAGCGCAGCGTGTGCGCGATGGGTCACAAGTGGCTGTGGAATCCGAAGTGGGGCGGACTGCCCCCGCAGGAGTTCTTGTCGAAGCTGGACCCGTTGTTCGATGGGATTCGCGAAGAGTTGGCCGGCGAGTATCTGACGTCGGACAAGATTGCCGGGCGTTTGTCTCCACAGTGGGCTGAGCAAATGGGCTTGCAGGCCGGCATTCCGATTCCGGTGGGTGCGTTCGACGCGCACTGGGACGCGATTGGCGCCGGATGCCGCGAGGGCGATGTGGTGAACGTGGTGGGCACGTCGACCTGCATCATCGCGATGGAGAAGAAGACGACGCTGGTGCCTGGTGTATGCGGGGTGGTGCCGGGCAGCGTGCATCCGCAGTACACGGGCGTTGAGGCGGGACTGTCGGCGACGGGCGATATCTTCGAAGCGATTGCGCGGCGGGCCGGGACGAAGGTCTCAGAGTTGTCGAAGGGGCTGGAGCAGTATCGCGCGGGGCAGACGGGGCTGCTGCGGCTGAGCTGGGATAACGGCGACCGCACAGTGCTGGTGAATTCCGAACTGGGCGGCGTGACACTGGGATGGAACCTGATTCACACGGCACAGGATGAGCTGTTTGCGGCGATCGAGGGAACGGCGTTTCACACACGGATCATTCTGGAGCGCATGGCGGAGTTCGGAGTGCCGGTGGAGCGCGTGATCAATGCGGGCGGGATTCCACAGAACAACAAGGTGCTGAACCAGGTGTACGCGAATGTGCTGGGGAAGCCGGTGCTGGTTCCGGCGGGGATTCCCACCAGCCTGGGTTCGGGGATTTTCGCGCTGCTGGCGGCTGGGGCGTTTCCGACGATAGAGGCTGCGCAGGATGCGATGTGCTTGAAGTATGCGACGTATGATCCGGACCCGGCGGCGGTAGCGGTGTATGACCGGCTGTTTGGACTATATCGCGAAGTGTATTTCGCACTGGGGCGCGAGAATGCGGACGCCGCGCCGCTGGGCAGAGTTCTGCCGGAACTGAAGAGGATTGCGGCGGAGGTTTGCGGCGTCTAGCGAGCTAGTTCACCCTCATGCCGGGCATGGCGGAGTGATCCATGTTGTCGTGCCCCTGGTCGTCGTCCATTGTGGACCAGACCTTGTTCGGGTCGGACTCGTAGGGGTAGACGTGGACCATCCATCCGAATAGATGCGGGTGGAATTCGCCTCCTGCGGCGTCACACGCTTCTTTCGTTGTGATGGAACCACGCAGGCCGAACTTTGCGTTGGGGCCGAAGTACTCAGCCTTCTCTCCAGCGGGAGCTTTGCAGAAGTTGATGTGCTGATGCCAGCGCGCAATGCTCAGAGGAATGCGGGCGTTGAGCTCATCCTCACTGGCGTTGACGCGGTCTGTATACATGGCTCCGACGAGCTGGTACCCGCCGTCGGCGGTTTTCTTGTAAAGCAGCGAAGTCGGCTTCGATGGGTCGAAGCGGAAGCGGGCCTCGAGGCCGTAGTCGTACTGGGTGAAGTGATACTGGGCCTGAGGGACGTTAGGGAGAAAGATCTCGTAGCCGTCGGCGAGGGCCTTGCGGTAATCCTGGTAAGGCGCCATGGCTGCTTTGGCGGCGACCACAATTGCGTCGGCCTTCTGCTGGTCGCCAGGCTGCAAAGGCCTGAGGGACGTCATGTACATGTGGCCGGACATGTGTCCCATGTCTCCCGCAGAGGCGGTGATTGCGGTCGGAGTCGAAATTTTCCGCTGCTGAGCTCCGAGCGCGAACGAGGCAAAGGCGGACAAGCCGATGGCAAAACAAGGGAGCGCGATGGCTCGGGATCTCGGCGAGGGCTTGCGGATGGGTGAGAGTTGGATCACAACGTAAACCTCAGCGACGCTGCGTGCTCACTTCGATAGACGGAAGATTCGGGCGCGCGCCGCGCACCTGTGGACAGAGAGTGTCCGAATCGTGCCTTCAGATAAATGAACACACGGATATTGAATTAGTTTTTCGCTTGACAGAATTAAGTCTACATATGTAGATTTCTGCTCGATGAAGCTGAGGGTATCACCGCAAACGCTGAAGGTTCTGGAGGTTTTTCTCGAGGAGCCGTGGGAGTGGCGGTACGGGTACGACATCAGCCGGGTAACCGGGCTGAAGTCAGGCAGCCTCTATCCGATCTTGATGCGGCTGGCCGATCGGAGACTGCTGGAGACAGAGTGGGAGACGAATGAAGCGGGGAAGCCGCCGCGGCATTTGTACAGGCTGACTCCGGATGGCTTGCAACTGGCGCGGGAGCACCGGCAAGGGCGGCTGCTCAACACGCGACGCGCCGAGTTGAGCGAGGCAGAGGGGTAATGCCGATACTGCGCAGGCTGGCGGTGAGATGGCTGGAGGCCGTTGTTCGTAATGCCCCGCCGCCGTGCCGGGAGTGGGCCAGCGCCATGCTGCGGGAGCTGGACTTTATTGAGAGCGACTGGGCGGCGCTGCTGTGGGCATTGGGCAGCACCGCGGCGATATCGCGGCACTGGCTGCGCGCCTGGCACGCGTGGATTCGAGGCAGAGAGGAGGAACAAACGATGAAGGACACGGCGATAAAGGTGGCGGGTGTGTTGCTCGGAGTTCTAATTGCAGTGGCGGTGATGGCCGCAGGCGCGTTTGGGGTGCACGGGGTGTTGTTCCGCTTCTTCCCCGGTCTCCAACACGGTGGCACGCCATGGCCGGTGTGGGTTATCGCGCTGGTGCTGGAGGCGCTGCTGGTCGTCGGTACCGTGAAGTTGTGGCAAAAGAGGCGGCCGATGGCGGTTGGGATTTTGCTGGCGGCGGTGGTCTTCGGGACTCACTTCGTGATGCATATGGCGACCCACTGGAACGGGTGAGAAACGGGGTGCTTGCGTTAACGGAGAATCTCCACCAGCAGGACCCAGGCGCTGAAGAGGGCGGCGATGAAGGAGAAGGTGAATCCAACGGCGAGCCAATAGAAGCTGTGGGGTGTCCTGCCGATCAGTTCGACTCCGCCGACGCAGAATGGCAGGGTCGCAAGCTGAGCCCCGATTGCGCGGAAGGTGAGCCAGGTCAGTGGGTGTCCGGCGCGATTGAAGAAATAGCGGAGCTGTCCGGTGACCTGCGCGATCCACGAGACGAAGCCGATGCTGAAGACTTCAAGGCCGAGAAGTTTTGGAGACTGGCCAGGGATGAGAGCGACGCTCGAAATAAAGAAAACGTCGAGCAGCTGAAGCAGCGATTCTCCGGCGCGACTCGAGAGCCCGGGAAAGCTGATGATCTTACTGAGATTGAGAGATACCGCGACGAAAACCAGGCCGGTAAGCGTGGCGGCTGCTCCGGCCTGCACGGCGAGATAAGCGGTCCATTCACTGATCGAGTGCAGATCCATTGATTGCCGGCGGTCCGATGCTCGAGCCGCCGCGATCTTATCACGCGGACCACGGTCTCCTTTCGCGTGAAAGACAAAAAGGCTGTGCTGCCCCTTCAAGCAGGCAAGAGAGGACATGGAGAGCGAGCGGCCGATTCAATCTTGAGCTGAGCTTCCTGCCTACTGAACGATCGGAATCTCAGAGGCGAGCTTCAGATCGACGATCAAGTTCAATCGCTGGTCGATCTGGAAGAACTTGACCGCCTGCTTTGCGCCGACCGCATCCCGGAACTGCGGATAGTATTCAGAACGAAGCTTGGTCTTCGCCTCATCGTAATTGAGCCAGCGGCTCATGAGTACCTCGGCCTTCGCGTCATCCATAGTGGCGTATTGGCTGGCGTAGTCCTTGATAAGGCTTACACGCTGGTCTCCGATGACCTGCTGCTGGTGGGAATAGTCGCGGTAGAGCGGCCAGAACGCCTTTGCCTGTGCGTCAGTGAACTGCATGCTATGCGCGATGATGTCATTCTTCTGAGCCTGAACATCCGACCGTAACAAGGCGATGTCAGTGTCCAGGTCGCCCTGAGTCGTTCCGGAGGTTTGAGCGATTGCGCCTGAGGTTGTGAGAGCTATCGCCAGGATAGCCAGAACTCGTATTGGTCTCATGTCTTCCTCTTTCTGTTACAGCGTGGGCTTGCAGGATGCGCGGATAACACTTCGCCGATGACTTTACTCGCCATCCAAGCACTGCGCAATTTCCTTTCTTGACAGGGGAAATGGGATTCGAAATGTGATAGGCGGCGATCTAAAGAATCCGTAAGGCTACGGCTTTTTTATGAATACTTTCGCCTGGCTATATGGCTGGCGCGATCTCCTGAGTGATGAGGGGATTCCCCTCGGAGGTCATCCGTGGTCACTCATAAGGCTCACAATATTAGCTCTCCTATTACTGCTCATACGGTTTTCATTCTTCATCTTGAAAGCATGTTGCTGCTGGCGGAAGAGAAAAAGAGTCAACATCGTCGGCAAATAGATGCGCAACGAAAGCAACACGGCTTTTACAGCAGGCGCCTGCGGCGGACGGCGGTATTTCTTGCCGCGCTGCTTGCCGCGAGCGTTTGCTGTGTGCGTGCACAATCCACGATGGGAAGCATTCTGGGAACGGTGCAGGATGCTTCCGGCGCTGTAATTCCGGGCGCGACGGTGACGGTTCATTCTCTGGACCAGGATCTGACCCGCAACGCTACAACGACTGATGCCGGGGAGTTTCTAATCGAGAACCTTAAGGCTGGGCACTACTCGATCAGCGTGGAACATGATGGGTTTTCGAAGGCCGTGGTGCCGGATGCGCAGCTCGATGCGCGGCAGGCACTCCGGATCCCGGTAACGCTGTCTGTAGCGGTGGAGTCGACCCAGGTGGTTGTCACGGCTACCGGATATCAGATCAATACTGAAGATGCGACGCTTAGCAATTCGAAGGACAACCAGCAGATCACTCAGCTTCCCCTGAACGATCGCGCAACGACCACGAGTCCCCTGGGGTCGCTGGAGGTGTCATCGAACGTGCAGCAGGACAGCTCGGGCAATATCGCACTGGGCGGGGCGAGCGCGTCGATGGTGAACTTTTCCGTTGATGGCATCTCGACGAGCAACGTAAGGCAGAATGGTGCACTGCAGGATGCGTATCCTTCGCTGGAAGGCATCGCCGCGGTGAAGGTAACTTCATTCAACAACAGCGCTGAGTTCTCGCAGGTAGGCGATGTGACCTTCACCACCAAGGGAGGAACGGATAAGTTTCACGGCAGCCTCTTTGAATATCTGCAGAACGATGCCCTCGACGCCGATCCGTATGGGTTTTCAGGGAAGGCTCCGAAGCACTTCAATACTTTCGGCGGATCGCTGGGCGGCCCGGTAGTGATTCCGCATCTTCTCGATCGGCGCGGCAAAACGTTCTTCTTTGTGGACTACGAGGGGAACCGGCGGTCGACAGCGATGGCGGAGCAGTTCCTGGTGCCGACCCAGGCAGAGCGTAACGGCGACCTGTCGGCGATTGGCGGGCCGGTGATCGCTCCGGGCAGCATCAATCCTACGGCGACGGCACTGCTGGCCTATTACCCGCTGCCGAATGTGGCCGGTCAGCAGAACTTTAACTATGAGAACTTTCAGCAGACGCCAGCGCGGACGGATGGGGCGGACGTACGCATTGACGAGACGATTTCTCAGAAGCAGACAGCCTATGCGCGATTCAGCCGCAAGAACATTACGGAGGACTATGCGAATCCGTTTTTGCCGAACGATTCGGACAGCGTACACAATCGCAGCCTGCTGGTGTCGCACACATACACCTTCAGCCCGCGGCTGCTGAACGAGTTCCGGTTTGGATTTACGAATGTGATTACGAATGTCGGATTCCCGATTGAAGGAGCTGACGCGCTCGACCAGCTGGACCTGACGGGCGTGAACATCAGCCAGCATCCGACGACACATGCGTTTCCTACTTTCAACTTCAGCGCGGGTACGGGATTTACTCCGATCGGCAGGGACAAGACGGGTGTTACACAGTCGAAGACCTTGCAGTTTACCGACAACGTAAGCTACAGCCTTGGCAAGCACGCCTTGAAGGCCGGGCTGGATGCGCGGCGGGTGAGGTATGCGGATATCGAGACGTTCCTGCCTTCCGACGACTTCGGTCTCTTCACTTTTCAGTCGACGTTCACGGGCAATGCATTCGGAGATTTTCTTGAGGGTGCGCCGACTACGCTGTTCTTTGCGGTGTCAAGTCCGGATGTGGCGGGAACGGCGTGGCAGTATGCGGTGTTTGCACAGGATACCTATCAGGTCACGAGCCGTTTGACGCTGAGCTACGGGCTGCGGTGGCAGATTCTGCCAGGCTTCCACGAGGATGGCGGCAATCTGGCGAACTTCGATCAGCGGAACAACGCAATCGTGGTGCCGGATGAGCTGGCGTCGTATCTACAACAGCAGAATATCGAGGCGTCAAATCTGGCATTTCGGCAGTCGTTCAACTCGTGCGATCTGAATTACACGGCTCTTCCCTGCACCAGGTATCTGACGGCGAGCCAGGATCATCTTCCGCAGTCGCTGCGGAATACCTACAAGGGCAACTTCCAACCGAGGGTTTCGCTTGCATGGCGTCCGTTCAACGACACGAAGACGGTAGTACGCGCCGGATTTGGCATCTTCACAATTACAAATCTCGGACCGCTGTCGTTCAATAACAGCGGAAATCCGACGTCGGCGCTGCATACCTACACGAATATGACGACTGCGGCAGGGACGCCGCTGATCCAGTTCCCGAATACTGCTCCTCCGAGCACTAAGGTGCAGTATGGCGGGGGCGGACTGGATCAGGGTGTGGATCCAAACTATCGCGATCCTCAGGCGAACCAGTGGAACCTCACAGTGGAGCGGCAGGTTACGAACAACGATAGCGTGCGGGCAAGCTATGTGGGCATGCACACCTACCGGCTGAGCATTACAGAAGACCTGAACCAGATTCCGGCGAGCACGACTCCATACCAGACGACGGCGGCCAGCCCGTATGTCGATCCACGGGCTCCGTATCAGAACTGGTTTACTCTCTGGAGCACCTTCAATGCGGGCAAGGCGAACTACGACGCGCTGGAACTGGAGTGGAGCCACAAGAACTCGCATGGCTTGTATTTCGACGCGAGCTACACTCTGGCGAAGAATCTGGCCGATAACCAGGGCGATACTCCGACGGCGTTCGCAGGAGAGGTGAACTACGGTATTCCGATCGCCGATCGCTTTAACGTCAACAGCGACTACGGCAATGTGGAGGGTACACGGCGGCAGCGCTTCCTGTTTACTGGCGTGTATCAGCTTCCGGTTGGAGACGGTCGCGCGTTCCTTAACGACGGCGGATGGAAAAATGCATTGCTGGGCGGATGGGAGTTGAACACTGTGACACTGCTGCAGACGGGCCCCTGGCAGACGCCGAGCATCAGCACGTCCTATGACCAATCGAATACGAACGTGGTGAACCGTGGAGCGTCTCTTCGTCCGGATCAGGTATCGAACAATCTGCACGAAGGTCAATCGCGGGCGCGGTACTTCAATCCTGCGGCGTTTTCGCCTACGCCGGCGGGCGCAGGCCGGTTTGGCAATGCCGGTGTGGGCGTCCTCGAAGGACCGGGCACGGAGGCTGTGAGCATGGGATTGGCGAAGGTCTTCAAAGTGACGGAGGGAGTGCATGTGCGGTTCGAGTCCACGTTTACCAACGTGCTGAACCACACCAACTTCGCCCCGCCGGCAACGCAGATCGACAACACGACGACCTTTGGGGTTCTGAGCGCTCCGCAGACTGCGGAGAATGCCGGGAACCGGACGGGGCAGCTCGCGTTAAGGGTGGATTTCTGATTTAGCCCGCAGATTCCTTGTAGATGCGGTCGAGGATCCCGGCCAGATCAATATCTAGCTGGGAGATCCGAAATCCGATATCCCATGTGGAGAGATAGACAGTGACGGTACGCCACTGGTTTTCCCACCGGGGATGGTGCTTGAGTTCCTTGATCGGGTTAACCGCCGCCTGCATGAATCGAATTGCCGCAGGAAACGACTTGAAGGCATACACCTTCCGAAGCTCGCGCCTAGATTTCGGATAGTCACCGGGGATGAGGCTCTCAACTTGCTCCCATCCCCGGAGTTCTCTGAGCGCTCTGCATACTCGCCTTCAGTGAGTGGCTGCAGTCTGATCTGGGGATCGGGCAGCCGAACACTCACCTCCGCATCTTTGAATCCGTACCGCTCGACGAGCAAATCTATCAAGCCGTTAAGGTCTGCGTCCCAACGCTCGTCGCGCAGACCGAATTGCTCAAATTCGCACAGGCGCGTCAACTCGTGAGGCAGAGCTTCCGGCGGCGGCATGCTCAGCACGGAGCCAATCAGAATCGGGATAGCCGCCTTACCGGAATCGAGTGCCGCAGTGAGTTCGTTCCTCACCCAATCGTTGGGTAGGTCCAGTCGGCGACGTCCAAAACTGTCAGCCGCTGTAAGCCAGCCTGGACCGATGAGAGCGAGGACCACGGTCGACTGGTTGATTCTCTCGCGCAATCGTTCCGGCCAGGAGTCACCCGCGGAGATTCCGGAACGGTCCATAAAGACACAGTCTGAACCAAGCCGGGCCCGCAGCTGGGCGAAGAGACCCAACGCTGCCTGCTGAGAGTCAGTTCGCCGATAGCTGATGAAGGCCAGGGGAGCCATCTCGGCATTATCACGCCTGCCGGCATGTCTATCAACCGAAGAGCAGAGTAACCGGGTCTACCGCGTGACCTTCTCCTGGAGGCCGGGGCCGAGGGCGAGTTCGATGAGCGTCCTCTGCTCCATATCATGCGCTTTGGCTGAGCCGGTTGCGGGGCTGGCGGCGGCAGAGCGCTTGATGCTGAGCACATGGCGGTCGCTGGCCAGACGGCGCAGGCGCGGCAGCGCGTACGAGAGCGCGCCCATGTTTTCCGGCTCTTCCTGGACCCAGATAACTTCGTGGGCTTCGGGATGGGCGTCGATGGCGGCAGCAAGCTCGGCCTCTGGCCAGGGATAGAGCTGCTCCAGAAAGATGATGCCGGTGGTGCCGTCGCCGCGCTTCTGGCGCTCGACACGCAGCTCGTGGCCGATCTTTCCGGTGCAGATGAGCAGGCGCTTTGCGCTGGCGATGCCGGTTTCGGGCAGAACATTCTGAAAATACGGCCGCGTGAAGTCCTCGATGGGAGAAACGGCGTCGGGATGACGCAGCATGCTCTTGGGTGTGAACACGATGAGCGGCTTGCGCCACTTGCGCAGCGCCTGCCGGCGCAGCAGGTGGAAATACTGCGCGGCAGTGGAGGGCTGGCAGACCTGAATGTTGTCGTGCGCAGCGAGCTGGAGATAGCGCTCGATGCGCGCGCTGGAGTGCTCGGGGCCCTGGCCCTCATAACCGTGGGGCAGCAGGAGGACAATGCCGGTCAGCAGGCCCCACTTGTCTTCGCCCGCGGAGATGAACTGGTCGATAACGATCTGCGCGCCGTTGGCGAAGTCGCCGAACTGCGCCTCCCACAGGACCAGTGTTTCGGGATAGTCGCGGCTGTATCCGTATTCGAAGCCGAGGACACCAGCTTCGGAGAGGACGGAGTTGTAGATGTCGAACGGGGCTTGGTCGGGTGAGAGATTGGACAGCGGAATCCAGGGCTGCTCGTTCTCGATGTCGATAAGAACGGAGTGCCGTTGATTGAAGGTGCCGCGCTGGCTGTCCTGCCCGCTGAAGCGGACTGGCGTGCCGGCGGTAAGCAGCGAGCCGAAGGCAACGGCCTCGGCCATGCCGTAATCGAACGGGCGCTTGCCCTGGCCCATCTCCGCGCGCTGTTCGAGTAATTTTTTGATCTTGGGATGAACGTGGAAGTCCGCCGGATAGGACGCGAGGCCATCGGAGATGGTCTGAACCTGGTCGTGGGTAAGACCGGTTTCGACTTCGTGCTCCGACTTCCAGGGTCCGCCCTTGAAGGACGACCAGTACTCGGGAAGACGCGCAAGATGCGGCATCTTCTGCATGGCGGTGGCAGCCTTCTGCGCTTCGGTGAATTCAGCCTGGAGCTCGCGCACGCGACCGGAAATGTCGACGCCGAGCTGCTTCGCGTAGAGCTCGGAGAGCGGCGGATGGCTCTTGATGCGGCTGTAGCGCAATGGCTGGGTGATGGTGGGGTCGTCGACTTCGGAGTGTCCATGACGCCGATAGCCGATGAGATCGATGACCACGTCGCTGTGGAAGGCGTTGCGATACTCGGCAGCGAGCGCGGCGATGCGCACAACGGCAGCGGGATCTTCGGCATTGACGTGGAAGATGGGGATGGGCAGCCGGCGGGCCAAGTCCGAAGAGAAGCGGCTGGAGTTGGACTCGTCCGGCTCGGCGGTGAAACCGATGAGGTTGTTGACGATGATGTGAATGCTGCCGCCGACCGAGAAGCCCTCGACTTCAGCAAGATTGAGAGTCTCGGCCCAGATGCCCTGACCGGCGAAAGCGGCGTCTCCGTGGATGGTGATGGGGAGGACGCGGTCGATGCCGTCGGCGCCCCAGCGGGTCTGCTTGGCGCGGGCGCGCCCCATGGCGACGGGATCGACAGCCTCGAGATGGCTGGGGTTCGAGACGAGATGCAGGGCGACCCACTCGTCATTGCGGGCGTGAAAGACGCCGGTGGCTCCGACGTGGTATTTCACGTCGCCACCGCCGAGAATGCTGCGCGGGTTGACGTCTTCGAACTTGGAGAAGATGTCGGCGGCCGGCTTGCCGAGGGTGTTGACCATGACGCTGAGACGTCCGCGGTGGCTCATGGCCATGACTGAGGTTTGAACGCCGAGTTCGGCAGAGCGGTGGAGCAGCTCGTCCAGGAACGGCAGAAGCGCGGTGACGCCTTCAAGGGAGAAGCGCTTGGTTCCCAGGTAGCGCGACTGGATGACCGACTCGAAAACGTCGGCGCGCGCGAGCAGGTCAAGCACGTGCCGCTGCGCATCGCTGTCGAGCGAGGGCGGTCCTGCCTCGAGGCGCTCGGCGAGCCAGCCCCGGCGGTCAGCGAAGGGGATGTGCATGAACTCGGCGCCGATGGTGGAAGCGTAGATGCGGCGGGCGTCGTCTGCGTCGGGACCGATGAGATCGAGCTCGGGGACGCGCACGGGCGAGAGGTATTGGTCGAGCGGGTCGAGCTGGGCTTGCAAATAGCCCCAGCGGCGGAAGGCGTCGAAAATGGTGACCCGCTCAGGGGCCTGTTCGCGCTGTGAAGGTTGCTGCTTTTGGGATCGTTTCTCGGAGGGAGGTGGTGCCAGCCTGGTTGCGCTCATATAAATTCGGATGGCAGCGCATGGCGTGTAGAAAAACGCGCGCTCGATGCATGATCGAGCGAAGCGCGCTGCATCACAACCTTCTATTTTACAGCTTTGCGCACGATAGGCGGAAATGCGGCGCTTGGAGGAATGCGATTGTTTGCTATTCCGGGAGAAATTCCGGAAAGGGAGATAAACGAGGGCTAGGCTCCCTCGTCCAGAATGGAGGGAACGTCGATGCCGAGTGCCGTGGCCAGATCGTGCTGATGTTCCTGTTCCTGCGAGATGATCGTGCGAATCTGTTCAGCCAAAGCGTAGTGGCCCACACCTTCCGCCTGTTTTACACGATTGCGATAGGCCTTGATGGTTTCCGTTTCATTGTCGAGATCGAAGCGAAGCATTTCTTCCGCCTTCTCTGAGAGCTTCACTTGCTTTGGCGTCGCATTGGGGACCGCTCCGAGATAGTCGAGCTGGTCGGCGATGATCATCGCGTGCTGCAGTTCCTGCGCGGCGTGGAGTTTTAGCTCGGCGGCGATGTTCATCCACTGCGCGCCTCTCAGCACGTTGCTATAGACCGTGTAGGCAATAATTGCCTGGTATTCACGGGAGAGATCCTCCTGCAACCCTTCAATCAGCGTCTGCAACGCAGGGCTCTTCTTCTTAGCTGCCATAATCTCCTCCATTGACTGGGAAATGCCGCCGGTAGTTCCCCTGGAACAGCGGGGTTTGGAACACTCTGAGCTTTGATGTCAGTCTGGTGGAAGTGGATGGCCTTCGGTCGAACTTGCTGAGCATCCCGACAGCTCGCTGCTCCGGCTTGCCAGTAGGTTGGCCGCTTGCGGTATTGCAACTTTCCCGGCAGTCCCACGTTTATCTGAACGCTTTTCACCCTGCATCACGAGCAATGCGAAGTGATAGGAGACAATGCAGCGTAACGTTATTTCACATAAGAACGGAATCATGCACGGCTCCTGGCGGCTTTTCCGAAGTCGATTGAGTTCGGCAGTTGGGTGGCCGCGTTCTGCTCTGCCGACGGGTTCTTCAGCGAAAGCAAAACGCGGAGTTGAGAACCAAGGCAGAGGTTAGTTAACGACAGGGCCGAAGTTGCAGCCTGCCGGGGCGTTGAGAGTCGTTGTGGCTCCGACCAGGAACGGGTTCGGAGTTGGGCCAGTTTGGGTCGGGATCAGTTGGGTCCTCTGGAAGCCGGCGACGCCGAAGGGCGACGCGGAGCTGATAGCGGCGAGGTCTCCGAGGTTGTCGAAGGCGATGCCGTTGGGCGCAGCAAGGGTCTGGTTCATCCCTATAGGAACGCTATTCAGAGTGACGTTGGGTGTCGGGGAGCTTGTCGTCACGAGCTGGTTCGGCGTGAACTCGACGATGGTATTCGGCGCGTTCGCGTTGCTGGCCCAGAGGTCGCCTTTGGTGTCGAAGACCAGCACCCAGGGTGCCTGGATGGATCCATTGCCGTCGTCGGAAAGAGTAACGCTGGGCGTAAGGGTGTAGTTGCCGCCGCGCGTGGGGAGCGTGTTGTTGTTGAACTTGAAGATGCTGGTGCTGGCGTTGTTGGCGATGTAGAGATTGCCGACAGCGTCGAAGGTGATCCCCAGCGGTCCCTGGAAGGCAGGGTTGGACGCGATCGAGACGACGGGACTTACGTTAGCCGAGCTCTGAGCGAGTTGCTGCGGCGTAAGGACAAAGACGGAATTGGCGCCGTTGTCGCTGACCCACAGGTTTCCGTTGGGGTCGAATACGGCCTGCTGCGGAAAGGCGAAGAGCGTTGAGTTGATAGTGACGGTGGGCATGGGGGCATTGTTGGCGCCGAGGTTATTGAGCTGGGCGACGGTGAATTCAAAGAGTGCAGGCGGCATGGTTCCACCGGCGGCGACGGTGCCCCCGTCGATTACCCAGAGGTTGCCCGCGGCGTCGAAGGTGACTCCCTGGGGTGCTCCGAAGACCGAACTGTTGATGCTGAGGTGAGGGGCGGGTCGGGGTTTCCGGCGGTCAGCTGCGAGGGAGTGAACTCGACGACGTTAGCTCCATTCGCGACCCAGAGCGCTTTGTCGAGGACGGCGACGGTGGCCGCAGAGGGCTTCAGCATATTGGTCGCGTTGGTTCCGCAGCCGACGCCGGCGATTACTGCCAGAAAGCCGGCGAGGCTGGCGCTGGCTATGGCTGCGCGCCAGTTGATGGCCCGCGCTCGCGCTTGGAATTCTGGCAGCATGGGGAAATCGGCGGTTATGGGAACAACCGGGATCTCCGCGGTTCTCTCCCTGGCTTCGGGTTCGGTCTGGCGCACCAAGGTCAGAGCGCTGTGTGCGCTGATTTCTAATTCGGTGTATTTTTCGCTGCTCACGGTTTCATCTCCTGTATGAAGCGATTTGGCCGGCGGTTTTGTCTCTTGCCCTGGCAACCCGGATATTCCGTCGGCAACGAGTGAACTGTACGAAGGGAGGGCGCACAATGTCGTTTGAAACGACTGAAAAATGGCTGGGAGATATGTTGGGCGAGTCGTCTCAGGGCGGAGATGGCCGAAAGCGGCCGGATAAGTCGCTCAGTTTCAGAGCAATAACTTGCAGAGGGTGCATGGGGCGGCTGCGGCGACGGCGCGGGAAGCGCAGGATCAGCGCCGTGGTATTCCCTTCTCCCCGCGCGGTTTAGGAAAAGCTTGGGATTTTGTTGGGACCCATTAGGCTCCGGGATAAGGGCTTACT
>CAVRNK010000143.1:0-9047 GCA_963721995.1 uncultured Acidobacteriaceae bacterium | reverse complement strand
CAGTGGGGGAGCGCGCGAAAGCCGTTCCCTCGCGGGCGCGCCTGGCATGCTCAGTTCAAGCGATGCCGCCCCTTGCTGGTGCATAATGACGGTATAGCCCCGAATCTCGCCCGAACGTTCGGAGCCGTCGAGCCCGCCGAGCAAAATCGTGAACCTGCCCAACTCCATCACGATGATCCGCATCTTTGCGGTGCCTGTGCTCATCTGGATGCTTTCGCCGCATTTTCCCCGCGGCGGCTGGCACGGCGAGCAGGAGATCGTCGCGTCCCTGTTCTTCATCGTGGTTTCAATCAGCGACGGAGTTGACGGCTATCTCGCACGAAAACGCGGGCAGATCACGACCATGGGGGTGCTGCTCGATCCTCTGGCCGATAAGCTCCTCATTACCGCCGCCTACATCGCTCTGGTGCAGTACAACCCGCACATTGTTAAGCCGTGGATCGCGGTGCTGGTCATCGGGCGTGAGTTCCTGGTCAGCGGGCTGCGTTCGATCGCCTCGGCCGAGGGCTTCACAATTGAGGCGAGCGATCTCGGCAAGCTGAAGACGGTGATTCAGATTGTCTCCGTCGTCGCCGCGATCCTGGCGCACGGCTGGTATCAGTGGCATTTCGGCTGGTTCATCATGCCCGTCGATCTGATTGCCGCAGTCGGTATCTACTGGATGGCGGCGGTGTCGACCATCTCGGCCATCGACTACTTCGTCGGCTTCTGGCGGAAGATCGAACATGCGTCGAGCGGCAGACGGACGCGCGAAAACAGCTTCGTCCTCAGCCGCCGCAAGAAAGACCTGCCGGCGGCGAACAAGGTTTAGCGCTACTTCTCTGACAGCTGAATGGTTCCGGCCTCGAGGTTTTTTCCAACCGCAACTGGGTGAAACTCCATATTTGCGGGAATCCCCGCGACAAGCGGCTTCTCAAGCAGAATAAGTGCTGGCGCATGGCTAACGAAGTCTCCCAGCGGCTGGGGATTGGCATAGCGGCGTGCCTGGCTGAGCGTATCGGGATAGTGCACTACATAGACCTGCTGCACGGGCTGCCGCACGGCGAAGAGTAGCGAGGGAAGCTGCGCCACCGTGTCCTCCTGCCAGAGAAGAATAGGCCCGGAGGCACCGGCTGCCTGCGGCGACCGCAGTGCGGCGAGCAGGAGCGTCTCGGGTTCGCGATCTGCGTGCAAGACAGTTCCAGCAGCGCTGTGCGTTGTGGTGAGGCTTTGACGCAGGGACTTGGTTGCGGCCGACGCGACACCGTAGGCGGTAAGAGCAGCCACGGCGGAAGCCCACAAAAACCGGCGGCTGCGGTGTTCGAGGTGTGCGGCCAGCCAATCTGCGGTGAGCAGCGCAAGCGCGGGATAGGCGGGGAAAATGTACTTCGGGCTCCGGGTCGCCATCACCGAGAAGAAGACCAGCACCACTGCGGCAAACACCAGCCATACACGCATTTCCCGTCGGCGCGCCTGCGACCAGAGCGCAAACGGAAAAAGTAACAGCCACGGTGGCGTATAAGCGGCCAGCACCTTTGCGTAGTACCACCACGGAGTCTGATGACCCTCCATCTGGCTGGTGGCGCGGGTTATCACATGCAGCCCCAGGTATTCGTCCAGGAAGGCGCGACCGAAAATGTGCAGCATGTAAAGATGCCAGGGCAACACGAGCGCGGCGAAGAGAAGCAACCCTGCGAGAAACGGCGATCCCAGGTCATGCCAGCCCCAGCGGTTCCAGATCAGCATGACCAGTAAGGTGAGTAACAGCGTCACACTGGCTGCGCCCTTGGTCATGGCGGCGACAGCAAAGCCGATCCAGAACCAGTACCAGCCGCTGAGATTTCCGTCCGCGACTTTCACCAGGCCCCACAGTGCGATAACGCAGCCGAGGGTCAGCAGGGCATCCAGCTCGCCCATGCGGGCGACGCGCAGAAAGCCGAAGCAGCTGAGAAGCACAATCGTGGAGATCCACGCTGCGAGAGCTCCGCGGAGACGGAGTGCACAGGCATGGATCAGCGCGACGATCCCTACGCTGGCGAAAGCGGAACCGGCGCGTGCCCAGAATTCGGATACTCCGAAGATCCGGAAAAAGATGGCCGTCAGCCAGAGGCCCAGGGGAGGCTTCTCGAACCAGGGATGGAAATGCCAATGCGGCACAATCCAGGATCGTCCCAGAAACTCGCGCGAGACTTCGGCGTAGATGCCTTCATCCCAGTCGGCGAGCGCCTTGTGGCCAAGCAGCGGCAGCAGCACTGCGCATGCAGTCAACGTGGCCAGCAAGAGTGAGATGCGTGCCTGGGTTCGACTACCGGAGTTCTGATCCCTGCCGAAGGATGGTCCAGCCGCCGAAGTTTTGCTGGCTGGATAGGAGAATGCGCTCACACTTTAGCTCTGATTAGATAAAGAAAAAGCTAATGAATCATAAAGAAAAAATAAGGGCAACGTCATTTAGCGCCTTGGAGAAGGATGAGCAGAAATCCACTGCATGCGGCATTTTTCAGAGCAAAGATCTGCGTCTTTTTCTACCCCTGTTTGCGTCTCTTCTTTTGAGAGGTTCGCGCGGGTCGCTCTTCGATGAGATTTCCCCCGGTTCGATCCTCCAAATAGGAAGCCCCGGTGGTTCGTGGGTCCACCGGGGCTCTCCTGTTTCTGCGTCCTGTTATGCCGAAGCGACGTGCCCGTGCGGATGCGCCGCGCGCGTCAGCTGGTGGACAAAGTGATACGGCGGCCAGGGACCGGAGAGTTGCATCTGGCAGTCCTTCATTAACTGGCTCGCGCTGGAATACTTGTTCTGGTACCGCTCCACACATTTGTGATCGATCAGGTGGGCGATGTCGAGCAGCATCTTGCCGGCATCGGTGCGCTTGCAGGAGATCTCCTCGGCAAGGGGGGCAAACATCCGATGCATCTGCACGGAAACCGCTCGCGCCTTGGTTTGGCGTTCACGCTGCAGGGTTGCACTTTCGCGCAGGTTAGTCAGGTACTCCCGGCCAACTCTGCTCACTTCTGTCGTAACCACCCGGCGGATCTGGTCGCGGCAGCAGTCGTCGAGCGTCACCTTCAGGTGCATCTCGGCCTTGCCGCGCAACCGTTCGATATTGGTGATGAACTGGCGCTGGTTGGAGCGGATGGAGCGCCGCAGAGCGTCGTCATCTGCGAAGACGGTGCCAAAGCGGAAGGGAAGAACAGTTGAGGACTTGAAGCAGTCGGCGATCACACGGGCGTGATCCATGGCTGCTCGCTGGTTGAAATTGTCGGAGGGGGAATGTTCGCTGACGATTACTGCAAGTTCACTGGCGGGGTAAAGGAAAACCTGGTTGCCCTGAATACCGGAAACTGCTTCCATCGGAATTGGTTTACGGTGACGAATCAGTTCAGGGAAGGCTTGCTTTTCTGTGATGCAGTAGGCATACCATGCCATAAAGAGTCGCTCCACGCGGGCTTTTAAGAGAATTGAGACATCTGCACTTCGAGGATGGACTGCTAAGTGTCTTGATATCCGCCGCATTCGCTAGAGGGCGGATTGCGACGAATCTTTAACCGAACTGGAACGTATGCTAGTCCCGCATGTTAAGAACTGGCAACAGGCGATAGCTTTTCCACAGTGAAGTTAGCGGTGGAAATTGAACTGGATTTCGTATAACAGGAAAAATATTTGACGAAATCCACAAAAGGCACTTTATGGCGTTAATCGACTACGCTCTGACACTTGGTGAATGAGGCAACCCCATCCCGGACCGCGCTGCGGGTAGCCCTGCGCAGGGCGGCTCACCAGCTCTACGACGCCCCACTGGTATTTAAGGACCCGCTTGCGGTGCCTATCCTGGGAGACAAGTACGCGGAAGAATTACGCCGGATTCCGATGCAGCCGGAACGGGGCTTTGCTATCGGGCTGCGATCGTTTCTCGTGGCGCGCAGCCGCTACGCAGAAGAGAACCTGGCCCAGGCCGTAGACGCAGGCGTGCGGCAGTATGTCCTCCTGGGAGCCGGACTGGATACCTTTGGTTGCCGCAATCCATATGACGGGTTGCGCGTCTTTGAAGTCGACCACCCGGCAACACAGGCCTGGAAACGCGAACTGCTGGGACGCAGCGGCATCCCCGTTCCCGAGAGCCTGACCTTTGCGCCAGTGGACTTCGAGAGTCAGACGCTGGCGGCACAGTTGTCGGCAGCCGGGTTCAACTTCGATGCCCCGGCGTGCTTCGCCTGGCTTGGCGTGGTTCCTTATCTGACGCTCGAGGCCTTTCGGGCGACGCTGGCTTTCATCTCGGAACGCCCCGCAGGAAGCGGTGTCACGCTCGACTACGGGCAGCCGCGAGAGGCGCTCCCCCTGCTGGAGAGAATGGCCCGCGACGCCCTGACGGCGCGAGTGCAACTGGCCGGCGAGCCGTTCCGGCTCTTCTTCACGCCTGCGCAGATGGCTGTGGAGCTGGCCGGCTTCCGGAAAATTGAGGATCTGGGCGCGGCAGAAATCAATGCACGCTACTTTCAGGGACATAGCGACCGGATGGGGCTCAAGGGTTCGGCCGGACGGCTGCTTTGCGCCTGGCGCTAAGTCCGAGCAAGAAGCGAATCAGCGGGCAGCAGACTGCATCAGCAGAATGGCGCTCATCGCGATCAGGGCTACCAGCCCGATTGCCCCGCCGATCATCGCAAAGCGAAAGAGGCGTCCCAGCGATCGGATGTCCTCGACGAGCAGGGTCTGTGCCCGGGTCTGGATCTCGGCGGTCTCGCGCAGCCGGGTTATCTCTTCTTCAAGGCGCTTCAGCTGGACTTCCTGTACTTCGACAGCGGAAGTAACGGCTGCACTCAGTTCGCGCTGAAGGGACTGAATCTTCGCAGTGGACTGCGCAATGCTCTCCCTGACCTCGTGCGACATGCCTGCGTGTTGCAGGGGGCCGAGAGCGATATCCAGCCCCGGAACCATGCGCGCGAGATAGGGCAGAAACGGCCGCAGCTGCAGCAGAATCTTCCACATTGACTTGTCTTTTGGCTGTTCCGCTGCGTCTGGATCGATACGCGAAAGCTCCGCTCTCTTTTTATCCGACGCGAGATCGATCAGCCGGTCCACATTGGCGTGGGACGGCTGGCGAGCAGTTGAGGAGGCGGACTTCAGCGGTTTTGCGTCGTCGTTCATGAATGAGTCTGCGGCCAGTTAGCGCCTGCGTCGCCAGTTTATAGGGATGCACGGAACAGGAAAGCCGTTCAGCCTATTTTGCAGCCCCCGCCTTGGCCGGGGCTGCCTGCTTTGCGGCTTCCGCCTGCTGGCGGAGAGTGTGAACGACCACCCGCAGCATGTCGTCCTCGGGAGCAGGTTTGCCGGTCCAGATTTCGAACTGCCGCGCCCCCTGGTGGACGAACATCTCGACGCCGGTGACGACCGGAATGTTTTTCTCGCGGGCCATGCGGATCAGCGGCGTGTCGATGGGGTTGTAGACTAGGTCAAACACCAACCGCGCGTTGATCTCCTTCGGCTCCAGCAGGCTCGCCGGCTTCACGCCGTGCATGCCCGCGGGCGTGGCATTGATGATTACGTCGAAGCTGGTCTTCGCGAGCTGATCGCGTTTAAAAGTCTTGGCCTTGGCCTGGCGGGCGAGCTTCTGGGCGGTTTCGGCGGTGCGGTTGAGAATGAAAACCTCGGCTCCTTTGTCCTTGAGGCCGAAGACAGCGGCGCGTGCCGCGCCCCCCGCACCCATCACCAGAACCTTCGCGCCCTTCAATTGCAGGCGCCGTTCGAGCGGACGCACGATGGCCGCCACATCGGTATTAAAGCCGTAAAGCTTCCCATCCTGTGAGCGCACCACTGTGTTGCAGGCGCCGACCTTCTCGGAAAGCGGATCGGTCTTCTCCAGGTACTTGAGGATCTCCTCTTTCAGCGGCATGGTAACCGCCAATCCGCTGATGGGCACTTCGCGGACCAGCGTAAGCAGATCGCTGAGTTTAGCCGTCTGCAGGGCCAGGAAGACGGCGTTGACCGTCTCCCGGCGGAACGCGGTATTCATCATCAGCGGCGAGAGCGAGTGCTTGATCGGGTTGCCGGCCACGCCATAGACCTTGGTCGCGGCGTCGAGCTGATCGATGCGGTAGGTCTCTTCGAGCGTCCGGACGGAGATCTGACCCGGCCCGGTCTCTTCGCCGGGATGCGCAGCGGCGAAGGTGAAGACGCTGCCGGCGCGCAGGCCGAGGATGCGGCTGATGATTCCCTGGTCGCCCATGCAGATGCCGATGACGTTCGCCTGGTCGCGCGTGCGCTCGAGGAAACGCATCATGGTGACGTTGTCGGCCAGGGTCTTGGCGGTGGAGACGATCTTGATGAATTCGGGCTCGTACGGGCGGATGCGCTCGAAGATGCCGTCGAGGTCCTTGGTGGTCGCGAAGTCGTGGTAGCTGATGATCAGGGCCGCGCCGCGGGCACGCAGCTTGTCCAGCTGGCCGTGCTTAAGTGCCTCGGCGGTCTGGAGTTCCAGGTCGACGAGGTGGAAGCCGGAGGACGCGGCTTTCTCGAGGATTTCGAGCTCGGCGGCGATTGTGCCCTTGAATTTGCCTCCGGTCGCGGCCCGACGGCAAGTGGCGATGGCAGTAACCTCGCTGCGCTCATGCAATAGCTGCTTGATTTTCGGCATGGCCGCAATCGGGTTGGGCAAATAGTCCAGCCGAAATTCGATAAAGGTATTCTCGCGCACGGCTTCGAGCGCCGTCTCAATCATCTCCGCGGGAGTCGACCCGATGATCGCGACGCAAAGTTTTCCGATGCGAGAACGAATGAAATGAGGGGAATGTGCGTTCATCAGGCGCTCCCGACCCGGGGGGGCCTCGTGCACATCATTGTGCGTTGCTTTCATGGCGGCAATTGCGGCATCTTACCGGGTGTGCGGTCAGGATGCAACACCCCGGCCGTGAATCCTCTTCCGTGGCGTCATTTCGCATCACCGTGAACCTTCCTGGTTTACCCTGCTATATGCGTAAGAGGTGATCTCCATGAGCGATCCCGCGGCGGAAACCTACACAGGCACGTTGCCAGGGGGCAGTTCTTCTGAGGCTGCTTTTCCTCACCCCTGGAACCCGGATGGATCAGGTTCCGTTTCCAGCGCCACGTTGGAGAGCTGGGTGCAGGCGCGACTTGCGCGCCATCAGCAGGCCATAGACCGGCTGATGGCGGTCAAGGGTCCGCGGACGCTGGAAAACACCCTTCGGCCCTATGACGAGGCGGTTGCGGAGCTCTCTGCGACCGGTTCGCAGACCGCGCTGCTGGACAGCGTGTATCCCGACAAGGCAGTGCGTGACACCGCGCAGGCGCTGACTCAGACGGTGGTGCAGGCAGGCGTGGCCCTGGGCCTGAACCAGAAGGTCTACCAGGCGCTCACCGAAATAGATCCAGACAGCGCGGACCCGGCCAGCCGGCACTACCTCGAACGGACGCTGCTTCAGTACCGTTTGGCCGGCGTCGATAAGGACGACGCGACCCGCGCGCGCATCAAGGAGCTGCAGGACAAGGCAACACACCTTTCCTTGACGTTTAGTCGCAACGTGCAGGAGAACGTCAACACCGTCACCGTCGACGATGTGGCCGAGCTGGAGGGCCTCCCTGAGGATTACCTGCAGGCCCACAAGCCCGACGAGCACGGGAAAATCATCCTGACGACGGAGTTTCCGGATTATCAACCGGCGATGACCTTCGCGCAGTCGGGCGCGCTGCGGCGGCGCATGTTCCTGGCCTACAATACGCGGGCGTATCCCCAGAACAAGCAGATCCTGCTCGATCTGCTGGCCATCCGCAAGGAGCTGGCCACAATCCTCGGATTCTCGACCTGGGCCGACCTGGCGACCGCCGACCAGATGATGGAGTCCGCGGCGAATATGCATGCATTTCTCGACGAGCTCGACCTGGCTTCGCGCGGCGGAGCCGAGAAGGAATACGCCATGGTGCTCGAGTTCGCACAGAGCATCCAGCCGGACCTGGAGATAATCGATGCCGCCAGCCGCGGCTACTGGCTGGAGCAGTACCGCCGCTCGGCCTTCGAATTCAACTCGCAGTCGGTGCGCCCGTATTTTCCCTATGAGCGCGTGGAGCAGGGAGTGCTGGCAACGGCGGCGCGGCTCTTCCAGGTGGAGTTCCGCAAGGCTGAGGACGCGCAACCCTGGCACCAAGACGTGGTCGCCTACGACGTGTACGAGGAGGGCGGATGCCATCGCGAAGACCGGGCCAGCCTTATCGGACGGTTCTATCTCGACATGCACCCTCGCGAAGGCAAGGACAAGTGGTTCTCGGCGCATCCCTTGATTCCCGGCGTGCTGGAGCAGGCCGACGACGATCAGCCGGGGAGACGCCAGATTCCGCAGGCGGCGTTGATCTGCAATTTTCCCGGCGGCAAGTCCGGTGATCCGGGACTGCTGCAGCATTCGGACGTCGTCACCTACTTCCACGAGTTCGGCCACCTGATGCACGCTCTGCTGGGTGGGCAGCAGCGATGGGCAGGGATTAGCGGAATCGCCACCGAGGGCGACTTCGTCGAGGTCCCGTCGCAGATGCTCGAGGAGTTCTTCCGCGACCCGCACCTGCTCGCAATCTTCGCCCACCATTACGAAACCGATGAGCCGATCCCCGCCGAGCTGGTGCAGAAAATGAACCAGGCCGGGGCATTCGGGCGCGCGGACTGGGTACGGACGCAGCTCTTCTATACGACATATTCACTGATGACCCACACGGCTGACCCCGCGACGCTTGATCTTGATGGGCTCTTCCAGCAGCTGTACGCGCGTTTCCTGCCCTATCAATGGATCGACGGCAACCACATGTACTCGAGCTTCACGCACCTGGTCGGGTATTCGTCGAACTACTACACCTATCTGTATGACAAGGTAATAGCGCTCGACTTCTACAGCCAGTTCTCTCGCGCCCATCCCCTCGATGACCCAACCTCGATGAAGTACAGGCGGACGGTGCTCGACCCCGGCGGCTCCATGCCCGGCAAGGAAATAGTGATGCGCTTCCTGGGCCGGTATCAGTCGACCGATGCGTTTACTGACTGGGTCGGGGAGGAGTTCCAGGCGGCAGCGTCTGTGTACGA
>CAVRNK010000142.1:0-22797 GCA_963721995.1 uncultured Acidobacteriaceae bacterium | reverse complement strand
ATCGGAACCGCCTCGAGAAATGAGCCCGGGGAGGCTCGACGATGATTCGAGGCGGTTTCGATAAGGAGACTTGAAGGAAGGCGCAGGCGTATTAAGCGGACGCGGTGATCTGCCTGGGATCTACGGATATTGAATAAGGCTCGGGGACCGGTTGCTGTGTTCTGTGGAGCGTGGATCGGTAGTGATGTTGATGAAAGCTGGTGTGTCGATAGATGAGTTGTCGCTGTTCGAGCGCTTGCTTTGGATACCGAAGGGCGATGGCCTGAGCGCATGGGATGGGTTGGAGACAGGAATGCGTCGGCGTGCCGGGAGCAAGTCGAGGGTCCGGCTTTGCGTGCAGCATCATGACGAATTGATCTGTCTTAATAGGGAGAGATCGGCGGCTGTCAGACTCCGCGCCACACCCATGGGACCGCCGCAATTGGGACAGTGCCAGAGCGGAGCGTTAGCGGCAGAAGTCGTTTGCGCCGGCTGTGGCAGTTGATCGCGGCCATCGCGGGCCAGCAGCTTTCGGGCCAGCAGGAGGCGGTGGCTTCGGAAGCGGTTGGAGAGCAGTCCGAAGTGGCGGATGCGCACGAAGCCTCTGGGCAGCACGTGGAGGAAGAAGCGGCGCAGGAACTCTGTAGCCGCAAGCGTCATGATGCGCTGTTTGCCGCCATGGGCATAGTCTTTCCAGCGAAAGCTGACGCGCTCTCCGTCGAAGGCCAGCAGGCGGTGATTGGAAATGGCGATGCGATGGGTGTAGCGGCCCAGGTAGCGGAGCACGTGTGCGGGTCCGCCGAAGGGCGGCTTGGCATACACGATCCACTTCTTTTTGCGCAACTGGTTCAGCAGTTCTGAGAACAGTTCCCGATCCTGAAACGCAGCGGCGGGACCACTACAGTCGAGCGATCCGTTGCTGTAGAGGCGCTTCAGCGCGAAGAGGAACTTGTCGCGAAAGACGCGGCGGAGCACCGGAATGGGCAGCAGGAAGCGGGGATGGGTATGGATCCAGCGCTGGTGGTCGGGGGAGAATCCTCCGGCGGGGACGACACAGTGGACATGCGGGTGGAGCAGGAGGTTGGAACCCCAGCTGTGCAGGATGGAGAGGAAGCCGATCTCGGCGCCGAGGCGTTTTGGATCGGCTGCGACCTCCAATAAGGTCTGGGAACTGGCCGCGAACAGCAGATCGTAAAAGAGGGCCGGGCTGTTGCGTGCTAGCGGGTTGAGTTCGTGAGACACGGTGAACACGACGTGGAAGTAGCCGGTGTCGAGCAATTCCTGTTGCCGTGCCTCGAGCCATCGTTCGCGAGCCTGCGCCTGGCACTTCGGGCAACTACGATTTCGACAGGAGTTATAAGAGATACCCTGTTCATGACCGCACTTGAGGCAGACATCGATGTGTCCGCCGAGGGCGGCAGTGCGGCACCGCAGAATGGCTCGGAATGCCTTCAGCTGCTGATAGCTGAAGCTGGACTGATAGTGTTCCAGGAACGGGTGGCCCTGCGCACGGAGGATGTCGGCCACCTCCATGGCGGGCCTGCTCATGGGTTCTCGGGACGGCGGAAGGCGCGGCGGCTCGTCACATCAGAGTAGTTGCGGCGCTGGAGGGCCTCCAGCATGATCCTGCGTAAATGGGTCACAAGAATCTCCTCCCCAGAAACTCAGGAGGAGGTCAAGACTGAGCGCACGTGACCTGCAGGCCGAGTTGAGCAGCTTTCTTCCTTACGAAGGCGATTTGTTGCTGACGACTTCGTTGCTCGTAGTAGTCTGCGCCTTTGTCCAGGTATTGTTGGCCGAACTTCAACATTCGATAAACGAGTCGGGCCAATCGGTGGGCCATGGCGGTGATGGCTTTAGGCGCGCCGAGCCTGGTTCGCAACCTACGGTACTGAGCGCCCAGATAGGTCTTGCTTTTTATTAATGTGCTGGCGGCTATTCGCAGTGCTGTCGCAGCTCGGTTGATCACTCGCCGCGTGCCTCGGCTTAGTACTTTGTCCCCACTGACACGATTGTCCGGACACAGTCCCAACCAGGAGGCGAAGTGGGCTTCCGTTTTCCAGCGACTCATGTCGAGCCCCACTTCACTGATGAGAGTCTGAGCGGTCATTACATCGATGCCATCGATTTGTGTCAGATCCACTCCTGAAATGCGCAGAAGCTCATTGCTTAGCGGGAATTGGGGCATGTACCTGTATCGCTTGGTCTTCCTACTCTGGAGTGGATGTTCCTTTGGTGATGGCAAAGCGGTGTTTGCGAAGTTCGCCAGATGCTCTTCGAGTTTCTGGTCGCATTCGGCGATTCTTCGCTGATATATTTCGTATATTTCCAGTTGCTGCTGCACGATAAACAGTAATTCCGGGCGCCAGTTGCCCTCAAGGCTCCGGGCAATCTCCTCTCTGGTTGCTTGGATCCGGCGATCGCGGAGTTCTGCCAGTTTGCGTGGATCGCGCTCCCCGGCCAAAATGGCTCGAACGATCGCTTGCCCTGTTTTTCCGCTCAGATCGCTGATCACATTCGCCAGCTGGATGTTCATCTGCGTCAGTGCTTTTTGCATGCGTTGAATGCACGTCGCCATTGCTGTCGCATGCTCTGCCCGCTGACGCCAATAAGTTCGAAGCACACGAATTTCAGAGGTGGGTTGGAACGAATTGTTCAGCAATCCGTGCGTGTGCAGCTTCAGCAGCCACTGACTTTCCTGTACATCGCTCTTCCGCCCCGGCAAGTTCTTAGTATGCCGAGCATTCACAAGGAACACCTCGAAACCCCGGTCTTCGAGAATGTCATAGAGAGGAATCCAATAGACACCGGTCGATTGCATCGCGACCGTCTTCACGCCACAACTCCGTAGCCAGTTCGCCATTCTATATAGATCTGCTGTGAAGCACTCGAACCGCCGTACTGGTTCCGCATCTCGGTCTGGACGAACCGCAACGTAATGTGCACCATTTCCCACGTCGATTCCCGCCGCATCTGGATGAACCACCTCCAGACCCGGGTCTTCCGATCGCAGACGACGGGCTAATTCTTTCCTCGCCTTCCGACTTGCTCGTGCGTTCGTGTCCTTTGGCATCCGTGCTCTCTCCTGACATGGAAATCGGGATGCGGTTCGGCCCGGTGACGAACGGTTTACGAATCTCCCCAACGGGGTCAAAGGACTCACTATTGCGGGGTCCTTGCCGCCATGCCAGTGATCGCCAGTTCCGGAGCCATGCTTGTGATCGGGCACAAAGCACCATTGGAGGTTTCGGCCATAGCTTGCCGAATCGAATCCCCCCATAAGCGTCGCAAAGCTAGACAGCTCAAGACAAGTTTCTGGGCCCAGCGATGCCGTCAAGGACGCCATCCGTGCTTGTGACCCACACCTTATACCGGCAGAAAGACTACTCGGAGGCCCATGCCGCAGCGTCCGCGGCGCCTGCGGCTTCGTTCTAGTCGCCTTATCGTACAAGTCTTCGCGTGTGCGCCGGCCTCCAGCTGTCCGGACTCTATTCTCCTCAAGCCCGTTACACACCAATTGTGGCCAGCTGAGAGATAACCTCCGGTTTGCCAGTTGACCGTCGACTACATTACTTCCCATAAGGCGACGAAGGATCTGCGTTTTCTCTGTGCTCTCTGTGGCGTCTGTGGTCCAACCAGTTTTTCTTCACTCTTCTCGCAACAGCATTGCCGGCTCTGCTGAAAGGGCCCGCCGCGCCGGCCACGCTGCCGACACCAGTCCGATTCCAGCCATTGTCGCAACCACTCCGAGAATCACCAGCGGATCGGATGCCGTCGCTTCATAGACAATGCCCGCGAGCACGCGACTCGCGGCAAACCCCAGCGCGAGTCCCGCCATTGACCCGATGCCCAGCAGCAGCACCGCCCGTCCCAGCGCCGCACGCAGAATGTGCCGGTTCTGCGCTCCCAGAGCCACGCGAATGCCCAGTTCGCGCATACGGCGCGAAACTGTATAGCTCGCCAGCCCGAAAATACCCGTGATCGCCAGCATCATCGCCAGCGCACCCAGCACGCCCAGCGCAACCGTCGATGCGCGCGCCGGAAAAGTCACGAACGCCAAAGAATCGCGCCACGGAACCAGGCTGAAGATCGGCAGCGCCGGATCGACCCCGGCAATCGCGCGCCTTACCGCCGGAATCATCTCTGAAGAAGGACGCAGCGATCGAATCAGCAGCGTCGTGCTGCTGTTCGGCTCCTGCACGATTGAATGGAAAACCGCCGGGGTCGGGTCTTCCGTCAGCGTCCCGTATTTCCCGTCTTCAACAATCCCGATAACCTGCGTAAATTTTCCCGGAGCCGTCGGATACGTCTTACCCACCGCATTCAGCGTCCCGAAAAGCTGTTTCGCAAACGCCGCGTTCACAATTGCGACACTTGGAGCATGGGCGTCGTCATGCGCCGTAAAATCGCGGCCGCTCAGCAAACGCGTCCCCGCCGTCTGGAAATATCCCGGACCCACCGAATACAGGCATGCCTCAAACTTCCGCGACGCCGTATTAAAGTCCGTCGCTCCCGGCGGATAAATCGAAGTCGTACTCCGGTTCTGAAACAGCGGTGTCGTGCTCGCCAGTGCGACGCTCTGTACCCCTGGTATCCGCCTCACAGACTCCAGTAGCCGCTGCTGCACCGGAGCCGAATCCTTGTACCCTGCAAGATTCGTGTCCGTCGTGGCAAAGGTCACATGATCCGGCTGGAATCCAAGCGGCATCCCCATCGTCCGCACCAGTCCGCGCAGCGCAACCAGCGATGAGGTAACCAGCAAACAGCACAAAGCCAACTGCACCACCAGCAGCAAATCGCGAAGGCTGATGCGGCGCGAAACAACATCACCCGCAGCCCCAGACTTCAGCACATGATTCGGATCGGTGCGCCACACCTGCCGCGCCGGCAAAATGCCGAACAGCATTCCCGTGAACAGCGCCAACGACACAGCAAACAGGTAGACCATCGGGCCCGCATCGACCAGAAATTCCACCGGAAAATTAAAGCTCGCACCCGGACGCCACACCGACAACAAATGCAGCAAAACGGCCGCCAGTACGGTCGCTGCAGCCCCTCCAATCAGCGCCAGAAAAACCGACTCAGTCACCAGCTGCCGCAACAGCCTCGCGCGGCTCGCTCCAATTGCGACGCGAATGCCCAGTTCGCGTGCACGATCCGTCATGCGTGCAGTAAACAATCCGCCAAGATTGGCGCAGGCCGCAAAAAGCACCAGCAGCGCCATTAGCATGATGCCGGTAAGAAAGGCACGCGCGGGAATCGCATCAGCGAACATACCGGCAGGCGTAATGCGTATCCGCATGTCCTTGTCGTCAGCCGGTTTTTGCCGCGCGAGCTGGCTGGCAACTCTCGCCAGATCGGCATTCGCCTGAGCCGCAGTCACGCCCGGCCGCACGCGCCCCACAATCCACTGGTTGCGGTCGCGACGATCGCTGAGCCAGTTCCATCCCTCAATCTCCGGAGCATCATGCACCGGCACCCACACCGCCGGCCAGACGATCCGCTCCGTCCCATTGAAGTGCCGCGGCGCAACCCCGACCACCACTAACGGATACTTATTGATCTTCACCGTCTTCCCGACAATGTTGCGGTCGCCGCCGAACTGCGTCCGCCACTGGTCGTAGCTCAGAACCACATACGGCTCGCCGTTCACCTTAGTGTCTTCCCCAGGCGTGAAAAATCTTCCCAGAGCGGGCCGCACGCCAAGCATGCGGAAATAATTGCCGGAGACCTCATATCCGAACACCGGCTGGGCTATCCCATCGCGTCCCGGAGGCGCGAGCGCGAAAAAAGCGATCCGCGCGACCGCAAGATCCGAAAACGCCTTGTTACTGTCGCGAATGTCTTCGTAATCCGGATACGAGAAGGAGGTATCCGTCGTCCCGCTGGTGAGCGAGTACACCTGCCTGGAATCAGGCACGGGCAGCGGATGCAGCACAATCGCGTTCATCACTCCGAACACGACCACATTCGCGCCTATTGCCATCGTAAGCGTCAGAACGGCCGTAATCGCGAAGACAGGAGAGCGGCGGAGCTGCCGCATTGCATACTGCAGATCGGCAAAGAGAGTGCGCATGGCGAGCACCTCGGAGCTTCGTACGCGAAACCAACCCCCGCGGTTCCCCTTTTCCTTTCCTCTTTTCCCTTACCCCCATGCTCACTCGCCGCTCCTTCACCAAGCTCCTTGCGCATCAAGGACGTTGAGCCATGTCAGGGCAAAGCGCTCGTTGAGCTCTCGTTGAGCTTTCTGCGAGGATTAGAATTGGGAGACGCGCTTGCGTTGAGTAATGTCCGGGTGGTCAGCAAGCGGTCCGTGCTCGGCCGTCACGGTGGCGAGCATTTCTGAGCAGCGGGAATCGCCGGATCAGTTAACGAGTGTGACTGGACGGTTGTCTGCACTCTGAACCGGCCGCTCTTTCATGAGAACTCCTTGCGATGAAGCCGTTGTGCGATCAGCAAGTGCCGGAGTTCCCTGAATTTGCCATTGGAAACGCGCTTCAGTGGACGTAACCGCTTCGGCTCATAGGAAATTCGATTGACGCGAAATCGCCGACGTACTCAGCGAGTGCTTCGGGCGTGCTCCGCCCGTGATTGTGGAGCTGTGAGATCTCTGAGCCGATCAACTGCAGCGCATTCCGGCTAGTCAAACGACTTTGCGGGCTCATACCTCTGTTGAGGTGTATGGTCTCAACAAGCATATGGCGGGTGGCGAAGCCTGCGGTCGTGCGACCTCGCATGGTATCGAGATCGACAGTGTTGTTGAACCATCCACTAGGGCGAGTGCAGTAGCTCATCTAGACGCGAGCGATAAGTCCGGCTCACGCGTAGTGTCTTGCCATCGCGTAGTGTTAGAACGGCATCTCGATTTGACGAAGGATCTACGCGCGCAATGCGCTCTACCTGCACAATTGTGGAGCGGTGAATTCGAACGAACTGCGTCGGGTCGAGGCGAGCCTCCAGCAAGGTGAGAGGTTCACGGACCAGATGGGTTCTATCGCCAACATGCAATCCGGCATAGTCCCCCAACCCTTCAATCCAATCCACATCTCCTGCCTGAAGGAAGATAAATTCATTACCGCGGCGCACTGGAAAACGCCTGATCACATTCCGATTGCCCTCTTTATCTGCAAGCGTTAGAAGTCCGTAAAGCCGCTCGAAGTTGGCCTCTTGCCGGTGAAGAGCCAACATTCGCCGCGCACGTTCAATACAAGCCCCGAATCGGGCGTCGTCAATTGGCTTGAGAAGATAGTCGAGTGCTTCAACATTGAACGCATCCAAGGCGTACTCCTCATGCGCAGTAAGAAACACAATGCACCGGGCTTGCTTTCTAGGCAACTCTCTGAGGAGATCTAATCCGGAAATACCAGGCATTTCCACGTCGACAAAAATCAGATCAGGCGAGACCTGCGGAATCTTGGAGCGCGCCTCCTCGCCGGTACTGCACTCCCCAACGACCAGCATGTCGGAATAGGCACCTAAGCGTGTAGTGATGCCAACTCTAGCTAGCGGCTCATCATCGACAACCAGAACGCGAATGTTCATTGTTCGACTCTTGAAGAAACTATAGAAGACGCCGTGGTCAGAGGAAATTGAATTGAGACTAAGAACCGGTTGTTCTGCGTATTAGCGACTGTAACGCTCCCCCGTTCTCCGTAGAGTTTTTCCAGTCGCGTCCTGGTGTTCGCCAGGCCAAGCCCGTTTCCTTCGTCAACGGACTGCAGCAGGCCTTCGGTATGGTCATTTTCTATATCGATTCGAAGCTGTCTTTCGATTACAGAAGCTGTGATCGAGACCTCGCCCCCATTGGGAGAACGTGCGATGCCATGCCGGATCGCATTCTCCACAATCGGTTGCAAGAGAAATCTGGGGACCTGTGCCTCGGAAGCTTCCGGGCTAACGCTCAGCGAGACGGCAAGACGAGGCCCGAAGCGAACCTGTTCGATGGAAAGATACTCCTTTGTGACTGCCAGCTCTTCTCGGAAAGTCACGAGATGAGCTTCCGGGAAGCTGAGGGTGTTTCGTAGGAGAGCGGCGAGCTTTGCGATCATCTCGGTAGCCCGTTCGGGCTGTTTGCTTACGACGAGCGACGAGATGGCATTCAAGGTATTGAAAAGGAAATGAGGCTGTAGCTGGTAACGGAGTGCCTGAAGTTGGGCCTCACGTGCCGTCGCTTCTGATGCCAGAACCCTTGCCCTCTGCTCCTCGACAGTACTGTAATGCTTGATCCCGAAGTAAAGTGCGCTCCATGCGATGAGAATGATCGCACCTTCGAACGCTCGGGCGGCGACCATACTCCAGCTGAGGGGTGCCCGGTCGCCAGCCAAGTGCAGCGCTGTGAGAGCCGATACGACGGTGCATAGAACGCCGAGAACGTAGGAGAATCCCACCGATAGAAGTAGCGCAGAAGCTAACGGAGTAGAACGGCGCCAGAGGAAATGACAGCAGGCATACAGAATGAAACTGGCTAAAAACGTGGAACAAACGAAAGCGACCTGGTAATCCACTGCTTCCCGCATATGGCGAAATGGGATGTAGGAGACAGCGGTTGCCAGTCCATAAAGCGCCCATCCACCGATCTGGAGCGGCCAAAAAGAGGGTGTGCGGCGCTGAAGGGTAATCTGGTGCACACACCCAATTCTAACGACCGAGTTCTTCCGCTTAAACCGATTGGGCGCATGAGACGCACGACTCACCGCAAAATTGCGGAAGTTCGCCACACGCGACTTTCGTCCTGGTCGAATCGACGTTAGGTTGATTGCTGAACTTCAGGCGAAGGTGGCGGAATGAGTCTACAAAAGGGGACGGTAAGGACCATTGTGGGTCTTGTGGTTCTAGCGCTGTGCGGAATGGCTGTACTTACGGTGGGCACTTCAAATGGGGTGGCTTCATCTTCAAGTGTTGCTCCTCTTCCCGAACCTGGAACGTACAACATCGATCCGGCCCATAGTTTTGCTTACTTTGGCGCGTGGCACCATATTGTCGGACTGGTGCGTGGCAGGTTCAACAAGGTTACTGGGACAATCTCAGCCGCAAAGAATCCGGCAGACTGTGCCGTGGATATTTCGATTGACACAGCGAGTATCGATACGCAGATCGCCCGACGGGACGAGGACTTACGTGGCCCGGATTTCTTTGATGTGAAGAACTTTCCGACGATGACCTATCGTGGCCGCGGCATTCGGCCGACCGCGGATGGCGCCTGGATAATGGATGGCTCGCTTGCCATTCGTGGCGTGACGAAAGAGGTGCCGTTAACGTTCCGGTTCAAGGGGATGTTCCCTGACATGCCGGCGGGACAGCCCGCGCGCGCTTCCTTCCACGCAACCGCAGCAGTGAAGCGCGGCGATTTCGGAATGACACGCGACAATCTGATGGAGCTCGGGCCGAACCCGAAGGCACCGGACGTGGAAATCGAAGTCGACGTGGAGGCCAACGCAAGTAAGCCAACAAAGTGAAGTCGCCAGATTTTGCCTTCGGCCTAATTTCATAGTGAACAAAGATTTGAATGAGGAGGGCACGCGCGAGATGTGGGACCGGAGTTCGTTAGCTAGAGCGTCTTAAGGTAGGCAACCAGATCGTCGACCTGCAACTGGTCGAGTGAGGTGAAGGCGGGCATCCTGCCCTTGCCTTGCTCGATGATGGCGCGGACGGTGGCATCCGCAGGGCGCGGCTGGCGCCGGTAATAATCTTTCAATGCGGGCCCCGACTTTATCGTTGTGCCGAGTACCTCATGGCACGAGGCGCACGATTGAGCAAAGATACGCCTGCCCTTGGCAGCAGATTCAGGCGCCGGCTTCTGCGAGATCACTGGGGGCGGGATCGTAACGGCAAAGAAGAGAAATACAAAAAGTACAAACAGCACGACGAATGAGACCCGCTTCACGATGATGCCTCGTCGAGTTGAAATGGCAGCTTGCGCAGGCGCTTCCCGGTCGCCGCGAAGATGGCGTTGCCGACACTGGGCGCGATCAACGCGAGCGGCGGCTCGCCGATGCCGCCAGGCGGCCGGCCGCCTTCCACGAGGTAGGTTTCGAGCTCCGGCGCATCCGGCATCCGCAGCAGGTCATAGCCGTTGAAGTTCTGTTGCTGAATCATGCCGTTCTTTACGGTAATGCGTTCTTTGAGAGCCGCGCTGAGACCCATGAGAACAGCGCCCTCAATCTGCGCGCGGATGCCATTCATGTTGATCACCCGGCCGGGATCGACGACCGTGACCACCCGGTCAACGTGGAGATCGCCGTCCTTTACAGTGACCTCGGCAACTTGCGCGAGATACGTTGTTTTGGAGTAGAAGCAGGAGATGCCGCGGCCGCGATTGGGGTCGAGGGGCTTATCCCAGCCAGCCTTCTCTGTGACAAGATCGAGCATGTGGATCATCTGTGTCGGATTGGCGAGGGTGCCATCGAAGTTCGACCTGGGTGCAGCGGGGTTAGCGGCGGTCTTCTCAAGCAAACGGCGGCGGAAATGGTAAGGATCCTGTCCAGCGAGGTGAGCGAGTTCGTCAATGAAACACTCGACCGCGAAGACATTGGACTCAATCTCGACACCGCGCCAGGCTCCGCGGGTAAAGCCGCTTGGGACGGGCACGTAGGAAATTCGGAAATGCTGAGCCGGGTAGGGCTGATCGACAGCTCCTGCGACTCCGGGGGCTCCTTGCCTCGGGTCGTACTGGTGGATGGCGATGGTATCGGACAAGCGGTCGGTCCACGAGACAAGATTCCCTTCATGGTCGATACCGCCGCGGAGACGGTGCATACCTGCGGGGCGGTATTTGTCATGAATGAAGTCGTCTTCTCTACTCCAGACGAGCTGCACTGGACGCCGGATGCGACGCGCGATCTGGACGGCCTGGTGATCGTAAGGCAGACCGAAGCGCCGGCCCAGGCCTCCACCCATGAAGGTCACGTGGACGGTGACATCGCGCTTGTCAACGCTGAGGAACTTGGCGGCCCTTTCCTCGGTTCCTTCTCCGTCCTGGGTCGGAGACCATATCTCGCACCGGCCATCTTCGAGCTTGACGGTTATATTCATCGGCTCCAGGTTGGCGTGGGCAAGGAAAGGAAACTCATAAACGCTCTCGATGCGTTTTGCGGCGGGGACTGTGTCAGGATTGAGAGCGGTATTGGTGGAGTTCCAGTGCTCCTGAGCGTAGAGGGCAGCGCGTAGCTGTGCGGTAAGGGACTCGGTGGATTCCTCGTGGAAGTCTCCGGGCTTCCATTCAATGAGTAGCGCATTGCGGCCCTGTATTGCGGCCCATGTGTTGGTGGCGACAATGGCGACCTCGCGCGTGTTCTTGTTGGCGGAATTGGGGTCGGTGGAAATATCGAAGACCTCGAGAACGCCCAGGATTGCCTTGGCTTTCGCGGCGTCGAAGCGGACGAGGTCGCCGCGAAAGTACGGGCACTGTGCAACCACTGCATATACCATCCCGGGAACCCGAACATCCAGGCCGAAACGCGCCGCCCCCGTCACCTTGTCGGGAATGTCGAGATGAGGAACAGAGCGCCCGTGCAGCGTGAAGTCTTTCGGGTCCTTCAACGGAACCGTATTGGCATCGGGCAGTGGAAGGCGGCGTGCCTCCGGAACGAGCACTGCATAAGAGAGAGTGCGCCCAGACGGTGTGTGAGTGACTTCGCTGTTGCGGGCGCGGCATTCCGCAGCAGGAACACTCCACCTGCGCGCGGCCGCGGCAACCATAACCTCGCGCACCTGCGCACCAGCCTGGCGCAGAGGTTTGTAGCTCTCCCAGACCGAGCCGCTCCCCGCCAGTGCCATCGGCGTTATCTGCCTGGACGACCGTGATTTTGGAGAAGTCCACCTCCGCCTCTTCGGCGAGGATCATGGGCAACGTGGTGAACACTCCTTGCCCCATCTCAGATTTATTCAGAACAAGCTGTGTCTGCCCGTCAGGATGGATGCGAACCCATGCGTCAAATGGGTCATGGGAAGTCTCAGAAGCAAGATGGCGGAAATGGCTGCGCAGAGTAAGGCCCACCACAAGCGCTCCGCCTGCAGCCGCAGAGGTCGCGAGGAAAGTACGCCGCGAGATAGTCGAGTGGCTCTTGACGGGCCGCTGAGGGCTGGCTTGGGTGCTCACGAGTGGGTCTCCACAGCGGCGCGGCGAATTGCATTGCGACTGCGGAAATAGGTTCCGCAACGACAGAGATTGCCGGCCATGGCATCATCGATCTCAGCATTGGTCGGATGCGGGTTCTGCGCGATCAGCGCCGCGGCGGACATGATCTGTCCGGGCTGGCAGTAGCCACATTGTGGCACTTGTTCCGCAATCCAGGCTTCCTGCACCCGATACAGGTCGTTTGCGGCGAGGCCCTCGATGGTGACGATCTGCTTGCCCGTCGCAGTTGAGACAGAGGTCTGGCAGGAGCGCATTGCGGCGCCGTCGATCTGAACGGTGCAGGCTCCGCATAGCCCCATGCCGCAACCGTATTTTGTGCCGGTCATGTTCAGCAGGTCGCGGAGCACCCACAGCAGGGGCATCTCCGGATCGGCATCTACCGCTTGCTGGCGGCCGTTGATCTCAAGCGTAAACGGAGCCATATTGATTCCCGGCTAAAGCTTCAGGTATCGGGAGAGTTTTTACCAGCGCTGTGCAGGATAACAAGCTGCAAATGCAGGGAAGCCTCACGATCATGCAGCGAAGGTGCGATGAGGAACTCGGCGCTCTGGACGGTTTACCGGCTTTCGGGAATAACTCGAAGGATCGCAGTAGAGTTCCTCGATAAGCGCTTGGCCTGAAGTCGTCAGTTGAGACTTTGCGCAATACGGTTCGATGAGTGATTCATCTTGCTATGGCCAGTTGACACTCAACTTCTGGTTCGTTCGTCATTGGGGAACAATCCACTACAATGCACATCCATGAAGAACGCTTTTATGGTCGCTGGCCTTGTTTTGTCCTTGTTATTTCGCTGCAGCGAGAGCTACTTCGCAGAGCGTGGAATCAGAGCCAGCTATCGCACTGGTGGGCGGCACGCTGATCGACGTTTCCAGCCGCGGTCACAGCACGCGCGATATCGCCAATGCCGTGGTGGTCGTCCGGCGTGGAAAGGTTGAAGCGGTGGGGTCCGCTCTCCTGGTCAAGGTTCCCAAAGACGCGAAGAAGGTCGATTGTTCGGGCACATATATTTTGCCGGGACTGGTAGACGGCTTTGGGGGCCTGAACAGTCAGGCACAGGCCAACGCTTGGCTGTACATGGGAGTGACCACGATCGTCGGGCTTCAGGACGAACGTCGTGGCATGTTAAAGCGAGATGCCCATCCCAGTCCGCATATATACCCTTTCGATGGAGCGGGATTCATCGACCGGTATAGTCTCCTTTTCAGTCTTCCACAATGGCGCAGTAAGGTAAAAGAAGGTGAGGACGTCGCGAACCTGAATGAACAGGAAACCAAGGATCAAATCCAGGAACTTGCCCGAAACGGCACGCGAGTGATTTGGCTAGGGCAGGAACTGACTCCAGAACAGACAAAACTGATTGTTAAAGAAGGTCACAAGCTTGGGCTCGTCACCTATGGAGAATTCATTTCCACGCGCTACTCTGACGCACTTCAAGATGGAATTGATGTTCTCCTGCACATGAGTCGTTACGAACTGGGTCTTTTCAGGGAAGTACGGGAAACCATTTTGTCAGAAACGCCAACTTCGCGCCCAAGTAGATCGTTGTTGCCGTCGACGATGTTTGTCGCAGTTCCTTGCATACGGACAGGAACTTTATTTCTTGTCTTTTGCCCCTCTATGGGCAAAGTAACCGCGTCGCGTCTGTAACTGCAATCCATCCCGATCTACTGTGACTTTCAAGCGATGAAAGGAGCCGTTAGCCTTCACGTTCCCGAGTGGTAATTGGAGCAAATAAACACAGTCCGGCGCCTCTGTTAGTCTCTTGAATCCGGCATCCAGGTCGTTGCTATGGTTGATGTAAGTTCCTCCCGTACCATCAGCAAGTTCTGACATCACGCTCTCGGTCAGTTTCATCGAACTATTACGAAGCTCACCAATTCCGAGTGGAGATCGGCCACGTGCATCGCCAGTTGCATTGGCTTCGGTGACGTACACTCCCCGTGCATCGAGGGCGCTCACGGTGACATTCGCCGCTGCTGCCAGGTCGATGATGCGTGACTCCGCATTCCGCGCTTCGGGCGTAATTGCCAGAAACCCGGGCGAGACCAGAATCAACGTGCTTTGTCCGGGTACGTCCAGCCGGTCATGAAATCGGATCTGGAAAAGCAGATCGGGGTCCTCAGAAGAGGAGTGGGAGCTGGTGATGGAGCAGATCGTGTTCTGCTTCGATCACTAATTTCGTCGCACTTTAAAGTCAGCAACCCCCGAAACGCCTTCATTGTCCTCGGTTTCATCCGGCGCTGATCGCCCAGTCGACGGTCTTAACCACGAGCACTAGAGCCCTAGTCCAAATCGTCGATTCAATTTCAGCTTTGAGAGCCTTGGCGATTTTCAGAAGCTCTGGCGCGTCACCAAACGTCGCCTGGTAGGTCGCGTGCGGTAGTGCCACTGTCTTGGATCCTGTGATTGTTCTGAACCAGTTCTTGGCTTCCATGTAGGCGTGAAGCTTGTTGTAAACGTCCTCGCCGGGCGTTCCCCGGAGCTCAATGCGGGCGAAAAGCTGGGACATAGCAGCTCTCCTCTGGAGCGCTTCACAGAGTATCACTGAGCGCGCGTCAACGTATGCCCAAAAAGGCCACCTACTCAGGAGCCTGCGTTCTACGGTGGGAAGGAAGACCGGCGGATCATTCATCAGGTCTGGGACTGGATCGATGACGCGAGGTATACGTTGCACCTTTACATCACGGTGCAATCCGAGCGGGTGTGGACGACACATCACTTCGTTTCAGAGTATCGCTGCCTGCTGCGTAATGAACTGTCGACCGTATTGCAAGCTACCGGTTTTGGAGATGTGCGATGGCTCATGCCTGCCGAGAGTGGCTTCTATCAACCGCTTGTTCTGGCAAGATGGGCATGAAGCTCCTGCAAAGTCTCGTTTCAGGTAACTTGCCGACGCAATGAACGTCGAGCAGCGACTTGCTCAAAAGCCCGTTCCACCAGAAAGAGTGGTTGCCACAGTTGAATCGAGTCAATAAACACGCATAGCATACGACCATGACCATTCCCCGCGAGCTTTGGATTAGTCAGGGCGCCCATGCGAAACAGGGTAGCGCGGATGGCTGTGGGCGCCTCAATCCAGATCAATTCGCGAGCAGTCAGTACACATACGGTGAGCGCTCATGTATGCCTGGAATGCAGACTCTTCCCTCTTATGCGCCTCGATCGTCTCAACCTGGGGGCGTCGATCGAGAGTGTGTTGGTCCATTGCTCTAAGCCAGTCTTCTCGGAGTTTGGCGCATCTGCTGCAGTGACTCATGGACCATTCTATCGCCGCGGTTGCGACCACTCTGAGGCATCTTTGTGGTTTGAAGGTGACAGCCTGCAGAGGGCAGAGTCGGCGTATAATTCCGGCCACTATGGGGAGCCATTTTTACGTTGTAATCAACTGCAAAACCCCACAGTGCGGGATCATAGGCGCACTAAAATATCTCGGCCCAGATATAGCCGTCGTTGAGATCGGCGAAATGGCTCCTACTGGGGTGTGGTATCAATGTGGCGCATGTCAGAAGAAATATCGTTATGAGCTGGAGGAGATGCGGGTGGAGGGATCTGATTTACCCCCGCCGCCGGGATGGAAAAGCGGGTGGTAACCTCAAGAGTCCCGCCTCAACGAAAGCGGGGACTTGGCGGGACTCATTCGCAGATCCGAGGTACGGGTTGACAATATGTACAGCTTTGCCATGCGCGTATCCCTAGACTGTTAATGTTAGATGCTGAATTGGGGCTTCCGACAACCCCTTCTCATGACATTGCGGCCTGCATTCGCCCGGCGGAAAAACCCGGCACCTGGAATAAAAACGGGGCGCCGAAGCGCCCCAAACACGGTTGTGTCTCCATAACGGAGATATTGAACTGAACAGTGCGATGCGACGGCTCGCGGCTAGGATGCCATCGATACAAATCTAAGTTGCGCACATCTTGCGCGTCCCGATGGAAACCATCCACTACCGATTTCGGACCGGAATTGTTCCAGGAGTTCGAGTCGGCCGCTCGTGGCGGTGTCCGACGGTGGAACTCGAGAAGAAGTTCGGCATTACCATTAAACCCAGTGATCTCCCGGGCCGATGGAAAACAAGACGACGAGTAGTCCAGCGATTCACGAACAGGTCGAAAGGAAACCATGAAAGTCAGTCCCACCGAGAAATTGACGTTGCTGATGCTCGCTGAGATTTATGAGCACCTCGGAATCAAAGGCGAGATCGATGCCAAGTTTGTTAAGGCCGCGCTCACCTCGGGCAACCTGTGGGCTCTGGAGTGGCAGCTAGGAGGGCTGCTCCAAGATTCAGAGCCTTCACCTGATGTCATACGGGAGACTGTAAAGCTTATGGAGATGTGGGATCGACTTGAAGTATCTTTCAACCGATTAAGCACTCAAGACCAACAGCGGGTCGCGAAGGAAGCGCCGCTCCATGGCTCTCAAGTGAAGTTTTTGGGCTTTGACGGAAACCACGAGCCACACTTTCATGTCGCAAGATTCCTGATCAAGGAACTTGGTCGTTTCGGATCGTTTACCGATCGTAGGCTCAACGCGCACATCCCAACACTGGACCGACACAGGCGAATGTTTGAGATCTACGACCCTATTCGTGACAAGGTAGTGGAAAAGGATCTGGACGTGTCACAGATCATCAGCGTGTTGAATGCGTGAGTTCGGCCCGCACCCGGCGAGCGACTATACCCCGCGTTTTGCGGGGACGCTGTCGGGACTAACTCGCGTGTACGTCAGTGCAAAGCACGCCGAGTTAGTACAAGGGTGTTTTGGTCTTCATCCTCCTGATGACATAGTATTTAGGCGAACTCATGCAAGTTAGTGCAAGCGGTACCTAACTTACTGGAATCTCAATGAAACCCTCTTTCACGGCGATAACACGGTTCAAATCCCGTCGGGGACGCCAACATTCCACAAGACTTATACGCATACGGCTCCTCGACCACTTCCTTCGATAACGCAAGGGCAACGAATCCCCGTTTGGGGGTTCGCGTTCGACATTTTGGCTCGGGTGCGGGAGGTGTGAGCACGTTTAGGATTCGACGCGCCTGTTCAAGCGTATGGGCAGCGAGCTTGCGCTGCCGGTGACGGTCCTGCGCGTCGAGCCAGGAGCCCGAGACCTGTCCGGGGCGATCCTTGGGCGCGTGTAAACGCTCGTAGGTGCTACGGATCTCCAGGAATGGCCCGCTGCTCTCCGGCCCCTTCAACGGCTAAAGGCCGGAGGTCTTGAGCGCCAAAAGTTCTAGCGGAAGGGAAGTTCTGACGTCGAAGATGCAATACAAGGCAGGACATCTTCATTGCTGTGGTCGCGGGCGGGAAGCAAGGCAAAAAGCATAAGGGACGGTTTGGATTCGGATGCCCAGCTTGCTGAGCGTCTGAAACAACGAGACGAACATGCCTTTTTGCAGCTTTACGATCGGCATCGGGGCTCCGTCTATCGGTTCTTGATGCACATGACTGGCTCCATTTCAACGGCCGAAGAGCTCACACAAGAGGTGTTTGTAGCGATCCTGAATGCGATGTGTGCGGGAAAGATTGAACAATTCGATCCGGGACGGGGAACTCTGGAGGGCTATCTTCTTGGAATTGCCCGCAACGTGGCCAGAGTGGAGCAACGCCGCGCGCGGCGCCTGCTTTCTCTGGAAAGCGTCCTCGAAACATCTGAGTGGAACCGCAATTTTGAGAAGCTATGCCGTGAGAATCGTGACTGGGATCCCGCAACAGCTCTGGCGGTGCGATCTGAATTGCGAGATCTCTACCGTGCCATCCAGGAGCTGCCGGAACATTATCGAGTCATCGTCGTTTTATGCAGCTTGCAGCAGAAGAGCTACCAGGAGGCAGCCGCGCTCCTGCAATGTTCGGAAGGAACGGTCGCGTCCCGTATGAATCGTGCCAAGGCATTATTGACGGGCAAACTGCGGCGATCGGCTGCGGATGAAGTGGTTGCGTCGGCGAATTGAGGCGGGAGAAGGGAGAGACCAGGGTGCTGCCAAAAGAGTCCATGCAAAATAAGCTCGCGGAGGTGCGGCGCTTGGACGATCTTCTCGGACTACTGGGAGACCTCTCGCCGCGCGATCCCTCGCCTGCACTGCGAGCACACTTGAGCGAACTATGCACTCAGGGTTTGGAGCAGAAGCAGATTTTCCGCGCTAAGCAGCCAGGGACTTTCAGCTGGCTACAAGCAGCTTTTGCTGCAGCCGCCTTGTTGGCCGCCCTGGGGTTAGTTGCCGCTTGGGTTGTTCATCTCCGGCAAGCAAAGGATATGCGTGCGGGAAACGAGCCCATCGGCACTTCGCGTCCAACCTCATCTGCGAAGGACGCAGATGTTTTGCTCTCGGGATTTAAACCCACGCCGGCATCGTACAGAAATCACCGCTCGCGGCCCAAACTGCAGCCGGCTCAGAGCGCCAGAGAAATGGTCATCCGGCTTCCGTATTCCAATAGCTCCGTCGATACCGGAACAGGCGCGACCATCCAGGTATCCATGTCACAGTCAGAACTTTTGTCGTTGGGATTTCCGCTAAATGCCACGCTTCATGATCGACGAGTGGTTGCCGAGTTGACGCTGGGAGACGACGGCCTGCCACGCGCGATTAGCCTTCCCTTACCGCTGGAACTTATCAAGGAGGAGAAATGAGCCGATTCTTTTTTCCCAGGATGTGCTGCGCTTTCGCAGCTCTGTTCATAACCATGTCAAACCCTGGGCACGCTCAGATCGCGATGGCGATGGACCAGGATCAGCAACCAAATACCAGCATCGTTCTCACTCCGATGCCGGGACCTGCTCAAATCGGAGTCCTTTCGACGCGTGGCGGTTTCGCACTCCAGGAAAATGCCGAAACGGTTAAAGACCTGCCGTATCAGGCGCAAGCGACCACAGAGATCAAGCAGACGCTTTCGGATGGCTCACACATCGTCCAGACCACGACAGCGACCCTGGCGCGCGACAGCGAGGGGCGCACCGTCCGCATCCAGAAACTGAGCACGATTGGCCCATGGAAATCCAAATCCGATTCCTCTGAAGGAACCGCCACAACGCTGACGAGCATCTTCGACCCGGTAGCAAAGACACACATCGACTACACCTCAGATACAAAGGTCGCTCATGTACTGCCTCTCCCCCCCGACTTGCCGTCAGGTACGGCAACGACGGTGACGGCCAACGGTTTCGCTGTAGGACCTTCGGCTACTCCAACCGTAAACATGATGTTTTCTGTGCAGAGTCGCGCAGGTTCACCGGTACTGGACAAGGGAGAAGAGAGCGCCAAAGCCGAATCGTTGGGCACAAAGGCCATCGAAGGCATTCAGGTTACGGGGACGCGCAGCGTCAGCACGATACCGGCCGGCGCTATCGGGAATGACAAGGACATTGTGGTGACACGCGAGACCTGGTATTCCCCCGAACTCAAGTTAGTTATCCAGAGCACCCAGGATGATCCGCGCTTTGGCGAGACAACGTATTCACTTACAAATATCCAACGGGATGACCCGGACGAGGCATTGTTCCAGATACCAACAGGCTACAAGGTCGAGAAGCCTCGTATGCTTATCAACACGCATCCGCAGTAACGTGATCCCCTCGCGTAGGCACTGAAGGGCTCCGGGCTTGGCTGCGTGTCAATGGGTGGCCGAATGCTGGTGCCAGTTGCGGATTCAGCTGTCGCGGATGAAACTAACTGATCATTAGCTTCATCCGCAGTGTTGCATTTCACATTTGTGCCACCCTGCTAGTATGCTTGCCTGCCGCTGCTACAAATCTGGTTACTGGCAACGGTTTTGGAAACGCGGTGGTATCTCGTAGAGTGCGATGGTGACCAGGTTCTATGCGCATCCCTACAGCTTTGTTCGACCAGACCCTCTGAACCCGCTAAGCGAGAGGGTTGAAACAGCAAATTTCATCAAGAGTCTAGGCTGGAGCGACCCTGCCGCACGCAGCACATCGACAGACTATGAACAACAAAAACATCGCCGGTGGAACCTGATTGGGTACGCCTACGCGAACGAAGCTGCGCTCATGGAGCACCCTGATGAGGTGGCCGCTCCTGCTGAGGCCAAGGCGAAAGAGTTAATCGGGCGTACTAGATGGCGGAATCGGCCTATGACGTGACTATGACATGCCTATGACGCACGTCTTTGGATGTGCTTGAAAGTACAGCAACATGCCGCAACAAACTCATTGTTTTCGAGTGCGGGCCGCGAACCTATAAGTGATTGTCTTGCAAGTAGTTGCACCAAGGGGAAGAGGGAATTTCGAGTCAGGTGCATTCAACCGGGCTCTGCCACCTCTCCATCAACTAAGCTGCATGAATTCTGCTATTTGCAGGACGGTGCTTGCGAATCTTCCTGCCCAAACCGCCGGTGTCCGCTTTGGTGTCCCTTCGATTTTCGCGCCCAATGAGCCGATCCACGGCCGAAGCCTGGTGCTCGGGAGCGAGATGGGAGTAGCGCATCACCATTTGCAGCGTTCTGTGCCCGAGCAACTCAGCTACGGTGCGCAAGTCGACTCCGGCCATGACAAGTCTACTGGCAAAAGTATGGCGGTTGCAATGCCATGAGTAACCGTCGATCTTCGATGCGGCGAGTGCAGTCGGGAACCAGCCACGCGATCCCTGAAGTGAATCGTCGCTGCGCAGGGAAGGGAAGACCGGGCAGTTCCCTCCACTTTTTCCGCGCCTTGCAGATTCTCGCCTTTCAGGCCCTGAAGAGCGGCGAGAGCTACGACGTTCAGAGGAATGGTCCGGGGATCGCCATTCTTTGTTTTGGGAAGATGAATCTGTCGCCGCTCGAAATCGACCTGGTTCCAGCGCAGACTGTACTGCTCGCTCATGCGCATCCCGGTGTGAAGGGAAAGCAGCAGGTGAGGCAAAAACTCGGGAAATCGATGCTCGATTGCCTTCAGAAGCCGCGCTTCTTCATGGTCAGAGAGAAACCTTACCCGTCCGTTGCTCTCCGTTTTGCGACGGATGCGGGCCGCCGGATTGCGCTCGATCTTCTCGTTGTCGATTCCGACCCTAAAAATCAGGGAAAAGGTCGCCTGCCACCGATTTCTGCTGCTGGCTGCCCAGTTGCGTTCCGCCGCTTGCTCGGCCAGCCAGGTGACGATCTCGCTTTTCTTAATCGACTCTGCCGGACGGGAACCAAAAACGGGCAGCAGCTGCGCGATGCGAAGGCCAAGTTCGTAGGTCTGCTTGCGGCTATTCTCGGATTGGCTGTGGACCAGGGCATCGTGGCAGAGTTCGCCAAAGGTAATCGCTTTGGCACGCAGGTTTTCCGGTAGCTTCGCCCGTTCGAGCTTCTGCGTGTGCCGCTTGGCGAGAAGCCTCTCGGCGTTGCTGCGCGAACCGGCTTTCTCCCGCCGCTTTCGCCCTTCGGCATCCGTCCAGCGAATCCACCAGATACCGCTGCCCTTCCTGCGTTCAAAGATTCCGCGTTTTTGAAGCATGCACTCGCCCTTCTACCGGATTCTCGATTGTATAAGTCAGGTACGTCGATTGTCTCGGCACCTATTCCGGTCCTGCTTTCTTGGCAGGCTTTAGCTCAGAGGACGTAGCAGAGAATCGCACCGCGCGTTGGAGGTCGCCATTTTGCGAGAACGGCAAGTTGACTGCGGTGCTTCGACCCATTCCCGTTTGGCTCGACCGGTTGCTCCCTCCCGCACACGATCAAGCGAACCGTCAGCAAGGGCATTAGCCAGCCATTCTTTCCGGGTGGTCAGAACGAGCAAACCTGCGCACATCGTCCATCGGGATGAGAACCCGAGTTCCGATTCTACGGGTGGATAATCGTTTAGTCGCAATTAGATAATCCACACCGCGGATGCTGATCGAGAGCATCTGCGCAGCCTCATCGCGACTGACCAGCAGTTTTGCACCGGGCAGCAGCTTTGTCCTGGCGGGCGGCTTTGAGTTTTGACTCTTCTGCCTCAGAAGGTGGCGGCCCTTGGGAGGAGCCGCGACCTTACCGACGAAACTTTCTGGAAGCAGTTCCTGCTGGGCCTGAATCACATTATCTTGCGAAGGGGAAGTCGACGCCATTTCAAACTCCTCTTGGGCCATCATGCCCTCGCTTTCCACAACTGTCCAAGACCTTTTACGTCAAGCTTGATGCCGGTGAGCTATCACTAAGGAGCGGTTTGACTGATGCAATCGGGCACTTGGGGGAGGTTAGGCTGCTTGACCTCTCAACCGGGTTCGATAAGGGAATGTTTGAGCTTTCCAGGAGGCCATGATGGAGGTCGGCTTCTGCATGAGCCAGTGGGAAACCAAGGAATTTTACGTTACAAGCATCCTTGAAGATGTTGAGAGCGTCGGGATGCGTTTGTCTCACCACCGGTGAGACTCTTGGGATACTTGAGAACCACGCGCTCGAATAGCACGGCTCCGACTTGGCGCTCCAGGTCGGGTTTGCTCCACTTTTCCTGAATTGCGACACGTCTTTCGCCGACTCTCTAATAGAGCTCGATCAAGACCGTATCCACTGACTGGAGAGCACGCTCGCGCGACGCTACGATCAATTCCGTGATGTCAGCGAAGGTTGGCTCTTCAATTTCAGAACGTGTTAGTTTTCCTAAACCCCGCTTGGATTTGGACGGCGTTTTGTTGGATATTCTTAGCCACCGAGAGAATGGTATTAATATCGTCGACCTCTGCCGGGGCTCGGCAGAGGTCTGGCGTGAAAATCTGCGGCTTTTCGG
>CAVRNK010000141.1:0-9786 GCA_963721995.1 uncultured Acidobacteriaceae bacterium | reverse complement strand
ATCCAGGTACCACGGAATCTCTTCCGGCGAGTTGCCCGACCAGACGATCAGGAACGCCGCAAAGGCCAGGTACATGTTCAACATGGTGAAAGCGAAGCATAGCTTGCCCATGTCGTGCTGCTCGGTGTTGCGAAACAGCGTCTTGATGGGTTCGGCCTTGGACAGCCCGATCAGCGTCAGGATGGAGAGCGCGAGCACGCCGTATCCCTGCGCCACCAGGAACTGGAAGCCGTACACAGTCGAATACCACGTCGGGTCGAGCGACATCACCCAGTAGATGACCGCGCCGAAGAGCAGGAGGGCGTAGAGCAGGGTTCCGAAGCCGCTCAGGTTCTCAAACTTGGTCCGCCAGTATGGAACATTCGGCTCGCGGTCCCCGTCCCGCTTGAGCGACCACTTATTCAGCAGGGTGACGTAGAGCGCGAGAATCGCATACACCACCAGCGAATACACCCAGAACGAAGTAACATTCAGGATCCCATGCTTGTAGTGGATCGCATGCGCCTGCTCGTGCGTGATCAGTCCGTTCTTCAGAGCCGTCATCCAGTCGGGATACTTTGCCCAGATGTACAGCTTCCCGAAGGACGCTCCGAAAATCCCCACCGGCAGGAACATCAGGAAGACCAGCGGCCAGGTCCGGGTCATCGCTTCCAGCGGCCGGCGGATGATCAGGCCCCACTTGCCGCCCGACAGGTACTGAACCATGAGCAGCACCAGTCCGCCGAAGCAGAAGTTGAAGCACATCATGTAGCCGTGCAGCCACGCGCGCAGAAAGTGGTTGAAGCCATCACCGCTCAAGAAACCGAGGATGACCCCGATGACCAGTGCGACCACCCCTGTGATCAGCGCCCGGGTGCGCCAGACATCGACAAATGCCGGCGCATTCAGCTCCGTGGGCATCGTCTTCGTGTGATATCCGTGTGCCATGCGTTTCCTTATTCCGACGCCGGCGGCTTGGTGCCCTGACTGCCGCTCTTGTTGGTATTTCCTGAAGTCTTCGGGCTCTGAACCGTTGCGTTCGGAGCATTCGCGGGCTTAGCCGGTGCTCCCGCCACGATCTCCGTCTCCGGGTTGGCCTGCACGTAGGTATCTGCTGCCAACGGCCATGGGCCTGCAAAGCTCGCCGGCAGACCTTCCTGCTGCGCAATATCCGGCAGGTTCCCGATCTGCGTCCCCGAGGGAACATCCGCCGGCTTCGCGTTCTGACTCAGCTGCAGGGCCCGGATATACGCCGCCACCGCCCAGCGATCCTGTGGCGGAAGCTGCGCCGAATAGTCGGGCATCGCGCCGTAGCCATTGCTCATTACCCAGAAGTAATGGCTCAGCGGTTCTGCCAGCCTCTTCGGATCGTGAAAATTGCCCGCCGGCTTGTAGCCGCGATCGACGATCATGCCCAGGCCATTGCCCACCCGCGAATGGCAGGGCGTGCAGTAGACATTGAACCGCTCCTGCCCGCGCTCCAGCACCTGCATGGTCGCCGGAAACGGCAGCTCATCCTGCTCCTTGCCGTTTACCAGGCCGGTGTAGAAGTACTCGTCCTGGTGCAACTGATTGCGGGCAACCGTATTGAGCACCTGCGGCCGTGCCGACCGCCCGTCGGCGAAGAACTGCGACTCGCGTTGCGGAATCATCTTCGGCTGGTCCTGCATATCCTGCCGGCAGCCGGCAGCGAACAGCAGCGCCGCGCCTGCAGCCGTTACCGCCAGCGCCCGGGCGGAGCCTGCCCAGCTTGTCTTCATGGGATTAATACTCCACCTCCACCACTGAAAGCGGCGCCAAGCGCTCAAGAAAGGTCCGCGTCTCCGCTGCCTCAAACTTCGGATCGGCCGATTCGAGACACAGGAAAAACTTGTCGCTGGTCGCTCCGCTGCGAAAGTTCGGCGCATTGAACAAGGGGTGATACACCTGGGGCAATCCATTCAGCGCCAGCATGCCGAACGCGGCCGAAAGGCCGGCGAAAAGAATGGTCCACTCATATGCAGGCACCACGAACGCCGGCCACGAATAGTAAGGCCGGCCGGCGATATTCAGCGGATACGCCCAAAGCGAGATCCATGTCTCCAGCCCGAACATGGCCGCTAAGCCGAGCAGGCCGCCGATCAGGCACACCAGCGAAACCTCGTTCTTATGAAAGCCGATTGCTTCCGCCGCCTCTTCCACCGGATAAGGCGTGTAGCAGTCCATGCGGCGATAACCCGCGGCATAGGCGTTCTCCGCTGCCCGCACCAGCTGTGTCGGCGTTTCGAATTCGGCCAGCAGGCCGTAGGTTCCTTCACGTACAGGCATCAGTCACCTGCCTCCAATTGTGGTTCAGCCTCGGGCCGCACCTTCGCACCCGGAAGCATCATGCGAATTTCCGACATGGGAATCATGGGCAGGAAGCGCACAAACAGGAAGAAGAGAAACGTGAACAGTCCCAGCGTGCCCGCAAACGTTGCATAGTCCCACTTGGTCGCCCGGTAGGTTCCCCACGAGGACGGCAAGTAATCGCGGGTGAGGCTGGTTACGACGATGACGAAGCGCTCAAACCACATGCCGGTGTTGATGATCAGCGACATGAGGAACATGAACGGAACGCTGCGACGCAGCCTTCTCGACCACAGCAGTTGCGGCAGGGCGATGTTGCAGGTGACCAGCACCCAGTAGGACCACCCCATGGGACCGAACATCCGGTTCCACATCATGAAGTATTCCCAGTGGCTCGCCGAGTAGCAGTAGGACATGAAGACTTCGGTCGAGTAGCCGTAGGCCACAATCAGCCCCGTCGCCAGCATCACCTTACCCATGTTGTCGATATGGCGCAGCGTTACCAGATCTTCCAGGTGATAGAACTTGCGGATCGGAATCGCCAGCGTAATCACCATGGCGAATCCCGAATAGATAGCACCGGCGACAAAGTATGGCGGGAAGATCGTCGTGTGCCATCCCGGCAGGAGCGCCACAGCGAAATCGAAGCTGATAACGGTGTGAACCGAGAGCACCAGAGGCGTTGCCAGGCCGGCCAGGAGCAGCGAAGCTGTCTCATAGCGCACCCAGTGCCGCACCGACCCGCGCCACCCGAGCGCCAGCCATCCATAGAAGAACTGGGCAAACTTCGACTGCGCGCGATCGCGCAGCGTCCCCAGGTCCGGGATCATGCCGATGTACCAGAAGACCACCGAGATGGTCGCGTACGTCGAAACCGCGAAGACGTCCCACAGCAGCGGCGACCGGAACTGCGGCCACACATTCATCGAATTGGGATAGGGAAACAGCCAGTACCCCAGCCACGGACGGCCCACGTGGATCAGCGGGAACATGCCGGCGCAAACCACCGCGAAAATCGTCATCGCTTCGGCGAAGCGGTTGATTGAGTTCCGCCAGCCCTGCTTGAAGAGCAGCAGAATCGCTGAGATCAACGTGCCCGCGTGGCCGATACCGATCCACCACACGAAGTTGATAATCGCGAAGCCCCAGGCCACCGGAATCGTAATGGCCCAGATACCGACACCCTTCAGGAACAGCCAGGTCACCGCGACCAGCAGCATCATCACGAAGCCGCCCGCAAGCACAAAGCCGCCAAACCAGCCCAGCGGCGTATGCGGCGTTAGAACGATGCGCGAAATTTCTTCGGTGACCGATTTGAAGGTGTGCCCGGGCGCGATAACCCGAAATTCCCCGGTAACCGGGTCGAGCATCGGGTCATTCACCTGCGGTTCTTTTGTTGCCATCGCTTAACCTCTCAGCCTCGAACCCTCTTAGCTGTTCGCAGGCGCAAACTCCCCGAGCGCCTGGGAAAGCTCATCGTTGATGTTCAGCACCTCGGCCACATATGTCGTGCGCGGACGGGTATTGATATCGGCCAGCACTCCGTAGCTGCGTTCCTGGCCCTTCAGCTTTGCCACCCGGCTGTTGCCATCGTTGATATTGCCGAAGACGATGGCCTCCGTCGGGCACGCCTGCTGGCAGGCTGTGACGATCTCGCCGTCACGGATCAGGCGATTCTCCTTGTCGGCCTGGATCTTCGCCGCACTGATGCGCTGCACGCAGTAGCTGCATTTTTCCATCACGCCGCGGCTGCGCACTGACACATCCGGGTTGCGCATCAGCTTCAGGCTCTCGGTTTCGTAATCGGAGTAAAGCAGGAAGTTGAAGCGCCGCACCTTATAGGGACAGTTGTTGGAGCAGTAGCGGGTGCCCACGCAGCGGTTGTAGATCATCATGTTCAGGCCTTCCGGTGTGTGCACCGTCGCGCCCACCGGGCAGACCTGCTCGCAGGGAGCATTCTCGCAGTGCTGGCAGGCCATCGGCTGGAAGTGCGCCCGCGGCGCCGCGAGATCGCCCTCATAGTAGGTGTCGATGCGCAGCCATTGCATCATGCGCCCGATCCTCACCTGCTGCTTGCCCACCACCGGAATATTGTTCTCCGCATAGCAGCTCACTATGCATGCGTTGCACCCCACGCAGGAGTTCATGTCGATCGACATGCCCCACGCGTTGTGATCGTAGCGATACGACGGGAACATGCTGGTCGTCGGCTCAGGCACATCCTTGCCCTCGCCAATATGCGCAAACTCCGGTTCCTTCTTGAACTCCTCGAGCGTCGCCCAGCGGATAATGCCGCGGTCCACCGCCTCGTTGCCTTCCAGCGAATGCGTCCCGCTGCCGTCGCCGCCGACAGCCACTGAACGATGGTCCTGGTAGTGGCTCTTAGTGACCGCGAATCCCCAGGTGTCTCCGGTCTTCCTCACCGTCGCGCCGGTCGCGAACAAAGGAGAATCGGAAGGCCGGATCTGATAAGCGTCGAAGCCTACGCCCCCGCCTACCCGGCCTATGCTGCGGCCCTGACCCAGGTGCAGCGTGATGCTGCCATCGGCATGGCCCGGAACTGCCATCGCCGGCGCCAGCACCTTCTTGCCGTTCAGTGTGATCTCGATCACGTCCTGCTCGGCCAGGTGCAGCTTCTCCAGCGTGGCGTAGCTCATCAGCGCCGCGTTGTCCCACGAAATGTTGGTCACCGGGCGGGGAACTTCCTGCAGCCAGCCCACGTTCGCATAGCGCCCGTCGTAAACATTCGGATCGGGCCGGAAGACCACTTCGAGCGTGTCGGCCGAAACCTGCGCCACAGGCGTCGGAATCTGAGCCTTACCACCGCCGCCCTGGGGCGTGAACGCCGTATCCGCAATCCAGCCGTCGTGCAACACTTTGCGCCAGCCGAAGTCGGCGTCGGTAGCCGTGCCAGCTGTTTTGTCTTTCCACGTCTCCCGCACCGCTGCGTAAGGAGAGATATCAGGGTTTTCGAGAAACGACTGTAAAATCTCGTGCGCCGTGTGCCCGTTGTAGAGCGGATCGATCATCGGCTGGATCACCGAGACCGTGCCGTCATAGGCCCGCGCATCCGACCAGGACTCCAGATAGTTCGCCGAATTCACGTGCCACTGCGCGTTTCGTCCCGTCTCGTCGCAATGCGAGCCGAGATGCACCACCGTCTTCGCCTTGTTGAGCGCGTCCTCGAACTCGAGATCCGCCGGAGCCGTGTACACAGGGTTCGCGTTCAGGATCACCAGCCAGTCCACCTTGCCGGCGTTCAGGTCCGCGACCAGCGCCTTCAGATCGTCGCCCTGGATCGAAGGCAGCGGATTCACCGTATCTGCGTAGATGACGGTCTTGCCCACATTGCCCAGTGCCTCGTTGATCGCGATCGCCGCCAGGTGCACCGACGCCGGTTGCTGCTCACCGGGAATCACGACGCACTTGCCGCCGCTGGCCTTCAGATCGTCAGCCGCAAACTTCAGGAAGGCCTGCGCTTCGCTTGACCAGTTGTAGCCGTTCGGAGCTTCTCCACCCGCGCTCACCGCCGCAGCCAGCGCCGCCGCAAACGCCGGAATGTCGCTAGCCCTGAGCGCCAGCCGATGATCGGCCTTCATTCCGGTCGTCGTCGTCATGCTCTCGACCGAATACAGGCGGTTCATGCTAAAGTCGCCCGACTTCGCTCCCTCAAGCTTGCGCCGCTTCGCGTAGTCCTTCGCCAGGCGGTGAAAGCCTGGATATGCTGCGCCGGAAAGAAAATCCGCATCCAGTGACACGATCACGTCGGCCACATCCAGCTTGTACTGCGCGTCGGTGTAATCGCCAAACGCCGCCTTCGATGCAGCGTAAGCTGAGTCGCGATTCACCGGGTCGTACTGAACAAACTTCGCCTGGGGATACGCCGCCTGCGCCTTCTTCCACTGCGCGGCCAGGGTCGGCGAGGTCACCGTCGCGCTCAGCACATACAATCCCTGCCCGCCCGACGACTTCTTGTCCGCCAGCATCCCGCGGAAATTGCCCAGAAATACCGGCCAGTTGGTCGGTTCGCCGCGATGCACTACCCGCTGCGACCGGTCTGGATCGTACAGATCGAGCAACGTCCCCTGCGTAATCGGATCCGATCCGCCCTGATTGTAAGGGTGCTCAGGATTCCCGTCGACTTTCACTGGCCGGTAGGCATCGCTCTTGACTAAAAGCGGCACGGCACCAGTGGGGAATGGAAAAGCTGTTGCAAAGTACACCGGCTTGCCGAGAATCAAATCTTCCGGCGCCTTTACGTAAGGATAGATAGGCTCATCGGGCTGCTTCGTGCATCCAGCCAGTCCGGCCAGCGCCATCGACGCACCCATCACCTTCAAAAACGAGCGCCGCGACACCGGATCGATCCATTCCGAGGCCTGCTCTGGAAACTCCTCACGCACCGCAGCCTCGAACTCCGGGGTTCCGGCCAGCTCATCGATCGACCGCCAGTATCTCTTTCCCGATTGCCCGGCCAGCTTCGCCCGCACCTCGGGCAGCGTCAGCTTCCCGCTTAGCTTGTCCTTTTGCATGTCTTCCTGAATGCTTACTAAGCCCGTCTCAAGCTCGCGATTTTTCATCTGTGGCATACCTCGCAGCTTGAAAGCTCCCGCGGCGAGCGGATCTTGTAGTGCTGCGCCAGAAAGTCGCCCAGCGCCTCCTGGCTGGTGAACTTCGTATAGCTCACCGGTTGCGCCCCGAGCGTCCCAGTCGGCGCGTCAGTCATCTGCGCATCGGTCACCAGCGCATTTGCCGCCGGAATCAGATGCAGCGAAGACTGCTCCGAGCTACCTTCGCCCGGTGTCGGATTCGTTGTCGTGCAGCTCACCGACTGCGCCGTCGGCGTGCCCGTCTTCGCATCCGTGGCCGTGCACCATACCGGATTCATCTCCGACGCGCCCTTCCACGCCATGTTGTAAATCTCGCTGGTCGGCCGCAGATTCTTCTCCGGATTACGATGGCAGTTCAGGCACCACTCCATCTGCAGCGTGTTCTGCTGATACATGATGGGCATCTCGTCCACCCGGCCATGGCAGCTCGAGCAACCCAGCCCCTTGTTCACGTGAATCTCGTGGCTGAAGTAGACAAAATCAGGAAGGTCGTGGACCTTGGTCCACACAATCGACTGCCCGGTCGCCCAGCTCTGCCTCACCGGCTCGAGCAGGTTGGCATTCGTCCAGATCTGCGCGTGGCAATTCATGCAGGTCCTGGTCGGTGGAATCCCCGCATAGCTCGACTTCTCAACCGAGGTGTGACAGTACTGGCACTGCAACCCCAGACCCTCCACGTGGTGCTTGTGGCTGAACGGAACCGGCTGATCCGCCCTCTGCCCTTGCCGCGTTACCCATGGAGACCGTTGCAGTTGATCGAGCGTCACTCCCAGGGCAATGACAATCAACCCCGTCAAGACCAGGCTAGCCCGCGCCAGCGCGTTCGAGCTGCGGTCAAAAATCTGCGCCATGAATGCGTCCTTGCGTCCTCATTGATGCGTATCGGTTGGAGGGTTACCACGCGGCATCGCGCGCAGCATGTTCCGGGATAGGTGCCGCCCGAATTCCACTTTGAGTCGAAGATTCAATATAGCAGGCGAAAGGGTAACAGAATCAAGAGCCGCAGAAGCACGGCAGAAAAAATCGCACCGAAATTTCGCACCGAAGTAAACGACCATTTCAGTCGCATTTCTTCGATAACGATCTGTTATCAAGGATCAATCCGTAAGCCCTTCTGCTGACTTGCTAACTTGTCGACCCGTTCAGACGCTGACCTGATAGCCGCGGCCTGCGCATCCTGCGCCGGACCAGCCACCAGACAAAAACAATGACGACTAGCAGGAATCCGACAACAACATAAGGAAGCCGCGAGAAAATCCAGATCGCGTGACGCAGATTCCTGTCGAACTTGTGGGCCGCGTCAATCTGCTCGGCGGAAATCGTGACCGTCTGCCCCCAGTCGAGCGCAATCATCCGGGGCAGAAACCGATGCCGTATGCAGCCCTCCAGGCTATACACGCCGACCACATGCGAAAAATGTGCAGCCACAATCAGGTCCCGCGAGAACTCCTCCCACGAAAGCGCGGTCAGACCCGCCGCCTTATCGTCAAGCGTCGTTCCCACGGCCAGCGTCTCGGTCTGCGGGCCATATATGAGGGGAATTCCTCCGCCGGCCGCGTGATTGAAGCTGCTGTAAGCCATCAGCACTTCCTCATTCCCGTGCACATCCACAATGCCGAACAGCCGTTCGAGCAGCGTCGAGTGCATCGCCCGCTCCTCGGCCAGAAACGGCATCTGGTAGGTCTGGACGGTGTAACCCCTTGCTTGAATTCGCCTGATCAGCGCCTGATACGCCGCGCGTCCCCGCTCGACCTGACGGTAGTCAAAAAAGCGCCGCATCATCAGCCCGAGAAAGCTGCCCTTACGCTTTCCCACTTCCTTCAGGTGATCGAAGTTCGGCTCGATATCCAGCCCGACCGCGCTCCACCTAAGCCCATTGTCCCGCGTCCACGTCTCAAACTGCGTAGAGCGTTGCTCGGCCTCGGGCGCGTTAAAGCCGTTCAGATAATGCCCCTGCTCGCGCGACATCACCAGCCACGCGGTCAACGGAATCCCCGCCGCATTCAGCTTGCGCACCGCCTGCGCCCGCTCTGCGCTGAAGTCGCTGACCTCAACCGCCAGCCCGGCGTGCAGTTGCTGCAACTGCGATATAACCTCGGGATCCGACATCCACGACTCCATGTCGCTTATGCCCTGATCGCAGCAGGCAAAGAAGATCTGCGGACGGGCGCCAGGTCCCCGCACCTCAACCGGTCCCGCTTCATCTGGTATTGCGAGTGGCTCAACGCGGGCCGCACCCGCACACAACGATAGAGCAGCGGCAATCAGAAATAGTGAAATGATCCGACAGTGCTTCAAGTTGGGGTCTCCGCGTTTTGGTAAGATAGCTTGCAGCTAAATATCTTACCTCTAAGATAAATATGGCAAGAGCGAATATAGCCGCAAAGCCCAAGGTCTCTCAAGCTTCAAAAGCTGCTCACGAGAGTCCCAACCCCGAAAACTTAGGAAAAGAACTCAGCTCCGCTGTCGTCTTCTTCCACGAAGCCGTCGCCGCTCGCCTTGGCATGAGCGCCGGCGAGTGGCGCTGCTACGTCCTCCTCGGCCAGCACGGATCCCTCACCGCCAGCCGTCTCGCCGAGTTGTCCGGATACACCACGGGAGCCATCACTGGCATCGTCGATCGCCTCGAGCGCGCGGGCTGCGTCCGCCGCCAGCCAAACCCCGACGACCGACGCAGCATCATCCTCCACCCGCTCCGCTTCGCAGAAACCGAGCGACGGACCGACCCCATCTTCAACTCCCTGGGACGTGCCATGAGCGCCATCGCCGCTGGCTACAGCAAGAAGGAGCTCGCCGCCATCGCCGGCTATCTCCGCCAGACCATCGGGGCGCTGCACACCGAAACCCGCAAACTCAAAAGCCGCAATTA
>CAVRNK010000140.1:0-21970 GCA_963721995.1 uncultured Acidobacteriaceae bacterium | reverse complement strand
AGAATCTATGAGTTACAGAATACAAGGGGGAGGGGGTCCTGTCAGAAATGGCTGACCGGACGCTTCGCCGTCTCCTCTGTATGCCGGCTGCTGTCCGACTCCAGCGATCGGCTGACGATCTCCTTTGACCCAAGTCCGATAGCCAGTGACAGCGCCAGCACGATGCCGCCAAAGAGGATGCCGAAGGCCAGTTCGACGATGGCGCCAGCGATCCCGACATGATCGAGGGCCATCGCTACCGTCAACACGATCACCAGCCACTTTATCCCCTGGCTGAGCAGCCGCGCGTACTGCAGGTTCATGTTTACCGCGCCGATCAGCACACTCCGCGCCAGAAAGCGGGCGATCACCGTGCCGACCAGCAGGAGCAGGATGGCGGTGACGATGCGGGTCAGGTAGGGGTAGACCTCGGTGGCTGTCTGCTCCGAAGGACTGTAAGCCGCTCCGAAGGCGGCGATCCCCAGCACCAGTCCGAGGAAGATGCCGCACCAGAAGACAATGCGCGACAGCATCAGGGAAGGGACCTGCATCGGCGACCGTGCAGCAACTGCCGGGAGTTCGCCTTGACGCGATTGTCAAATCGACCGCGACCAGGATCCGGCGCAGCAGATAGCCTAGAAACAGCCCAAACAGAGCGCAGACCAGTACGGCGAGTACAAGAGACAGCACGGCCGGCAGCAGGGTGGCCACCTTGGTGAGGACACGAGCCAGCGAGGCATGAAGCGCGAACTCGATTTGGTCCCACATGGTTTTCTCCTTCCATCGTGACGCGGTTGCTCATGGGTTGAAACGATCCGGCCAGCGCCACCGGGCCAGAAGATAAGGTTTGTCCGCCTCGAAGGCGCTGGCAAGCGCAGCTACCCGCTGCTCTGCGACCGCCTCTCCCTGGCTGCTGATGGCAAGCACGTGAGACGCTGCCCAGCCCAGATACAAGGGCATCAGTGCACCAAGGAGGTGATTCCGGTTGACGCTTCTGCCGCGATACGCGGCCAGGAAGTCATATACGATTCTGACCCAGAGAGCATCCGGCAGGAAATGCTCCTTGTCCTTGGCCTGGGCGAGACGGTTCACGGAAAGCAGCGTCCGCGGCGTCATCACCTGAGTCCACACCTCCTGCAGATTACTCCCCGCCAGCCGGAAGGACTCGATCATCGGCCGCACATCCGCCGGCGGAGACGCATCCTGCGTAGCGGCCTCCGGCATACCCCGGCCCCCGATTTCCCGTATACGCGCTACCGGCCGCGACAGCTGCCACACTGAGGCGCGCGCTTCGATGTCTGAAAAAAGTGCTCCGACCACGCGGGTGAGCAGCGCCGTGACGTCGAATCCTTCACGCTGGGCGAAGTGTCGAGGACCTACATACACCTGTGCCACCGCATTCCCGTTGAGGAGAGCATCCGTGGCTGGCCAGACGATCGTCTCTTCGGGGTCGGACGACCGATATGTTCCGCCGCTCGCCAGAACCTGGCAGAAAGCGCTGGAAACGGCCAGGTCTCCGGTGAGCGGGTAACGAATGGTGCTGCCATACAACGCGCGGGTAAGCGGATAGAGGATCGCGCTGTTCAGCAGCCCCTCGTACGGGCTCAGAGTGTAGAAGGGCATGGCAAGATCCGCGGACTCGCCGAGCACGGCTCGCGAGAGCAGAGGCAAAGCACGCCGGTCCAGCGCGCCCACATCGTGCCGGAGGAGCATCGCGGCGCGCGCGTCGTGTTCCGATGCAAGGCGTGAAGCATCGATGAACGTTTGTGTGGTGTGTGGCCATGGAGAAGGCTGCGGACGTCCATTCGAAACGAACGGCAACAGGCTCAGCCAGGGGGTGCCACCAACCGGCTGAGGGCCATTCGGCCCCGTCGCCGTCTGCCCGCCGTCCGAATCAGGGGCAGGAAATGCGAGCAAGGTGCGAATTGGGCGATCTGCACTTGCAAGCCGCCCTACGACCGCTGCGGTGGCTTTGTCCAGGTCCTCCCGGCTTCCTGGTTCGACGACAATGAGAAGATCTGTCCTGGTCCTGCGATCAGATTCGCTGGTGCCGACCTCGACCGCTCCGATCTCTCGGACGGGCATTCCGTCCACAAGCTCGGCGGGCCCTGGTTGGGCCTGTTGGAGCAACACGGGGGGCGCGTCCCACGCATCCACATCGATCGCCGCTTCCTCCGCGTGAACCTCTGGCATACCGGGGGGCAACTCCTGGCCATCGCGGCTGAGCTGCAGCTCGAACCAGAGAAATGCGTAGGGGGACAAGGTCAGGACGTAGGGCTGCTCGGTAATCTTCGGGAAAGGGACGTAGCCGAGCATCTCCACCGGGGTGCGACCCTCGTATTCATTCAGGTCGAGTAATACCGGCTGGGCCGACCTGGAAATGTTGGCGACGCAAAGCACGGTTTGGTCTCGATACTGGCGGAGATACGCCAGGACCTTGCGGTTGGTAGTGTTCAGAATGTGGAAGCTGCCCCTCCCAAAAACCGGGAACAGCTTCCGTAAGCCGATCATGTTGCGGGTCCATTGCAATAGAGACGAGGGGTTCTCGAGCTGCTCTTGAACATTGACTGCCAGATAACCGAAAACAGGATCGGAAATTACCGGGCTGTATAGTCGCTCGGGATCGACGGTGGAAAATCCCCCGTTATGCTCAGCGTTCCATTGCATCGGGGTGCGAACACCATTCCGATCGCCGAGCTCGATATTGTCTCCCATGCCGATCTCATCGCCGTAGTAGAGGATCGGCGTTCCTGGAAAGGAGAACAGAAGGCTGTTCAACAGCTCGATGCGGAGGCGATTGTTATCCAGAAGCGGAGCGAGGCGGCGCCTGATGCCGAGGTTGATCCGCATTCGAGGGTTGGCGCTGTACGCCAAGTACATGTAGTCGCGCTCGTCCTCGGTGACCATTTCCAGAGTCAGCTCATCATGGTTACGGAGGAAAAGGCCCCACTGGCAATTGGAAGGAATGTCAGGGGTCTGCGCCATGATTTCTGTAATCGGAAGGCAGTCTTCCTGACGAATGGCGACGTAGATTCTTGGCATCAGAGGGAAGTGAAATGCCATCTGGCATTCATCGCCATCTCCGAAATAGGGACGCACGTCACTCGGCCACTGATTCGCCTCAGCAAGGACAAAGCGATTGGCGTAATCAGCATCGATGGCAGCACGGAACGACTTGATGATTGCGTGGGTTTCGGGCAGATTTTCGCAGTTTGTGCCATCACGTTCCACAAGATAAGGAATCGCGTCCATTCGCAGGCCGTCGACGCCGAGATCGAGCCAGAATTGCATGGCCGCCACGGTTTCAGCCAGCACCAATGGATTGTCGAAGTTGAGGTCAGGCTGATGAGAGAAGAAACGATGCCAATAGTAGGCTTTAGCGACCGGATCCCAGGTCCAGTTAGAAGTCTCCGTATCTGAGAAGATGATACGGACGCCTTCGAATTTTTCGTTCGTCTCGCTCCACACGTAAAAGTCGCGTTCGGGCGAGCCTGGTGGAGCATGGCGGGCCCGCTGAAACCACTGGTGCTGATCGGAGGTGTGATTGACTACCAGTTCGATCAGAACCTGCATGCCGCGCTTGTGGGCGGCATCAAGGAACTGCTTGAAATCGTCAAGTGTGCCGTAGCTGGGATGGACGTTCTTGTAGTCCGCTATATCGTAGCCGTCGTCGCGCAGCGGCGATGGGAAGAAGGGAAGCAGCCAGATGCAGGTGACACCGAGATCCTGCAGATAATCGAGCTTGCCCATGAGACCTGCGAAGTCGCCGATGCCGTCTCCATTGCCATCGGCAAAGGCCTTCACATGGAGCTCATAGATAACCGCATCCTTATACCAGAGCGGATCGGATGCGCTCCCTGCTTTCTTCAACGTCGAGCCTCGCTCTTCAGATTGTGCAAGTTGGATGCAGTGTACGCGAACACCGGTTGCGATGCGAGTGGAGATGGAGGCGAAAAGAAACCAGCATTTTTGCTACGGCGCAGCCCGTTGTGAAGATTAAGATAGAAGGCCAGACCACTTCTCCGTTCTCTACGGCATCTAATGCTTTATCGCTTCGGCGCATCGTTATTCAAAGCAGGTAGTGGAAACCATGCGAATTCTGAGCTGGCGATTGATCGCGGCGTTGGTGATCGGAGTCACACTTGTGTCTCTTGCCTCCTCCTGGTACGAGGTGAGAAGTCAGAAGGATGCCCTCCGCGCTGAGTTAGAGCGCCAGGCAGGGGCGCTGGGCGATAATCTCGCCGGAAGAGCTGAGCTTTACCTGCAATTAGGCGATCGAGCCCGTCTGGAGCAGATGGTGCGGCAGTTCAGCGATCGCGAACACCTGCTCGGAATCGGCGTATATGAGCCTGATGGTACGCCGCTGGTTGTTACGACCGCTCTTAACGCGCTATTGCCGGGATCGCCCGGGCTGCTGACAGATGCCCTGAAAACGAATCGCGACGAAAGCAGGTACATGCGCGTCCGCTTCAAGCGCATATATGTTGTGGCAATGCCGCTGCATGCCTCCGGCAACGATGTCCTTGGCGGCATCGTTATGGCGCACGACACCGGATACATTCGCGCGGAGATCTTTCGCGTCTGGAGCAGAGTCTTCGTTCGGATAGCGCTTCAGGTACTGGTGATTGTCGCTATCACCATCCTCATCGTGCGCTGGAGTCTCACCGGACCGATCGCGCGGGTCGCCGACTGGATGAAGGCTCTACGAACCGGCCAGCATGCAGTCCCGCCGTCGGCTAAAGATGTTGATTTCCTGCTTCCTCTTACGCGGGAGGTTGCGCCGTTAGCGAAGAGCATCCAAAGTGCGCGTGGCGCAGCCGAGGCAGAGGCCAGACTGCGCAATGCGAATGAGTCAGAATGGACGGCGCAGCGGCTGGCTGACCATGTTCGCAGCAGACTCAACGGAAGCAGTTTGTTCGTGGTTTCGAATCGCGAGCCCTACATACATTCATGGCGCGACGGAGAAGTCAGATTCTCGGTTCCAGCGAGCGGCCTTGTTGCGGCGCTCGAACCGATTCTTTGTGCCTGCAACGGAACCTGGGTGGCGCACGGCAGCGGCGATGCCGATATGCAGACGGTGGACGATCATGACAGGCTGCAGGTTCCTCCCGACGAACCGCTCTACACGCTGCGTCGAGTGTGGCTGAGCGCCGAGGAGGAAGAGGGCTACTACTACGGCTTCGCCAACGAGGGCCTTTGGCCTTTATGCCATAACGCCCATACTCGCCCGGTTTTTCGTGCGCTGGATTGGGAGCACTACTACAACGTTAACCAGAAATTTGCCGATGCCATCCTGGAGGAGATAGGAAGCGAGGAACACCCCGTCGTTCTGATCCAGGACTATCATTTCGCGCTGTTGCCGCGCATGGTGAAAGACCGGCTGCCAAACGCAAGAATCGCAATTTTCTGGCACATTCCATGGCCGAATCCCGAATCGTTCGAGATCTGTCCGTGGCAGCGCGAGCTGCTGGATGGCTTGTTGGGGGCCGATCTGATCGGATTCCACGTGAGGGCCCATTGCAACAATTTCCTTAACACTGTCGATCACGTGCTGGAGGCGCGCATTGATTGGGAGCACTTCTCGGTCAAACGCAACGATCATCAGTCGCTGGTCTTGCCTTTCCCGATCAGTGTGGAGTTTTCAGAAACCGACGCTCGTACGCAGCAAAGAGACGCTTTGGAGGAGCGGCGGGAATTGCTCAAGGAACTTGGTGTTGAAGCGACATACATAGGTGTCGGTGTCGACCGAGTGGATTACACCAAGGGGATCATTGAACGGTTCCAGGCAGTCGAGTCGTTCCTTGAACGATATCCGAGCTACCAAGGTAAATTTAGCTTCGTCCAGCTGGGGGCGCCTACGCGCACGCATATCAAACGGTACGCGGACTTCCAGGCAGAAGTTGAGTCGGAGGCGGAACGGATCAATGCACGGTTCAAGCGTGGCCGATGGTCTCCAATCATATTGCGGGTGCGCCAGCACAGCCGGCAGGAGGTCCAGCGGTTCTATCGGGTAGCGCATATCTGCATGGTGACGTCGCTGCATGACGGGATGAATCTCGTAGCGAAGGAGTATGTCGCCGCTAAGCAGGACGAGCGCGGTGTCCTTATCCTCAGCCGCTTTACCGGAGCTGCCCGGGAACTACGCGACGCGATCATTGTGAACCCATACGATATTGAGTCGACCGGCGAGGCTATCGCTCAGGCTCTTCGAATGGACGTAACCGAAATGATGGAGCGCATGCGGCGGATGCGCACTTCAGTTCGAGAACACAACATCTACTGGTGGGCCAGCAGCCTGATAGGAACGCTCTGCGAGGTGCGCCTGGATCAGACAGATAGCCCGGCCGCTTCGACGCCGGAAAGGGTTTCGGTGGGGACGTAGACTTGTCACGCGTACAGTCAAAAAAATCTCTTCCCGATTCGACCCCGCTATGGGAGTTCTTCTATCGCCTGCAAAGAGCGCCGGCTTCGGCACTTCTGCTGGATTACGATGGCACACTGGCACCCTTTCAGATCGAGCGGACTAATGCCTATCCTTATCCCGAAGTTATGCCACTTCTCGGGAAGATCCTGAAGCGCGGCGGCTCGCGAATCGTGATCGTCACGGGACGGCCGGTTGCCGATCTGAAGCCTTTTCTTCAGCCTCTCGACGATCTCGAAATATGGGGCGCCCACGGTCTGGAACGGCTGCTGCCGGACGGTACCTACCAGCAGACACACACCGCCTCAGGCACACGCGAGCTGCTGTCACAGGCAGAGGCGTGGGTGGTCGAGTCGAATCTGGCTTCGTTGGCGGAGTTTAAGCCGGGAGGCATCGCTATTCACTGGCGCGGGATGGCCGACCCGGAGGCAAAGGCAGTGGAGGCGCAGTTACGGGAAGGCTGGACTGCGCTCGCCAGCAGCGGCGATCTGAAGCTTCTAAGCTTCGAATCGGGAGTGGAGCTGCGAGTCGCCCGCCCCGACAAAGGCGATGCAGTTGCATCGATAATCGGAGAGTCATCGCCGTTGACGGAGATCGCCTACCTTGGCGACGATCTTACTGACGAGGACTCGTTTCGCGCCTTGAATGGTCGCGGCTTGACTGTACTCGTGCGTCTCGAGTATCGGCAGACGGCGGCGCAGGTATGGCTCAAGCCGCCACAGGAACTGGTCGGGTTCCTTGAGCAATGGCTGGACGGAATGCCCGAGCCTGATCATTTGACCACAACACCATAGGGCCAAATTGCAATCCAACACCTCGTCGCGGCGAGGCATCCATAGATGCAACACTGCGACCATGCTGTTGGCGTTGTACCCTAGTTCGAATCTATGAACGAGTCTAAGAACCATTCGAATGCGGAGAGCCCATGGCTCGATCGGCTGCGCGCCCTTCGCAACATGCCTCACGTTCTCCGCATTCTTTGGGAGTCGGGGCCTGCGGTTGTCTCGTGGGGGCTTGGACTCCGCGTCATCGTTGCGGTACTCCCGTTTGGAATCGCCAAGGTAGCGCAGTACATCATCAACGACATTGCGCAGGTTTTACGCGGCCGGCCTTTGGCTGCAAGGTTCTGGATACTTGTCTCCGCAGAAGTAGTACTGAACGTGCTGGTAGGAGTGATCACTCGCGCGATCGACTACTCGGATTCGCTGCTTTCCAACCGGTATACCCAGCATGCCAGCGTCAAGGTGATGGAGCAGGCAGCCCGACTCGACCTGACGACATACGAAAACCCCCTCTTTTACGACCGCCTGGAGCGCGCGCGTGTGCAGGCGACTGACCGCCTGGCGATGATCCAACAGATGGGACGTCTCGTGCAGCAGGTGATCACCACGCTCACTTTTTCGGCTGCGCTAGCGTGGGAGTCGCCCTGGCTGGTTCTGCTGCTCATGGTAGGCGTGCTCCCATCTTTCGTCGGAGAGACTCACTACGCCTTTCTTGGATACGCCAAGAATTTCCGGCAGACTCCGGCGAAACGACAGATGGACTATTTGCGTCAGGTGGCCGGAAGCCGCGAAGGCGCGAAGGAAGTCAAGCTGTTCGGGCTCAACAAGTTTTTCACTGAACGATTTCAGGCGCTGGCCAGGGAAATCTATCTGGAAGACGTTGCTCTCTCGAAGTCGAAACTATTTGTGGGCGGTTTGCTTGGCGTGATTGGCACGCTCGGATATTACGGAGCCTATGTTTATGTAATCTGGCGGACGATTCACGGAGCCTACAACATCGGCGAATTTACTTTCCTCGCTGCTGCGATTCAACAGGCCAGTTCGAATCTGCAGCAGGTATTTTCGACGGTCTCCGGTATCGCCGATCAGGCGCTCTTCCTCACCGACCTGATCGCCTTCTTCGATATGAAACCTACCGTTATGTCGAAGCCAGATGGAAAGCTCATGCCGAAGGTAATTGAGCGGGGCTTCGAGTTCCGCAATGTTTCCTTTGCTTATCCGGGAACAGAGCGGCGGGTGCTGAAAAATTTTAACTTCACTTTGTCTCCGGGAGAACGCATTGCTTTGATCGGTGAGAACGGCCAGGGTAAGACCACCGTGGTTAAGCTTATTACGCGTCTTTACGATCCTACCGAGGGACAGATACTTCTCGACGGTGTCGACCTGCGCGAGTATTCCCTTGAGGATCTGCACCGAAATATCGGAGTTATCTTTCAGGATTTCATGCGCTTTGAGATGACCGCCCGCGAAAACATCGCGGTGGGCCGCATTGACTGGCCGAACCGGCAGACCGACATTGAACTCGCAGCGCACAAAAGTCTCGCCGACACCGTCGTGAACAAATTATCAAACGGCTACGACCAAATGCTGGGACGGCGCTTCGAGGGCGGTGTGGAGCTTTCCGGCGGCGAGTGGCAGAAGATGGCGCTCGCCCGTGCCTACCTTCGCGACGCGCAAATGCTGATCCTCGATGAGCCGACTGCGGCGCTCGACGCGCGAAGCGAGCTGGAAGTCTTCGAACGCTTCGCGGAGCTTACGGAAGGGAAGATGGCCTTGCTGATTTCGCATCGCTTCTCGACGGTGCGGATGGCGGACCGGATCGTTGTGCTTTCCGGAGGCCGTCTGATTGAAGAGGGCAATCATCAGCAGTTGATGGCTCTGGGCGGACTTTACGCGGAGATGTTTGAGATGCAGGCAGCGAGCTATCGATGATCCTGTAGGCGATGCGAAGGAAAATTACATGACGCAATCTTCAGCGGGCTCGAAACCATCGGAATTCATCGCACCGTCCACGGCCCCGGTGCTGGATACTCCTACCGGCAGTCTGCCGGAAAAACCCGCGGTATCCGATGCGCAGCTGCGCGAGCGCGCCGGCATGCTTGCCCGCGAATGGGAGATGGCGCCGAGTAGCATCAAGCAGGATGGGTTTACCGAGCGCCTTGAGCGGCTCGAAGTCAGGCTGTCTGGCCTGCTGCAAAAATGCCGCGCGATCGCAACTCCTCAGGAACTGACCCCACAGCTCGAATTGCTGGAAAGCTCGCGCATGATGGAGTCGGTGATTGTCGCCGGCAAGAGCGCCAGTGGGACTTTCTCATCCCTGCCTCACGTTCGGGTGGAGACCGAGGGGAAACTACCGCGGGTAATGAACCTCGCCGAAGGATATTTGTCGGCTGCCGCTGGCGTCTGGTCGGCGGAATCTCTCACAGTTTATGTGCAGCAGGTCCAGACGCGCGATCCGTTGCTGCTCGCCGAAGTGATTGCTCTGCCCCAGGCGCTCAAGCTTGCTCAGCTCGAGTACATCCTGGACCGAGCGGATGAAGCATTTGCAGCCGGCGAGCTGCCTCCCATCGAGCAGTCACCTTTTTCGGCAATCATTCATAGCCTTCGCCGCCTGGGTCAGGTGGAGTGGCGCAATATACTCGAACCGCTGATCGTCTTTGACGCTGTTCTGCGGCAGGATCCGAGCAATGTCTTCGCCAAGATGGAAGATGAGACTCGCAACATCTATCACCTGCGAGTTGCAGAACTAGCGAAGAATGCAGACACCAGTGAAGTCCAGACCGCACAGATTGCTCTGGAACTTGCGCGTGGCGCGGCTAAGAAGGGCGATCCCGATCCCCGACGCGCGTGTCGCACTTCCCACATTGGCTACTATCTGCTCGCTGAGGGCCTGCCGCTTCTGAGCGACCGAATCCGCTACCACCCCACAGCGATGGAACGCATTCGCGGCTTTGTCCGACGCAACAATGAGGATTTCTACATCCTCGGCATCTTCATCCTTTCTCTCGCTCTGCTGGTCGCAATCCTGGCGCCTCTGGTTCCGCACCATGCCTTCTGGCCGGTCATGGGAGCGTTGCTGCTCGCCCTTCTGCCGGCTACGCAGGGAGGCGTGGATCTTGTCAACAATATCGTTACGGCGCTCATCAAGACTCAATCGCTCCCCAAGCTGGATTTCTCCAAAGGGATTCCGGATAACGCGTCGACCGTTATTGTCGTACCGACGCTTCTGCTTAACGAGAAGCAGATCGAAGAACTTTTCGAGGAACTGGAGGCGCGATATCTCTCCAATCAGGATCCGAATCTTCATTTTGGGCTCTTGACCGATCTCCCCGATTCCATCGCCCGCCCGCAAAATGAGAACCGACATCCGCTGGTAGCACATGCCATCAAGCTTATCGACGCGCTCAACACCAAATATGCGGGTGAACGAGGCGGCTCTTTCATCCTTCTACATCGGCATCGCGTTTTCAACGCGCGTCAGGGCGTGTGGATGGGATGGGAGCGGAAGCGCGGAAAGCTGCTCGATCTGAACAAGTTCTTACTGCATGAGTTTGACAGCTTTCCGATTAAGGCTGGGCCGGTTGAAGTACTTGATAAAGTGCGGTACGTCATCACCCTGGATTCTGATACTCAACTGCCGCGCGGCACGGCGGCGCGCATGATCGGAACAATGGCGCATCCGCTCAACTGCGCCATAATCGATCCCCGGCTCCGCATCGTGACTGCGGGGTACGGCATCCTGCAGCCGCGGGTTGGTGTCAGTGTTGCCTCAGCATCGCAGTCCCGCTTTGCATCGCTTTACTCCGGTGAGACTGGCTTCGATATCTACACTCGCGCTGTCTCCGACGTTTATCAGGATCTGTTCGGCGAGGGGATTTTTGCGGGAAAAGGCATCTACGAAGTCCGCGTTCTGCATGAGGTTCTGGATCGCCGCTTCCCGCGCGACGCCCTACTCTCTCACGACCTTATCGAGGGATCCTACGCTCGTGCCGGTTTGGTCTCCGACATTGAGGTGATCGACGACTATCCTTCGCACTACTCCGCACATACGCGGCGTCAGCACCGTTGGGTTCGTGGAGACTGGCAGATTGCACAGTGGCTCTTCAGCCGCGTACCAGACGAATCAGGAAAATACGTCGAGAATCCCATCAATACCATCTCGCGATGGAAGATCTTCGACAATCTGCGCCGCAGCCTGGTAGAGCCGGTCACATTCGTAATGCTTGTTCTCGGGTGGTTCATTCTTCCCGGAGGAGCGCTTTACTGGACCATTGCGACGCTTGTCTTTCTGTTGCTTCCGGTACTGGTGCAGCTCGGCTTCAATCTGGGCCGGGCGGTCCTCAGCCTGAACATGACGGCGATGCGCGAAGGCATTGGCACGTTCGCCAGATCCTTCGGCTTTACGCTTCTGAATCTGACGTTCCTGCCCCATCATATGTTTATGTCGCTCGACGCGATTGCCCGATCGCTCGGCCGGCGGTTGCTTTCCGGGAAGCGCCTGCTGGAATGGGAGACAGCTGCTCAGGCTGAAAGCAACAAGTCGCGTACGACGCTCGACCGTTACCTCCATTTTTCGCCGTTCATTGCAATCCTCATTGGCGTAGCACTCGGCCTTGTACACGGGCGGTCGTTGCTTGCGGCTGGTCCGGTCCTCATCCTCTGGTGTCTGGCGCCGCTGGTGGCAACGTGGTTAAATTCGCCCTCCAAGCTGGCCGAAGGACCATTGTCCAATGCCGACAGGGCGTTTCTCGAGCGGCAAGCACTCCAGACCTGGCGGTATTTCCTCGAGTTCGGAAATGAGCAGAATCACTGGCTGATTCCTGACAATGTCGAAGAAAAAGAGATCCACCAGGTACGGAAGCTGTCACCAACCAACCTGGGAATGCTGCTGAACGCCCGCCAGGCCGCGCTGGAGCTGGGTTTTCTAACGCTTCCTGAGTTCGTACGCGCAACGCTCGGAACACTCGCGACCTATGACCAGCTCGAAAAACAGCGGGGGCACATTTATAACTGGTACGACATAGAAACGCTCCAGGCTATTCCTCCACTCACCGTCTCCGCAGTGGATAGCGGGAATCTTGCAGCGTCTCTCTACACGTTGCATTCGGGTGCTCTCGATCTGCTGAAGCGTCCGGTGCTTGGCCCCGAGACATTCGCGGGTTTACAAGGGCTTCGGCGCAGAACCGACAAGGCTAGTACTAGCCACAGGGCCGCCCACGCGGTGTCAGTTGCCGATAACGGCTCAGCGTCGTTGCGTGCGCTGATTGGTTCACTTTTAGTTGATTCAGACAAGAACAGTGGGCCGACGGATCGTGCAACGCAAAGCTGGGAGGAACGGGAAGTTGACTTGCGGAGCGCGGCCTTAACCCAATTCATCGAGAGCTACACACCCTGGCTCCTACCCAGGTTCGGGACTTTGTTTGAAGCGTCGACTTTCAACGAATCAAGCGATCGCCAAGTGCCCAGGTTAGAGGCATCGGCTGACTACGCAGCTGACCTGAGCAAACGGCTTGCTGAAGGACGTGCAGCGCTGCGTCCGGACTCGGACGAGGCGGTGCTCAGCGCCGAGCTTCGATCGTTGCTCGTGCCTGCTGAGGACAACCTGGCACAGCTGAGGGCGGACCTCACGGCCATTCTGACCAGAGCAGAGAAGGCTGCGGACGCGATGGAATACGGGTTTCTTCTCGTCGAATCGCGCCAGCTGCTCTCAATCGGTTACGACGGAAGCACAGGCGAGCTTCACTCCGCTTGTTACGATCTGCTCGCTTCAGAGGCCCGCATCGCGTCGTTTCTGGCGGTCGCCAAGGGAGATATTCCTCAACAGTCATGGTTTCGGCTCGACCGTTCCCATGTTCTTGTGAATGATCGTCCAGTGTTGCTCTCCTGGACGGGAACTATGTTCGAGTACATGATGCCCGCCTTGTGGATGCGTACTTTCTCTGACACTCTGATCGCCCGTTCGCTCGAATCCGCCGTGCGCATTCAGCGAGATCATGTGCGAAATATTCCGTGGGGCATATCCGAATCCGGCTTCGCAAAGATGGATCCGCTGGGCCGATACGGTTATCAGGCCTGGGGCATACCGGATCTGGCTTTGAAGTATGGAGCAGAAGATGGTCCTGTGATTTCCCCATACTCCACGTTTCTGGCGCTGTCAGTCCTGAGGAGGGAAGCGATTGCAAATCTTCGCCGGATGTCGGAGATGAACTGGACTGGCGCCTACGGCTTCTATGAGGCTGCGGATTATACCCAGGGAAGGGAACCCGTGCTGGTTCGGTCCTGGATGGCTCACCATCAGGGTATGTGCCTGCTGGCGGTTACAAATCTTCTCAAGGACAACGTCATTCAGCGGTGGTTTCACAGCACTCCGCGGGTTCGTGCTGCAGAGCTTCTTCTGCACGAAAAGCCTCTCAGCAAGGACACCCTGCGGGAGTTGTCGGAACGATCTCGCTCCAGGACGCAAACGGCGGAGAAGTCGCAGACGAACGGCTCCTCCACTTCGATCGCGGGCAAACCTAAAACCGCTGCCGTCTGAGCAGGAGCCAAGAAATGCGATGTTACTGCTGGTCTGGGGCGGTTTCGCCGCGGATAACCACAACGGCGGATTCGCTCAAACGGAATGACTCGTTCGGCCGCGGCTGGATGCGAACGCGAACCGGGAATCGCGAGGCGAGGTGGACCCAGTTAAGGGTTCGCTGGACGTCGGGAAGCGGTCCCTGGGTCAGCTTGCCGACCACGTCGGCATCGGGAGTGACACCGAACCCGATGCTGTCCACTACACCGTCGTACCGCACGTTGGGTCTGGACAAGACATAAACATAGGCCTTCATACCGGGGTGGATATGATGCAGCTGGGTTTCGCGGAAATTCGCGACGGCCCACCAGACTCGTGTGTCGATGAGCGTGAATACCTGCTGCCCCGCATGCGCGTAAGCGCCTTCGGAAATGGTGAGATTCGTCACGCGTCCGTCAAACGGAGCAAATACGTCGCAATTGTCCAGATCGTACTGTGCAGTGTCGATTGCCGCCGCTCTGCCAGATCGCTCTGCTATTAGCGGCTCCAGTGTCGTGACCGCATGCGCCGCCTGCTGCACCTGCTCGTGGCTTTGCTCGAGCACCGCCACGGCCTGTTTGTAGAGTGCGTTTGCCGACTCCAGCCTCGCCTGGGAGAGCGCCAGCTGGGAGCGAGCCTCTTGTACAGCCTGCCGACGCGCCACCTCGGTCGTGCGCGCCTGATCGATCTGGTCGACAGTCACAAATTGCTTTGACAGAAGTGGCTCCAGCCGCTTCAAGTTATTGCTGGCGTACTGGGACTCTGCCTGGGCCCGTTGAAGGGCCGCCTCGGAGTTTGCGACGTCGGCTTTGGCTTCATTCACTGCTGAGCTGGCCCGGGACAAGGCGGCGTCGGAGCTCCGCGTATTGGCCTGGGCGACATTTACGCCGCTCTTCTGCGACGCAATTGTCCGGCTTTCGTCGACAATTTGACCTTCGAGGGTCTGACGAGCAGACTTCGCATTCGCCAGCGCATAGGCGTAAGGGCGGCGATCGATCTCATACAGAAGATCGCCTTGCTTCACGAGCTGATTGTCCACGATCGGCAGCGTTACGATCGGACCGTTGACCAGGGGGGCCATGCCGATGAAATTTGCAAAAACTTCCGCATCGTCTGTTCGCGGATTCACCGTTGTCAGACGCAGAGTGATCAATCCAGTGATTGCTGCGGCCGCGATGATCGCGATGCTGAGAATGCGGCCGATGCGTTGACGGGTTTGCGGAGTAAGGTCGAGTGTCATGGTCACACGCTAAAGAAGATCAGCCAGAGAACGAACGCGAAGAACGCGGTGAGGCATGGATAAACGACGATTGTCCATACGATTTCCTTGGCAAGTTGCATGCGGTCGAGCAGCCAATAGACGATTGCCGTTAACAATATTCCGGCAACGAGACACAACAGCCAGGCAGGGAAATAAGATCCCAGAATGCTGAAAGAAGGTGCACGGCCGCATCCGCAGAGGGCGAGCAAGATGCCCGGAACTGCGATGGACGCCACCGATCTTCGAGACAACGGCACGAGCAGACTCCTTTCCTGTCTAAGGTCCTGGAGTGGTTTTCGCAGCGGGCGTCTGGATTAGATCGCCGGTACGGAAGGCCAGGTTTGCTAACTGTATCAGCAGTTGGGTGCGGGTATAAATATCCTCCGAACTCGCCTGCGCCAACGCTTTTTGAGCTGAGACAACGTCGAGCAGATTGCGGACGCCGTACTGGTAGGACTCGCGAGCCGCCGCATACGACTGATTCGCAGACGCGACGAGCGCCTCGGCCGCCTGCCGTTGGCGCTGCGCTGTCTTTACGTTTGAGTATGCTGCCCAAACCTCGTTGGCAATTTCGTCTCGCAGAGCGTCAATGGCCGCTTGCGCCTGGGCCTTTTCGGCCTTCGCCTGAGCGAGTTGATGTTCGCGGCGTGTGCCATCGAAGATGGTCCACTTCAATTCAAGCCCAACGTTCCAGACCTCACCGCTGGTATACGCCGGTGGCAACTGGTCCTGCGCGCCGTTCTGCCGTTGCGTACCCCCGGTTCCAGAGAAGCCAAGGCTGGGAAAGTAGGCAGAACGCGCCTCCTTGATGCCAGCCTCTGCTGCGCGGAACCGGGCGATTTGCTCCTTCAAATCAGGCCTCTGCTGGAAGGAACGATCAATGTCCTGATCCACCGACTGCATCAAGTCCGGCGGCGACGGGATATTATCGATGTTCACTACCTGAATCTGCGTCTCTGGGGGCAGCCCAAGAACCGTGGCGAGGTCCCCGCGCGCGATGGCTTCTGCACCGATCACTGCCTGCAGATCATACTGTGCCTGCGCGGTTGCGGCATCCGCCTCAAGCACGTCTGGCTTAGTCGCAAGGCCGTTTGCAAGGCGATCTTCCGCATCCTCTTGAACGGCCTGTGCATTTTTCAGACTCGCTTCAGCTGCGTCCCGCTGACCGATCTGATTCAGTAGGTTGTAGTAGGCCGCCGTTACCTGAAAAATGATCTGCCGATGGGTATCGTTGAAGGCAAAGTCGGCGGCAAGCAGATCCGCTTTCGCCGCGGCAATGGCGCCGCTTCTTCCTCCAAAGTCAAAAATCAGATAATCGACTTCAAGCTGCGGCTGAAAGACGCCGTAGGTCTGGCGAACGAACTCCGAGTTGAAAAGAATCCTTGCTCGTGCCGTATTGGCAAGCGCCATCGCCACCAGGGTTGGATATAGCGCGCTGCGTGCAATTCCCAAAGCGTCAGCCCTCGCCTTTGCATTTTGCCAGGCAAAGCGCGTTTGCGGATTGTGCTGTTCGGCCAGATCGATGAGTTCTGCAAGAGAATATGTCCTGGCTAGATCAATTTGGAACCTGGCTTCGGGCACACTCGCCTGATTGTAAGACGCGCTTTGTTCCGCCCTGGTATGCCACACCTTATTGGGAGATGGGGGTGCATTCTGGGCCCCACTGCAGATTGAACCCGTAGAGGCGACGAGAATAATGATCACGGTCCGAACGGATCGATGCATGCCGATTATTGTAGGTTGAGGCTTGCCCTGTGGATGAACTGGCTGAAATCCCACATTACTAACTCGCGCCTTGTTGATCAACAGAAATCAGATGACCTCGATATTAATCGGGAGGCAGGAAATTGTGAACGCTCGAACCATGGCCAGGAATGAGTACACACGCGGAATGGGCCAGCGGTCAACTGAGACACTTGATAAATTGGGCAAGACGATCTTTATTTCTCAGAGCGGGGTCTGTGGTGACGAGAGCGTTCCGGCTGGACGGAAAGACAGCAATAGTTACGGGTGGCGGCAGCGGTATTGGCCAGGCCATCGCAAAGCAGTTTGCGGCAAGCGGTGCGGTTGTTCACATCTTCGACCTTCATCTCGAAAGGGCGGCCGCGACGGCCAGGCAGACTTCGGAAGAGAGTCCGGGACGTGCATTTGCAGTTCAGTGTGACGTGACGGACGCGACGCAAACGCGACAGGCCTTTAAGACGATTGCTGACCAGGGGCGAATAGACATTCTGGTGAATAGCGCGGGGATCTCACACATCGGCCGTCTCGATACCACAACCGAGGATGATCTCGACCGTGTCTTCCGCGTGAATGTAAAGGGCGTCTTTCATTGTATGCAGGCCGCGATCGAACCAATGCGGGAACAAGGCGGAGGAGTGATTCTGAATCTTGCCTCGATCGCGGCGACCGCGGGTTTAAGCGACCGATTCGCCTATTCGATGAGCAAGGGAGCTGTGCTCTCGATGACGCTTTCTGTAGCGAAGGACTATCTAAAGGATAAGATTCGCTGCAACGCGGTCTCTCCCGCGAGGATTCACACGCCGTTCGTCGATGCTTTTCTTAAGGAGCATTACGCCGGGCGCGAAGATGAGATGTTCGCCAAGCTCTCCAACGCTCAACCCATCGGACGGATGGGCTTGCCGGAAGAAGTCGCATCACTGGCGCTCTTCCTCTGTTCGGACGAGGCATCTTTCATTACTGGTGCTGACATTCCGCTCGACGGCGGATTCGTCAATTTGCGGGGGTGATTCTCGGTGGACCTACACCTGAAAGATAAAGTCGTTCTGATCACCGGGGGCGCGCAGGGTATCGGTGGGGCGATTTCGGAGGCCTGCGCTGCAGAGGGGGCGATTCCCGTCATGGTGAACCGCGATTCCGAGCCCGCAAAGCAGTTCGTGGACCAACTCCGTGATCGCGACGCCAGATGTGAGCTTTTGACGATCGAACTCAAGGAGCCGGAAAGTTGCAAGCGCGCGGTTGAAGAGACGTTACGGCGATGCGGACGAATTGATGCGCTGGTGAACAACGCGGGCGCGAATGACAAAGTCGGACTAGAGCACGGAACACCTGAGGAATTCATCGAATCGGTCCATCGTAATCTGTGGCACTACTATTCGATGGCTCACTATGCGCTGCCGGCGCTGAAGGCCTCGCGCGGCACTATTGTCAACATCAGTTCGAAGACAGCAGTCACAGGGCAGGGGAATACATCGGGCTACGTGGCGGCGAAAGGAGCTCAACTTGCCCTGACGAGGGAGTGGGCGGTTGAACTGCTGCCGTACGGGATCCGGGTAAATGCTGTGGTTCCAGCGGAGGTGATGACGCCTCTGTATCGGGATTGGCTATCGACGTTCCCCGACCCGGAGGAAAAGCTACGCTCGATTACAAAAAGCATCCCGCTCGGTAAGAGAATGACTGAGCCTTCAGAAATTGCGAGCGCAGTGGTCTTTCTCTTATCGGACAAGTCGGCGCACACAACCGGACAGCATATCTACGTTGACGGCGGATTCGTTCATCTCACCCGGGTCCTTCCGCAAGAAGAAGAGCAATAAGCAGAGGCTCAGGGACCGGGAGGGGCAAATTGAGATCCCTTTAGAAACGAACCCCGCGAGGACTGTTAGTCGCATCGGGCGAGTAAAACGTTTACAATTTGGCACGCAAGCCAACTGAGCACTACGCACAACGCGTACCGTTTCCGGATTACCAAAACGCTCTGCGGATGTATCGATTATCTAATGCATGAAAGGAACGTACTTGCGTCCTCGCCGGAACTCCTTTTTTCTTCCCTTGGCCTTTCTTGCTCTGGCCGTTGGCATACAGGTGAGTCCAGCACAGGAGCCAGCACCGGGGAGCCACACAGGCCCGCCTCCGCCGCATGCCAAGCAGATACACCTGAAGCACGTTCTGGTTGTCGGCCAGACAAAGGGATTCGAGCACGACTCGGTTTCCGCGGCTATGGCTGCCATTTACAACATGGGCCGGGAAACGGGCCTGTGGGATACAACCATGCGGACGGATACCGAACTCATCACCAAGAAAGACCTGCAGAGAAACGCGAAGAACCTGAATTATTTCGATGTTCTGATCTTCGCCAGCACGACGGGAGAACTGGATCTCGACGCCAGCCAAAAGCAGGACATGATGTCGTTTATCAAGGATGACGGTAAGGGCTTTGTGGGAATTCACGCGGCGCTGGATTCGAATTACACCTGGCCTGAATACGGAGAAATGATTGGCGGCTGGTTTGATCAGCACCCATGGGGGACTTTCAATGCGCCGATCATCAATGAAGATCCCGAATTTCCCGCGGTGCGCCATTTTCCCAAGGCTTTTGTGAAATACGACGAGATCTATCAGCCAAAGGAATGGTCGCGGGACAAGGTGAACGTCCTGCTCAGCCTCGATCCAACCAAGCTCGATTATTCGAACAATCCCCGCATCCATCGTGCCGATCACGATTTCCCCGTGGCCTGGAGCAAGATGTACGGCAAGGGCCGCGTGTTTTATTCGACACTCGGCCACACGGAAGAATCGTGGCAGGACCCGGATATTCGCACGATGTACTTCGAGGCAATCAAGTGGGCGTTGGGCATGACCGAGGGAAGCACCTCGTCTCATCCGCGTCCGGCTGTATCGACATCGAATCACTGAGCCCGCAGGAAAGCACCCAATGAAGAAACTTGGCATGGGCTTAATCGGCCCCGGATTCGTCGCCGCGCACCATATTGACGCGGTCCGCCGCCTGGGAGACGTGGACGTGGTGGCGATCGCGGGTTCGTCTCAGCAATCGGCCGACCGGAAGGCGCGGGAGTACAAGGTGGATCGCGCCTACGGCGACTTTCACGCGCTTATCGCCGATCCCGATGTGCAGGTGATCCACAACACGACTCCGAATCACCTTCACCTGCCTGTCGTGATGGCGGTGCTCAAGGCGGGCAAGCACATCATTTCCGACAAGCCGCTGGGCCTGAACCCCGAGGACGGACGCGCGATGCGCGACGCGGCGCTCGCGGCCAAGGTGGGCCACGTGGTCACCTTCAACTATCGCGGGAATCCTTTGGTGCAGCAGGCGCGGGGCATGATCGCGGCTGGTGATGCCGGAGACATCGGCTTTGTCCACGGGCACTATCTGCAGGACTGGATGACGGACCCTGACGTTTTCTCCTGGAGGTCCGATCCGGCTAAAGGTGGCGCGACTTCTGCTCTGGGAGACATTGGATCTCACTGGTGTGACCTTGCCGAGCATGTGTCCGGTTTAAAGATTACTTCGGTGCTGGCAGACCTCACTACAGTCATTCCCATCCGATATTCTTCCGGCTCATCTTCGGAGGCATTCTCGGGCACAAGAACAGGGGACAGAACGGAAGTGCGCGTGAAGTCGGAAGACATCGCCAGTGTGCTGCTCCGATTTGAGGGTGGTGCGAAAGGTTGCTTTTCTGTGGGCCAGGTGCTGCCAGGCCATAAGAACGATCTGCAACTCGAGGTGAACGGGCGAACCTGTTCGCTGAAGTGGAAACAGGAAGAACAGAATGAGCTGTGGATCGGGCACTATGATCGGCCCAACGCAGTGATGGCAAAGGATCCGTCGCTGGTGTCTCTGGATGTTCGGCGATATACGCATCTGCCCGGGGGACATCAAGAATCCTGGGCCGACGCATTCTTCAACGTGATCAGCGATGCATATCGGTGGATTCGTGAAGGAGCGGCGCCCGGGGCCAAGCCGGCAATGTTGCCCACCTTCGAAGATGGTTACCGGTCGAACTGCCTTGTGGACGCCATGCTGAGAAGCCACGCGGGGGGCAGCGTCTGGGAGAAGCTCAGCTATGTGCCGGGATCTGAAAGCTAGATTCGTTTTCGCGGCATTGGTTTTTTACGCAGGGAGGATTGAGGAGCCGTCGCATGAGAGTCGGAGTATTCACGCCGTTGCTGTCGCAGTTGCCGCTCGAGGCCGTCCTGACGAAACTCTTGGCGCTCGACATTCACACCGTGGAACTCGGGACCGGAAATTATCCCGGCAATGCTCACTGCAAGCTATCGATGCTGGATGATTCTTCAGCTTTGAAAGAGTTCAAACTCAAGTTTGAGGACCAGGGCGCGACCATTAGCGCACTGAGCTGTCACGGGAATCCGCTGCATCCGGATCCCGACCACGCAAAGCAAGCTCAGGAGGTGAACCGCAAGACGATTCTTCTGGCGGAGAAGCTAGGCGTGCCTGTCGTCGTCGATTTTTCCGGATGTCCCGGCGATTCCCCAAATGCCAAGTCACCGAACTGGGTGACCTGTCCATGGCCGCCGGACTATCTCGATGTATTGGCTTGGCAATGGGACGAGGTCGTGGCTCCCTACTGGGTAGAGCGAGCAAAGTTTGCCGAGCAGCATGGGGTGCGTATCGGGATCGAGATGCATCCCGGCTTCGTGGTTTATAGCCCGGAAACAATGCTGCGGTTGCGATCGATCGCGGGCCCGTCGATCGGCTGCAATTACGATCCGAGTCACATGTTCTGGCAAGGGATTGATCCTATCGCGGCCATACGTATTCTGGGCGATGCAATTTTCCACGTTCATGCGAAGGACACTCAGCTGTACCCGGCGAACCTTCCTCGCACTGGCGTTCTGGACACGAAGCCGTACACTGATGAAAGGAATCGCGGTTGGATTTTCCGCACCTGCGGCTATGGGCACGGGGCGGAGTGGTGGAAGGAGTTTGTCTCGACGTTGAGGATGTTTGGCTACGACAACGTGCTTTCGATCGAGCACGAGGATAGTCTTCTCTCTCCCGAGGAAGGCCTTACTAGGGCAGCCCAGTTTCTCAACGAGATTGTTATCAAAGAGGAGCCAAGAGCGGCATGGTGGATTTAACCGCCTTCATTCGAGGGACGGCCCGTACATCGATGGATCGCAGAAGCTTTATCGCGGGCGCAGGTGTTCTGCTTTCGAGCAAGGCGCTCGGCGCGCTCGCACCCATGCAGACC
>CAVRNK010000139.1:0-40266 GCA_963721995.1 uncultured Acidobacteriaceae bacterium | reverse complement strand
AGTGCGCCGTGAAAGGCGCTGGTCAACAGTGGGTGAAATTCCCACCCGGGAACTGGTTCGCTCCACCCGGTAGCAATCGGAGCAGTCGTGGAGGCAACGAAGCGGCTGGAGCCTCCGGTGTAGAGGGTCGCTCAGGCGACTTGGCGAGCATGTAGGCCGTAATGGAGTAAATGCCGTGCAGGCCTCGAAAAGGTTAATGCAGGGGCCGACCCTCCTGATATATGGGGAAGGCCGAAGTCGATGCAACAGTACGAGCGAACATGTTCATCGACCCTGCCGGGGTAGTGGCAACAGCATGCATGCATAGGGGACCAGACGCAACACGGGAAGCCCAAGCGGTGATCAGCAGTTGGGATCAACTGGTTGCTCGTGAGAGCTAGGCCGGGCCGTTTGGGTGGCGGATGGGCGCGTAGTACCGATGAGAACGAGTAACGTCGGAGGAGGGAAGGCGCCCTAGTTGGAAGATAAACGCAAGAAGTGACGAAGGAGGAGGGATTGACGATAAGTCTAGCAACCCCAGAAAGCATTCAGAAGTTACAGACAGCGTTGCACGACAAAGCGAAGAAATCGCCTGACTTTCGCTTCTACTCGCTTTACGACAAGGTGTACCGCAAGGACGTTCTGACCTATGCCTACGCATGCGGCAAAGCCAATGGCGGCGTAGCAGGAGTGGACAATCAAACGTTCGAGGACATCGAAGCGTATGGAGCAGAGCGATGGTTGGACGAATTGATGCAGGAGCTGAAAGATCGAACCTATCAACCACTTGCTGTGCGACGGGTCTACATTCCGAAGCCAGGAAGCAGTAAGCAGCGCCCGTTAGGAATTCCCGCGATCAGAGAACGAGTGGTAATGATGGCGGCGGTTGTGGTCCTCGACCCCATCTTCGAGGCCGATGTACAACCGGAACAATATGCCTACCGGCGTAACCGCAGCGCACTGGACGCGGTAAGACACGTCCATGAGCTGATCAACACCGGACACGTCGAAATTGTTGATGCAGATTTGGCCGGGTATTTCGATACTCTTCCGCACGCCGATCTTTTAAAGTCGGTGGCCCGTCGGGTCGTCGACGGCGCCATGCTCCATCTGATCAAGATGTGGCTGACAGCGCCGGTTAAAGAGCCGGACGCACGGGGAGGGAAGCATCGTCATACGCGCAATAGGGACGAAGGTCGTGGGTCCCCTCAGGGTTCTCCGATCAGTCCTCTGCTCAGTAATATCTACATGCGCCGGTTCGTGCTTGGGTGGAAGAAGCTGGGGCACGAGAAGCGTGTCTCTGGAGCATACATCGTTAATTATGCCGATGACCTTGTGATCTGCTGTCGAGGAAGAGCGGAAGAAGCTCTGGCCAAGATGCAGGCCATGATGACGAAGCTGAAGCTGACAGTGAATGACACCAAGACGCGGGTTGCGAAGCTGCCGGAAGAGAAGTTCGATTTTCTGGGTTACACGTTCGGTCGTTGCTATTCGACCCAGACGGGACGAGCCTACTTAGGTACCGTCCCGGCCAAGTCGAGGGTGGTTCGCATCTGTGATGCAATCAGCAGGGACACTGGACATGACAGGACCCAGCTGGGACCCCAAGATAGAGTCGTAAGCGCTCAACCAAAGGATGAACGGTTGGGCGAACTACTTCTGTCTTGGTCCGGTCAGCAAAGCCTATCGGGCAATAGAACAACATGCCGAGAAACGGCTGCGTCAGTGGTTGTGCGCCAAACATGAAGTGGCATGGCCGGCGACCGTAGAAAGTCCCCCGCAGGGCAGCCTACACACCAAGTTTGGCCTTATCCGGCTAACAGAGGCGGACGCGCAAACTTTCGTGGGCGAAATCGTGATGTTTCCAAGAGAGCCGGGTGCGGCAAATCTGCATGCCCGGTTCGACGAGCGGGGTGTGAAAACGGGCATGGCCAGAACAACGAGTCACCGGCAAACGAAAGGGCCGGGAAACAGGTAGGTCAGACCTAAGCAGGTACCCGCGTCACACCTCGACTCTACCCTAGGGAATAAAGACAGCGGGGGCGATGTGACGAAGGCGAATCCAATCAATCTTGTGTCGGCTTTAGGTCAGGGCAGTGGGGAGTCTGGCATCGGCGACCTTACATCGTGGCTTTCTTCGCCTTCGCCCACCGCGCTTTCTGCGCAACCGCAATCTTGGCGCGAGCTTCGGGAGAGAAATGGCGCTTGGGAGGCGCGCGAGAAGCCACAATTCGATTAGCTGCACTCTTCGCGGAACCGCTTAGTATTGTCTTGGCTTGTGAAGCCGCTGAATCTCTGCATCAATTCCTGCGAGTATTTGGGTAGTTTCCATCTGAGAAATATATCAGAGGCCTAAATATACGGGATCCCGGCCTTTGTTGGAGTCCATTCTTCCTCCAGAGGCCTCTGAAATTTGGATCGACGACGCGCGTGATGCTCTGCTGAACAAAGAGGACCCGAAAGCCTCCTGCGGCGGCAAGGACCTTTTGTCGCGCTTGTTCGAGCCGATGGTGAGCATGCGTGACAGGTGCACCGGTCGGGTATTTTTGGAAGAGTTGGCGGCATGTTACGGCGAAGAACCGGAGAGAAGCGCGATGTTGAGGGCCCATCTGGTTAGCGGTAGAACCGAATACCACCCGCAGAGGTCTCGTGGGATGACGACACCGGACGTGACTTCGACACAGTGAACAATGTTCCAGCACATCGCGGATCGATCAATGTCGCCGGCCCTGTGATCTCCGGGGGAACCATCTTTTGTGCTCTCCGGCTACGACACGTTTGGCGAAGCTGGCGGAAATGTGCTGTTGGCTTTCAGCGTCGATGGCCAGTAGGAGGTAGGCTTGCTCGATCCGCAGGTCGCAGACACGGCGACCGCGGGCCCGCATCTGCTGTCTGGCTCAGGGACATGTCACTGCCGGCCTCAGGCTTGGGCACGGGTTTGAACCTGGACATGTTTTGCTTTCCGATACTTTGGCGAGTGCCTCAATAGGATCGGCCAGCAGCACCTGCTTGAAGCAATCCCATGAAGCTCCAGAGTGAATTGCACCATTGCACGGATCAACGGCCACCTGATTGAGTCCATTAATTATCGCAGTCCCGGGTTTGAATTCTTCCTTGACCGCATCTTTCACATTGTTGGGTAGTGAGTGACGTCATTGACTTTCCAGCCGAAGGTCGAGTTGGTCTTGGACGATGTGTCCTCACTGGGAATGAGGGCCAGGGCGCGGTAGTTGGCAGGATTGGTCATTTGACTCAGGCCCGCGCACCGGAACCCATGCCGGCCCGCATTGCTGGCTGTACCTCGCCAAAGCTGAATTTGACTGCCGTTTCTACCATATTCTGCGTCATAGTCGCGGCCGGATCAGGCGTTGAGGGGAAGCAACTTCAAGTCGCCGACCGTGCGCCACTTGAACGGTTTGGAACTGCCCTGAGGCATCGCTGGCGCTCGTGACATCGAGTCCGCGATTGTCCGCATCGTGCAGCGCGATGGAAATCAGATCTCCGAGCGAAAAACGATTCAACTTGTCGCCGGCCTTCTGGCGAACCACATCCCTGACTCCGTTGCGATCGACGATGAAATGAAAACCATCTTTGATGTCTCCTACGGACAAAGCTCCTCCCATCGGTCCGGTGGGCTTATCCACATCGTGAATGTAGGTGGCCATGTTGCAGGAGATGAATTCCAGCAGATCGGTTTGGAAGTTGGGAAACTTCCCCGACCAATACGTTTGCAACTCGCCGCGCGGAGTCCGGACGTGGCCCGCGGGAGAAGGCGTCGGTGAGGAAGTGCTCGGCAAATCCCTCCAGTGCTTCCGGGAATATGTGCCGGGAATTGCGGAAACCCTGTTGCGAACGCCCCAGCCTGAAATCCCGCCTGGATGGCCTGGGTGTGGAGGTCGATATACCGTTCCTTGTTGGAATTGCCCGGGCTGCTACCGGTGGAGAAGTGCGTTTGATTGCGCGAAGCTAAGTCTTCGTATCTTGTGTTTACTGCTTCCTCGACGCCGGGTCCGACGGCCGGTTTGGGCCCGGAGGAGCCATTCACCTTCCAGCGAACGAGGTCAATCTGTTGCTTGCCGAATGTCCCTAGTTTGGCCACCTGCTCCAACTGCGTCGGAGTTTCGAAGTAATCACCGGCCATCGCAATTAACTCACCCAATCGTACGGGACCATAGCCAGAAATACTGGATGATTTGGCCCGGTTCAGCGATGTCGCCGATCTTCACGTGCTCTTCTGAGGCGAAGCGTTGCAGGGAACAGCCTTCGTTGTGAAGCTGAACGGATGCTCCGCGGGACGCGGAGCCATGGTCCCGCACCGAGGAACTATGAGATTGCTGGATAGTGTGAGCCAATTGATGCGTGAGCAATTTCCTGCCGGGAGGAGTTGCGGGCAGCGTATTGGCCGCTCCCGAAAACAATGTTTGGTCCGAGCGTATATGCCAACGCATGCACAGCTTGTGCGGACTCAGCTGAGGTGGAATCCGCATGAGATCGAATCTCGCTGAGATCCCTCCCGAAGCGTGGCTCAAAGAACGCTCGGTGTTGCCGGATCCAGCGGACTGCCTGGCGAGCGCAGCACCTCGTGAACAATCGGCGGGATGGTGTTTTGCGAGGGCGCGGCGTTTTGTACTTTGCGCTGCAGCGTTGTATCTGCAGTTTTTTCCCTGCACTCCGCACACTCGCCACCTGATCCGCCACGGGAGCATTTGCGCCGTAACGTATCACCTGCGTCTGGAGTTCTTGAACCCAGTCGTGGCGCGAGACTGGAATCGGCCATGCGCATCACTCGCTCGGCGACGCGATCGGCTTCCTGCTCGAGTCCATCTCTGGGTTGGTTGACCACGAGCTTGGTCTGGATAACCGGCGCTGAATGTCCCAGGATACGCAGCACAGCCTGATTCCCGATCGTGCTTTGCAGCGCGCTAAAGCGCTGGCGAAAGGCGGCAACACCAGAGGCAGTTTCACCGACCTTGCCCCCCGTGCCGACACGGGAATGCACCTTTCTCCGCATCTCCGGCTCAGCAGCCGAGCGGGCGGCCGTACTTCGTTCTTTCGATTCGGCGGGGGATCTAGACCGGAAGCATTGCGCCTTTCCAGGGTTGTACCAGACACTGTGAACGACCACATCGCAGCGCCTGGACATTCTGCTGCTTGCCGGCTCAGCAAGTCGGACCCGGTGCCCAGATGCCTGCTCGAGGAGGAGCGGGAAAGTCGTTCCACCCAGGCATACTACCGAGCGCTGGAGGCTGAGGTATCATGCCATCGCAGCAGGCACTCCAAGCGTGCCGGCAAAGGTGTTGCTATTGGGTCCCAGACCCTTATAGAGGTTCGGGTTGTTATAGCCGAGAAAAGTATTTCGAAGGCACAAATTCACATCGGCAACTCCGGGCTCGCCCGGCACTGAACACAGTTTACGGGTGACTGTTTGCACGGATCCGGAGAGTTATCCCATTTTTGACCGACTGTGCCCTGAAGCACATTGTCCGGTTTCCCATCTGTCGCTTTGCATAGCGGGCTAATTACCGCGTACCGTTGGGGCGGGGCATCGATATATGCGTGGTTGAAGAGTAAACCAAGAGCCGATTGCAGCGGACGGGAACATACTTGGACCGGGCTCGCAGCAGCTCCCGAAACTGTAAGCGCCGAGACTGCTCTGCGATCTCGCTCCATAAGCCCCCCGAAGCCGCCACCCGCCGCCAGCGGGGTGACAAGTTGTCTCTGCAAACCCGGAGCATGGGTGGCCGTCGATTGTTGCACAACATGAGCCAGTTCGTGTGCCAGCAGTCTCATGCCTCCGCTGGACGCCGGCTGATACTGTCCCGCCCAAAGACGATGTTTCTGCCGACGGTATAGGCCAAGCATTAACGGCGCGGGCCGAACGCGAAGCGTGGTCGTCTGTGTGGATGCGCACTCCGCTGAAGTCAGTCTGGAAGCGTGACTCCATGTAATTGCGGGTCGAGCCTTCGAGAGGCCGGCCCGGCGAGCGCAGGACATCGTGGACGATTGGAGGCACAGCCGACACCGGGCGTGAGCCTGCAGGTTTGCGCTTGAGTTTTTCTTCTTCTGCACACTCAGCACACTTGCGACGGACTGTGCCACCGGCGGATAGATCGCGGTGCTGAACCATTAGAGAGGTTGTTGCACTCATCACATGGTCGGCAACGCGGTTGGCTTCCTGCTCAAATACGTCGCCGGGTCGATTCATCGCAAGCTGGGTCTGAGGGACCGGTGCGGGATTGTTCATCATACGCAGGAGAGCCTGGTTGCCGATCGAACTCTGTAGAGCGCTCATCTTGCCGCGGATCCCGCCCTCCGTGATCCCGGCATGCAAACGCAGATCGTGCTGAGGCTTGTAATTGCGGGCCAAACCGGGAGCCAAACTTCGTTTTCCTGACGCACAGATCGGAGGCTGAAGCATCTGCGCTCCTTTCCACCTCACTCCCAGTCACATCAGAAGCGGGCAACGGGCTCTGGCTAAAAAATATACCGCAAGCCATCCTATCTAACAGGGCGCGCCGTACAACCGGCGAATACTGCAATCCATATCACTAAAAAATTGGCTTACATCGTGTACACGAGACTCTACAAACGCTCCTCCTCCGGATCTCACAATGCCGCCAGAATCGATTAAGCCATGGCGGATCGGGTCCCGGGCAGAGTCATACTCATTCGGAGTTCCCCTGCATCCCGAGAACGGGTGGCTCTCGTCAACAAGTCTTCCGGAAAAGTCATAGAAACATTCGTTTTGAGGATCGTCAGGCGTAGGAATACGGTCCTCCAGGATGCCCCTAAAGCCACAGTGAAAGACGGAAGAGTCACCGTGGTATGGTTTCCAACCCGACGGTGGCGGAGAACTGTAAGCTCCAGGACAGGGAACCATGCGCTGTAACACAAGGTTGTGGGCCCCCTGCTGGATCACGTGAGCCAGTTCGTGTGCCAGCAGTCTCATGCCTCCGCTGGACGCCGGCTGATACTGTCCCGCCCCAAAGACGACGTTTCTGCCGACGGTATAGGCCAACGCATTAACGGCGCGGGCCGAACGCGAAGCGTGGTCGTCTGTGTGGATGCGCACTCCGCTGAAGTCAGTCTGGAAGCGTGACTCCATGTAATTGCGGGTCGAGCCTTCGAGAGGCCGGCCCGGCGAGCGCAGGACATCGTGGACGATTGGAGGCACAGCCGACACCGGGCGTGAGCCTGCAGGTTTGCGCTTGAGTTTTTCTTCTTCTGCACACTCAGCACACTTGCGACGGACTGTGCCACCGGCGGATAGATCGCGGTGCTGAACCATTAGAGAGGTTGTTGCACTCATCACATGGTCGGCAACGCGGTTGGCTTCCTGCTCAAATACGTCGCCGGGTCGATTCATCGCAAGCTGGGTCTGAGGGACCGGTGCGGAATTGTCGATCATACGCAGGAGAGCCGGTTGCCGATCGAACTCTGCAGAGTGCTCATCTTCCCCTGTATCTTGCCCCCGGTAATCCCCGCATGAGGATGCAGATCCGGCTGCGGCTTGTAGTACGCAACCGAACGGGTAGTCTGACTTGATTCTTTCGACTCGGCGACTGGAGCGTGAAGCATTCCGTTTACCCGATCCCACTCAGCGACTGCAGGATCTAAAAGCGTGATCCGCTAAAAGACGTACCGAAGACCGCCTTGCAGGGTTGAAAATTGTGTTGCACTGGACGGCGTATTCACGGCATGGAAGTTATAGGAACCCTGAACTCCCCAATGAGATGACCACGTGAACAACACACCGCCTCCCATATTGCCTCCAAAATACGTGGAACCAGGACTAAAGGCATAGCCGCCGATGCCCCCATTAATGAAGGGGCGTATGGCCCCGGTCGTCAGGTATACCTTTGCATCTGCGGAGAACTGGTAGACATCTCCGCTGGAGCCGCTCTTCGCCGAAAAGTGGTGGTAGCCGAAGATTCCTTCAACGGAAAGATGACTCGCGGCGATATATTCGAGTCCCGAGTTCAGGCTGAAGCCATTGTTGAACGAGCCGCTGAACGAGCCCTGGGGGAAGTTAGCGCCCAGATCGAGGATGACGGCGAACTTGCCGGCAGACGGCGGTGGCGGCGTGCCGCTCGTTGGGCTAACAGTGGCGACGATCTGTGCATGTTGTCCCTGCGGAATCATCAACGTGTACAAATCCGCAATATTTTGAGACTGTGTCATCGATACATCGGTTCCAGACGCGCCTAAAATATAGTTCCAGGTATCGACTGGTCCCTCATGACTGATCAGATAGCCATAGGACCCGACCGACTCGCAGTTTTGAAAGGTTAAGGTCTTTCGGCTCGTCTGGCTGCTCGCATCTCTAACTGGCATCGTGAGCGTTTGCCCTGTTAATCGGCAACCCTTCACAAGGAATTCCAGATAGTTGATGTCTCTCCCGATAGCGACGGCAGACTGGCGTCCGGATCGCGAAAGAATCGTTTGCGCGCCTGATCCAGCGATCGGCCGCCTGACCACCTTCAGATTGAATGTTTGTTGGCTGCCATTCCCTACCTTTGGATAATTTGCACTCACAAATGCGGGGAAGCTCTTGAAAGTTGACGCTGTGGCGGAAAAGAAGAAATTGTTGAACGCGCTGTTGTTGATAAAAGTGGTAGTCCCAACCTTGGAATCCAAATCTACGCGTACGCACTCGTGCACATTTTCAGGTTGAATGTAGTATGCGGCGTTCGATTTTTGAAGAGTCCACGGTCCGGCGGCAAACGTAGTGCATTGATTGCCAGTTCCATCTCCGCAGGACCCCGTGGGCGTTGAAACTGCAGCCGGAACATCGAGAGGTGCAGTTGGGTTACTGGTAGGAAAGTCGCTGGTCCATGGCAGGTTGCTTTGGCAATAAGAAGGTGTGGGCTGGCCGAGCGCGGCTGCGGCATTCGCCGCGGCCTGGCATGCATTGAAGCCTAACGGCTGCCACTCATCCGGTGATGGTAACCCAAAATTTGCGATCTTAAATGTCGTAAATACCTGGGGCGCATCAACACCGCTGTTATGAACCTTTACCCGGAAATTGTTGGATTGGCTTGGACTCGTACTAATGTTATCGGTAGGCGCGCCATTAACGGTGTTGGTTATGTCCGATCCTGTGACGAATAATCCAGTACAACCTGAGCCCGAACTCAATGAACCGCCTACCCAGTCTGAGGGCTGCGGATTTGCCGGAAGTGGAAGCGTCGTCGCAGGCAGGAAGGGCTCGCCTAATAGAGTTGCTTGTGTATCAGTCAGAGTCTCGCTCTGGGCTGCTATTGCATCCAGATAAATAGAAAATTGACCAGAGGACGGAAGTTGCGGACCGCCCGAATCAGAGTTATCGATGCTGACGACGACCCACCAGCTGTAAGAGGCGCCTGCCGGCTCGCCGAACATTCCGGCATGAAACCAAGACGGCGTGGGGATCTGGCCATTCAGCAATCCACCAAAAGTGGAGCTCTGGTAGGCGACAATTTGGCCGTTGGGAACTGGCTGAGCAGCATTGCCGCTAGTTGCGGTGAAAGGCCCGTTGATCACGATCCACGTATATCGCGCCGTGGCCGGTGGTGTTGCGGTTGACGGGGGGAAGTTCGCAAATGCTAAAAGGACCGCATCGTAATTATCATTAAATGTTCCGGTCTCATTATTGATCTCAAACGAAAAGTAGATGGTGTTACCCTTCTGAATCAACTGCATCGCACCATCTGACGGCTGATTCGGCAGGTTGGTCCCGGTCTCAGTGGTATAGCGAAAGGCATTGAACCAGCCTGTGTCAGCTTCGGGAGAAGCGGGGCACGCGGGTTGCATAGAGCCTCCGCAGGAGGTTCCAGGGATCAAAGGCGGATTTCCGGGATCTGTGTATACGCCGGGCGAAGACTCCACTGGTAGACCCGTGACCTGCGACACGCACACCTGGTTCTGTGCTATCACGGATACGGCTGAGCACACGAAGCCTATCAATGGAACTAACACCGACCACATTGTGCAGCCGGCCGAGACATGACAACGACAAGACCGAAGGCTCGTTTTCTTGTTCTTTGGAGACATTTTCTGACCTGCCTTACTTACGACTGAAAAACAACGGGTTGAAAAACCTGAGTAACGACGGTGCCCGTGGTATCTGTGCTGAGAGCGACAGTCAAATAGAAGTTACTTGGCGGGGCGTTTGTTGTTGGTGTGATGAAAGTGGAAAGTGTCGCCGGCCGATTTGCGGTGTCGATCGGTATTGTGTTCTGAACAATTGCGCTCCAGGCGTTGCTGTCGAAACTATAGGTAAGGTTATAAGTACCCACAGCCGTCACAGTGATGAGGAAGTTTAGCTGCAGGCCCCCGATAGGTACCAACAGATTGCCATTGGCATCCAGATTGCCCGCAGCCGGATCAGGCGTGACCCCGATTCCATTGGACAAGAGCACGGTTCCGCCAACCGGGATAACCGCTTTCGGAGAGCTCTTTGTGAATTTCGAATTAAGGTGAGACGTTACTGTCAGTACAAGGTCGGCAGAGCCAGTCGCGCCCGTTGGAATGGAGAGTTGCAAGCTTCCCTGCACAATCGTGGGCTGGCTCGCGGACTGCGCCGCGGCGATGACCACTGTGGGATTAGATATAACTGCGCCGGATTTGTCTACGATCGCGGCGCTCCACCCCGCGGCATCAACGCTCGGCGTCAGACTGTAAGTGTCACTCAGATCCGTATTCGCCGAGATGGTGTAGGTAAGTATGTAGTTATCTACTCCCGCCGCCGGCGCATTAAATACCGTGTTAGGGGAGGAAGCCAGCTGGATCTGAATCTTGCCCGTCGGTCCGGTGATCACCTCAGGGAACAATGTAAACTGGGCCGACGCCGCACCCTGCGTTGGGCTAACAACGAGTAAAGCTACAGTACTCCCGCTTGCCGGAACAAAGATCGCCGGTATCTTGAATACAAGTGTCGAGTCAGATTGCGTCGTGAATTGAGTAACAACAGTCAGCGTGCCGTTAAAGTTGATATAAACCGAGTTAAGACCGCCATTCCAGAGGCTTCGCCCTGTCGCGGTCAATGAATCTCCCACGTGCCAGGGCCCGGGTGGCAATGGGTTGAGGAACACACTTGAAGAACCTATCTGCGACTGTTCATTCAACAGTACTGAGACGTTCCCACCCGTGGTCGTCATTGCAAGATCGGGTATTCCGTCACCATTGAAGTCTGCTGCCACGACCGCAATCGGGTCCACGTTCCCCTTCATCGGGTATATGACGGGCGACTGGAATGTGCCGTCTCCATTTCCTACCAGGACTGAGAAGTCGCTGACCCCTGCGAAGAAAGCTGCTCCGGTTGCTACCAGGTCGATCCCTGCAGCAGGGTTAGTCGGGTCCAGAGTGGCCACTGCCAACGACGCAGATATCCCGACTACCGAATTCTCGTAACTTTCAGAGGTGTTGAATTTTCCTGCACCCTGATTGTTGGCATTATTCAGAAAGATGGAGACATAAGAGGAGCTCGCGCTGGCGGTCTGATAGATACCGCCTACGGCAAGATCCACATAGCCATCGCCATTAAAGTCTGCCGCCACAATAGACAAGGGAAGTGCTGAGTAGGGTTGCCCATTGGGATTTGTTTCGAAAGGAAGTGTCAGCGTTGTTACGGGTACCGCTCCAAAGCCGCCTTTGCCATCGCCGATGAACAGAGAAACGGTATTGCTGCCCCCGTTCAGTACGGCGAGGTCGATAAGGCCATCGCCATTCAAATCGACGGCCGCCAGACCGAGAGGAATCGCCCCGACCTTGATGGGCGGATTTACTACTGTAAATGAGCCGTTTCCCTGGTTGATCAAAATGGAGACCGTACTGCCCTGGGCATTCGTTACCGCCAGATCGGGCGAGCCATTCCCGTTGAAATCGGCGGCAGCAAGGGCCCACGTGCCCTCGCCTACAGTTATGGGGGATGATGGCGCAATGCTGAAGGTCCCAGCTGCGCTACCCAGCAAGACGGTTACAGTCGAGTCGTTGTAGCTGGTAACGGCCAGGTCCATGAAGCCGTCGTTGTTGAAGTCAGCCGCCACGATAGACAGCGGCCACTCACCACCCTGATATTGAGCACTCAGCGTAAAATTTCCATCGCCGTCATTCAGCAAGATAGAGATTTCCCCTGATGCTGTCGCGACGGCGATGTCGGGCACACCGTCTCCGTTGAAGTCTGCAGTTGCCAGGCAAAGCGGCAGATCTCCAACCGAGTAGTCGGTTTGGCCCCATACAAACAAGCTCAACCAGAACCAGCTCTCAAAGTCGCTGGCGCGCGCGCTACTGCCTGAGGGAAATGTGAGATTGGTGCATGGAGTCGTTCCGTCCGCTCTCTGGCCCGGATCGCCGAAGGCCTGCCCATCGAGAAACGCGAGCGGGTTGGTCGAACCATTCCATATATCGCGACCCTTCATGGCGACTCGTACTCTGAGCTGTGGGCCAATCGACGAGAACGATACAGTCGATAGGTAGGATACGAAATCGTCCGACGGCAACTGTAGCCTCCAACTGATCGTGCTTGATGCGACCGTTGGGTTCCCCGGCTGAATCGAAGCCATGTAACCTGACATGTACGGCGGCACGGAGGGTAAGGCTGAGGCGGCGGCCGTGGTAATCAGGGGTTGATAGTTAGCCAATAGATTGTTGGGCAGATCCTGCGGCCTGAATATGATCGGAGACACTATGATCCGCTTCAGCTTCGAGACCGTCGCGATGCTGGTGTCGACTAGAGTCGAGCTCGCGGTCGCTGCTCGGGCCGCGGCGCTTTTGGTCACAGTCGCCGCCGCTGAGTCAGTCGGCGTTGCCGCTGCTCTGTCCAGGGCGATATAGCGCTGGCTTGAAGCCCCGTACGGGATCTCAACCGCCACCGTCAGGGTTGAATCAGTTACCGATCGCGCAGACGGCGGAAAGTCAAAGGTCGCCTGCAGCGGGTTATTTCGGAATGCCGGCAGGCTCACAAGGTCATCATTTGGCCAACTGACACCCGTGATATGAAGCGCTCTTGAAGCCAGAGGCCCAAATTTCTGACGGCAGTCACTCACAAGGGCCCCGGTTCCGGCACTCCAGCTGATCACTGCCAATGGGCAAGCCCACATGCGGGGCCCATCGGGAGGTTGAGGTGAATCCTGGTAGCGCTGCGGATACACATTCTGCGGAGTTGACGGACGCACGGCAAAGTGCCAGTAGTCTCCCGTATGGAAGGCGCCGCTGGCGTCTAAGCTAATCAGAAGACCGGTATCGCCTAACGGAACGGCCTCTCCCGGTGTGAAAACTATCTGCTGTTGCCATACACGCAGGAAGAGCGCGCCCGGGGGAGACAGATTTGAAGTCAGGTATTCCGCTGGGAAGGAAGCACCTTGCGGTATTCGGATAGAATTTGAATCCGGATCGTAGTTTTGATCGAGTGTAACCACAAATCCACTTAATGCCGCTACATATCCTCCGGGACTATCCAACTCGGCAGCAGAGCGCAATATCTCAACTGCCTGCCCGGATAGGGGCTGGTGGTTAGTGTCAACAGGAGCCGACTGCAAGGAGATCGTCGAGTCATCCGTGATGCTGATGCGATAAAGAAATGAAGCGTTGTCAAATCCCCACAACAATGTGGGATTGCCGGTCAGAGGATCGACTCCGGAAATCTGAACACGGATAAACTGATTGTCCGGGTCGAGATAACCTCCCTGTGCCTGTGGTTGACATGGCGTCGATTGGCCGAGGTCCGAAAAGCTGACGAGCAGCGTTCCGCTGGACAACAAGCGCATTGAGGCGGATTCAAAGTAGACACCTTGAGAAGCCCATTGGGCTTGTGCCGAGGTCATGCCGGAAGTGCACTCGGTCCCCGAAGATCCCACGCGCACAATGTGCTGCAAAAGGCGCGTTCGTGCGGCAGTGTCCGGCCCTCCGAGAGCAATCTCGGCGAGGTTAGGGTCCTCTACAGCGCTTACTTCCTGTTCTCGAAGATATAGGTAAACAAGCTCATTCGTCGTATTTGAGGTGCTTATTCCCTGCCCGCCGCCAACTTGTATGGGAGCAGGCGCTCCGGGGGGTGCCCAATATGCCGCATCATCGCTGTGGTCTTGAGGATCCGGCGATGTGTCGTAGTTCAACCAGTCCGGCTGACTGCTATAGGGGATCGTGTAAGGTAGAAAAGCTCGCAACCCATCTACATACATCGAGCCTTCGCCGACAGAAAAGTTGTAGTTACCGCCCGGAAGAATCTGGTAGCCATTGTCGGGGGTTCCACAGCGGCCGATGATCTGGAGCGAATGTTCCCGGATCCCTTCTTCGGTGATCTGGACCGATTCGTTCCAGTCGGCTTCCAGGGTCACACGCCCCTGCTGCATGACTACTGAACGATACTGTTGCTTCGGATCATATGTGACCCTCGCTCTGTCACTTCCCATATGTCATCCCCATAATTCGTTTCTCTATGCCGAATTCAACAGTACAGACGCCACCTTGATAGCTGCTAAGTGACATTAATCAGAATCGGATTAAGACCTAAGGGCATATACTCCTGGTACTTGATGAGCAAGCTGTTGACCTTGAGTGGGTTCTTCAGCGACGCAAATGCTCCCATTTCCGAACCATCCACGGCTCCTGCTGAAATCGTGGCTCCGTGAGCGCCTGTCAGGATTGCGCTGTCTGCGTTTGCCTGCAATTGAGCAAAGCCGGCTTGTCCAAATGCACGCGACGTATATAGAGCGGCCCTGGTCTGGACCATAACGCTCTGATACCGGCGCGGCACAACACTCCCTTCGGACCAGGCGGTGAATCTGATGCATCCGCTCTGACTGTTCTCGACAACAACCAGGTCGTCGAGGATGCACTCGCTTGCCACCAGTTCGTGCAGGTACGCAGGTCCCAGGATCGTGCACCGGCTGAGATTTGTGACTCCAGTAGTGAAGGCAAGAGCGAGACCTTTCGAATCTGGCTGCAGTGGAACTGCTGGAGACGGATCGGTTGGGCACAATGAGATGGCCTGGACGATGCTGTTAGTCATTGTGAGCGACTCTACTTCGCCGTTGTTGCGGATGCGCACAGGTCCCAGAATGCAGCGGTCAATCACCAGCTGCGTGACTTCTCCCTCGATCCAGAACCTTGTTGGGACCAGATCTCTTCCATCTATGGATTGAGCGAAGAGACTATGGGAAGACTGGGAACCGGCCGTTCCGACACTATCTCCTGCCACGTTGCCCGGATCGAAGGTGCAACAAGTGAGTGTGACGCTGGCGAAGGTGCCGGTAAGTACGACGTCTCCGCCACTGAATAGCAATCCGTCCAATACCAGGCTGCCGCCGGAGGTTCCGTTGATTATCCATTCGGCGATACTGCCCTGCGGAGCCGGCGTGAACCGGATTACGGGTCGCGTCTGATTCTGCGCAACGATTGAAAGCTGCTGAATGTTAGATAGATTCGCGACTCCACTGTAAGTAAGCGAATCGTTAATACTGATTGTTCCAACCGCGGCTGCCGAATCCAGGGTCTCAAGCGCATTTCCACCACCGTTGACATTCGTCGTGGGCAAAGGCATGGGAGCGGGTGTTTGCCCGATGATCCGGCGATCATATGAACCCGCTCCCATAGGTGCAGAAAATCCGTAGTTGTAACTGACTGTTACCGGGCCATCCAGAGGCTGAAGAACCTCAAACAGGCCGCTCTCGGGGATGATCAATACCTGCTGCGCGGGAGCCGGGGGTTCGCCCAGCGCGGCTATCCGCGAGACATCGATTAGTTCGTAGAAGCTCCCCGGTTTTGTGAATACGCCCAGTGAGTTAGCCTGTAAAGTAACCCCGTCAGAATCCAGGGCCGCATAAAGCTCGACCGTGTCCGGGTTAGCAATGCTGGTCTTCAGCAGGGGAGTGCTGATTGGCGTGGGAAGCTGCCATTCCGAAGGTGAAATCCAGGTATCGCCCAGCGGACGTGAAGCGGCGGCAAAAAGAGGTATCCGACGACCAGTGGGATCAAATGTGTAGCAGTCGCCATTTTGAACCGGCGTTGACTGGTTCACCAGGAAGCTCTGCAGCCTCCACAGAAACACACCCAGCTTGGCTATGTTGTACCAGCCGGAGCGGCCGTTGCCCGCGCGAGCGTCGGCGGTGTGAAAGTACTCATCGAATGCGGACGGTAGCTGCGCCTTCGCCGAAACGACGTCGGGGCCCTGCGCGTGAGAAGCTCCGTAGAAGTTGCGAAGGTCAGCCCATCCGCCAATCATGCTCCCGGTCCAGGTGCCGGTCAGGCCCTGGGCGGTTTTCAGGGTGTCGTTGTCGGCGACGCTGTCGCCTGGAATGCGTAGGACAGGATCAAGGCTATGCCGTGTGCGTGCCAGACGGCGGAAGAATTCGACACAACGCGAGTTCCAGCCGGTCATGTCGTATGCAATTTCTTCAAGAACGGCTACCGTCCCTTTGCGGCGGCGATAGTAAATGGTGTTATAGACATCCAGTCGTTGCCCGCGAGCGTCCAGGCTGGAAACCAGATTTGTCGCCAGCAAGCTCCCGATGTATGAGATGACCCAGTCATCGCAGCTCTCAATCGATTGGTCCTCCCACAGCCGGTCGATGCTTCGCCGCGCCACTGCAGCCTGGGCGCCGATGCGATTCACCAGTTCACGCAGAGGCCCATTCGTGTTGTACATATCTGTATCTAGGGTGCGGTAGACCGCCGGAAGCAGATTCCACAACTTGTCCGCGTAGTAGATCTCGTAGTTGTCAGCAACAGAAAGCATGTCGCGTTTATCCCGTGAGAATCGTCAGGTTTTCGCCGGGCAATTGGAGGAATTTGCCCTCGCCAGGGTCAAGTCGGAAATCCGGACCTGTAGCCGCAATTCCGGATATCTGCAGGTTGTGCACTGCTGTCGTACCCTTCACGCTGAGGCAGGCCTGAAATATCTGGCTCTCATAGATGGCTTGGCCTATCTTGATCGCATTCGAACCCAGAAGACCGTTATCGGGGTCGATGAGTGCTGAAGTAACGGCTGCGAGAACATTTGGCACCGCGTAGGCCGGATCGATCAGGAGCGTGAAGGCAAGGCCAATCGTGACGCCCGTCGCTGGCTTTACCTGCATAGGTCGATTCGGATCACACGCGCCGGCAAGAGCGATATTTGCGGCTTGGACGGCGTTAGGAGTATCGCCGACGTAGATTGTGGTCAGCATTCGCTGCTGCACGGGATTCCAACTCCAATAGGCGCGGGCCCGCGCTACGCCCGGCGCCTGCGCGGCGATAGTTTCATAGTCATCGGCCGAGATGGCTCTCCCGAATGTCAGCACAGATTGAGGTGCATAGTTTTGAATCTGTTGCGGCGGATCGGGATCCGCGCCTCCACCAACGCGTACCGGATTGAGAATGGCCTTGAGGCCGGGCCACGATTGGAGAATTACCGTCAATGATCCCGGGTCGGGACTCTCAGCGCCGCTTCCGTAACGATAGGTCGCAACTACGTTGTTGACTCCCGACGGAAGGCGCGCCCCGTTCACTCCATCTCCAAACTGGACGTGGGTCATGTTCTGATCGTCTTCGCTGGTGACGAAGATTCGCGCACTGGCGGGCTGCTGATAAAAGCTGGGCACCTCTTGCCACTGCACGCCGTCCACCCAGACCTGGAGCGTGCTGGAGTATTCCGCTCCTGAAATCGAAGAGGGGTTCAAGAGGTAAGTCAGGGGCGATTTCTGGAGGACAAATTCCTGGCCTGTGGCAATGGTGCTGTCACCGCTGCCGAGAATTTCGCTGGCAACGGTTTTGCCTCGCGTAACGAGAAGCAGATTGAAAAGAATGTTGAGTGGTGCGGCCACGATCGCAGTTGGATCGCTGAACTTCGACAGCATTACGCTGGATGGCGCCGATTGGGAAGCTGAGGCTTCTGCTTCGACTCCGTTTCCATTGGCATCGCTGATCAGGACGTCCTTGTTACTCATTGGCAGAATTGAGGCCGGCAGGGCGGTGCTCAGGGCAATCGACGCCGTCGTCGGGGACGCACTCAAGGTTGCGGATGGTGTGGTGATCAGAGTCCCAGCATCCTGCCAGTTGAAAAACACCAGCGCCTGCGCCCGTTCTGACTGAGAGTCTGTCTGACCCGTCAAGGCAGGTTGAAATTGCAGGCTCGTGTGCGGAATGGGGATGGCGACCTCTGGCGGCGAGGCTGATGGCGCCAACGCTGGATTTGTCCCCGTCGGATTCGCATACCAGATGGCCTCGCTATAGCTTGTAACGCTGACTAACTGCCATTGATTCGGCGTGGATAAATCGGGAAGAGAGAAAAGGACCGGAGAGCCGACCTTGATGCTGCGGATTATCGACTCCAGGTCGACCCTCGCTGACTGAATAACATCTCCTTGAGCCGCCGTATATTGCCAAACGTGCGCTGATTGTCTGCTGCGAAGAAGGCGATAATCTGACGCTGCCGAACTACCGGCCAGTGCCGGCGCGCTCTGAAACGTTACCCGGGTATTAGTTGGGCCCTGAGGGCTTTGTTCAGGAGTTACGCTGGCCACAAAGACCACCGACCAGTTCCCGCTGGAGGGCCATTGGCGATTCATGAGCAGGAGCTGATCACCTGCCTTGATCGACGTCACTACACCCTGCAGCAAAACGCTGGCGCCGTCTGCTCCGAGCAGATTGCCTGCGGGCACTGGCGCCGCGGCTATCACATCTGGAGGCTGGACTAATGTGGGCGCGCTCAATTCGAAAATCTGCGGCTGCTCGCCCGGTCCCGGCTTGCTCTGGATTTGAAACCCGAGCGGCAGGGTGAACGAACGGCTTCCGCTCATGGCGGCAGCCAGCTTTCCTGTCGCACCGATTCCGGGCCGGGGCCGGTAGCCAAGAATTCGAATTAGTCCCCGTACTGATTCGGGCAGTACAGCAGTGAACAGATAGCTCTCATTCGCGATTCGCTCGTTGTAGAAGCTGAGAATATCCGCCAGGTAGGCCCACCACTCGATCATCTGCACAGCAAGATCGCCTTGCGCTCCAGGTCTCCAGTTGTTCAGTTCGACTTCACCCGGCAGCGCGAGAAGCAATGCGTAGCGCACGCTGAAAAAGTCGCCGAAGCGATACGCGATCTTGTTCCTTCCTGCGGGATTGGTAATGACCTGCGGATACACGAATGTTTCGCAGGGGCAGGACCCCTGAGCAGTCGCCCGCATGAAGGTTGCGCAGGAACAGCCATTGGATGTGCCGCTCATTTGCCTCCTTCAACTACCACCTGCAGCGTGCCCGCCTCAGGGTGATCCGGGTCGTTGTCTACGCGAAGTATCTGGTTCGAGTTCACTGCGAGGGTGTCGGGAAGATCTATCCAGGAAGACGTGACTCCGCGCTCGCGATATTGAATGGAAAGAACACCGGCAACTCCGTAGGCCGTTTGAATCGCCGCCTCAAGAGCGCTGCGCTCGAGAGGTGTTCCGAAGCTGAATTTGTCGAAATAGAAGAAACCCGTACTTCCGTCGGCGAACTTTGAGGTGCTTAGAGCCGACAGTACAGCCGCCTCCACATCGCCCCGATATGCCATTGGAGAGGCGCAAACGGTAACGATCAGGTCTATCGAGACGTAGTCCGGCGCAGATACATACGACTCATAGCCGGCCAGTCGATAGCGATTGAGCAGATTAATCAACTGCACTTGTTCGTCTACAGTGGTCTCATCAGTGCCTTCCGGATCGGCGGTGGTAAATACAGTCAGCCAGCTTCCCGTCCAACGAAATTCCGTTCCTGCACGGAACACCCAGGGCAGCGTCTGGGCAGCGGCTTGATAATCTTCGGGCCTGACAGCCCGGTATTGGATGGCGCGGAATTGCTGCGGCGCCCGTCGTGCGATCTGCTCACTCGACTCCTCATCGGTACCGCCTGCAGCCGCGAAAGGATTGGTAACCGCTGAAACAAGCGATGAGGCGCCACCCGGCGTGGCTGGCACGACCTTGATAGTGTCGGCCGCGACATTTCCGACGCTCCCGCCGCCAACCCGATACGTGACCCGAAAGACGGAGCCAGACTCGGGAATCTCACCAAAGACATCGTCTCCGAAACGGATCGTGGCGCCGCTGTCGCTGTCGTAGTCATAGGATGTGCTGCCATCGGAATTTTGACCAAGGCGGACATAGCTGACCGGGTCGACGGTATAAGACTGCTCGAACTCTTCGGCCTCCAGAAGGCTGTTGCGCCACATCCAGTTCACAGCGGGCTGTACGCTCTGCTGCGGCTGCTCGATCACGATGATTTCCGGAGCGGGAGGCTGTCCGGGTGTGCTCTGCGCGAGCCACACCAGCGGTGAAGTCTGCAATGTGTATAGATATTGCTGCGATGCGTTTGGACCGGTACGCACGATAGCCAATGGGATTTGCGAAAATTCCGGCGCCTGGTCGATGGCGAATGTTTCGGTATACCTCCGGCCCTGGGTTGCGGGCACCAGATTTCCCGCCAGCACTGTCCTGGTCAGATCGTGGTTCGATGCCGTTGGGCTTTGCAAAACAAGATGCGTCACCTGGGTCAGGAACAGAGGGTCGACCTGCTCGTCTGCACTCGCGACTACGACTATCTCGCGGATCGGCGGATCGACAGGATTCGGCGCGGCGGTGTCAATCAGCAACTGAAGCCCGGGAGTGAAACCGAATCCATGCCCTGTCACCCACATCTCGGTGGCGCCCTGGTTCAGGCAACTAGCGCTGTCATCCCACCAGTAAGGAACAATATTCGGACATCCATCCACGAGCCGGTTCCAGGTTGGGCTAACCGTGTAGGTAGTTGTATTCAGCAAAAAGGAGGTCGGATTCAGCAGCCCGGATCCAGTCTCAAAATCGATGGGGCTTCCGTCTGAGCTGGTTGTGCTCACTAGCAACCCCGAGGGGATGGGTCCTCCAGTGACCTCCAGTTGCAGCAGCACGGAGGCAGCAAGTGCGGGCTGCGGATCGTAATCTACGAGCCGCGCCAGCCGAACCAGAGAGCGGCTCTGGGTTGCCGAATCGATCCGAGCCTCGTTGGCGACGCGGTCCTGCGTGTAACTTAGATCGTCGGCCAGGCTGCAGAGAGCCTCCATGAACATGACTCCGAAGTCGGCTTCGGATCGCTCCTGCCACTGCGGGTACTGCACCGCGGAGAAGTCGGAGAGGGCCTTGCGGAAGCTCAGAAAGTCCTTTGCCAGATAGGTGATCGATGGCAACGTGCCGGCAAGCGGAGGACACGCCGGGGTTGAGGGCTGGCAATCCAGGTCAGACGCACAGAGCGCTTTAAACGAAAACTGGACCTGACTATAGAACGGATCGAGCGCGTTACTGAGCAGACTTAATGCGTATGACGAAAAGTCCCCAGGCGCAACCACCTGCAGCGTTAGGAGCGGCCGTCCCTCCTGATCGAGCGACCAGTTACCTGCGTTAACAGGATTGACTAGTACGGTTTTGATGATGTCGCCGCCGGTGATCGTGGGAGTAGACATGAGTGTGCCGGCAAGCCGCACCTTGTTCAGGAAGTGGACGCGGAGCGTAGTCTGTTCGGAGCTGGCGATCTCGACGAAGTCGATGCCGTTCCGCGAAGTGTTCGCTGCATCAAGTAATTTGGAGAGCCGGTCTTTCGTCTCCATAATCAACTCACCAGAATGGAAATTTGCTGCTTCGATTGCGTTTCAATCAGCACATAATCTATTTCGAGCGAGATCTGATTTTCCTCACCCGGCTCCGGTGTTGCGATACTGACGTTCTGCACCGTGATCTGATCGCTCAACCATCGATTGAGCGCCTGTTGTACGAGGATCTGCGTCGTTGCTTTCAGCGCCTCCGAGTAGCGCGCGAATATCAGCTGCTTTAATCCGCATCCGAACTCGGGAAGGTCACCTCTCTCGCCGCGTGCCGTAAGCAGAACCTGGCGGATCATCTGATCCACATGCGTTCCGTAGCTTGCCTGCGCAGCCTGCCCCGAAGCAGCGTCGATCCGGAATGGAAAGGCGTAATCGGTCCGCGCCATGAATTTCTCCCTGGGTCTAAGTGCCGGATACACTCGGCTGGGTAAATGAAATTAAGACTGTGCCTTGTACGGCCATGTCGGCCGCAACGCATAGTCCGACACTCTCTTCGCTCAAAGTAAAATCGCTTACCGCCTGGCTCGACATGTTCGGTTGCACCCACTGCACCTGTGTGCAGGGGTGCGGGACGACGCCGATGACGAACGAGCATCCCGCAACCAGGTAGGTGTCTGACGCCCGGATAACCGGATCGCCCGCCGCCATCACCTGGGTATTCGAAGTGACGACGCTTACTATGCCGCCGTGCGGGCACATCATGATGCTGGACGAGTTGAGCAAATTTGCCATGCGTTTCTATCCTGCGGTGACTTCCAGGGCACCGTCGTTTACATTTACTTCCGAATCGCTGATTTGCACGCTGTTGCCCGATCGGGTCAGCGTGATGCCGGATGAATCCAGCGTCACTGTGTTCTGGTTCGGGTCGGAGATTGTAATCGTGGAACCATCGTCATCGAGAAGGATCTTGTGCGGTGCGACGGTCACAATAGCCTTCACCGTGTCGGTCGCGTCCGAAGGCTGTTCCCCGTCGCGCCAGTAGCAGCCCGCCCAGATCGGATAGGAAACGTCCCCGCCCTCAAATTCGATCCAGACCCCTGAACCTGTTTCCGGTAGAAATGCGATGCCGACATTTTGCCCGGCATAGGGGACACAGGCCCTGCACCAGCCTGTCGGTTGAGTTCCCAGTACCGCCGGTACGGTCGCCTTGATGCGAAGCGTCGAGGCGTCCACATCGGTAACCGTTCCGCGATACTTTCCGTAGAAGCGGTAGCGGAATCGGTCCAGCAGATCCAGAAGTGCCTGTTCGTTGAACGAATTCATAGCAATGCTCCCAAAGGCCCGCCGCCGGACGACGCCGGAGTGCCGACGGCGTTGCGTACCAGGACGAACTTCATCTTGTGCGCCTGCTTGTCGATGGTGTGGCGAACGCTCCAGACGAAGTACTTGCCTGAGTTCAGCGCCCCCGCACCAATGATCTGAACGACTGTTCCCACGCGCAGGACTGCTTTAAGGCGCGCGACATCGGCCTCGCCTTCACAACGGACAAACCATCCAGCCTCGCGAAGTACCGACTCGGCGCGCAGCGTAAGTTCCTGCGCATCGTCCACTGGCGCGGTCAACATCACGGTCATGCTCTTGCCGGAGAAGTCTGACAAACTACGCGCCGCCAGCGGATTCAGGCCTGAATCGGTCTGGTCTACGCTCGCACCATCAGGGTCGCTATCGGTGAACAGGGCCTGCCAGGCCTGTACCTCGGTCGGTCGTGTGACATCCCAATCGAGATTGAGAGAATCTACGGTCCACGATGTGGGATCGTTCAGATCCAATGTCGCTACCGGGTCGCCATCTACGTCGGGCTTTGCGAAGTATCCGATGCGTTGTCCCGGGGTATCGCTACATGCCACCCGGCATAACTTCCCATTGCGGCGGGCGAGCGTGCGAAGAAATTGGATATCTGATGCGCGCTGCATCAGCGTATGCCCGTCTTCGGTATGCGTGGGCGAGTCGTCGTCCGAATTGTCGCTGGCCGGAGTTACGCCGTAATCGCCGAAGATCGAGTTCGCGACATCGGCATCTGTAACATTCACCCACTCCTTTGTTTTCTCTTCGAGGTTCATCAACCACGAAGCATCCTGTCCCCATACCCGAAGAGTTGAACCTGTCGTTCCTTTCTGCAGGTGCAGCTTGTTCGAGAGGACGTACCCGTCGAAGATGCATTGGCCCGACTGTCCGGCTGGCGTTGCGACAACGGCAACATTGACGAAGGGTTGAAAGCGCGCATCATTGACGAACGTCAGGTCGCCGTTGCCGTCGCTGTCAACCGGAAGCGTCATTTGCATCGCGCCGGGCAGATCGGCATTTTCCTCGACTTCCAGCGGGCCCATCACTGTGAGCAGCTGATCGTCAGCAGGAGTGCCGTTCATCAGGAATTGAAATGTGCTCGTCGCCATAGGCTACTCGGAGGCTCCCGGAATACCAACCAGGGTGCGGATCGCCAGCGCATCCGGAACTGGAGTGTCGCTCACATCGCAAAGCTGCCAGAAGGCAGTTGCATCGGACAGAAAATGCGAGGCGATTTGATCGAGACGCTGGGTGTTCTGTCGCGGATAGTAACCCAGCAAAGGGTTCTGCACCGGGGATGGCCAGCGCACAACGGACACTGTGGTGCCGTCCTGCCGGGTAACTTGATAGGTCGCCTGGTTGATGTATCGTGAGCCGGGAAAAAACATGAATTCCTCCTGAGCGAACTCATCCGAACGGCAACATGCCGATGATGGATTCTGCTGCGTTGGCCAGATTGGCAAGCGCCATGGCTTGCCGAAAAGCCTGTGAATAGTCGTAGGCGACCGTGGCCACCTGCTTCAAAGAGTCCTGGAGCGCGACCACCTCATCGGGCGACAGCACTTGTATGCCGACAGTCGCTTCCGCGTGCGTAGGGTTCAGCAGCAGAGCGTCATAGAGCGTCTCCGTGATGCTGAGGCTGGTCACTCGCACCGGCAGGATGCGATTCGGCCCCCAGACAAAAAGAACCGTCGGCATGGTGTATTGCGGAACATTCGCGGGTGGCTTCGAGCTCGAACCTGTCAGCGCCGAACTTATCGCGGACGAGACCGAACCGAGGAGATTGCCGGATGTGAACGATCCCGTCGGATAGAGAAGCATCTCCAGCGCGGCCAGCCGGGAATACAAGCCGGTCAGTGTCGCCAGGCCCGCTGTGGCGTCATCATCTGCAATCGTGTCAGACGAATCCATGAGCAACGTGAAGGAAAACGATTCGCCCGGCAACCCTTGCACGGCCAGAGGGTTCGGCTTGCTTTTCGCATCCTGCGTGACCTCGGGGGAAGACGGGGTCCAGGTGTGCGTCATGGTTTCGGGGTTGTACTGAAAAATGATGACGTTGGGCAGAGGCACAAGAAATGTCGGCATGAACTGCACGAACGCGCCTTTGAGAAATTTGCCCGACATCTGAAATCATCCCTTTCTGCAATCGCTGCACTTAGCTCGATACATCGTTCACTCTTATGCGGCCCTGTTCAGCTGAGCCACCAGATCGGCGACGATCTGGTCTGCGAGAATGGAAATGTTCTTTCCCGCTGTAACGCTGACGTTCGCCTCAATGGCATCGCTGCTTGCCGCCTCATCGGAGATATCTGCGGCCGCCAGGCCATCGGCGATGCTGCGCGCCAGATGCCTGCCCTCGTCCTCTGACAGTCCGGAAAGCATCAGGCTTAATCGCTCCACCTTGATTTCTGGCATACGCTTATCGCTCCCAGTCTCCCGGCCGCACCACCTGGCCCTGCTTGTTCATCTCCCGACGGGCCGCGTGCAGTATGTGGCTCATCCCGATTCGGCCGCCGTCAGCGCGAGCCAGAAATGCCGCTCCCAGCGAGGCTGCGGTAATCGCAGCGCCACTCATGTTCAGTTTGTTGGCGAGTAAATTCCAATCGATCCCATCCAGAAGGTCATCTCCCGACGGGGACTGCGCGATCAGAGCACGGTGCCACAGAGCTAGCCGCTCGGCGGGGCCCGGCTGCTGGAAATCGATCAGAAAACGGATACGGCGCAGGAAGGCTTTATCCAGATCTCCCTTGCGATTCGTTGCCAGAACGGCAATGCCCTCAAACTGTTCCATCCGCTGAAGCAAGTAATCGATTTCTATGTTGGCGAAGCGGTCGTGGGCGTCTTTGACCTGCGTGCGCTGGCCAAATAATGCGTCCGCTTCATCGAAAAACAGAAGCACGTTGGCTCGCTCGCAGGCGTCGAACACCTGCTTCAGTCGTTTCTCTGTTTCTCCGATGTACTTGTTGACGACACCGGCCAGGTCAACGCGATACAGCTTCATTCCCAGCGATCGGGCAACCACCTGGGCGGCCATGGTTTTGCCAGTGCCGCTGGCGCCGGAAAAAAGTGCGGTGATGCCTCTGCCGCAGGGGCATAACCGTTCAAATCCCCACTCTTCATAGACCGACCAGCGCAGCCTTACCTGCTGTTCCAACTCCATCAGGTGTTCGCGCACGTTATGAGGCAGAACAATGTCATCCCACGTGAAGGGGCAGGGCAGACAACTGAACAGTTCGCTCTCTGGAACCCGCATGCTTTGCTGACATACTTCAACGACCGCCTCCATACCCGCCGGTGCCACGCAGGCAGCCTTGGCGACTTCATCGGCCGTGAGCGAACAATCCGAGATCACCAGCGGCGAGGGCTGGTCGGTATATCTACGCCAGAGTTCAATTCGTTGCGAACGCCTGAGAGTGGGCAAATGAAATGTTCGCCGTGTTGCGTGCGACCCAGATCGCGGAGGAGTGGCCACCTGGGAGCCGAACATCATCACGACAAAATGCTCGTCCGCAGCTTGCCAGACACGAGGAACCACACGGTCGCTGTTCGCCCAATAGACAATCGCGCCTGTTAACCGCGCCATGCGCATTGCGCGAATAATCCTCTCTGCGGCCAGCGGGGCAGGGACGTCGGAGCCGAGAAGAGCTTCGGCATCCACACAGAGCAAACCGGTCCGGAGAGCCGCGGTAAACTGCGTTGCCAGGGTGCGTTTTCCGCTGCCGCTCGGCCCAACCAGATGAATCTCAACCGCGAGCCGGCCATCGCGTTTCCGGGCTTCACTCGACATCGCGCTCACAAAGTCCAGCATGTCCCGAAGCTCTTCGGGATAAAGACAGAGCGGGTTCCTGCTGTCAGCCGGTGCAAGTTGCGCAGCGTGGCCCAGCGCGGGTTCAACCGTCCCTCGGCCGATGAGCCACAAAATGAAATAGGGATCAGCCATCCATGCTGCACTTGGGGCCCATGCATTGGCCGCTGCTTCCAGCGGTTGAGCGATGCGCCACCGGGCGATGGGAAGATCGGGGGAGATGCACTCCAGATGATCGTGTTCGAATAACTGTGCAGTCAGCCAGGGGGTGGCATGGAGCAACGTTGCGTCATCGTGCATATACGCGTAGGCGCGCCGCAACAAAGGGTCGATCTCCACTGCTACGGCAAGATTCAGCAGATTGAGTTCGAATTCTGAAACACCAAAGCATAGCCGCAGGAGATTGCAGCTTGAATGGCGAGAGAACTCGTCGTCGGCCATGCGAATCTGTTCGGTGAGCAGCTGCGCTTCAGTGTCCGAGTTGTAAAAGCACTTTTCTGATTCCGCTATTTCTGCCGGATCGGTGAGCGCGCGCTTCACCTCTGCATGAAAAATAGCGAGACCGTCCGGCAACTGATTTCGGCCGTCAGTCGAGGCGACCCGTATCCACATGACTCGCCGCTGGGCCCGCAGCCGGACACGATTCGTCCAGACACCGGCGGCATCTCGCTCCACCTGCGTCTCAACTTCGGCTTGATCCTGGGCGTCCACTATCATTTTCGAGTCTCAAATACGCTCACTCAACGTTGATCCAAACTGCCGGCGGCGATTCGATCTCATTCACGCGCACGCGAACGCCGCACAACCCCTGTGGTAGATTCGGAGGAGGCCTGAACATCAGCGTGCCAGCGTCCCCCACCGTGAATTGACCCGCCCCGGGAGAAGTAGTCACATATGTAAGCGGCACAGTTTCGAGAAGCACCTCGGTACTTCCCCGGACAAAACCCTGTCCCGTGACTGTGTAGATGCCATCGGTCGCAACCAGGATTGAATCCTGGGGTGATGCCGGTACATCTACTCGGGCGGCCATGTTGAACACCACGGAATTTGTCCGATTGGTGATCGCGTCGACTGGCGCATCGCTTCCTGCTCGGATCGAGTAGACGCCGGCGGGTGGTGCGTTCGCTGGGAGTGGACCTGCAGTGTAAGGCAGATCGAGTACGAGCCGGGCAGACGTTTGAATAGGCTCGGGCGGACTTGAGTCCAGCGCCTTCCATTGCGCCGTGACTTCTACTTCCGTCTTGTAATCCGGAGGTAAAAGCAGATAGACGCGATACGAAGTACCTGGATTCGGCGATGTCCCGGAATAATCGGCGCCCTGGTTCAGTCCGGAACCATTGAGATAGAAACGCTGGCCTGGAGTTACTGTGGCGGGCGAGTAGTCGATGGTTACAGTGGAGCTGTCGCCCGAATCTACGACCGGGGGAGTGAATACAGCAGCGGACGACGTGCCGAAGAGTTCGCCATTCCTAGCAAACGGGGATGTCGCTGGCGCCACGGCCAGGCTGTAACTTATTACCTGCTTGCTCGGCGCCGGCGCCGCAGGCGGCGTGAGGAAGACAACCGCCACACGGTACATCAAAGAGAGGCGGAACGGCGCAGTTACCGCTTGCCAGAACCGCGAGATCGAATCCACTGATTCGATCTCCATGGTTAAGATGAACTCTTCCTGAGTTGATTCCGAGGGAGAACCGGAAAAAACAACATTGGTGTGGATGATCGGATTCTCGTGAAATGTTTTCAGTATGATGCTGATCGCCTGCTGCTCCTGCACGCTGTTGTTATCTGAGAAGGCAGTAACAAAATAAAACAGGTCTAGTCCGAGAGGCAGGGCAGGGATCATCTGCGCCCGCGGAGGCACAGGATTGGTGGATGCCGCCGCGGATGGAGGATATACAAAATTGCGCTGCGATTTGTTGGGCTCGATATGTATCAGCGAGACGGTAATCTGGCATCCCCCTGCCTGGCGGACAGCTTCGGGCGTGAGCCCGCTGACGGTCGGAGTGAAGAAAGCATCAGGCCCGAGAGTGTCCCATAGAGGCGAATCAGTCCACGCATTATTGATGATTTGAATCAGAAGGTCAGTGACAACCGAGAGATCCAGCACACCCAGTGGATTAAGTGCCATGTTTCCCTCCGGTTCATCCTTGCCTGAGACCAAATTCAGACGTAAATCCGCGCGCGAGCATCTCCGAGGGAGAGGCCGGAGCTTGCCGGAAAACAGGTCGTGTTGCAGGCATGGGCGGCGGCGGAGCTATGCGAATTTCAATTGTTCCGATGTGGACTGTGTTTGGCGGTCCCCCCTGCCTGCCATTGCTCCTCGGAGTTGTGTGTGCATAAGTAGTGCGTTTCGATGTCGGGTTTTCTTCGGGCAACAACAGCGGCAACGTCGTTGCCGGAGCAACGGAGGGCGGTCCGGCTGTGACAATTGGAGGCTCACTCAGCAGTGCGGTTTCCACGGTCGTGTTCTGCCGCACCTGCCTTTGATTCTGCGGGGCGGCGGGAGTATCAGCTTTGACCGTTATCTTCTGTGAATCGGGCGACCAGGGCCTCGACGATTGCGTTGCCAGTTGAGGTTGTCCGATCCCCGGGTCTGCGGCTTTTCCGCGCGTCTCATGTGGTTCACGCGTCTCGGAGATCGCTTCGGCGTGTTCATGGCGAGGCTTGTCCGGCACAAGCGCTGATGAAAGTGATGGCGGCCGGGTTTGCGTTTGCCGGCTCTCCGGCGCTACGGTTACGCGGTCGGTCGCCAGCGAGGAGGCCGGCAACGGGCGAAGGCGGCGGCGTTCCGAACTTTCGTCGAGCCGTTTATCTGGTCTGGCGTCCAGCCTGGTCTCCACACCAGACGGCTTCGGTCTTGAGGGGTTCGGTCGCGCTTTCTCCTCATGAAGCTTTCCGGAATCATTCGGCTCAGGAATAGCGGCATCTGTGGCCCCGACCTTCATGCTGACATCTATTGACCTGTCATGACGAGAGCCAGTTTCGGACATTGTGGGTGCATCAGTCGGTTGATCGCCTTTCCCGCTGGTGCTTTCATTTGAACGAACGGCGGGCATGGCGAAACGCATCGGCAATGCTCCGGCAGAATCCAATGCCGGCCGGTCAACGTAGCCCGACATGGGTTGCAAAGGCCAGATGCGGCGGGAGGACGGCCGCAGCAACGCCATCTCTGGTGACGGCGCCGCGGCGTCGCTCATGGCACGCAGGTAGGAACGGGATTTCATCACGCCGCCGCTCCCTGTTCACGCAGCATTTGGACATAGTGCATGCGTCGCGCTGAAGGCAATTCGAGGATCTGCCGTTCAGGCCATTTGTAATGAAATGCCAGCAGGTGAACATCCTGATACACGGTGCCGGCATGGTTGCGCAGTTCCCCGAGGACGAAGGAGCGCACGTCAAAGTAAAAGCGGATTGCCGCCTTGCACTCCGGACAAGTACCCACCATGGTCCGAGACAGACGCGGAGCCATTGCCTCCATGGCGCTTTCCACCCGGCGTCGCAAACGTGCGGAGATACTTGCCGGTTGGATACACCGGGCCAGCAGAGCGGGATATGACGCAGGTCCGCGTTCAAGGCTAAGCAGGTCCGCAGCCGTCGGCAGTCGAAACTTCACCTCTTTGCCGGCGAGAGAGAACCAGCCTTGCGCCGCGGCTGCATCTACGCCTTTCGGCGCCCGTACCGTCTGCGAAGACAGATATTCGTGTACCCGGAAAGACACATCGATCTTCGCTCCGCACTGTGCTGAAGCGGAACAAACCATCGTGGTGCTCACCAGGTCCCCGAGAGTTACGAATCGAAGCAGCAGCAAAAGCGCTTCGATATCGGTGGCCGGCAGTTCGCCCCAATCAGACATGGAACCGTCTTCCGGCTGCACGAGCCGACCGATCAATATCATGGCCAAGACAGAGTCAAGAGCGCTTGCTTCCTGCAGTAGCATGTCCTCCGTGCCGGTTGGCGCTCGTACCAAAACCCGTAACTTGCTGGTTGGAAGTTGAAACATGGCTTCTATGTCTCGGCCACTTCCGTCAGAGTCAGGTCGCGCTCCCAACCCTCGTTCTCCAGTTTGATGTGCTCGATAGCGATTGCATTGGTTCCCGCATCCAGATCGGGAAGCGCCTGGTATTCAGAAACCCAGCAGCGATGTATGTTGAAGCGCAGGACCACTTGCCTTTCTTCATTGAGAAAGTCAATCCGCATCTCCTGCCTCAGGTTTTTGAGCGAGGTGCTAGGGGCCCCCTTGTCGAGAACCTGAGCGGCGTTGGCCCAGGTCTCAAAATCGGTATCGTGGGTGATTCCCCGATCGAGCGTGATCGGTTCATACTTCGTGCGCCCCAATCCCTTCAGGATGATTGCGTTTCCGCCTTGCTTGTATTCAATCGGTTCGGAGGAACGTTTTAATCCGGTCACCTTGCTCACTCCCGCAACCGGTGTCGTGCTGGTCCCGAAGTAAACCAGAAAGGCATACGACTTATACGGATCAAAGCGGTTGGTATTAATGCTGAAAGGCTTGCTGCCCATGGCTTCTCCTTACGATTGCGTCTGTCCGGCAAGTTGCGCGATCTTGATTACGACAAACTCGGCAGGCTTCAGAGGCGCGAATGCCACCAGAATGTTGACCACTCCGTTGTCGATGTCTTCCTGTGTCGTAGTCGACGAATCGCACAAGACCCGGAATGCATCAGTGGGGGTGTCACCCTGGAACGCTCCCTGGGTGAAGATCGAAAGCATAAAGCTTTCGATCGAAAGCCGAATAGCTACCCAGAGCGGCTCGTCATTGGGCTCGAATACCACCCAGCCCAAGTTCGCGTACAACGTCTGCTCGAGGAACAAAGCCATCCGTCTCACCGGGACATAGCGCCACTGCTCGTAGGCCGGGTTTTCGGTAACCAGCGTGCGTGCTCCCCATATCACCGTTCCGATGCCGGGAAAGTCGCGCAGACAGTTCACTCCTAGCAGGTTCAGCGTTCCCTGGCGCATGTCCGTCATACGGCCGGTGTCAACCGCGCCGATTGTGTTTTGGATAATCGCCTGCAGCCCTGCTGGAGCCTTCCAGACACCACGATTGTTGTCCGTCGTGGCGAACATGCCGGCTACCGATCCGCTCGGAGGAAGATGAAGGGTATCGCCGGTCAGGGGGTCGTTCGATTGAATGTAAGGAAAATACAATGCCGCGTTCGGGCTCTTCGGCACGATGGATGTCTGAATATCGTCGCCCATCAGCGGCAGCGTATCGCCGTAGCCGTCTGCGGAGTCCTGTGCCGGAGGGTCCATGATCACGAAGGCCATCTTGCGTTCGCTGAAAGCGACCGCTTCGCTCCAGATCGAGTTGTCGGCCACGCCCGGTATTACCAGCAGATTGAAGATCGGAACTTTATCCAGCGAGCTATCCTGCTGGAACACCGGCATGAAATCCAGTTCGCTGAACGCGTTCCAGTCCGGACTTGGTTGATTGCCGGCGCTGTATCCGAGTGGCGCCTGTCCGATGGAAACGAACCCGCCGGATCCAGTCACGCTTGCCGATATGAGCTGTGACGCTGCTGCTATGCGCGTGACGATATAGCTGGGATCTCCAAGCTTCAGATTCACCTTGCGGTAAGTCTCGGCGCGCGAGCCGTAACTGATCAGAACATCTGCGGTGTCTCCGGCTGAGTAGGTTGTCTGAATGTTGTTGATCGTTACCGTCACAGGGATCAGATCAATCGGTTGCTGCGCGGTAAAGGTGACGGGGCCGACTGCTACGCTGGCGGGAAGCACCGGGCCGTGGGATGCATGTTCCGAATCGTAATAGGTCGGTTGCAGCGCAATGACATATGCGTTCGACCCGCCGTTCAGGAAAAATTGATTTACCGCATAGGCAACGTGCGATTCGATTACACCACTTGTGTATAGTCCCCCAAACTGAAGCTCGTAATCCGTGAAGCTGAATATCTGCACAGCTTCGCCCCAGTTATCGGAATTAGTGAGAAACGGGTGCGTGTAACCGACAAAGACTGTGATCGATGTAGGTGCTGCCGTGATGGGATGCGAATTGCTCTGTAACTCCTGGATATAAATACCGGGATATGTGTAAGTCGTCGACATGTTCGATTCTCCAGTGCCAGGACTCGAAAGAATCCGTTCTTAAATTCCTGTGAAGAGAGTCCCGGAAGCAGAGCTGCCGGCAGTTCCTCCGCTGAGAGTGGATGTTGCCGCCGCGGGCACTGAAAAAGCGCCGCTGGCAGGCAGCGCCACGGTTATCTCATAGCCAAGCTCGTTCTGAATAACACTCTGTAAGTTGGAGGTGCTGACGCCGCTAATAGTCTTAGTCCAGGTTGCGATAAGTGTGAATGTCGGCGGCCCTGCGGTAGGAGGACTCGTTGTGTTGGGAACAACCTGGACCTGGGTCAATGCGCCGTCTGCACCGGCTTTCTTCGCCAGCAATGTGAATACGACAGCAGGCGACCCGTCACCATCTACCTCCAGTGTTGCCGGGTCCCCTGAAAGAGTGTCGCTCAAGGCGTTAGGATTTCCGCTTACATCGGTGGAACCCGCCTGGACCTGCACCAGCCCGGGCGAGCTGCCGTTGGAAGCGCTGACCAGACCTCCGCCCTGTATCGTACTGCTGCCGAGCTTTCCTTGGATCGTGGCAGCCGTAAGGCCGGTATAGGTGTCGAGTTCGGTAACCGTGATCGAAAATGTCGTTTTGGTAGGGTCGGTAGCCGGCGTGACGTCGCTGATTTGGACCGTGATGTTATTCCCCGCGATGCCCGGATCCGCGGCCTTGATGATCATCGCCGGGAACGGCGACGCCGCCGGAGCCAGCGTGATCAGTCCCTCGGATGCCACATAGGCAAGCAGTCCTTTTCCCGGCTGCAGGCCGGAAACGGCACCCCATGCAGAATCAATCTGCAAAGTGCCATTAACATCGAAGTACAGTGCCGACAGCGGAATAGACAACTGCTGACCATTCGCGTTGGTAAGCTCCAGCGGACCATTGCCTGTTACAGCCGTCGTTGTGCTCACATTCCCTCCTTCTTCCAGCCGCGCCGATGTTCGGCCTTTCTGTCACCTGCCCGTCACTCCGAATCAGACCTTTTCCGCAACCGATAGTGCACGTATTTGCCTGACCCGACTTCCTCGAGGACTCCTGCAGCGGTAAGCTGCCGCAGTACTCTGCCTACCCTCTCGACGTCCGGATGCCTCTCGTCCTTCGTCCACCATGCAGCTATCCCCGCGGCCGTATCCATGGCCTGGGGATGCTCGCCGAGATACTGCATAATGATCTTCGCCATTTCGCTATCGAGCTGTTCATGACTCGGGGGATCCTTCACATCGGCCCGATAGGAGCAATTACCGGGCCACAGATAGCCGGCCCATCATCGAAATGAAAATAAAGGGGTCTGTAAAGCGGATGGAGCAGCACAGTGCACAGAGTTGGGTGAAAGTTCACCCGGCAGAAAGGCAGACTAACCGCGCAAATGCATCTCGGTTCAGGGCTCTTTGTGAGAACCGATCGTGCGTCGTTTATGCGGGAATATTCACCCGCTTAGAGCTTATAGCCGTGCGAACGCAAACTAGCCTGCCTTGGTTGCAAGCCGTACCTTAAGTTCTGGTAGAAATCGCCATATTTCGTGATCGTCCACCTCCTGCGCCTGATAATGATCATACTCGCTCAGTTCGCGCGATCGAGCCAGATCTGCTCTGCCGAGCGCAATTCGTTGCCGGTATTCCTCGCGTGATTTAGTTACATAGTGATTAATGCGGAGTAACTGGTGGCTGGCCTTCGCAGTGAAGGGTCCCGACACTAACTCGCCTGCCTCGTTGACGGTACCGCACCTGACATGGAAATGGTGCGGATCCGGACCCACTCCCTCGACCTGATCCATTCTGACTATGCTCTTGATGTGCACGTTCGGGCCGAAGTGGTCTGCGGGACGGAGCGTAAATCTCTCGATAACCGGCTGGTCCGTCCACTGCTCCCGTTGCGACGACCCGAAACACATCCAGTTCACGCCCAACGCTCCGCAGCGGAACCGTTCTTCAGACAGGGCCTCGGAAATCGTTGGGAATCGCGGAGAAAATAGAAATTCATCACAATCAATGAAGGCAGTCCACAACGACTGACCCTTATGACCACTGATGAAGTGGTGATATGCCAACAACTGGCTTGGTGGCTCCTGGGGCCAATCTACCAGCACCACAACGCCCTGTTCGACATATGGCAGCAAAATCGACTGCCAGTCGTCGTCTGATCTATTTTGATAAAGATAGAAAGCTTCAACCCCTACTATCCTGTGGAATTCGATCCACTCTCTCAGGTATCGAGCCTCATTCCGGAATAAAGCGCAAATTACAAGGGACATAAGGCAGGAATCAAACCTCGCTGTCATCGTCACAGGAGATACAGTTATCGTTGCGTTACTTCATCTCGAACCTTCTGACAACAACTCGTCGACATCAGGTGACGAAGGCTCCGCCTGCGACCGCATCAATCAGGAGGACTTTCGAAGCATACGCGAATGTTGTTGATCCGCTGCGACAAGGCGTCCCGAGGGGGAATGGATTGGCTTTTGTAGCAATCTACCAACGCGTTCAGACCGAGATCAGTGTATTTGGCAATTTCGAAGTCCAACATGCCGAAATAGGAAGCATACTGGGGGCCTGTTACATGAAAGACCTTTATCCTTGTACACAGTAGTCCCGTCTGGCCTATCGAGCGGAGTCGGTTCCTGATCGCGCATCCCAATGCATAGTAGCGGCTCCTGTTCAAATTACGGCATCGGCAGAGTGAAGACTTGCGGTATACCGCAAACCAGCCATCGATCGGTCCGTCAAACAGGCCGAAATTGCTGTCCACTTCTCTATAGTGTTCCATCGGAGGCCGGGCTCCGTTGGTGAACTCATCTTGCCAGACATCAGCTGTGAGCATGCCGATGTTCGGAAAACGCAGGAAGACTTCGGCGGCTGTTTCCGCGATCCTGGGTGAAATGAAGACCACATCATCATCAATCTGAACCACCATCTCGAAGCGGCTTGATGCAAAGAGGTTCGCGTACGCCGCCATCCCGATGTTGGACGGAGTGCGCCCCATTATTCGTAAAGGAACGCCTTGGCCGATCTTTTCGGTTAGAAAACGGTCAAGCCCGGCATCCGCTACGTTAAGCCAGAGCAGAATCTCATAAGGCACGGTTGTTTTGCGCACGAGTTCATCAACCAGATGGCGGCTGTAAGCTGGTCGATAGCTCGCGATACAGTAGGAGATCATCGCGGTAACTTAGGCGTGGCGAGCCATCAAGTGGGGATATTTCGCCAGACGGAATAGGAAGGTATCGTCGTTCACGTGCTGCCAGCGAACGCCGGAGCGCATGAAGTGCTCGATCATTCTCCAGTCCCATCCGTGCTCGCGAAAGGGAATGGTTCCTCCCAGATATTTGTCAAACAGCTCTCGACGGAAGAGCGGTTGGCCAAGATCGATGCGCCCGGGCCGCGGCACAGCCGGACTAAGCGTGATACGCCCGTCGTATTGGCATGAGGAGTACACGAATCCAAGAGCGGGGCAGGTCTCGAGCGTCTGAACGAGCCTGTTGAAGTGCGTCGGTCTGTAGCCGTTGTCGTCGGAGAGAAAGCAAACGTACTTGCCATGGGCCATGCGAAGTCCGAGCGCCGCGGGTGAGACTCCCCAGTCGTTTGCGCGCGCCTGCAGACTCGCGAAAGTTCGCTGCGTTCCGCCCTGCTCCGATACCAGGCTTTTGATCTGTTCCAATACCGGCTGTGGTGGCGCGTCGGCGACGACAATGTGTTCATAGTCGCGGAACTCGAGCGCATCCACAGATCGCAGGCATTCTTCCAGGCATCCAACGCGGTCATACACAGTTGTAACGATGCTTACCATCGGCCGATCGCCTGCGGGACGCGGTTGGAATGCCTCATAGGCGGGGTCCATGCGCCAGGCAGGCGAACTCATCGGAAGGTTCAATCTCAGGTTGCGAATATCTACGCTGCCGCCCTTTACTCCAACGAAACAATAGCCGCTGGTTAGAGCGCAATCGACGGCCCTGGCTACTTCCACGCCCCCTCGTCGCACGATGACTGATCCGTCGCAATATAGAAAGCTGATGGAAATCCACGAACCGACGGGCAGCTTCAGCGTGGACAAAATGTGATTGTGTCTTGCCAGGTAAGCGCGGCGTCCGGAGCACATCAGGTGATATGAGTTGCTCAGCTGATCGCGAGCATCCTCCTGGTGAATTTTGGCGATAAACCGGGTGTCCGGTTCGAGACGCATGTCGAATTCGAGCATGATATCTTCGTGGCGCGCCCTGGCAATCAGCCCCGATTCCGTTCCCGGACCATTATCAGCTGCCTTGGAAAGCCTGATGCTGCCGTCGGGTAGCACCTGGAGAACGTCTCCACTCAGTTCCCAATCGGCCGCAAGTTCGGGCGAAGGTTGCGCGGAATCAGCCCTTGTGTCTTCAGCGATCGGCTTTGTCTGGGTCTCAGACGTTGCGCCTTCGTAATTTTGCATCGCAGCAGTCTCCCTCGTTATGTAAGCTGAAAGGCGCGCGCCAGCGGCGCGGCAATCCTGGGTAGCCTCCAACACGGTCCGCAGACGTTGCGCATACGTGTGGCCTGCGAGACGGCGGATACACGCCTTCCGTACAGATGCGAACAGGTTAGTATCTTCCAGAAATCGTTCCACCTGATATTCCATCTCTTCCATTGATCGGAACGTCGGAAGCTCGGGGCAGAGGCTTTCTATCTCCGGGCGGTGTTCGGAAATCACCAGGGCCCCACACTGCAGGGCCTCGTAGATCCGCGGATTCATGGAGAGCGGAGCGATGTTCGATGAATTGTAATGGTGTACCGAACGAAAGATGTTGAGCACGATCCGCGTACGGCGGTAGAGTTGCGCGGTCTCTTCCGCGGCAATGTTGAGCGAGCGGCACAGTTTCAGCAGCAAGGGGTCCCGCCATGGACCGCCCACCAGGTACGAGAGCAGATCGCGGCGTGCAAGGCGAGACAACGCGAGTTCGCGAACGGGATTTGCTCCGCCAATAAATCCTGTCGTGTACGGCCGTTCGTCCCCGGCGAGATAAGAGTGAGCGGCGGGGTCGTAACATATCGGAAGGTATTGGGCACTTTCATGCCGGTGAAGGGTGCTGGGGTCATTCAAAAAAACCGCATCGAACTGCTTTGAGAATCTGCTGGTGTCGTCCACCTCGTATGGCTCGTCAAGAAGCCACAGTGCGCTTCGGACGCGCGGCATTGCAGAGCGAAACCGCCGGCTGAATTTTCTTCCATGAACCACAAACAACAGATCCGGCTTGAATGCTTCTATCTCGTTGCCCAAGTCAGACAGATCCCACGCTGCCGCTTTTGATTGCAGTGCGAGGCGACTGGCTGCGTGTGCGAGTCCATCGCGAAAGACATGCCCGCAACTCAGAAAGCGGTAGTTAACGACAAAAATCCTTCGGTGCGGATGACGATCCGCCGTGTCAGCCGCGGCCAGAAATTCTTCCTGAGACATCTTCCGGAAAGCGCCCAACATGCTTATAGAGCTGAGATTGAAGATGTCTATGCCCTTCTGCCGGCAGCTTGCTTCCAGGCGTTTGTACTCCTGATCAATTCGATCTAGCTCCGCGGAGAGTACGTGCTTTCCAGTAGCACCAAAGAAGTGGTGTTGGGAAAAGTCGACGCCGATAACACCTATGCGGCGCGCACCCATGTGCACAGCAAGGCAAATTGCTGGATACGGTGAGTTGCGTGTGAAAGGCAGGACATCAGGATTATTGAAATCTGTGCCGCCTCTGGTCCCCAGGCGAAATCTGACCACATGGGGATGATCCAGCCGCAAATCCAACTGCGTGAAGACAGCCTGTGCACGGCTGCGCTCCACATATGCAAACCTGCCATTCGAAAATTGAGTGCGGGAATTAACTACTACCAAATAATCCGGGTCAAATAGCCGCCCTACATCGTTGACGCCGATGGTGATAAGTCGCTCCGGGGCGATGATCTCCAACAGAGATGCTCCGCACCCGCAAACCAGAATAGTTTCGCCTTCATGATAGCCGCGGAAATCCCTGAATAACTGCGGAAGTCCCCGAACACCAGTTGCCGACGATGGAGGCGCGTCCATTGGGTTATCTTCCTGCTTACCAATGCGAAATCGTTCGAGAAAGTTTTCCTACAGCGTCGGCTTAAATCGATGTTGAGAAACGGCAGGGTCTTCTCTGTACTTCTTGAGCAATTTCCCGAGATCGCGTCGATCTTTGCCTGCCGCCCTTGCGGCATGGCTCACATTGCCGGCATGTTCCAGCATCAGGCGGCCGAGATAGGCTCGTTCAAACGTTTCTACGGCTTCCTGCTTCGCCACCCGGTAAGTCTGGTGCCCATTGCTCTTGGTGGCCGGGTTCGCAAATGTCAGCCGGATATCTCCAGGTTCTATGGTTTCTGTCTGGCTAAGATAAATGCCGCGAATGATGGCATTTTCGAGTTCTCTTATATTTCCCGGCCAATCGTACGAGATCAGTGCGGAACAAGCCGCGGGTGACAATTTCAGGGGCTTGCCCGTTAGAGCGGAATGCTTCTCCAGAAAGTGATGGGCTAGAGGCAATATGTCGTCACCTCTTTCTCTCAGCGGTGGAAGGGAAACCGTAAATACGCACAAGCGATAGAACAGGTCCTCGCGAAAGGCGCCAGACTGGAGAAGAGTATCTACCGGGGAGTTAGTGGCCGCGATAAAGCGCACATTCGATTCTCGTTCTGCACTTGACCCGATCGTGCGAAATTTTTTGTCCTGGATCACGCGGAGCAGATCGATCTGCGCCTTCAGAGACATGCTGTCGATCTCGTCGAGAAACAGTGTTCCGCGGTTAGCCTGCGCAATCAGACCCTCTCTGCGCGCGTGCGCGCTTGTGAATGCGCCCCGCTCATGACCGAAGAATTCCGACTCCAGAAGGCTATCGGGGAGCGAACCACAATTGATCGCCAGGAAGGCAAAGGGTTCACGCTTGCTTAGATAATGGATTGCTCGCGCAACCAGCTCCTTTCCGGTGCCGGACTCGCCGGTAATAAGAACTGGAGCGTCGCTCATGGCTATTGCCGGGAGCTTTTCAATCGCTCGAAGAAACGAGGGCGACTGGCCCACCATTCTTGCCTGGGTCTGAAAATCTGTCGAACTGCGCTCGGGGATTGACATGTGCCTCCGATCCACGGCTTACCTACCCCAGCACCCCATTTTGGCCCGCGCCTCCCGGATAGTGATTCTTGCAGCCGTTCGTAACAGAGGAAATCGTTTCGGAACGAAAAAATCGAAACTTCCCGCGGTCGGTGGGCGAAAAAGCGATCCGCCCGAGCAGTCTCTTAACGGCGAGATCGAATGTAGGACGGCGGTAAAACCATCTCAGCCTGAGCGCTGATGCGGAGCTAGCGAGGTCTGTAAGACATAACTCCACAGCGAGCCGAAAAGCTCGTCCGCTGCTGTGATTTAGAGCAGCAGTCTAATACAGGTGTTTTGCGTTTGGCAATAAAGTTTTGTCTGCACTCGCTCACACAGCAGCTCCGCATACTTTTAGAGGTTAGGATCGATCAAAATGCACGGAGAATGCGGAGATTTGGTCTGCGTCCTGTGGCTGGTCGAGCGGCTGGGAGTAAGGTAGCCATCCCTATCTAA
>CAVRNK010000138.1:0-34418 GCA_963721995.1 uncultured Acidobacteriaceae bacterium | reverse complement strand
CGGGTTTTCGGTAAGTCCCCTCGGGCTGCGGGCGGTCGGGGCAGGGCAAGTTACCGGACCCCGTTTTCATGGAACAACGACACCGCGGTATGAGCCACGTACATCATCCTTCGATTCAGCCTTCGGCCAGCAGGAGTTTGTCGCGCGCCAGAAACTGAACATCGTTCCCGGCAAAGCCACGCATCCGCGACATTGAGTGTCGTGCGAAGTTTCGGCGGAGTTCCTACGGACGCTTCTTCGAGCGGTCTATTCAGTTGGCGTTTTTTGCGATTTCCAGAGTGACCGCAAAAGTAGCAGATCCGGTCAGACTCGCCGTCGGGTCCGAACCACAGGTCTCATGCGCACTTACTGTCAATGAGTAAGAATATTTGCCGGGTTGAAGATTGGATGGGAGAGGGAATTCAACCAGGAAACTGCCCGTCTGAGTAACGACATTTGCCGATACAGATCCGGTGGCAACGAGGCCAAGACCGGCCGCTTGCCAGGTGAGGCCATCAGAATCCGGATAGATGTTATCCAGCATGACTTGATAGGTCACGTCATCTCCGGAGCCGTAAACCAGCTCAGTTGGACCGGTTACAGTGACCTGCACCATAGACTGATCTCGTTCTACGATCTCGCACAATGCTGCTCCGCCAATCGACAGATCGCTCGCGGGGCTGAATGAAGTCCAATTGAATACCATCGTTGGGAATTGCAGATTCGTCACCAAGTTAGCCAGAGCAGACGGGAAATCAGCATTCGAGAATGGTATTCGCGTCGGGACCTCAGCCAGCAAACCTGCCAGCAACCCGCCGGCTTTCGAGCCAAGACCAGAGGCATAGTAATCAATACCGATTACCGCGCCGAGCAGAATCTCGATGCCAGCCGGGATAAAAGCCCCAACAAACCAATCCAAGGCGCTGGTGACACTCACTGATGTGGAGGTGTGAGCAACGGTTGGGTAACGCCCGGACGCGTCTTCTCCTGTCCCCATTCTCCATCCGAGCGTTTCAGTCAGGCTGGCGGTGAGCGGAACGTCAAGCGGAAGAGAGCCGCTGAAACTGGTGGTAATCGAGCCCCCTGAATCATCTGTTTGACCCGAAGGATCAATCGTGATCGTGGCAGAGTCCAGCGAGTAATCGTGGTTCGCGGCCTCTTGCGTCAACAGTGGCTTTACAGAATCAAGAATTTGCTGAAATGTGGTCAGAGGCACTGAGAACGTAATGGCGCCGTCGTCGCCGTGCAGAGAACTGGGCTGGGTGAGTAATGGCACGAGATTCATTCCGGCCGTCGCGGCATCGAGCGTAAGTTGCGACAAAAGGTATTCAGTAGACGGCGGTACGAGCTCGGAAGTGGGAAAATTGTAGTTCTCAATCCAAAGCCCGAAACGCATCACCGGGCCGCTAGGACCGGTCGGAACCACTACCAGATTTGGACCGATGAGTATTTTGTCCGCCGGGACCAGGTATTTTGACGCCAAGCCATAGAGGCTTTTTTGCACTTCGCCGACCAATTTCATCACCGACGGATCGGAAGGCCCAGGGGGCGCGGTGGGTATTGGCTGGGTAATAATATCGACCACGATCGCTGGGGCCGTGGCAAAGATTCCCGCGATTACTTCCACTGTCTTCGTAGCCGAGATTCCACTATCTGCGGTTGCGACTACTGTAACCGTGTGCGGATCCGGGCCTGTCCCAATCACCTGCACTGAGGCTTGGAACGAAACTTCAGTGAGAGTTTTATTGGGGATTGTCTTGCGGCTGGCTGCAACCACCGGCCCTGTATCGACCTGCACGGTAACCGAGTCGATCTCGACGGGTTCTGGATTTCCTTCAGCGGTGACTAGCCCCGCGACCACAAACGGTGTGTATCCGACCACAGCGTTTGCTGTGGGCGCGGAGACACTCAGGGTAGGTTCACGACTCGTCGGCATCGCGAAATATTATCGCAGCCAAATATCGCTGTCGAGCGACAAGTGGAGTCATTTCATTGCATGAACATTAGCCCGAAGAATGCTAAATGCAGCCAGAAGAACGCGGTTCTTGTGGACAGTCTCAATCAACTCGCCACACTTCGCCGCGAGCATCTCCCGATGCCCTAAAGCTTGAAGCGATGAATTTCACTCGTGATGACTCTTCTTTAACGGGGAAATGCAAGAACTTATTTCGAACCTGAACGACTACTAAGACCTATATGATCACTTAATCTCGTCTAATTTTCCAGGTGTCATTCCTGGCTGAACAGGATCTTGCGTCAAAGACGTAGGAATCGAATACTTCGCTCCGAGCAAATCCGGAAACTCACCGTGCAGCGTAGACGTGTCAACCGCTTCCGGCCGTATTTAAGAACGCTTCAGCGTGATGAGTCTCCACCTCGTCGCTCCGGCAGCCGGTTAATGAGTAAGGAAGATATCAGGTTAGCAGCGGTGGGATCGATGTTCGCCAGCGCGGCAACTATCCGAGCTAAACCCAGGTCCGAGAAGCGGGACCTGGGCACCGGCAAGTTACCGCAAACCCCTGCCAGCTCAACCGGTCGATGCAACACTATCTAATCAGCTGATCCACAAATGCTTACCCTGAAGAATCGATCTGTTTGGCTGATGTGGCCAAAACCTAGCCAGGTAAGGTTCCGGCTGATCTAACCCTAGTCAGCGGTTTTAGCTTTTGTTTTCATTGAATGTGGGTCTGAGCTGAGTGTTGCGTCGACCCATTGAGATCACCCCGTTTTTCGTGAAATGCGGTTTTCTCACTTGCGGAGGGTGATCAGCAGAGGCGTCAGCGCGACTACCGTCGGCGCAAATGCGAAACAGACGAGAAAGGCACCCCAGATCAATTGACGGTTCTTCGTTGCAAACTCCGAGTCTCGGAGCGCCACCCCCCGCAACAACTGCGATTATGGAAACAGGGATTGAGGCCAGAGTCCCCAAACTATAACGAACGGCGCGTACGATTGGTCAATTGAATCGGTTTGCCACCAAAACCTGTAGCCACAGCAGATTCGAGCAAATGCGCCCATGACCGACGCGGGCAAAAGCCATCGCCAGCCTCCTTCGTCCGACCATGCGGTGGCAAGCCCCGTAATCAGCGCAATGAGTTGGGCTGAATGGCTATGGGCCACCTGCACAACGCTGAACCGGCTGCAACCATTACGGTGAGTAGAGTGTTTTCTCTGCTTTGCGATATCAGCCATTCTGCACACCGCCTTCCCTTAATCGGCGGAAGAACTCTTCAACATCGAAGGGCAAGCCTTCTCGCTCAGTGTGTCCGATCCATTCCATCGGAATCGTCGCCATTGTCCGGAAGACAGCATCCGAAACCTCTTCATCTCTGATCCAAGGAGCGAACTGCTCTTGCGCGAATTGGTTAAGTACCGAAATCATGCTTGAGCGATACCAGACCGCCCCTGCGTTCGATTCCGGCTTGCAGATGACTTTCGGTTCAAAACCGATAGAAGCATGCTGACCGGGATGTCTCGCTCGAAGGTCGCGTATCTCCTGCCAAAAAGTCTTCAGGTCATCCGGGTCAACCTCTGCCACAGGTTCTCCCGGATTGCCTAGGAATGAAGGCGGATTTCCCAGAGCATCACTCATTGATGACGGCTCCCACCCGTGTGCGCGAATTATATCGGCTTCATTCAGATGGTTAATCTAAACAGGCGATTGCGCTCAAGACCACGCTTCGAGCATCATTCCTGTCGGGTCACCGCCAATCCAGAAGTAATCCCGAAACGCCTGTGAAGTCGCCTTTCCGGTAAGTTCACCTCAGCCGAAGGCCGCCGACCGGGCAAGTTACCGCAATCCCCCGCTTCGCGGGAACTTCATGGTCGGACGCATGAAGGTTGATAAGCTATTGCCACGGGACGAGCCGTCGGCTCCATGACAGAGAGAATCCTAGGCTTTTACGAACCGCTCGCTGACCACTATCACCTGATCTTCGACGATTGGAACAGGGCGATAGAGCGACAATCCAAAATCCTCAATCGGCTTCTTGTTGCACAGATGGCAGGCCATCCCTTGAAGATTCTGGATTGTGCCTGTGGCATCGGAACTCAGGCACTCGGACTCGCAGGCCTCGGCCATCAGGTAGTCGCCTCGGACCTGAGTCAGGCAGAGATAAACAGGGCAAAGCACGAGGCCGAGAGCCGCGGTCTAAACATCTCATTCCGAGTCTCAGACATGACATCCCTTGCGGAGATTGTGAATCACGATTTTGATGTCGCGGTAGCGTTAGACAATGCTCTTCCGCATCTCACAGCCGAGCAACTCAGTCGGGCAGTCGGAGCTGTAGGTTCAAAGCTAAGGTCGAATGGATTGTTCATCGCGAGCATTCGCGACTACGACTCGCTCATTCCGGAAAGGCCACCTACTCAGGAGCCTGCGTTCTACGGTGGGAAGGAAGACCGGCGGATCATTCATCAGGTCTGGGACTGGATCGATGACGCGAGGTATACGTTGCACCTTTACATCACGGTGCAATCGGAGCGGGTGTGGACGACACATCACTTCGTTTCAGAGTATAGCTGCCTGCTGCGTAATGAACTTTCGACCGTATTGCAAGCTACCGGTTTTGGAGACGTGCGATGGCTCATGCCTGCCGAGAGTGGCTTCTATCAACCGCTTGTTCTGGCAAGATGGGCATAAAGCTCCTGCAAAGTCGCCTTTGCGGTAACTTGCCGACGCGATGAACGGCGATCCGCGAACTTACTGAAATCCCCGTTTTTCATGCACTACGACGGCTGGCGTTGCCCAAGCGGATCGAGAACTGGTCCCTGACAAGCTTGCAGCAACGGCTGGTGAAGACCGGAGGACGGCTGGTCAAACATGCGCGTTACTACTGGCTACTGCTGGCGGAAGGACATCTGACGCGGCGGCGGTTCGGGGCGATGCTGGGCCGGATCGCGCTGCTACCGATACCGACGGGATAGGTGGATCGTGTTCCAGTCAGCAACGGAATCCGTCTATAGCCTGGTTGGGGTAAGGAGAAGTGTTGCAAAAGTAGGCCACAAATGGGGCAATTTTGGGCTGTGCAGGTGGGGGATGGTACACCTTCGGGAGTGCCCCCGATGACAACTCGTTTTACGGTGTCGCGAACGGGCGAGACGGGTGTAGTATGATGTGCCGTTTTTGAGAGCAAAAAGGAAATCCCGGTTCAAGGAGTGTAATGCGAATTCTCCTCTACAACCCTGACAACGCGGTCACCCGCAACTTCATGCCCCACCTCTGGATGTTTCTGCTCCAGGCTCTCACACCTCCCGGACATGAAGTCCTGCTGGTCGATGGCAATGCCCAACCGATGGACGAGACCCAAATTGCGCAATTCGTCCGCGACCAGAACATCGGACTGGTTGGTATCGGCGCCATGACCAGGATGGTCGCCAGAGCATATCGCATGGCGGACGCGATTCGCGCGACGGGCGTTCCGGTGGTGATGGGAGGGCCGCATGTGACTGAAGAGGCCGATGAAGCTCTCGGCCGCGATGGTGGCCCCCGCCACGCCGATGCCGTTGCCTTGGGAGAAGCCGATGAGACCTGGCCGCAAATTGTCGAAGATGCGGTTCGCGGCGAGCTGAAGGAAATCTACGCGGCCCAACTCGATCAGAAAGTCCTTCAACTTGTCCAGCAGAGCACGATGCAAGTCCGCTTCCGCATGGATCGGCGGCAATCCGAGAAACTCAACGGTATAGGCGTCCCGAAAGACGCTCAGGGCGTCAGATAAATTTGTGTCACCAGCGGCGACACTTTTGGCGGACTGAGCACTGCACGCTCGAACAGAGCCGCCTTGAACTGGCGCTCCAATTCGCGCTTGCTCCACCTCTCGCGAATGGCAAGCCGGAGATAGAATTCGCGCTCTTCCGGGCGCTTACTCTGTCCCAGGATGATGAGGTGATGAGACCACGGCAATTGTGTCACCAGTGGCGACACAATTGGATCTCCCCTGTAAGCCTCGTAGAACTGCCTCATTCTGAACAAGTTCCGGCGGGTAAAGCCGCGTAGGCCAGGCTCCGTTCGCGCGATGAACTGAGCCAGCTGGTCCACGACACCGTCACCCCACTCCGCAGCTTCGATCTTGCGGCTGATCATCGCACCTACGTCCCAGTAGAGTTCAATCAGCGCGGTATTGACGGATTGGATGGCCTTCTCGCGCGAGGCGACGATCAACCGAACGACCTCGCAGGTCTTTCAACAGACAACCACCGAACCGTCCAGCGCCACTCCCGCTAAAAAGTCTTAAGGCTAGCGCTTTCTTCAAGTGAGGCGCATTCCCACGCCCGCCCCGCAAAAAGAAGCGCGATCAAACGCGCACGGGCAAGCCCATATATTCGATCGAGTTTGTGGCCCTGCAGAAGTTTTGTAAGGAGCACCGCAACCTCTTGATCACTCGTCGCTGGCCACCTCATCGGATCCGGTTCCTGGAAGAGTACGTGTTTGCTCCGAAGCATGCGGAATTGCTGCGGACCCGCGAAAGCAAGCGTGAGAATGATGCATTCGATCGTGGCGAATACTTAGATCCCGATGAGAATTTTCAGCGCAGAGCCTGATCGCACTTGCCACGCACGCCGCATCCGGCGCAGCGGCCGCGTTGGTTGTGATTACGCTTCGCCTGCTTCCCCACGAGCTGCTTGAACGGCAGCCATCGTGTGCATGAGCCCTTGGGCTTGAACTCATGTTTCCTCCATCGGTTTGGGTTACAAGCGGGAGAGTATAGTCGTGCGCATGCAACCCGCAAGCGATTTTCAACCATCATTGACAGTCGTTAAGATTGTGCGGAAGAGGCTTTATGAAAGTCGATTGCAGCTGGGAATTCAGCGATGAAGAGCTGGCAGCCATAGGGAATCATCTGGGCGAGACGGAAGTAAATGCCAATCACATCAAGGATTTTCTGCAGATAGCGGTGAGGGATGCGCTGGAGCGTGCGATTGTGGAACGCAAAGCCTGGATCAATGACCCTTCGTCGAACGCAGGCCCGTAGCACTCGCTTATTGAGAATTGAATAATAGAGTGACGCTTCTGGATTGATGCGCTATCTTCCGGCCGTCGCCAAGACCTCGTCGTCTCTTTAAATGCAAATTGCCACGAATTCGTTGTCAGATGGACACCCAGATTTGTGGCGCCTACTACCCCATCTTCAGCAGCCGGACGATCATTGGGCCATTATTGATCTGTATGGCAAGGGTGGCCACGTGCGCACAGTCCCAGTGCCGAATTGGGTCAAGGCCACTGTGGATGCGTGGCTGGCCGCTGGAGGTATAGAAGACGGTTTCATCTTTCGCTGCGTAACCCATGCTGGTACCGTTTGGGGTTCACGCATTAGCGAGAAGGTCGTGTGGTGGGTGGTGCGTCAATATGCCAAGATCCGCAATCGAAAAGCTCTCGCCTCATGACCTTCGCCGCACCTGTGCACGGCTTTGTCACTCGACCGGTGGTGAGCTGGAACAGATTCAATTTCTCCTCGGTCATCGATCTGTAGAAACCACGGAACGATACCTCGGGTCGAGGCAGAGAATCCTACATGCAGTCAACGACAAGCTCGGTATTGAACCGGATATCAGCGTGGGCTGAGCGATTTACCGAAATCGTGACTTTTCAGGAGCTTCGGAGTTCAATTGCGCCCCCAGGCTTACGGCTACTGCTTCATTATGGTGAAGGCGGATTTATCGTCGCTATACGGTAGCGTCTTTCAAATGCATGGGAGGAGTTCATGAATCGGCGAGGCTTTATTGATCAGGGCAGCCTTCTTGCGCTTGCGAAGAACTTCCAGCGATACTTGCTCACCCTGCGGCTCGCACGCTCTTGATCTCGTGGAGGTAGGTTTTTATTTGACGATTATGTCACAACTGTGCGCCGTAGAATTGGCGCCGACTTGAACCAAGTAACCAAGTGGAAATTGCAGCATGGTCTCAGGGCTTTGTGCTCTTCGCTCGAACCGGATAAAGACTACCGGGGAGCCGTTGCGCCGCCAGCGGTCGCACCTCCAAGTTGGAAGGATTTCCTTTCGAGCTTCGTGTAATCTTTCGCGAACTCTTTGATCTCGATGAACTGATTCGTGCCAATCTGCGTGAAGGTCTGGCGAGTGTTGCTTGCAGGCCACCAGATTTCAAGGCTGAGGATTTTCGCCTGCTTTCCCAGGCCAATGTGTTGCTCGATTGGATTCGCCCCGAACGAACCGCCGCTCCCGACCGACCGGTAGACCGATCGCGTCCGTTGCCCTCCATTTTCCACCGTCACTTTCATCCGCGCCCCAATCCCCGCGCGATTCGATTTCACTCCCACGAGCTTCACGGTGATCCAGTCATTTCCGTTTCCGGGGTTCTCGAACGCGCGGAACTGATGAGCGTCTCCCGGTGTCGCGCCGCCGACGGAGACCAGAAGATCCTCACGTCCGTTATTACCCAGGTCGGCGAAGACCACTCCGTGCCCTTTGTCCAGGTCTCCTGTTCCCGATGCTGCCGTCACGTCGGCAAAGTACCTTCCATCGTGATTGCGAAGCAGCATTTTGGGCGCCAGGGCGCCATACTCGGGCCCGCCAGTCGCAAGATAGATGTCCGGATATCCATCGTTGTCGATGTCTCCGAAATTAGCGCCCATGGGCGTGTTTATCTTGTTCAACCTGGCCTTCGTCGTCACGTCCTCGAATGTCCCGTTTCCGAGATTCCGGTAAAGCTTCATGGTTCCGGCGCTTGTGGGGAGTCCCAGGTAGCTGCGGATGGTTTCGTCTACTGAGAAAAAATAGCTGGCCACAAAAAGATCCGGCCACCCATCGTTGTCGTAGTCGAAAAACCAGGTTGCAAAGCTTTGCGATTGCGGCTGGTGCACGCCTGCCTGCTCGGAAATCTCCGTAAATGTGTTGTTGTGATTGTTGTGGTATAGAAAATTGCCGCTGTAGAGGTTTGAGACGTAAAAATCTACATAGCCGTCGTTGTCATAATCCCCCGCGACAACCCCCTTAGTGAAGGCGATGCGGTCCACTCCCGAGGATCGGGAAATATCCTGAAACGTTCCATCGCCTTTATTCAGAAAGAGCTGGCTCGGCCCATTCTCGTTTCCCACAAATAAATCGAGCAGTCCGTCGTTGTTGATATCGGCCCACACGGCAGTCTGCGTGCGCGTCGCCGGTTCCGCAAGACCCGCTTCGCGCGTCACGTCGGTGAATGTCCCGTCGCAGTTGTTACGCAACAGCGACTTGCGCTCCGGAAACTCCCACGCGCCTCGCAGCAGCAGAATGTCCATGCACCCATCGTTGTTGTAATCGCCCTGAATCATGTTCAACCCGCCAAGTTGGCCGGCGAGACCGGCCTGCGCAGTGCGATCCGTAAACGTCCCATCGCCGTTATTGTGAAAAAACCTCAGCGACTGACAAGTGTCGTAACTGGAGACGACGACATCCAACAAGCCATTGTTCTCAAAATCATCGGCAATCACGCCGCCGGCCATCGACACAAAATTCAGCCCGGCCGCAGGAGCCATATCGACGAATCTGCCCACGCTTTCTTTCGATTCGAAAACGGACGGAGCGATCAAGTACTTCTGCGGCACTCCGGCGGGATATTTGCCCAGCGTCATATATGCCAGATTCAGGAGCCATTTCACCTGCTCTGTATCAGGTCTTTCAGGTCTCAGTTCAAGGTATTTCGCGAAGTACTCGATGGCCTCCTCTGAATCGTTCGCCTGTCGGTAGCAAGCAGCCTTTTGCGGGGGGAAAATGCACTGTTCGCCGGGATTCCGGTACACGCCATTCTCCATCTGCGATTTGTGCAGATAAGCAACCCCGAGCACTTCAGCCAACTGCGCCAAGCCTGCAGGAATGTTTCTGGCTGCAAGGTCATATGCCGCCTCCCACTCCTTCACTGCCCGATCCATGTTGCCTTGGTACGCCTCGAGTTGCGCCAAGGCGTAATGCGTCTGTATCAAATCGCCAGGAGACTTACTCGCGAGCTGCTGTGGATCGGCCAGCAGTCTTTCCAGCTTTTCAATCCCTTCAGACAGCGATCGCTTGCGGATTGTGCAGACCTCCTGCAAGTCCTGTTCCCATCCATCGGGTTTTGGATACCTCTCAAAAAGAATATCGGCCAGGACTTGTCCCGCTACGTCCGCAGGATACTGAATCGCGTCTTTACCTCCGGAGTGTAGATCGCGGTCTGGTCCCATACCCTGTCCCGCAGTCCCGCTGGCCAGAGATTCCTGTTTTGCTGGCAGAACCTTTAAGATGACAAATCCGGTTGCCACTTGTAGCACGCTGCTGAATTCTCCCGGTTTGAGTGACGCCAAAGCCTCTCTTAATTCAGGACGCAACGTGGTGGGATCGACTTCGCCAAGATATCCTCCACCGCTCGCGTTCGGATCGATCGAAACCTCTCTGGCAACCGCCGCAAAGTCTTCGCCTTTTTTCAGCCGGGTAAGGGCCTCCTGCGCCTGTGCTGCGGTCCGCACCACAATCGCCTGCAGGTTGACCTTGCCGTCGGACGGGACCTGAGCGCAGAGCAGAGTCTGCCAGAAAGGTACTGTGAAAATCGCAAGGGTAATCCCGGCAAGAACCAGGGCCGGCGCGCGACGCGGTGCACTCATCTTCACGGAGCTTTCTGGTTGCGAGGAGCCGGGTTCGGAGTCTCGGCAGAGTCAGTGGAATGCGCTGCGTTAAGAGCGGCGCAACGTGCAAACTCCTCTTTCGCCTGAGCGGTCAGGCCTTCCTTCTGATAAAGACGGCCCAGCTCAAAGTGCAGAGCTGAAATATTTGGCGCCAGCGATATCGCTTTTTCAATCTCAGATCCTGCTCTCACAAGATCGCGTACCTGTTCATAGGCTCGTCCCAGCTCTTCATGCGCCCGGGGGTTCCGCGTATCCAGTTCCACCGCCTTCTGTAAATCGGGAATGGCCTGCTCGGCATGTCCCTGTTGCGCCCGAAGTATGCCGAGATCAAGATATGGTTGCGGATCCTGTTGCGCGTCATGTTCCTGCCACGCGATCGCAGTCTGATACGCAGTTACCGCATCGTCATTGCGATCCAGTCCGACGTACGAAAGCCCAAGGTTATACTCTGCGCGAATGTCGCGAGGATGCAGAGCCAGGCACCTACTGAAAGCGTCCACCGCTTCCTGAAAGCGATTCTCGTTGTACTTGGTGCGCCCCAAGTAGTACCAGTACAGCGCATTATCCGGATTCCAGGAGGTAGCCTGTGTCAACCATTTATCCGCATCGGGATAGTCGTGCAGCAATATATAATCCATGGCCACGATGGCCAGATCATTTGCGTCTGGCTTGCGAAAATGCACGCCCAGCGTGTATTCGGTGAGAGAGTCTCGCGGCTTATTCTCACGATAGAGGACATATCCAAGCAGGAAGTGTCCATCGGCCGATCCAGAATGGTTGGAAAGGTAAGTAAGAATGCTTTTCTCGGCTTCCGGAAAGGCGCCGCGGTCGACCAGAACCTGGTCCTCCATTAACTGCGGATCTGTCGGGCGCGATGAGGTAATGTCGGCCTCCTGACTTGTAGAAGAGCCACGAGTTTCGGTCTGCGCTTGTCCCGACGTAATTGGGTACGGCCATCCGCTCCAGCCAATCATTCCGGAAAGAATAATCGGCGCGAACAGCAGAAGACCGCGCCTATTATCCATGCCCGATTCGACCATAACTAACATCTTGTATCAGGTCTCGTACACTTCGCGTCCATACATGCCTTCAATCAGCGCTGTGCATCTGGCGCCGGCTCGGAACGGCCGAGGGTATCAAACAGAGGCTGCGCCGGTTTTACTACCGGATTCTCATAAGCCACTGACAAAGCCAGAATACGGATCTTGTCGTTCTGCGGCAGTGTAATCGTCCTCGCGCCGCTGGGAAGATCGATCGGATAGGCAAACAGGTAGGAATAGCCGTAGGCCACATTCTTGCCTGAGGCATTGTGGTGATGCGAGCAATACCAGGCAAGGTCAGCGCGCTTGATGTAGCCCGGGTTGATGCCGATCATTTCGGCGTAGTCGTCATGACGCGTCTGAGCGGGTCGCCCCAGCCGCGCTGGCAAGGGGATGTCCTTTGCTAACCACCGGCGGTTGTCCCACTGGCCGATGAATCCCCCCCAATCCTGGATATTCAGGTCAATTTCCTCGCTGCCCAACTTGAACGCCGCCTTCTGGTCGCCATCGGCCGCGGCTGCCAGCACGTACAGGCGGTTATACTGTCCCTCCGGGAGATTGATCGTTTGTCCCCTGGCGACCACTGCATTGGCCGAACCGGTCTTCGCCGGAGCGAGTTGGAACTGCACGCCATTGAAGGTGATCTGCTGGGGCAACATCTCCGCCGGCAGCGCATTGCCCTTGCCATCGAAACCGCCTTCCGAGCGAGTGCCGTCATTACTGGCGGTCGCGATATCGTATTGCAGAGCCACTGGCGCGGAACGCACCCCCGCAACGTTCGTGGGAAGCGCGCCTAGCTTGACCGCAAACGTACGCGGTTGGTAGGCCGTAAACGAGGTGACAAGCTCGCCGCCGGTCGCGGTCGCCGGTCCCATCAGTTGCTCCTGGCCGTTCATTTCGCGGGCGGACTCGATCGGCGCCGCAAACGACACTCGCACGTCAGGCTGCGGCTTGCCATCGAGTTCCACCAGTCGCACGATCACCTCGTCCCCATGCTCTGACTTCTTCAAGGCCATCACTCGAATCCTGGGATTGTTCACCTTCAGCAAAGAAAATTCGCGTCCCAACGCGCCTGTATGTTTTGAGCTTTCGAAGGCTATCAAAGGATCGTTCAGGCGCTGTCCTTGCCAGTCGATTTCGGTTCGGCGCCAGTCGCCGGCGTGGCCCGCGATACCGTAGACGAACTCATGGTGTCCGATATCCTGCGTGCTCTGATCAGGATAACCGCCTCGCGTTCCCGGAGTCCTGATAAGCGTCAGCCGGACGGTGTTGTCGTTCGGCTTGTCCGATCCATTTTTGCAATCCGTAAGGATCGTTGCGCCAAACTGGCCACTCATATCTGTCAGGTCGATCCACTGATGCGAGAGCACTTCGAACTTCTTGGGTTCCGCGCTGGGACGCTCGATTGTGCCGATGCCCAGGTTATAGGTAGCCATTCTGTTGGAAGCTGTCAGAGTGAAGGTCGCCTTAAGGCTGGACTCCCTGGTGTTCCAATCAATAACATTTCCGAATTCCACACGCTTCCCCGCATCGCCGGCAGCAAGCCTGATCGTCTGGACAAATCTTGACCCCGCCGTCTCCCGAACAACTTCTACGGCGACACGCGCCGGACCGCTCTCCACCACGCGAACGTGCGCTGGACCGCTGACGTATGCTTTTGGAGGGGCCTGCTCCTGATCCCAGTCCATATTCCAGGCTGGCCATTGCTGGGGATTGTCGTAGGAAATCGCTAGCCGCTCAGGAGCAGCCAGCAATTCCCTGCCGATCGACTTATCGAAAATGCTGGCGAGGTCACCATCGCCATTCAGCTTCACGCGGTAATACTGATTCTCAAGCGAATTCTCCGATACCTGCAATGACGATGCCCCGGCGGCCGGACTTTGACCGGGCTGCACGTCATAGACCGCATAGCCTACGGAAGGCGTCTTAGCAACAAACAGCACCTTGCCGTTTGAAATTTGCGCTGGAACCTCGCGCCCGTCGGGACCAATCACGGCAACCGTTGCCGGAGTGCCACCTGGGAAATTCACCTCTGCTTCCACCACATCCTCCCGTGCGATGTTCAATGGATTGAAGACCACCACCGGGATGCCCTTGGTCTCAGTGTCCAACGCTGCGGAGACGGCTTCCGTGGCGTCGCTCAACACGTCTGCGAACTGGTTCATTGCGATCACGTCGTCGTTCCAGGCAAACTCGTACGATTTGGGGGTGGCGGTGCCAGCCGCGAGGTCATGAAACTGACCACCCATGACCAGCGTCCATGCGTTGTTCAGGCGATCGAGGGGATACGGCCGCGCGCCCAGCCACTCAGCGCCAATCGAAGCCTTTTCCGCCGCATCGGCCAGCAACTCTTCCTTGCGGAGCCAGCGCTTTTGGTAGGCCTGAGATGTCAGCGATCCTGCCGAATGGTTCGTTAACTCCATTTCGCCCGTGTAACGCGGAAGACCGGCGGCTTCAGAAGGCGTAATGTCGAGGAACATCTGGTCGGCCCTCGAGGAAATCACATGCACAGGGCCATCTCCCAGGGTCACCGCCGGCCACTCCGGACTCGGCTGCCCGGGAAAGGAGAAATAGCCTTCCGGCGGCAGGCCAGCTCTCCCATGTGTGACGATGGCTTCCAGTCGCTTCACTGATTCCTCATCGGGAGCGCCACCGATATCGCCCGTGCCGAAATAGTGATAGTCCGTGTATGCGCCACTAACTTTTCCATTGCGTTCAACACGAGCGGCCCAATCACCCTGATAGCGCTCAAGGTCCTTGTCCTGCTGAACTTTTGCGAAGCCCTGCTGCTGGCTCCGCAGCATGTTGAATTCCTGCAGGTCTTTCTGATCGAAGGGCTGACCGCTCGCTTCGACTTGTTCGAGCTTTTGTCGCAGCGTCTGAAGTTTCGTTCGAATCTCTTCGAGTTGAGAATCCGGGGGCGCAGGGGGCAGAGGCTTGCTGAGATCGGTCTCAATCCCGCCGTCGTAGGCGCCCGGATTCAGCCCCGCGAGGACGCCTTCGCCGTCGGGCCCTACCCAGACTCCTACGTTGAACGGCGTACCTTCCGGCGTTCGCTCCATCGATTGCGGGCCTCCGCCGTCGGCCGAGGAACCCCACACCAGCTTCTGCGTTGAAAAACCCTTGACGCCGGAGTGCGCCAGGATTGTTGGCAGCGACGCGGGGAATCCGAAGCAGTCCGGCAGCATATATTCCGCACTGGCCTTTCCAAACTCTTTTCTGAACCAATCGTTCCCGTAGAGTACCTGGCGGATGATTGATTCCGCGCTGGGTGCGTTTACATCGCCCTCTTCCATCGATGATCCGGCAGGGAACCACCGGCCTGAATCCACGTATTTCTTCACCTTTGCAAAATCGGCAGGATAGTACTCCTTCATGAAGCGGTAACGGTTGGCGCCGGTAAAGTTGAAGACATAGTGTGGATACTTTTCGAACAGCGCGAAGTTATCTTCCATGGTCTTGGGAATGTATTCGTTAATCACCTGGGGATACTCCCACCGCCATTCCGTATCCAGGTGCGCATAGCCCACCACATAGAGTGTCGGCTGACTCTTTAAGTCGGGCTTTTCGGTGACCTGCGCGCCAGCTCCGCTGAGCGAGATCAGGCAGGCTAAAGAAGTTGGAACCAGAGTCGCCAGAAATCGTGACATGGCCATTCTCCAAAAGTGTTCGGAAAGCTGTCTCAAGTTCTTCAATGCAGGCGCCTGCGTCCGATCCTTGTCCGCGTCACGGACGGAACACAGGAACTCACTGGGAATTTTTCTTTAATCCTTCAACTTCCGCGGCTCGCTGCGCGACCTTCTCGCTGGCGCTTTGTTGAAGTTCGCTATAAATCTTCATTTCGCGCCCTGACTCAGCCGTGAGGTGCTGCGCACGATAAACCGTTGCGAGCAGGAAATGGATGAAAGGTTCATCCGGAGTTTCTTTTTCTGCTGCGATCAGATCGGGCAGTCCTTCGGAAGGACGTTCAAGTTGGATGAGGGCGCGTGCGCGGTCGACCCTTGCCTGCATCAATGTGCCGCACTGTTGAATTGCCTGATTCAGTTCCTGCAAAGCCTGGTCTGGCGACTTGTGCTCTTCCAGAAGGCAGTTGGCCGCTTTCCACCGCGCGTTGCAATTAGCGGGATCCTGGGACAGTTCGGCCAGGTACGCCTGACGTGCCGAACTCCAATTGCCCACTTCCCAGTAGACGTTCCCTACGTGCTCGTTAATTCCCGCCTGTTGCGGGTCGATCTGAGCCGCCTTGTTGAACTCGACCAGGGCTCCGTCGTAATTTTTCATGCTATCCATGATTTCGCCGGAGATCTCATGTGAGAGTGCCGAGTTCGGATCGATTTCGTTAACCTTGGCCAGCGCGGCCTGGGAAAGCTGAAGGTAAACCTTTCCGAGCAGGTACCAAGCTTCCTGATCTGCCGGGTTCCGGGTGGTCAGTTCCCGGAGGTGGAGCACGGCGGCTGAATTGTCACCGAGTTGAATCAATGTGCGCGCCAGGAGCATCTCCACCTGGTCGTCATGGGGATTGCCGCGCAGAGCAGCCTCCAAAGGCTCGCGTGCTTTGTCATATTCCCCCATGGCAAAGAGGCAAGTTCCCAGCAAAGCAGAGGCCGAGGTCATTTTCGGATCAATCCGCAATCCTTCTCTGAGCGCTGAGGCGGCGTGGGCATAGTCGCGCTGGTTGTAATACAGAAGTCCCAGGTTGTTATAGGCAGGGGCAAGCCGCGGAGCGACTTTGAGAATTGCTTGATATTTCTGGATAGCTCCGGCAATGTCGCCTTGCGCCTGCGCGGCCTTTGCCTCGGAATAAAGCTGAGCGACTTCAGGGCTTACCGTGCCCGATGAGGTTTGGGCGGGCAAACGGGCAACGCTAAACACGGAAAAGGCAAATGCTACACATAGCCCCGGCATGAAAGCGGTGAACCGCCTTGAACGTAAGATGCACCGAGTCTTCGTATGAGCCACAATAAACACGTTGCAGCCTGGTCTGACACAAAAGCAAATCAGGCGGATTCCTCACAATAGTATCCGGATGACTCGCTCAGTAACGAGCCATCCGGAACCGGATCAGAAATTAACCTTGAAATACGCCTGGCCTTGTCGCGGGCGATTCGCTTGACATGGACCAAAGAACTGTCCGAATGTGGCGTCGCTGACATTGGTGTCGACATTACCGTTGGTGGGACCGCATACCTGCATCCGGTTAAGGATATTAAAATAATCCATCCGAATCTCGGCAAAGACCTTTTCGCCGAATGAGAATTTCTTGCCGAGAGAAATGTTCTCGTTGGAGCTGAACGGATTGCGGAGATTGCTCTGATTCCGCGCCGCATCGCCTACGGCGAATCGGCCAGGATTCGTCCACGCGTTGGTATTAAATGCCAAACCTCCTGTGTAATAGTTGTTGTACTTGATGTTAACCGGCACCCCGGGAACGAGATTCGCGCGATTGCCACCAGTTTGTAGCGGAGTGCCGCTCGCGCCGATGCCGAACGGCACGCCCGACGCATACTGAAAAATCCCGCTCAGCTGCCACCCGCCAAGGATCTGTTTATCTACAAAATTATTTCCACTGGCAATCGCTTTGCCGGTGCCGATGGGAAGCTCGTAAACGCCGCTGATAGTAAGCAGATGGTGCTGATCATTGGAGGCAACCGCCCACTCCGCCCGCTGGTTGTATTTGTTGAGCGCCGTGGTCGCAAAGACGGAAAAACCACTATCGGCATTCGACATTGTGCGCGACAGGGTATAAGAGGTGAGGAAGCTCAGCCCATTGGTGAACCGCTTCTGAAGCTGCGCCTGCAGGGCGTTGTAGTTTGCGACGCCGGCAAGGTCGAAGTTGTTCAAGGTATTTCCATTTTCGGTAGGGGAGTATTGGGGGAACGGTAGTAGCGCCTGAGACACGGTGATCGCAGAACCCCAGTCGTTGATGAAGTTGACATACGGAGTGTAATAGCCGCCGGCCTGACTATAACCTGCCGCCTGCAAAGCCGCCTGCGCGGCAGGCGAGGTCCACGCCTCACCCAATACACTGCCTAATGCCAGGTAGCTGGGATTGAGCTGGTTGGTATTATTGAGCGCCGACGGCAAGCGCATCGCATTGTTGCCGATGTAGGAAATGCTCAGGAAAAGGTTCCAAGGCAGCTCCCGCTGGACTCCCAGGTTATATGACTGGGTATAGGGCGCCCGGCCGTCATTGCGCGAAAATACGTGCAGGACGCCGGTGCCATTCCCGATTTCCGGCGTGAGAGGCGTTGCCGGTGGCGTAGGCAGCATCCTGCTGTCCCACGCGCCAAATGCGGGGGTATTTGTCCCAGTGGATGCGACATTGTATGTCCCGGCGAGTATGCTGCCGTAATTGACGGATACCTTGTCAGTGCCAAATTCGAAGGCTCCTCCGTCCAGGTGAACGAGGCTGTAGCCGCCCAGGATGACCATCTTCTGGCTCACCTGGTATGCGAACCCAACGCGCGGGCTGAACTGGTCCCACTTCAAGTCTGCGCGGTCGTAACCTGCGCAGAGCGCGCATGATCCAAGCTGCGTCGCAGCGCCGAGCAGTGAAGTGCCGGTCGGAGTAATGGTACCGGGGTTCGGCAGGGAAGTATCCAGGAAGACCACGTCGTTATGGACGTCCGTAAACGGACGCATAATGTCCCAACGCAGCCCGAGATCGACTGTCAGCTTAGGCAGCAGCTTTATGCTGTCCTGAAAATAAGGAGCGACGTAGAAGTTCCGCAGCTTGTTCTCCTGCACAAACTGGCGAAACGCCGAGTCCGCCGTGCCCAGCAGGTAACTGGCGAAAGCATTGCCGGTATTGTCCTCATTCGGAACATTGGGATTAGTGACATCCGTGTTCCCGTTGCTGGTGGTAATGCTGTTGAAGGTGAATGAGCCGCCGCACGCGTCGCATGTGGCGTTGTCCTGGTAGGCGCGGCGGATTTCGAAACCGAAGTTCATGGTGTGGCGGCCATGCGAGTACAGATAGTTATTATCGAAGGCGAGACCCAGCTTGCGGTTCACCGAAGAAGTTTCGCCCTGACCTATACCCCAGCTGTTCGGCGTGTTGAAGTTGGGAGCGTTTCCGAGAGGCGATGTGAAGTTAATATTCGGCGGAACCGTCCCACCTTCGACAGCGGCGAAACTGGTACCGGGATGGAGGTTGTACTCATCATTCAACTCGCCCAGCCAGCCGGCTCCCGCCGTCATCACCAGGTTCGGAGTCAGGGTGTAGGTGTAGTTCAGAAAGAAACCGCTGCCCAGGCGAGGCTCTGATTTAAGACCGGTAAGCAGGCTGGCAGTCGAGAAATATGCGCTGTTATCGCAGCAGTAAGGCTGTTCCCACGAATCGCGCCACTGGCTGTAGTGAATCGACTGATTGCGGGTAAGTGTCTCATCGATGGTAAAGCCCCAGCTCGTCTGTCGTGCCGGAATCACGCCTACCTGATAAGGAAGATTGCTGGTCAGGCCGGAGAGTGTTGGATTGGGGAGTTGGTTGAGCAGCGTTTGTGAGAGTGGGCTGATACAGTTTGCCGGAATGACGTTTCCTGGGAACTGCTGGCCCGGCGTTAGACCGCCACAACTGAATCCGGGCGGAACGAAAATCGGCGCGTAGGCGCTAAAGTTGCCCATCTTTGCATCGGCGGTCGGAACGGTCATCGCTCCGGTCAGGCTCTGGTTATATTCATACCACTCGGATGTTACATGCCAGAAGGTACGGTCCCTTCCGTTATAGAGCTTACCCAGCCATACTGGCCCACCCACAGAGAACCCGTAGTTGTTTTCGTGATCCTGAGGCACTCCATTTGGTGTTAGCTGCTCGAGACCGCGCGCATCAAAATAATTATTGCGCATGATTTCGAAAGCTTCGCCGTGCAGCTGATTCGTCCCGGAAACAAAATTGTAGCTAGCCGCGCCCTGAGCCAATCCATATTGCGCCGAGAAGACCGAAGTTACTACGCGGAACTGATTCACCATTTCAAACGGCGGGTTAATGTTCGATTGAAAACCCTGCGTCTCTGATTGCACGGCCGGAATACCATTGAAGAGGACTTCGTTCTCGAAGTCCACGCCGCCATCGATGCGATGACTGAACTCCCCGCCCTGCACGCCCGGCGCCAGGAACAGAAAATCATCGATCTGGCGTCCGCGCGGTCCTACACCGCCGTTCACTCCGCCTAGCTGGTCCGGCAACTCCTCCACAACTTTGTGTTCAATGGTGGTTCCCATCTCAGGATCGCTTGTCTGAAGCGTAATCGCCGGCGCGGTCACCTGGACTGTCGTCGTCGTTCCGCCGGCGCTAAGGCTCGCGTTCACCGTAGCCTTGACTCCAAAGTCGACATGCACGCCCGCAGCGACGAAACCGCGGAAGCCTGGCGCTTCCACCTTGACGGTGTAGACGCCCGGCAACAAGTCAGTAATCGCGTAGGTTCCGGCCGAACTTGTCACAGCCCGGCTCACCACAGAGGTCGCATCGTTTGTGGCAGTCACGTTTGCCCCTGGAATCACTGCACCAGTGGAATCGGTGACTGACCCGATCATGCCGCCTAATGCCTGTGTGTGCCCTGACGGCGCGAAAACCACAGCCAGCATTACAACAAGTCCCGCAGCCAGGACGCTTCGCAGGCCTGTCCGCCGAACACTTTTAGTAGATGTGTCGAGAAGTTGTCTCATGCTTCCTGCCTCCATTGAAAATCCTTGCGCCCGGCACCCCTCATGGGATAGCCGCAAGTGCGAACCAGCGGGTCGTCTCAATGCAACCTCTGCTTATGCCAGTCTGGGATGTGCATCCGTTTCAGACCGGACGTAAATAACGCCTAGATTTCTACGGCCCAAGGCACAGAGAAAGACTAAGAACAGCGAGAACGTCTTTCACTCATTGGCGCGCTCTCGAATTCTTAATATCAAGAATCTATACCAACAACGAGAAGATCAGTCAACGCAAACGATCATGTAGCGCAAAAACGATCATCATCGATGCAAGAAAATCAAACTAAATTATTGCCGCGGAGATGACGATTATCGCGAAATGGAAGCTTGGCAACGGTAACTGTTTGAACTGAGACCGATTAATGAGCATCGGGATACCTATTGAAGCACGTGTATTCGATCTAAATAATTGATTGTTTTTGCAATCGACGATCATAATAGGCAGGCATCGGAATGCTTGCAGGCCCACTTCCGGAGCAGCGGGACTGTTCAGGACAACCTCCGACCGGCCCATAAGCCGCAGGAAGAACGTAAGATATGGACATCCGGAGCACAGAACCGCGTCGCCGTCGACTTCAGGCGATTCTCGAGTTGCTGGCACGCTCAGAAAGGGTGCTCGTCGAAGAGCTCTGCTCCGAGTTTGAGTCATCCCCCGCTACAATCCGCCGCGATCTGGAGATTCTGGAGCAGCATGGCTTGCTGATACGCGATCACGGTGGAGCGGTTCCTATTGCGCCGTTGTTCTATAGCGCGTTCGCTGAAGATTCCTCCTTCCAGGAGCAAGTTACCCGGCAACACGGCGAAAAGAAGCGGATTTCTTTGGCTGCAGCCGAGTTGGTCCAGGATGGAGAGACCGTGACCATCAGCGCCGGAACCACAACCACTCAGGTCGCACGCAGCATTTCGTTCAGCAAGCGAGTCACCCTGTTTACCAACGCAGTCAACGTGGCGATGGAACTAGGGCGGCGCAGGAACCTCACTGTTCATTTGACCGGCGGTGTCATGCGGGGCTCGTGGTTCTCGCTGGTAGGCCCCGAAGCAATCGAGTCCGCGCAGCGAATCATTGTTGACCGCGCATTTGTGAGTGTTAGCGGAATCACTCCCGAAGCCGGATTGACAGATTTCCACCCGGAGGAAGCCGCTGTAAATCGGGTTTTACTTGCGCAGTCCCGAAACCGGATCGTTGTAGCAGATCACACAAAGTTCTCTGTGCTTGCTTCTCACGTAGTGGCAGCTCTGGGGAACGTCAACATGATTATTACGGGAACCGAAGCGGTGGACGAGGTGGTGCAGCCTTACGTGGATAAAGGAATTGAAGTGCGTCGCGTTTAGGAAGGAAAGACGCCTCCGGTCTAGCAATCAGGCCGATCTTTGGACCTTGCGGGTAGACTCCAGCAAAGACAGATGAAGGTCCATTCGTGCGTCTTCGGCTGAGTCGTCGGAATTCGCTTTGCCCCTCACTCGTACCTCAGGGCCACTGATGGATCCACTCGCATCGCCTTTCGGGCCGGCAGGTAACACGCCGAAAGGGCAATCGTCGCCAGTCCCAACGCTACCGCCATCATGGTCGCCGGATCGTTCGCTCCAATGCCGTACAGCAGCGGCGAGAGCAGCCGCGAAGCACCAAACGCTGCGGCTGATCCAATTCCTAGTCCGATCGCGGTCAGCCGCAGCCCCTGGCCCATCACCATCTTCATCACGTCGCTCCGCCGCGCGCCCAGCGCCATACGAACTCCGATCTCGTGCGTCCGTTGCGACACCATGTAGGCAATCACGCCGAACAGCCCAATCGACGTCATCACCACTGCCAAGATCCCCGACACTCCCAGCAGCCATCCCACGGTACGCGCCGGGAACAGCGGTAGCGCCATGTATTCCTCAATGGTCTGCACGCCGGTGGCCGCCATCAGCGGATCGACAATCGGAACCTCGCGCCGAATCTCGTCCAATAGCGTCCGCGAGTCTCCGGCGGTGCGCATCACCAGCGTGCGCCCTGGTGGAAGCTGTCCGCGAAAAACCACGGCTAGGGGCGCCTCGCCCAGGGTATGGTACTTGCCGTCCTTCACCACGCCGACCACTTGGCTTATCGTCTTGTCGTCGCGCATGGTCAGGCGCTTGCCCACCGGATCTTCACCCGGCCACAGCCTCCGCGCCAGGGTCTCGTTGATCACCACCGCCGTCGGCTTGTCGCCGTCCGCTTCCTTTTGGGTCAAGTCGCGCCCGCGCAGAAGTTGAATCCCCATCGTTCGGAAGAATCCCGGCTCCACGAGGTACTCGTCAACCGTCATCGCACTCGAATCCTTGCCCACGGAGGTATCGGAACGCGCTGTTCCCAGCGGCAGAAACTGCACGTAACTCGCTGAGATCACCCCGGGCAGATGATCTACCCGTTCCAGCAGCCGCGCGTAAAAGTCGTTGATCTTCGCCTGTGTGTACCCCAGGCTGCCTGGGTCGAGCGACGCCATCGCAATATGATGCGTGTCGAAACCCGCATCAATCGCGTTTGCGTTCATCAGGCTGCGCACGCACAACGCCGCTCCGGCCAGCAGCACTACGCACGCTGCCATCTGCGCCACCACCAGCGCGCTGCGCAGACGCGACTTCTTCAGGCTCCCAGTCTGCGATTCTTCCTTCAGCACCCGCGCCGCCTGCACCGCGCTCGCCCGCAGCGCCGGCGCCAGGCCGAATACCACGCCTGTCGCCACGGAAATCGCCGCCGTAAACAGCACCACCCGCCAGTCCATCGGAATCGCCAGAGTCAAGGGAATGTTCGACGGCTTCAGTTCCATCAACATGCGCGAAGTGATCCACGCAATCGCCACGCCCGCAGCGCCCGCCATGCCCGCCAGCATCAGGCTCTCCACCAGCATCTGCCGAATCAGGCGCGTGCGCCCCGCGCCAAGCGCCGAGCGAATCGCCATCTCCCGCGCGCGACCCGTTGCCCGCGCCAGCAACAGGCTGGCCGCGTTGGTACACGCAATCAGCAGCACGAGGGCAAACACCGCCAGCAGCCCTCCAGTAAACGCGCCCACATATCCCCGGTACGGCCCCGGTATCATCGTCAGCGGATACACCGCCGCATCCTGAAAGTCGCCCTTGCTTCCCACCATCGGATCCAGGGACTCATTTTTGCCTCCGTGCGCCAGGTACACCTGCTTCGCCAGCACGTGCATCCCCGCCTGAACGCTCTTGCGGTCGCCCGCGCGGCGCATCTTGCCGGCGACAATCAGCCAGTATGAGTCGCGATTCGTGAGCCGGCTCTCGTCATCGTGGCGGAAGCGCCCCATCGCCGTCAGCGGCGCCCAGAAATCCGGATCCGTTCCCACCATCAATCCTGTGAAATCCGTCGGCGCCACGCCCACCACCGTGAATGCCGCACCATCCAGCATCAGCGTCTTTCCAATCACCCCCGCATCCCCGTACAGCTTCTGCTTCCAGAACGGGTAACTCAGTACCACCACCTGCCGCGGGTTGCCGATCCGGTCGTCGTCCACTGAGAGCGTGCGTCCCACCACCGCATTCAATCCAAGAAGCGAAAACAGATTCCCTGACACAAACTGCCCATGCAGAACCTCTCCGGCGCCCTCGTGATTCCAGATCGCATCCTCGCCGTCGCCGTCGAACGCCATCAGCCCTTCCAGCGATTTCGTGTGGTCGCGGTAGTAGACGTAATCGGGATAGTTGAACGGCAGATAGCCCATGATGCCGCTGTTTTTCGGGTTGTGCAGCCAAACCTCGACCAGCTTATTGGTCGCCTTTACTCCTTGCGGTGGCCGCAGCAGCAGTGCATTCACAAACGTGAATACCGCGGAGTTCAACCCAATCCCTAGCACCAGCGCCACCACCACGGCCGCGCTTGATACCGGCCGCTTGGCCAGCATCCGCAATCCGAACCGCACATCCCGCCACCACTCCGTCGGCGAAAGAATTCCCCGCTGCGCCCGCTGGCGCTCCATTAGCGCCGTCACGTTTCCGAACTGCCGACGCGCTGCCCGTGCAGCATCCCGCGCGCTCATTCCCTGCGCCGTATAGCGCTCCTCGAGCAGCGCAATATGCTCTCGGATCTCTTCGTCGAACGCTTCGTCTTCGCGCCCCCGACCCGCCTCCCCCTTCACTCTCGACCACAGCATCCGCAGCTTCCGCATAGCCTCATCCCTGCCTCTCGAGTTTAAGCACCCTCTCCATGACGCCCGCTACCCGCTCCCAGTTCTCCGTCTCGCGTTCCAGTTGCTTCGCTCCTTGCTTTGTGATGGAGTAAAAACGCGCCCGCCGATTGTTTTCGCTCGTTCCCCACTTCGAAGCGATCCATCCCTGCTGTTGCAGCCGCAGCAGCGCCGTGTACACCGTTCCCTCGTTCAGATCCAGAACGCCGTCGCTCACCTGCTCAATCCGCCGCGCAATCCCGAACCCGTGCAGCGGACCCATCGCGTACAGCGTTTTCAACACCATCAGATCCAGCGTCCCCTGCAGCACCTCCGATTTACCTTCGCCCATCGCCCGCTCCTTTGGATATTGCAAAGAAGCTACCACGGTCTCCTGTGTAATGTCCATAGGACGCATTTCGCGCCGCGCGGCGGTACCACTTGTCTGATGGAGGGACGTTTCTATCAGCAGGCCTGATACCGGTTCTTCATCCGCACCATCTGCCTCACTACGAGGTTCCAGTGGCGCAGCGTTCGCCGTCGATCCCTAATCTCCGTGAGGCCATGTGGCACTTCGGCCGGAAGTCGCAACGCAGGCAACCGGCACACCATCTACACGCGCATGAACCGCTGGTCCAAGAGTAGGGCCATGGACCGTGTCTTTGAGAAACTGCAACTGGAACAGATCGTGCGCATTCGCATCGAAGCCTTCAGTCTGGACTCGACTTCGGTGAAGGTGCACCCGGACGGCACTGGGGCATTAAAAAAAACGGACCCCAAGCCATCGGCAAATCCCGCGGCGGATGGACTACCAAGATTCATCTGGTTGCCGCGAATGCTCGAACGGCCATAACCTTTGCGCTCTCTCCGGGCAATGCTCACGATGCTCCCGAAGGACGGGAACTGCTCCGCGATCTGGGACCCATGCCAGGCTTGCCGTTGCTGATGGACCGCGCCTACGAAAGCAATGAGACCCGCCAGCTGGTGCTGGAACTGGGCATGCTGCCCGTGGTGCCACCCAAATCCAACCGCGTTGATCCCTGGCGCTACGATCGCGCGCTGCACCGCAAACGGAATGAGATCGAACGCTTGTTTCGAAGGCTCAAAGGCTATCGGCGCATCTTTTCCAGGTTCGAGAAACTCGATTGCGTCTTTCTAGCCTTCCTCTGCTTCGCTCTCATCGTCGAGGCCCTACGATAGTGTTAACACGCCCTAGTTGACTCCGCGTTCTCACCCCCGCCTTGTGAAATAACTCATGAATGACAGCCTTGACAGAGCTTACAGAGACCTTAAGATTCCCCGCAATTTCCTTATTCGTGAGCCCATCCAAAATGCCTCCCAGCACCTCGCTCTGACGGGAAGTTAGAGACTGAGTGCGCTCGAAGCGTTTCGCACCCGAGCTTCTACCAGCGACGAGGGAGCGAATGGCTCCGCTGTCCAGCCAAATCTCCCCATTCGCAACTCGATGGATAGCCGCCATTAGTTGGTCAAGGCTGCTATGTTTGAGGAAGACTCCTGAGGCTCCAGCTTCGATAATGTGCAAGGTAACCGCATCGGACATACCTGCCGTGACCATGAGGACTTTCGCCTCACTCTGGCGATTCTTAAGTTCTGCAATCAAGCTGGATTTCTGCTCCTTCCCAAAGTCATAATCGAGCAAGACCACATCGATTTTGCGTCCTGGAAAACGCGGCAATGGCTTCGGCCACCGTTGCACACTGACCAACCACGCGGAAGTCAGGAGCAGTTTCAAGAAGCCTGCTCAGGCTTTCCCGAAAAGGCTATGATCGTCCATCATAATTATGCGGATTTCGTGCATTGCCAGTCCTACACGGATGAAATTGCCGGCACCAAATTAACGGTAAAGCAGGCGCCATCAGGCAGGGGTTGGTAGCGCAACTCACCGCCAAAGGAGCGCACGAATGCACGTGACAGATAGAGGCCAAGACCGGTTGCTTCTGCTCCGGCCTGGAATGGGCGAAAGAGATGTTCTGGATGGGTAACACCGCCACCATTGTCGGCAAACTGCACAAAGACTTGGCTGCCGTTCCTTCCTGCGGAGACTGAAAGTACTCGATTATTCGTTTTGGAAAGCGCTCGGATACTGTTGGTGATCAAGTTCAGAAACACCTGCATGAGACTTGGCCGGTCAGCCCACACAAGCGGCAAGCCCGGCTCTATAGTCCACCGTGCCTCGATATCCTCGTCGAGCAAAGAGGGAACAACCACTATTTTCAATTCATCGAGCAGAGCGGCAAGATCGACTTCTATCGCTTGATCACTAGACTGTCGCAGATTGACGCTGGCGATTCGTTCAAGGGCGACAATAAGGTTACCAAGCGCTTCAAAATCCTTGTTCCCAGCAAGTAATCCGCAATGAGTGAGATTCTGATGAACAGCACCAATGGCGCCCGACACATTGCGAATCTCATCGGAAATGGCGCCAATCGCAATTCGGGACCCGGCAAGCAGCTGATGCAGACCGGATACCTCGTGCGTTCTGAATTCCTCAGAGGCATCCAGCACCATAGCGGCAACGCGAGATCCTGCATTTGTGTGATAAGTGGAGAAACAGATATCAGCGAGGAAGGTCTCTCCATCATCTCGTTGTCCCCGAGCCTGCATGACGGTTCGAAGGTGTTGCTCGGAGGCGTCATGCATCGGGACATTTGTGAGGGATGGAAGATAACGATGAATTACTTTTCCGCGAAGATCTCCCTGTGTAACAGCTAACATACGGTGCGCAGCCTCATTCGCTATCAGCACACTGCCCTCAGCATCCGCGGTGATAATCGCTGCAGGACTGCTTTCGATCAAGATTCTCAATTGCTCTTCCGCTTCGCGGCGCGCTTCGCTCTGACACTCGATTTCATGGAGATGCTCCGACGCAGCCTTGCGGTTGCGGCTTACCTCGCGAACGAAAAAACCTGTCCCTATAAAGGCTGCGAAGTAGAGCACATCGCGGGACACTCCTGTGCGCAGGTTCCAAGCGAGATCATCAAAAACTTCTGCCAGCAGAGTACACAGGGCTGCGAATGCGCTTATCTCCCAGGAGTTCAGCGCCACCCCCACGGTAAGCATCGGAATCAGGTAGAGGAATCCAAGCGGGATCTCGCCAACGACCCACCAGTCCAAAAGGGCGATCAACACGATCATGATTCCTGCTTTGAGCAGAACCGATCGTTTGTCGCCTTTGAATAATGTCGCGTGCATGTGCTCACTGCGATACCGTGCCGCTGCGTCTAGCTCTCATTGTAGATATCGCCGATGCTTGTCCTTCGGAAACGATTCTCCAGAGACAACGATTGGCCACAAGATAGGGTGGCTGAAGCCGAAAGATACGATTCACGGCTGAAAGATGGTGCCGCCCCCGATGATCCACGCCCTATGCTCAGAACAGTCCGCCACTCGGGCCACGTGTGCGATTGAAGGCACTCTGGGCCGTTTTTGTGAGCATTAAGACTTCTCGAATGCAAATTACAAAATTCCTTTTTAGGGCCACATACAGCTCCGCCGTCCTGTGCTTTCTTTGGGGATTGGGGCTGGCCGCCGCCGCCCAGAGTCTTACCTGGGACCAAGTCAAGGCAAGGTTTGAAGCGGCAAACCCGGCTCTGAAGGCTGATGCCCTGAACGTGGACGAGATGCGCGCCGAGGAGATCACCGCCTACCTTCGGCCAAATCCGCAGTTCAACTTCGCGGTGGATGGAACCCAGTTTCCCCCAAATACGGGACCTTGGAGGCCTCTCACTAGCGTTCAGGAGCAAACCACCTTCAGCTATCTCCACGAGCGCGAGCATAAGCGTGAGCTTCGCCTCGAAAGCGCAGTAGAGGGCACGCGCATCACTCAGTCTCAGCATGAAGATCTGGAGCGAAACATGATCTTCAATCTACGCGATGCATTTGTGCAAACGCTGCAGGCCAAGGCTGTCCTGGAACTGGCCAAGGCCGATCTCGAGTACTACGACAAGATCATCGCGATCAGCCGCGATCGTTTCAAGGCGGGCGACATCGCCCAGATCGACCTGGATCGGATCGAACTGCTGCGCGTCCAATACGAGACCGAGATCCAGACGGCGATCGTGAATCTGCGCACCGCGAAAATTGAGCTCCTGCAATTGCTCAACGATCGCACGCCCGTCGATCAGTTCGACGTGACCGGTCCCTTTGACTTTTCCGATGCGCTCCAACCGCTGGAAGATTTCCGCCAGGCTGCACTCGATTCACGTCCAGATCTCCGCGCAGCACTTCAGACGATCGAGCAATCGAAGACGAACCACAAATTGGCGATATCCAACGGTTCAACTGACCCCACTTACAGCGCATGGTGGACACACAATCCGTCGTTCAACAACATCGGCGTAGACGACAATACCCTTGGCCTCAGCTTCAACATACCGTTGCGGATCTTCGACCGCAATCAAGGCGAGAAGAAGCGGACGCTGATCGATATAGATCGCAGCCAACAGCTGACCGATGCCACGCGGGCGCAGGTTTTCAGCGATGTCGATTCTGCCTATGAACAGGTGCGAAGCAATATCGCGCTGCTCGAGCCATACAGAGACAAATATCGCGACCAGGCAACGCGCGTACGCGACACGGTTACGTATTCCTACCAGCATGGCGGAGCTTCGTTGATGGATTTTCTCAACGCGCAGAGCGATTATCGCGTGGTTCAACTTGCCTACTTGCAATTGATCGGTTCATACCTGACTGCCGCCAGCCAATTGAATCTTGCCGTGGGGCGCGAGGTAATTCAATGATAGCGAAGCCCCTTGTGAAATCCTTTTGCTGCCTCGTTGTATGCACTGTACTTGCGGCGTGCGGAAAGAAGTTCAACCCGACAGATGGCGCGGCGCCGCCCGCTCAGACTATCCCGACCGGCGACATGAGCCTGGTAACCGTCGACAGGCCAGACCAGTTCCCGTTGGTAAGTGCGGATCAGATTGAAGCTGCTTCGGAGTTGAGAGTCACGGGATCGGTCAATCCGGATATCGCGCGCGAAGTTCCCGTTATTTCGCTTGCCAGCGGACGTGTCGTTGACATCAAGGCCCGCCTCGATGACCACGTCAAGAAGGGCGATCTCCTTCTTAAGGTGCAGAGCCCTGACATCACGAATGCCTTTGATACATATCTGAAGGCTGTAAACGATGAGCAGCTGACCAACAAAGCTTACCTGCGGGCGAAGGACCTTTTCGCGCATGGCGCCATTTCTCAAGGCATGCTCGAACAAGCCGAGGACGCTGAAAAGGACGCGAAGGCCGACTTGGCCGCGGCAGAGGAGCAGCTGAATACTCTCGGCGTGAACAAGGACCATCCATCGAGCGTTGTTCCCGTCTATGCTCCAATCTCCGGCGTCATCGTCGCGCAGAATGTTACGAATTCTGCCGCGGCAGGTGTGACATATTCAGGTTCTTCAACCGTCTTCACTATCGCCGATCTGTCCGTCGTCTGGGTGATTTGTGATGTCTACGAAAATGACATTCCGAAGATCCAGCTCGGACAGTCCGCACAGATCAGGCTCGATGCATATCCCGACAAGCTGCTGACGGGGCGCATCAGCGACATCGGTCCAGTGCTCGATCCGAGTATTCGTACCGCGAAGGTCCGCATCGAGGTTGCGAACCCCGGCATTCTCAAGCTGGGCATGTTCGTGACTGCTACGTTTGAAAGCAGGACTGTAGCCGTCCGTGCCGTTGTGCCCGCCTCCGCCGTATTGCACCTGCACGATCGTGACTGGGTATTTATCCCTGCTGACGGCAACCGCTTCCGGCGCATGGAGGTACACGCCGGCCCCATGCTGCCCGGGAACAGGCAGGAGATTTTCTCCGGCATTTCGCCCGGCCAGCAGGTCGTCTCAAATGTTCTCCAGTTGGAAGCGACTCTGGAGGCGCAATGATTCGGCGGATCGTCGACTTTGCGCTGAACAATCGCTTTCTCGTTCTTGGCGGGGCGATCCTGCTTTTCGCGTGGGGCATAATATCGTTCCACAACCTTCCAGTCGAAGCCTATCCCGATGTCGCGAACAACTACGTCAATATCATCACGCAGTGGCCGGGGCATTCCGCGGAAGACATTGAGCAGCAGGTCACGGTGCCGACCGAAATCCAGATGGCGGGTATCCCTCATCTCGAGCATCTGCGTTCCACAACGCTGGCCGGCTTGTCCAGCATCATGCTCATATTTGATGATTCATCCGATAACAACTGGAATCGCGAACGAGTGGTCGAAAGAATGGGCATGGTTTCGTTGCCTGCAGGCCTTGTCCCGCAGTTGGGTACGGACTGGAGTCCGGTCGGTCAAATCTACTTCTACACGCTCGAAAGCAAGAATCCTGAAATCGACGTGATGGAGCTCAAGTCGATCGAGGACTGGACGCTCGAAAAGCAGTTCAAGCAGGTCCCCGGCGTCGTAGACGTTTCCAGCCTCGGAGGCGAGACGAAGGAATATCAGATCCGCCTCGATCCAGACAAACTGGTCTCCTACGGATTGAACATAGCTCAGGTTGAACAGCAGCTCACGAACAACAACACAAACGCCGGAGGCAGCTTCATCGTTGCCGGCTCACAACAGATCAATGTGCAGGCCGTGGGACTCGTTTCCCGGGTTCAGGACATTGAAAACACCGTAATCAAAACGCAGGCCGGAACGGCCCTTCGCGTAAGAGATATTGCCGTTGTTGAGCAAGGTCCGAAAATCCGGCTGGGACAGAACGGCAGGACCATCCGCCGCGTGGACGGAAAGCTCGTCGATAACCCAGACGTGGTCGAAGGCATCGTCCTGCTCCAGAAGGGCGACGACTCCGACCCGGTGCTACGCGGAATCGAAGCCAAGGTGCGGGAACTGAACGATCGGATTCTTCCTAAAGGCGTGAAGGTCGTCCCCTTTCTCGATCGCAGCGATCTGATCCACTACACCACACACACGGTGCTGCACAACCTGACCGAGGGAATTGTGCTGGTTGTGATCGTCCTCTTTCTCTTCCTCGGGAACGCGCGCGGCGCTTTAATTGTCGCGCTTACCATCCCTTTCTCGCTGCTATTCGCTTCCATTTGTCTGGACCTGCGGCACATTCCTGCCAATCTTCTTTCGCTGGGCGCACTGGATTTTGGCATGGTCGTGGACGGTGCAGTCGTGATGGTCGAGAACATCGTCCGCCATCTCAATCGTAACGGTCACGGTACACAAACTCCGATCGAACGAATCCGCGAAGCTGCGCATGAAGTGCAGCGGCCGGTCTTTTACGCCATCGGCATTATCATCACCGCCTACCTGCCCATCTTTACGCTGCAGGCGGTGGAGGGACGCCTCTTCAAGCCCATGGCGTGGACTGTGGCGTTTGCGTTGCTGGGCGCGCTGATTTTCTCCATGTTGCTTGCTCCTGTTCTATCCAGCTTTCTTTTTTGGCGGGGCGCTAAAGAATGGCACAACCCGCTCATGATCTGGCTGATCGATAACTACAAGCCCGCAGCCGCATTTGCCATTCGTCACCGTTATCTGACCGTGGGTGGTGCCGCTGTGGCGCTTGCCATCTCCGCCTATCTGGCGTTTAGCGGTGTTATCGGGTCGGAGTTTCTTCCGCACCTGGATGAGGGAGCCATCTGGGTTCGCGGAACGCTGGCGCCAAGTACCGGACCTGACGAAAGTGTGTCCATCGCCAACAAGACGCGGGTATTGCTGGCGTCATTCCCCGAGGTGACCGAGACTACGAGCCAGGTAGGTCGAGCGGATGACGGCACAGACACAACCGGATTCTTCAATACGGAGTATTTCGTCGGCCTGAAGCCAAAAGAGGAGTGGCGTCCGGTCTTCCACCAGAGCAAGGAAAACCTGATCGCCTCCATGAATGAGGAGCTGGAGAAAATTCCTGGAGTGATCTGGAATTTTTCGCAGCCCATCTCTGACAACGTGGAAGAAGCCGTCAGCGGCGTGAAAGGTGAATTGGCGGTCAAGATTTATGGCGACGACCTGAAGACGCTGGAGGAAAAGGGCAACGACGTCGTCAACATCATGAGCAAGATCCGGGGGGTTGAGGATCTGGGCCTGTTCCGGGTAATCGGCCAGCCAAATCTAACGTTTACTGTGGACCGGCAGGCTGCTGCCCGTTATGGCATCAATGTCGCTGACATTCAGGATGCGATCCAGACTGCTGTCGGTGGCAGCGCTGTAAGTCAGGTTCTGCGGGGAGAGGCCCGTTATGATCTCGTGCTCCGCTACCAAGAACAATACCGCAATACTCGCGAGGCCATTGAGAATGTGCGTCTCCTGTCTCCGTCGGGAGAACGTGTTTCCCTGGCGCAACTGACAAAGGTAGTCACCACCGACGGCGCCGAGGAAATTTACCGCGAAGGAGAGCAGCGCTACATTGCCGTCAAGTACAGCGTGCGTGGTCGTGACCTGGGAAGTACGGTCGAGGAGGCCATCGACAAGGTGAACAAGCAGGTGTCGCTGCCTGCTGGATACCATTTTGACTGGGCCGGAGAATATGAGAGCCAGAAGCGATCGCAAAAACGACTTCTTCTCGTACTTCCGATCACCGTTCTTTTGATCTTTGTAATTCTGTATACGATGTTCAAATCTGGCAAATGGGCCGCGCTGATTATGGTGAATATCGCTATGGCGCCCATTGGCGGATTACTCGCCTTGCTTATCACGCATACCAACTTCAGTGTTTCCTCCGGAGTTGGATTCCTGGCCCTCTTCGGTGTTTCCGTGCAGACCGGCGTCATCATGCTTGAGTACATTAACCAGCTTCGCTTACAGGGCCATTCCATCGAGGAAGCCGCAATCGCCGGCGCTGTGCTTCGCCTGCGCCCAATCATGATGACCATGCTGGTTGCCACTTTGGGTTTACTACCGGCGGCGATGTCTCACGGCATTGGCTCCGACTCCCAACGGCCGTTCGCCATCGTCATCGTCGGAGGTCTTGTTGGTGCTCTCGCCATCAATGTCTTTTTGCTTCCCACACTCTACGTGTGGATCGCCGGTGACAAAGACGTGCTGCCGATTCCGGAACCTGAATTCGAGAACTAGCCCCAGGGGTCGGTGTCAGCAAAGACTGGAAGTGGTTTTGAAATCCACCTGTCAGCAAATGTCCAACGAACGTGGTCGCCGAAATCGTAAGCTATCCGAAAAGCGCTTTGAGGCTGCCATTTCCTGGATCGGTATGGGAGTGGTCATCCTATTCGTGCTGTGGACTTTTGCTATGGTCTTGCTTCAGGCATGGGAGCAATGGCGTAGATGATTGCATGAGAACCAATACAGAGCGGAGTTCCTCGCACAGACTTTCTCTCGACTGCTTGCGGCTAGACTGGCAGGCATGGCCTAATTTGTAGAACATTCCCCCCTTATAGAATTGCCAAGGAAACAATGTCACACACTGTGAAAGAAAAACAAAAGCTGGTCGCACGCATCAAGAGAATCCGTGGGCAAGTGGATGCTATTGAGCGTTCCTTGTCTTCGGAAGACGATTGTGCGGACGTGTTGATGCTCTTAGCCAACGTCCGAGGGGGCATCAATAGCCTGATGGCGGAAGTGCTTGAAGATCACATCCGCCTCCATATCCTGACGCCGAAAAAGAGTGCGATTTCCCATACCGAACTTGCCGAAGATTTGATTGAATTGGTTCGGGCGTACTTGAAGTGAACTACCACACTCGCTCCTAACTACCTTCCGTTGAGCGCCCGCTCTGGCTGTGATTCTGCGCGTGTTTCTGTCCAAAGGTCGATTCTCGGCACAGGCATAACACCGCCCTTTCAGGGTAGCGATCGAGTTCCACTGTAGTGGAATCGCCTTCTGGGATATGTACCTGATGATGCTCTCAGTTCTCGGGTCGCGATGAAATCGAGAATGCGGGACTGATGCAACCATGCATCAATCTTCCCTCCGTTTATGTGGTCATTATCAACCCCTCACCGCCAATTCGGAGGGCTTTCATGCAAGATGACAACATAACTGATTACCACACATATTTGC
>CAVRNK010000137.1:0-25409 GCA_963721995.1 uncultured Acidobacteriaceae bacterium | reverse complement strand
GAGGAGTCTCGAATTCGTCGAGGACGGCATGGTTGTGGGGCTGGGATCGGGCACCACGGCAACGCACTTTATCAAACTGCTTGGTGAGCGAGTGAAGCAGGGCCTTAAGGTTCGCGGTATCGCGTCGTCTAAAGCGAGCGAAGATCTGGCCACCTCGCTATCTATTCCCGTAATCGATTTTCACGTCAGCGCTGAGATCGACGTCGCGATCCACGGAGCGGACGAGGTCACGCATCAGCTTGAACTCATCAAAGGCGGCGGCGGGTGCTTCTTCGCGAAAAAATTGTGGCCAGCGCTGCAAAGCGATTCATCATTGTGGCGGATGCAAGCAAGCTTGTGGACCGATTGGGGAAATTTCCGCTGCCCGTCGAAGTGATCGAGATGGCTTCGCCTTTGGTCGCGAAGAAGCTGCGAGGACTTGGTTTGAGTCCCATCGTCAGAAAAGTCTCGACTGGTGACAGACTTCATCACAGACGAAGGGAATCTGATTCTCGATTGCCACGGTGGAGAGATCCATGATCCTCATAAGCTGGCAGCGGAGATCCGGCAGATTGTCGGAGTCGTCGAGCATGGGTTGTTTCTTGGCATGGCCGAGTCCATCGATCGCGGGCGAGTCGAAAGTCACAGAAGTGACGCGCTAATTTGTTTCGCATCGAACTGGTCCGTGTTGACGATCAGGCGCGCTCCCGCCAATGATATTGAGCATGGGCCATTTGGTTACGAATGCTCCAGTCTGGCTGGCCCGTCAACTGAACAAGCTGATCAAATTCCACAAAAGAACGAGCAGGAGTGCGGCCATCCTGGCGATTTCTGCTTGCATGATGGCCTTGACGGGCTGCCACCCTTCGCGACACCCGACGATTGCGGTTATACCCCGTACGACTGCCTTGATCTTGTGGGAGGCCGAGCACGCAGGCGCGGAGTCGTCCGCAAAGAGGGCCGGCTTCAATATCTACTGGAATGCTCCTACCAGCGAAGACGATGTCGACAAGCAGATCGCGATCATCAAGCAGGCGATCGATCGTGGAGCGGAGGGGCTGGTTCTGGCTCCCGATCAGGCGCTGGCGCTCATGGTTCCGGTGCGGGATGTGATTGCGCGCGGCATCCCCACGGTAGTGATCAGCTCACCCTTGGCGATACCGCCGGGCGGGAAACTTTCCTACATCCTCAATGATGAAGACGAGACTGGCCGTCTGGCCGCGGAGAGAATCGGGAGCATTCTGCATGGCGAAGGTTCGGTCGCCGTCCTGGGCATTGATCCCGATGTGACCGGAATCATTCACCGGACACGCGCGTTTGAAGCGAACCTCGCAGCGAAGTTTCCCCGCATCAAAATTGTGGATGAGCGCACGGGCGGCTTCAACATCACGGAGGCCCAGGAGATCACAGACGATGTGTTGGCGAAAAATCCCCAGATCGACGCAATTCTGGCTCTGAATTCTTCCGCTACCCGGGGGGCGTTCATTGCACTGGAGAGTAGCCATCAACTCGGCAAGATCAAGCTCGTAGCCTGTGAGCAGGAGTTGATCCCGCCACTGGTTACCGGTGAGATCGATTCCATCATCGTTGAAAATACCTACGAGATGGAATACCGCGCGATTCAGCTCATTGCAGCCCAACGTCGCGGAGAAAAGGTGCCCGCCGAGATTAAGCTGAGTCCCAAGTTGGTTACACGCGAGAATCTCAACACGCCTGAGGTACAACGCATGCTCACGATGAACTGGAGAGCAAATTGACAACCCCGGGTTGGCTTCGCGCGCGCGCCGGCGTCACAATTCTCGTGACGGCCGCAGTTGTCGCGATTGGCGCAGGCTGGATCTACTTGCGCAGCACTCAAGCATGGAAGCTGCCTTACCGCGACTCCTTCGCCACGGGTCAGGCCGACGAGTGGACTGCATTCGGAGGAACGTGGCAGATCGCCGATGGCGCGATGCGCAACGACTCTGATGAGCGCGGCGCCAAGTTGATGACCGGGTCTCCGGACTGGAAGGACTACTCCTTCAGCGCCGATGTGGAGTTGCTTGGAAGTCCCGGAGATGCCGGTCTCATCCTGCGCTCCAGCGATGAGGAGCAGGGCGTCGATTCCTACCGCGGCTACTATGTCGGTCTACGCAACAACGACGGAAATCTGATTATTGGCTTTGCCGATCATGGATGGATCGAGTTAGCAGGGGCACCGATGCCGGGGGGCGTGCATGCTCTTCGCTGGTATCACCTGATGGGTGCGGTTCATGGCTGCCAGATCACTGCTTATGCCAATGAAATTCGCGACGGGGCTCCGCAGACCGTTTCCTACACCGACAGGAACTGCCTGACCAGCGGGCGCATCGGTCTTCGCTCCCACTCTTCCGGCGGAGCATGGAAGAACCTTGCCGTATTGCCACTGACGGGTGCCTTAACGATCTCTCACCAGGTTGAGCCTTACCGCGCACCGCGTGATCTGCCGTATGCCGTCGATGATCCGGTGATGCAGAGCCGCATTCGCCCCGAACACCGAGGTGCTGCTTCGGCCGGGGATCAAGGTGCCGGTCGCGTCGCTGAGTCGGGTGCGGAATCCGCGGCTGACGTCGAAAGCATCGGCAGCTTGCGCATGATTCGTACCAGGGGGAGGCATGCTACCGTTCGCGGCACGGTGATCCTTACGCGGCCCCAGCTTTATATAGAGGACGCTACCGGAGGAGTCGCCGTCCTCAGCTACGGCGAGCCAAATCTGAAGGTTGGCGATGAGGTCGAGGTGTCGGGAGAGGTCGAAGTGCATGACTTCAGCTGCATGTTGCGCAATGCCAGCATCCGACTGTTGTGGGCTCATGCTCCCGCACCGCCAATTGCCATAACCGCCAGCCAGGCAGCGACCGGCGCTTACGATGCCAGGTTTATCGAGGTTGACGGCCTGTTGTTGAACAAGGAAAAGGGTCCAGACAACACGCTGCTGCTGGCTATGAAGGCGAACGGGCAGTCATTCCGCGCCATCGTAAATCCCAGCCGCGGCGACGCCATTCTGCGGCATCTCAATACGCAAAGCGTTCTTCGTCTGCGTGGCGTTTGCGTTGTCGACCCGCAATTCACGCATGACCTCACGCCATTTGTCCTGCTGATTGCTTCGAGCGACGACGTGGAAGAGCTCGCCGGCCCCCCATGGTGGAGCGGACGCAACCTGGTGATCATCGGACTGGTGACCATGACGCTGGCGCTGCTCGCCTACATGCTCTACCTGCATGCGAAGCATCTGCGCCTGCAGGCCATTGTTGAGGAACGCGAGCGGATTGCACATGACATGCACGACACGCTGGCGCAGAGCTTCGTCGGAATCGGCTTTCAATTGCAAGCCATCAGCAACAGCATTCCTGAAGATCTGCCGGGCATCAATCAGCAGCTCGATCTCGCCTGTGACCTGGTGCGGCACAGCCACGAAGAGGCGCGGCGCAGCCTGCTGACGCTGCGGCGCGAGTTCCTGGAGTCAGAAACACTCCACTCCGCACTCAATGCTTTTGCGTGCAGGATGGTGGAGCACGGCTCGGTCAGCGTGCGTCTCACCATCTCCGGTGAAGATACTTCTACGCCATATGCAGTGAAGGATGCGTTGTTCCGCATTGGTCAGGAGGCGATCGCCAACGCTGTTCGACATGGAAGGCCATCGGTGCTGCACATCCAGGTCAAGTACGCGAGTGAAGCGGTCAACCTACTGATCGAAGACAACGGCGCCGGCTTCAACCCGGGCGAGAATCTGCGCGGATTCGGGCTGACCGGAATCCGCAAACGCGCCGACGGCATTTCCGCCGCCGTACGCATATCGAGTACTCTGGGGCGCGGGACGCAGGTCTCGATTATTGCCCCGCTCCCGTCCAGGCTCGGTTGGCTGAATCCCGATAACCACCTTTGGCAGTTTGCGAAGGAAGCGACTACAGATGCAAAAAGAAAAGTCCGCAAAGATCCGTATTCTTATCGTCGATGACCATCCCGTAGTCCGCACCGGACTGACCTCCATGCTGGGCACCCAGGCCGGCTTCGAAGTGGTCGGCGCAGCATCATGTGGCGAGGAAGCGCTCGCTCTGGTAACTCGAACCGCACCCGATGTGATGTTGATGGACTTGCGCATGCCGGGCGTGAACGGCATCGATCTACTGCGTGCCCTGCAAGGATATTCCAACCCGCCGCGCGTGATCGTGTTGACCAGTTTCGAGACCGACGAGGATATCTATCGTGCCGTGCAGGCCGGCGCGCACGGTTACCTGCTCAAAAGCACGATGCAGCAGGAGATGGTCGCCGCGATTCATGCGGTCCACCAGGGTAAGCGTCAGATCCCGCCGCGGATTGCCGCGCGTCTCGCCCAGCGCATGTCGCGCCCGGCCTTGACCGCCCGCGAACTTGAGATTCTGGAAATGCTGGCCAAGGGCCTGACGAACAAGCAGATTGGCACTGTGTTTCAGATCAGCGGCAACACCGCGCGAAACCACGTAAACAGCATTCTCGAGAAGCTCGAAGCTGCCGACAGGACGGAGGCAGTGTCTACCGCCATCCAGCAGGGCATCATCGATGTCTCCAACTAGCGCGATCCCGCCGTTGCACCCGTAATTCCTCGCGTCAGCGAGGCAATCCGTAATTTTCTACCAATCCTGGACACGCTATCTGGTCCATCTGAACCAATAACTTGGTCCATCTGACTCATGCGCGAGGTTGCCTCAGGGCTATAGCCTCACCAACGTCGAAGCAGGCTTAGGCAGACCCCACCAGTCTGTGTGCCCTCCCCAGAGGGGTCTTTCTGACTCCCCTGCTTTTTCAAATGATCCCGCGAGCATTAACCTAGGGCTGGCACGATGACCCTGTTGAGAACCGCATCCATCGCTCTGCTCGTTGCCTTTTCCCTTCTTGCCGCGTTTAGTGCGCAATGCCAGGCCGGTAGTGATACCTTCACGAACCCACTGCTGCCGAGCGGCGCGGACCCGTGGGTGATTGCGTGGAAGGGCTACTACTACTACATGAACACGACCGGGAAAAATCTGACGCTCTGGAAGACCAGGGATATTACCGATCTGAAAAATGCAGAAAAGAAGGTTGTCTGGACACCACCGTCGTCCGGCCCTTACTCGCGCGAGATCTGGGCACCGGAACTCCATCGCCTCGACAACAAGTGGTACATCTACTTCGCCGCCGATGCCGGTTCGAACGAGTCACACCGCGTGTGGGTACTCGAGAATGGCGCTGCCGATCCGCTCGATGGAACGTGGGAGATGAAAGGGAAGCTGAGCACGCCGGAAGACCGCTGGGCAATCGACCCATCCGTATTCGAAAACAAGGGCAAGGCATACGTTATCTGGTCAGGATGGGACGGACCGACGAATGGAGTACAGAGAATCTTCATCGCCCAACTGAAGAATCCGTGGACGCTCGGCAGCAAGCCGGTTGTGATTTCGTCACCGGATTTGCCTTGGGAGAAGGTGGGAGATCTCACGGTGAAGAACCGGATTGAGGCGATTCCTCACGTAGATGTCAATGAAGGCCCGGAGATTCTTCAGCACGACGGCAAGATCATGCTGATCTATTCCGCCAGCGGTTGCTGGACAGACTACTATGAACTCGGCATGTCAACGGCTTCTGCCGACAGCGACCTTCTCGACCCTTCGTCGTGGAAGAAAACTTCGAAACCAGTTTTCTGGCAGTCGCCGGAAGCCTCGGTCTACGGGCCCGGTCATAACACATTCTTCAAATCTCCCGATGGCAAAGAGGACTGGATTCTTTACCATGCCAACTCAGCGCCGGGCGAGGGTTGCGGAAGCTTCAGGTCGCCCCGTGCCCAGCCCTTCAAGTGGAACCCCGACGGAACACCCGACTTCGGCAGGCCAATCCCGCTGAGTCAGCCGATCCTTAAGCCTTCGATGTAGGCGCAAACGCAGCGGAATCGTTATTGCGGCTCTTTTGACTTGGCGCCATACAACTTTTCGCTGGTCGCGAACTCGGCCTTCGCGCGATCGACCATTCCCGCAGTCCTGTAAGCCAGGCCCAGTTCGTAGTGTAGACGCGCTTCGTCGGGACTGAGCGTTGCGGCTTCTTCGAGTTCCGCAATTCCGGACTTGGTCGATCCGGTGGCGCCGAGCGCACGGCCCAGCTTCTCGTGGCAGGGAACGCACTTCGGCGCAATCGCAACCGCCTGCTGCAGGATCGGCACTGCCTCCGCGGCACGGTCGTGATCCAGCAGGAAACCACCGTAGTTCAGGTAGGGCCACTCGTCGGTATGCGGAGTTTCTCGGGCCAGCGTCACAGCCATTGCAAATGCCCGATCAGCGTCTGCCGGACGATTTTCGGCGTCGTAGGCGAGCGCGAGGTTCTCCGCGGCCTTGACGTTTTTCGGTTCGAGCGCGAGCACCTTTTGAAAGGCGCGCTCAGCGTCGCGGAAACTACTCTGCGTGTAATAACAACGGCCCAGACTGTACCATGCATCCGCGTTTCCCGGCTCGAACTCTACGGCCTTTTCAAGCCAGTGGATGGCGTCGGGATAATCATTGAGGAGCACATAATCAAGGCCCACGATTTTCAGGTCGTCGCCACGCGGCGTGGCAAGCCGCGCCGCTGCCGTGTACGTAGTGAGTGATTCGCGCGGCTTATTCTCTCGCTGCTGAACAAAGCCAAGCATGAAGAGCGCCTCGGCGGAGTTCGGATGAAGCTGTGAGTAGCGGGTGAGAGCGGCGTCGGCTTCAGGGAAGCGTTCGAGATTGGCGAGAGCTTTGCCTTCGAAAAGCAGCGCATCGCTGCTGCTGGAATCGTGCTCGGCGGCGAGCGCCATCAGGGATGCGGCATCTTCCCAATGGTGAGCCGCGAACGCAGCCCGGCCCTGATCGTAAAGCGTGGTACTCTGCGCCCAGGTTGGCGATTCCCACGCAAGTGCGAGCAGGCCAACAAAGATCAAGAGAGAGGCTTGCGTGGCCGCTCGGCCGTTACGTTCAAGCAACATCGTTATTCAGTATAGGTCGGACGCGGCGGAGCGTTAGTGGACGCAAAAGGTGTTCCGATCCAAACCGGATGAATGGCAGCGTAAAATTCCGAACAGCAATGACGTCTCGTCCTGTCGTGATTCTTTCGTGCCGAATGCGGTCTTCCTTGCTGGGCAGAATCGCCAGCGACCTCAAGGGATTTACCGTTCTTCTCGCGCTGTTGATGACCTTTTCAAACGCGCTGGCACTCGCACAACCAAGCTCTGCGCTGCAGCCGGACGGAACCACAATCCGCGGGACCGTCCGGGATTCGACTGGTAAGCCGGTTGGCGACGCCGTCGTTCGGCTTGAACAGAACGGTAGCTCCTCAGTTGTGGCCACAGACATTGAAGGAGTTTACGTGTTTCCTGCGATTCGAGCTGGGACCTATGTCATTAACGCTCAGAAGTCGGGACTGCGCAGCCGTGCTGTTACGGTTCCCGTTGTGAAGCAAGTGAATGAGTCTCACGTCGACCTGGTTCTCGAATTGCCGAACGATCAGAAAAGTCAGGCCGCGACTCCACAGACTTCCACCGAGGCCATGGCATTCGCAGACAAGCCGAATTTTACGGTCGCCGGCATCACCGATTGGACTGCCGTGGGTGGACATGGATCGGATGCCAGTCTGCGAACCAGTGAAGCACTGGCACGCGAAACCGCCACGCTGAAACCGAACGAGAAGGTGGCAGGAGTCTCGACATTACCAGGCGGCGGTGCGGGCAGCGCAACAGAGACTGGCTTGCGGGCCGCTGTCGCTCAGTCGCCCGGAAGTTTCGAAGCCAATCATCAGTTGGGCGAATTTTGTTTCCATAAGGGCAGTTATCGAGAGGCCATTCCGCCGCTCGAAGCTGCTTACCAGATCGATCCGGCGAATCATCGTAACGAATACGATCTTGCCTTGGCCTATAAAGAAGAGGGAGACTACGGCCGCGCTCGCGAACATATCCAGAAGCTGATCGCCCGGGAAGATAGTGCCGATCTGCATCGGCTTCTAGGCGAACTCGATGAGGAAATCGGAGACTCGCTCGCAGCCGTGCGCGAGGACGAACAGGCCGCGCGCCTCGATCCCAGCGAACAGAACTATTTCACCTGGGGCTCAGAGCTGTTGTTGCATCGCGCGGTGTGGCCCGCGGCCGAGGTCTTCAGGAAGGGATCTGAAGAGTACCCGAAATCAGCCAGAATGCTGGCCGCGTTGGGCGCGGCTCTTTTTGCCAGTGCAAATTACAGTGAGGCCGCGGCGCGGCTCTGCGAGGCTTCCGACCTCAATCCGACAGATCCTGCGCCTTATGTTTTCCTGGGTAAGATTGACATGGCCGCGCCGGAGCCGCTGCCCTGTGTTGAATCAAAGCTGCTTCGCTACAACCAGGAGCAGCCAGGAGATGCCCGGGCAACGTATTACTATGCGATGGCAATCTGGAAGCGCCTCAAAGCTTCAGAGAACACGCCGAATGTGGAGCGGGTGGAGAAGTTGCTTACACAAGCAGTCACGCTGGATCCAAAATATGATGCCGCCTATCTGCAGCTGGGAAATATGTACTCTGACGAGCGAAACTTCGAGAGGGCGATTGGCTTTTACCTGAAGGCGATTGAAGCCAACCCGCAGTTGAGCGACGCGCATTACCGCCTGGGCGTGGCCTATGAACGAACCGGCGAATCAGCGAAAGCCAAGCAGGAATTCCAACTGCACGACGAAATCGAGAAGGCACAGGCGGCAGCTGTCGAACGCCAGCGGCAGGAGGTCAAGCAATTCCTGGTGGTCCTCCAAAGTCAGCCAGTTGTTCACTAATTCATTCAATAGTGTTAGCAATGGACCAAAGACAATCGATGGGAGGCTTCGGGATGCACAAACTTTTGGCTGTGGTACTTTTGCCAGTGATGACAATGTTTGCCAGCGATCTCCCGAGCAAAAAATATCTGAACCTCGCCACCATCAAGATCATGGTTGCGGCCGCGGAAGCCAAAGCTAAAGAGCTCAACGTCTCGGTAACAATCTGTGTCGTGGACGAGAGCGGAAATCTTCTCTTTCTCGAGAAGGGCGAGACAGCTTCGCTCAATACAATTCAGTTCGCACAGAAGAAGGCGCGGCACGCTGCCTTCTACGGCAGCCCGTCAAAGGACGGGGCGGATACCGTGAAGAATGGCAACACCGCGGCCATGGCGTTCCCGGAATTCTTTCCCAACCAGGGAGGGCTGCCAATTCGCGTGGACGGGCAGTTGCTCGGCGGAATTTCGGCAAGTGGCGCGAAGTCCGAAATCGACGAACAGGTCGCGCAGGCAGGTATTGACGCCCTTCTGAAGAAGTAGAGCTACGTCGCTCGACGCTTGGCAGGTCTGACAATGCCTTCGCCTTCGCGGATGGTGAGTATCTGGTTCGCCTTCACATTCGTGAACCGCTCAATCTTCTGCGTGGTCGGCCACTTCACTTCAATCAAGTCGACGCTCTCAGCCTTGCCGAGGCCGAAGTGGAGCCGAAGATCGCTTTGAGACATCACGCTCGTTCCACTGTGGACTTCGTCCATCTGCGCATGCTTGCCGGTTACCACCCGGGCGCGCGCTCCAATCGCAGTGCGGTTGCACTTAGTCCCGATGAGCTTCAGCTTGATCCAGTTCTGCTTGTTGCCGCCGTCATTGCGCAGGAGAGACGGCGGATCATTCATGTTCAAAACCAGAACATCCATGTTGCCGTTATTGTTGTAGTCTCCGAACGCGGCGCCCCGGCTCGAGAAGCGCTCGCTGATGCCCGACCCCATCTCAGCCGAGACGTCCTTGAAACGGCCTTCGCCCAGGTTCCTGTACACCAGCCGCGGATTTTTATATGTTTGCCCGAACTTGTAATTGTCGATCTCCGGATAAACATGGCCGTTGATTTGGATGATGTCCGGCCAGCCGTCGTTGTCATAGTCGACGAAGCCGCAGCCCCACGCCACGTAGTTGCTGTTTACGCCAATGCCGGATGCGAAAGTGACGTCGCTGAAGGTTCCATCGCCGTTGTTGTGGTACAGGTTGCAGGTGTCGTCGGCGAAGTTGGTCTTGAAGATGTCGAACCAGCCATCGCAGTCGTAGTCGGCTACCGCAACACCCATCCCAGCTTGTTCATGGCCGTTGTCGTTGTAGGCGCAGCCGGCCATTACCGCGATGTCGGTGAATGTCCCGTCGTGATTGTTCTTGAACAGGATGCTTGGCTCCGAGTCGACAGCTACATAAATGTCGGGCCAGCCGTCGTTGTCGAAGTCGTAGGAAACCGCGGTGATGGAATAGCGCGGACCGGGCTTTAGAATGCCAGATTTCTCCGAGACATCGGTGAAGGTGCCGTCTCCGTTGTTGTGATAAAGGATGTTCGTATCGCCCGGAAGCCCGCGCGGGCCGCACATCGTTGGTATGCCCTTCCACTGGCAGATTTTCGTGTCATTCGGAGGAGGAATCGTCTGCGGGTCAAGCTTTATGTAATTGCAGACGAACAGATCAAGATGGCCGTCCCGGTCGTAATCGAGAAAGGTACAGCCGGCGCCCCAGCGATACTGCTCCTGGTAAAGGCCTGCCTTCCGAGTGACATCGGTGAACGTCCCGTCTCCGTTGTTGTGGAAGAGGACGTTGTGGCCCCAGAAACAGCAGAAGAGATCATCCCAGCCGTCGTTGTTATAGTCGCCAACGCAGACGCCTGTTTGCCATCCGGTACGTCCCAGTCCTGATTTTTCGGTGACGTCGGTGAACGTTCCGTCGCGATTGTTCTTGTAGAGGTGAGAAATCGGCGCCTTCCCTGCGGGCCAGTTAGCGTCGAGGCGATCGCCATTCGTGAGATAGATGTCCAGCCATCCATCGTTGTCATAGTCGAAGAAAGCGAGTCCGCTTCCCTTGGCCTCGATGATCGAGCGCTTGTGTTCAGCGCCGCCCCACACGTTGGGGATCGTGAGCCCGGCTTGCTGAGCGACGTCGACATACTGGACCGCAGACGCCGTAGTTGCGACCGCAGCTTCGACCAACGCCGGATTTCGCCACTTCCAGAGTGGAGTCGTCAGTGTCTCAAGCAAAGTACCGCTGAGCAGGAAAAGGGATGAGCCGAGGAAACGCCGCCGAGGCAAATTCATAGACATTGATTGGGATTATTGAAACAGATATTCACCGCGATGGCACGAGAGGGAATTTGCGGGGGACAATTCCAGTTCCTTCTTTCACGGCGATGATCTTATCGATCGGAACATTGGTTAGCTTGTCCACACGGCCGCTGGGCCAGGTGATGACGAGTGAGTCGATTTTGTTCCGCTTGCCCAGGCCAAAATGAATGCGCGGATCGTTGGCAGACATGTAGCTCATTCCGCCCTTGGACTGCTCGACATGAGTAACGCCTTCTGAAGTGAGCCTTAACACCGAACCGATACCGTCGCGGTTCGACTGGGTGCCGATCAGCAGGACTTCGAGCCAGTGATTTGCGTTGCCTCCATCGTTGCGAAGGAGCTCGGGGTAATCGCCGCGAACATTGACTGCAATATCGATATCTCCGTCGTTGTCGAAGTCGGCCGTAGCCAGGCCGCGACCAGCTATGGGACGCATGAAGTCGGCGCCGAGAGCCTCTGAGGTCTTTTCAAAATGTCCCTTCCCCAGGTTGCGGTACATCAGCAGCGGTTCTTTGTAGGAGACTTCGCTGTGGTAGAGGTTCACATTGTCCAGCATGGCTCCATTGAGTTGCACGATATCCGGCCAGCCATCGTTGTCGTAGTCGAGAAACTTGGCGGCCACTCCGCTCAGCAACACCGCCTTGTTGCCGATTCCGCAGCTATAGGTGTCGTCAGTGAACGTTCCGTCCTGATTGTTGTGATAGAGGCGGTTCAGTTCGAAATCCAGATGGGTGATGTAGACATCCATCCAGCCGTCGCCATCCACATCTGCGGCGTCGATGCCCATGCCCGCCTCGTAACGTCCATCCTCGCTCGCCGCCAGCCCGGAGAACAGCGAGACATCCTTGAATGTCCCGTCGTGATTATTCAGGAACAGAAAATTCGGCCACGTATCATTGGCGATTGCAATGTCCGGCCAGCCGTCATTGTTGAAGTCAGCCGTGACCACTCCCATGCCTTTCGATTCGGGCAGGCCCACGCCTGACTTGTCGCTCACGTCGGTGAACGTGCCGTCGTGATTGTTGTGGTACAGCTTCGTCTTTTGTCCCTTGTAGTTGTTGGGATTGCAGTAAGAGCGATAGCCGGGTGCGCGCTCACCGCACCAGAGATTGTTCTTCGGACTCCACTCGATGTAATTCGTAACAACCAGATCGAGATAGCCATCCTTGTCGTAGTCGAACCACGCCGCGCTGGTTGACCATCCACCCTCATCGGCGACTCCAGCCTTGGCAGTCACGTCCGTGAAGGTTCCATTGCCGTTGTTGTGATAGAGAATGGCGCGGCCGTAGCCAGTGACGTAGAGATCCGGATAGCCGTCGTTGTCGAAATCCCCCACCGCCACGCCCTGTCCGTAATGTCCCTCGCCACCCACACCGGCCTTTTCGGTTACATCGGTGAATGTGCCGTCTCCGTTGTTGTGATAAAGCGCCGATCGCAATGGATGCGTGCGGCTTGTAAATATCCGTTGGGCCGGACTGGACGAAGTAGAGATCCATCAGCCCGTCCTGATCGTAGTCAATCCATCCCACGCCGGTTCCCATCGTTTCGAGGTAGTACTTCTGGTCGGTCTGCGTCGAGTCCTGTTGGAAGGTAATTCCGGCGGCCTTGCGAATGTCGGTGTAATGCACGGGAATCGGCGCTTCGTCCTGCTTGGCCGGCTGCTGAGCAAAGGGCGAGGAACAAACCAGAAGTGGCAACAGCCCGGTAGCGAGGCCGCGCCAGATATTTGCCGCAAGACTCGTCATGTTCTCAGAGAGTCCGATCCGCGAGAGCAAGCGCCACTTGCAGCAGCTGCTTCCGGTTGGCCATCGACATCGGTTGCTTGTCGAAGCCTAGTCGAGGTCGTGCAAGATTGATGAGGCTTATTCGGTGCGGAGAAACCACGGGCCTGCTGTGACCCGATCATCTGCAGCGAAGAAACGAATAAGCAGGCGCAGCCAACCTGGCACGCGCTGGTTGCAAGTTGTCGGGCAATAATGATTCTGGCTGTCGGCCGCCCCGATCCGCGACCTACCATCCATCCACACCGTAGCCGATTGCCCATCAAGGCAGCGATTTTAGCATTTCGAGAGCCTGCTGCGCCCCGCGATTCTCGGGCTGAATGCGCAGTAGTTCGCCCAGCACCTCTCTGGCTTTCTCCGTGTCGTGTTGTATGACGTAGACACGCGCGAGGTTCAAGTAAGACTGATCGAAGTTCGGAGCGATGCGAATACAAGCTTTGAATTGGTCCTCTGCTTTGGGGTAATTCCTGCTGCGAACGAAGAGAACGCCGAGGTTGTTCAGGGCTTCCGGATAATCAGGCCGAAGTTCGATCGCCCTTTCCAGCGAGTCTGCTGCTTCCTGAATCTGGCCCTGCTGGGCGTAGAACATCCCCATGCTGTAGTTGGCTTCGGGATCGTCGGGTTGAATCTCCAGCGCCCGCTTCAGGTACATCTGCGCCTGATCGAACCTGCCTCCCCGTCGATAAAGATTGCCCAGGTTGAGCAGCGCTATTCCAAAATTCGGCCTTTGCCGCAGTGACTCTTGAAAGTTGCGGATCGCCACCTCGGCTTGGCCCTGCGCTGCGGCGATCATGCCGAGGTTGTTCCACGCCTCCGGATACTCGGGACGCAGTTTCACCGTTTGCTCCAGGTACTGGCGCGCCTGCTGAAGGTCGTTCCTGCGCAGGTTGAGAGTACCCAGGTTGTAGTAGGCCTCTGCATCGTTCGGCTTCTCGGCGATCACCTGCTGAAACGACTCTGCGGCTGCGTCGAGGTAGCCATGCTGGAAAAGCGCCACACCGTAAGTGAAGTCATTGCGTTGAAATGCGTCCTGATAGAGCACTCCGCCAAGCGGAAGCGCCTTGTGCCTGCGCTCGGCCGGGCTGGTAGGCATGGATTTCACGTCGTCCAATACCTGCCGTGGATTGATCGGGCCTTGGTAAAGCTTTGCGATCATGCCGGTTCCATCGAGTAAAAAGGAGGCTGGAATGGGAAGGCCTCGGCGCCGATCGAAGAGATAGCGGTAGATGATGTTGTAGATCCCAGCGACTTCAGTCGTCGCAAAGAGAATGGGGAAAGAAAGTGCAAGTTGAGTCGCGACCGACTTTGCCGCTGACACATCCGCCGGGTCATCAACGTTGATGGCGATGACGTTCACCTTGTTTGCGTTAAACGCCGACCGGTGTTGCTGGAGCCTCATCAACTCATCCCGCGAAGCTGGAACCTTGGTCGCCCAGAAGTGCAAAAGGGCAAAGCTGCCTCGGAACGATCGAAGCTCGCGCATTTCCCCCTTGAGATCGGGCAGAGAAAATTCCGGCGCCTTCAACGGCTCGACGAGCCACGTATCTACCGTCGAGGGGATCGGTTCTGACGCCTGCGACGGTCCTGGCCGCATGTAAGAACCAGGCGGAGCAGGGAACGGCTTAGCGGTAAAAGCCGCTGAGCCCTCCTCAATCTCAATGCGGTGATTGACCGGTAGTCCTTCAACTTGCTGGCACAACCCATTCGGCCATCGGATCGTCGCCCGTAGCGGGCCTTCCTGCTTTCCGACGCCGAAGAAGATTTCCTTCGAGTGCTGCGCCAGAAACCCGGAGCCGGCTTGCAGATATTTCGTCTGGCAGAGAGCCCCAGCCTCCAGGGTGATGGCCGCCCCGATAGCATCGCGATTGCTCTTTTGCCCTCGCAGGCGGAACACGATCGAGTGCCCGATGTCCTGCATTGCATTTCGCAGGATTCGGACCTGTGGTGCGTTGCGGTTTTTGAGTATGGTTTCCAGCCGCCCATCGTGGTCAAGGTCAGCGAGCGCAAACGAGCGGCTGTCTTCGAGGAAGTCCAGCCCGACCGCGCCCGATACCTCAGAGAATGTCCCGTCGCGGTTATTCGCAAACATCACATTCCGCTCGTAACCGTTCCAGGTGTTGTCGGAGCGAATCAACTCGTTGAGCGCATTCCATCCGTGCTCGTAAGCTGGCGACGGGGTTGCATCATCAGGTGATTTGCCCACCACCTGCCGCCAGAAGAAACTGCCGAGGTCGCTTCGATCCGGACCGGAGATATATCCGTTGGCCACGTAAAGATCGGGATAGCCATCATGATCGAAGTCGAAGAAATCCGAGCACCACGACCAACGGCCCATCTCAACGCCAGCCTTATCGCTGACATTCTGAAATCTGCCGTCGCCCTGGTTGTGATACAGTGAACTGCCTCGCGCATGACGCCGGTATAGAGCGCGGATATCTTCCGGAGCGCCCGGGTGAAAAATCTTCTGCTGCGAAACCCTCTGCCCTGCAGCCGACCACATGTTAGCCGCGTAGATGTCCTGGGTCCCGTCGTTGTCGACATCGCACCATGCCGCGCTCATGCCGGCGCCGGGTTGCTCGACGTGAGCGTCGGATGAGACATCGGTGAAGGTCCCATCGCCGTTGTTGCGATACAGATTGCTCCGCCCGAAATCGTTCGCGACATAGAGATCGGGCAGGCCTTTGGAATTTGCTGCGCCCCACGCGCACGCAAAGCTGTAGCGATTGTTGTTCGCGTTCAGCCCCGTTGCGTCGGTGCGGTCCACGAAGGTGGCGTTGCCCTCGTTGTGCAGTAGAAAATTCGGCGGTCCGTTCCGCGCGTCGAAGTAAGGAACCGGATAGTGATACTGGTCCAGACCGAGGTAGTAGCTGTATACACAAAAGTAAACATCGAGGTGCCCGTCGCAGTCATAATCCGCCACTGCCGCGTGCGTAAACGTGCCTTGAGGAGAATTGGCAAACTTGAAGGCGTCGCGCTTCAGAGTGAAGGAGCCATTGCCCTGGTTCAGGAACAACAGTGGCCCGCTCCCACAAACCACCAGCAGATCCTGGAGTCCCTTGTTTTCAAAGTCCGCGAACAAAGCGCACGCTGTATTGTCGAGCACGCCAACGCCCGACTTCTCCGTCACGTCTTCGAAAGTTCCGTCGCCGCGGTTGCGATAAAGCCGGTTGGGAAGGCCCGCAGGCTGGCAGACATAAAGATCATCAAAGCCGTCATTGTCGAAGTCTCCTGCGGCGACGCCATTGTTACCATAAACGTCAATACCACATGCGCCATCAAGAACCGTGCGCCAGTAATCCGTCCCGCGAAGCAGTTGGCTTTTATAAGAGTCGTTGGCGGCAAGCGCCTGCGGAGTTACATCGATGAAGCCCCGCGACTGTGCCACAGCGCGAGTTTCACCGTCGGCCTCCCATCTGCGAAGCGTCCAGTCCTCTGCTGTGTTGCGCGACCACTCGGTGCGCCACTGTCCAACGCGCTCCTCACGGCGATGATCGTTGTAAGCAATAACCAGGTCATACCGGATGTCCAGACGGACGGTCAGCGGGTCGTTCACGACCTCGTCGATGCTGACGATTTCGAATTCTGCCCTTTCCACCGCCGAGCTGGCTCCGATGTACTCGCGAAACTCGCGGAGAAATCGTTCTCGTCCAGCAGGCACGCCGGAACCGAATTGCCTTCTCGCAATATCGATTCCTTCGTCCGCGCGAACGGTGCGCTCCTTCGCCGTGCTGAAGGAGAAGGCGGCGATCGACGGGTCGAGAAATCCTCCCAGCACGGACTGATCCCGTGCCGACGATCTCAGTGACTCGCTCCACCTCGCGAGGATCATTCCGATTTCGGAAGCGTACTTCTCCGTCACAAACTCGTCGGAGCCGGGGGCGACCCGGCGGAGTACATCTTCCAGAGGCGATCTGGCTGGATAGCTCGGTTTCAATCGAAAATCCGCGAAAGCCAGTGGAGGAGGCGGGAATGGTGCGAAGGGGAATCCGAACCGAAGTCCGGAGAAAGCTGCGGGATGGAGCGCCACAGGCGCTACCCCCATCCTCTTGAGGAACGTCCGGCGGGATAGTGTGAGATCAGGGGTTTTGCGTCGCGACATCCTCAGGAATTCCGGTGGTAACCCGCCAGGGATTGGGTCCCGGCACGAGCATCGTAGCATCATCGCAAATGCGATCCCGAATTTCACCGCCAGGAGCGGAAAACCGTACCCGGAACTGGCCGAAATGCCGCTCGCAAATCGCCTCATCCTTTTGATTGACGGGGCTTTCCACTTTTTGTTTGACAAAGGGTATTTGCGGGTACTACGATTCGGCCCCAGTTGGAATGTAACCGGTTACTTAGCCCGGTAAATGCTACTCCACTGCGCCTCCACGGGCGCAGGAAAGCGGAGGTTTTGGGATGGCCAATCAAAGGAATTTCGCCCTCAGCGTGCTTCGGGTTTTCGGCTGCGCAGCCCTTGCATGCTTATGCGTTTTACTTCTCCAGGCGCCGCGCGCCTTCGCCCAGGTCGACCAAGGATCAATCACCGGAATCGTTCAGGATCAGACCGGCGCGGTGGTTTCCAATGCGAAGGTAACGTTGCTGAACACGGACCAAGGCTTAACCTTGGAGACGACTGCCGACAGCTCAGGCGTGTATACGTTTTCGCCGGTCAGAATCGGGCATTACTCCATTACGGTCACGGCTCCCGGATTCTCGACGACGACCCAACAGAATCTGACTGTGAATGTGAGCCAGAACCTGCGCGTCAATATTGAACTAAAGGCCGGCTCCGCGACCCAGACCGTTCAGGTGACCGCGGCTCCCCCGCAGTTGCAGACTGAGGACGCTTCAACCGGTCAGGTCGTCAACGAACAGAGCGTGAATAATCTGCCGTTGAACGGCCGTAATTTCACTTTCCTCGCGCAGATCTCTGCCGGCGTGAACACTCCGCAGGCCGACACCCGCGGCAATGCCGCCAACGGTGCATTTTCTGCGAATGGTCTGCGACCAGCGCAAAACAACTACCTGCTGGATGGCATCGACAACAACTCCGATAACGTCGACTTCCTCAACGGCACAAATTTTGTCGTCCTTCCTCCGCCCGACGCGATCTCGGAGTTCAAGGTCCAGACTTCCGATTACAGCGCCGAGCTGGGTCGCGCCGCTGGCGCCGTCCTCAACGCCACAGTCAAGTCCGGCACGAATCAGATCCATGGCGCGGCCTGGGAGTTCTTCCGCAACGACGTGCTCGATGCCGCCGACTTTTTTGAAAATAACAATGGCGTCCCAAAAGGAGAGCTTCGCTGGAACCAGTTCGGCGCCTCCATCGGCGGCCCGATCATCAAGAACAAGATCTTCTTCTTTGGCGATTACCAGGGTTTCCGTCACGTGCAGGGCAATACGCAGTCTGGAATCAGCGTGCCGACCGTATTGCAGCGCAACAGCGGTTATTCGAATCTCTCTGAACTGATCACCGCCAATGCCTCGAGTGCGGCGCGCACCGACGCCCTCGGGCGGCAGATACCCGTCGGTACCGTGCTGGATCCCGCGACGACGCGTGAGGTTGGAACAACTGGTAATTATGTTCGCGACCCGTTCACCAGCACCTGCCCAGCTTCAACCACGGTTTATTCCCTCGCGAACTGCCCTGATCTCAACCAGATTCCTGCCAACCGGATCGACTCCAACGCGGTCGCCCTGCTGAATCTCTATCCGCTGCCGACCACTGGTGGAGTCAGTTCAAATTTTGCAGACAGCCCCAAGCTGACCCAATTCAACAACCAGTTTGACGTCCGGGCTGATTTCGACATGACGGAGAAAGATCAGGTGTTCGCGCGGGTCAGCTACTGGGATAACCCGCAGTACATTCCCGGACCTTTCGGCGGCGTAGCCGACGGCGGCGGCTTCCAGGAGGGTATCCAGACTGCGAAATCTTTCCAGGGTGTGGCGGCCTATACTCACGTCTTCTCGCCGAGCACAGTGAACGTAGCACGCATCGGGTGGGACCACCTGCACACCTCGCGATTCGGCCCGGTGGGCACCCAGTTTGGCATTCCCGAGCAGTACGGAATTGCGGGCATTCCGCAGGTTACTGAGAACGGCGGCCTTCCCGGCTTCACATTCGGCGGGCTGTCCAACTTGGGTAGCAACAACTTCCTGCCTTCGGATGAAACCACGCAGACCACCCAGGTTACGGATGACTTTTCGAAGGTTTACCAGGCCCACAGCTTCAAGATGGGCATTGAATACCAGCACGTAAAGTTCAATACCCTGCAGCCGGCCTACTCGCATGGCCAGATCGACTATGGAAGCAGTGGCCAAGCCAGCTTTACGGATATTCCGGGCAACAACAGCGCCACGACCGGTATCGGACAGTTTATTCTGCCGCCGATTGCCCCGCAGAACGGCGGTACTATCGTTTCAGGAGGCTCCGATCAGGTGCAGGCCTCCAATATCAGCAAGACCTACGATGAGCGAGCCTACTTCGCGGCTTACTTTCAGGACGACTGGAAATTAAATCCCAAGCTCACGCTCAACCTGGGACTGCGCTACGACTACTTTGGTCCGATCAACGAAACAAATGGAGGCCAGGCCAACTTTGCGCCCAGTGGGCCTCCGAATGGCTCCGGCACGTTCATAATCCCTGCCAGCGGGAAGGACGACAGAGAGCTGTCATCGACCGCCAATAATCCGTCCCTTGCCGGTAACGGCTTTCTCGATCTCCTGGCCAAGGACAATATTATTCTTGATTCGACCAACAGGTACGGCCAGGGATTACTCAAGGCACCAAAGAATAACTTTGCGCCTAGGGCCGGCTTTGCGTATCAGGCGACTCCAAAACTTGTCGTGCGCGGCGGTATCGGTCTCTTCTGGAATGCCTTTGAAAATCAGGGATACGGGCCCAATATTGGTGAGAATTATCCCTTTGTATACAACTTCAACTATACTCCCCATGTTCCCACCGGATCCACTCAAAGTACAGTCGCACCTGTGAGCTACAACACCCCCTACGCCGGGTGCCCTACGGCCGGTTACGGCGGGACCGCGACCTTCGAATCCGGCTTCTCCTGCCTTGCATTTACACCGCTCGATGTAAGTGGTCAGGGTATCGGGCTGCAGGGGCTACAGTTCAAGTTCGTAACGCCCAGTACCGTTGCCGCCAACCTCTCGGTGCAGTATGCGATCACTCACACAATGTCGGCGCAGATCGCTTATGTCCTCACCAAGGCCGACAATCTTCAGGACAATACCAACGCCCAGTTTGTGACGAAGCTGCAGCCCTACAATGGAAGTACCACAGCAGGTGGCGTCGGTGGCGGCACCCTGGGTACACTTCCGTTTCCGGATTTCTCGACTGGTTCCCTCGGGCAAATGATCGGAGCCAGCGTCTACAACGGCTTGCAAGCCAAGCTTGAACAGACTTACTCCAACGGTCTGAATTTCCTCTTCACCTACACATTTTCGAAGACCTTTAGCGATGCTGGCGACCTGCTCAATGGCGGTAGTGCGAGTACCAACCGCAACCCAGGCTTGCCGGGCTTTGGTCTCCGCGGAGATTGGGGACTGGCAGATTTCAACATCACCAACGTCTTCCACTTCAGCGGCGGGTACGAGCTGCCGTTCGGCAAAGATAAGCGGTTCATGCATGACGCAAATAAGCTAACCAATGCGGTCGTTGGAGGGTGGAGCGCCAACTGGATCGTCACTCTTCAGGGCGGACAACCGATGACTCTGAGTTGCCCGACTAGCACAACAGCCGGATCGGGCTGCTACGATGTGAGTGTTCCTGGTGAGAGCCAGAAGCTCGGAATCAAACTCAGGCCGAATGCAAACGGACATTTGACACCGTATTGGTTTGGGAACCCGGCAGCCTTCCAACAGCCTTGCCAGCTGGTCACAAACGCGGCCGGCGCCGTCGTTCCGGGTAATACTCCCGCCGGGTGCGTTCCACTGACGGGATTCGCAGCTTTGGGTAACCGCCCGACGACCGTGGACGAGGGCCCGGGCTATCATCGTTGGGACTTCTCCGCATTCAAGAACATACCGATCACCGAGCGCTTCAGGATGGAGTTCCGGGCGGAGTTCTTCAACATCGTCAACCATACGAATTTCAATGCTCCGAACTTCGGCGGCAACGGCGTTACCGCAATTCCGAACTCCGGGAATTTCAACAACTCTAACTTCGGCGCAATTGGATCTACCCGCGATGCTCCCAACGCTCCCAGACAGATTCAGTTTGCTCTGAAGTTGTATTACTAATCGCAACAAACACACCCCGGAAAGGCGACGCGTGACAACCGTCTTCCCGGGGTGTTCTTCCATGCAGAGCCTTGCTCTCACGCAGTGGTAACATGGGAGGGCGGTGAGCACAAACCTTCGGTCCCGGTTAGTGTTTTTTTGTTCGCTTCTGATCTGTGCGACATTGGCCGTCGCCGACGATGGCCCGAATCAAAATCTGGAGCGCCGCTTTCAGCTCGCCCTGGCTCAGTACAACGCAGGGCGGTTCGCTGAGGCGTCTTCACAACTAGAGAGCCTGCTCCCTGACCTTCCAAAGAGCTTTGAAGTCCAGGAACTGCTGGGACTCGCCTACGCTGCCCAGTCGCTGGACGCGAAAGCTACCTCGCACCTTGAAGCGGCGGTGCGTTTAAAGCCGAATTCGGCAGAGGCCAGAACAAATCTGGCGGCAAACCTCTCGCGTCTGGGAAAGCGTGACCTGGCCGGCGAGCAGTTTCGCAAAGCGCTCGAGCTGGAACCGAAGAACTACGACGCCAACCACAACTTAGGCGAGTACTACATTCAATCCGAAAAGATCGCCGACGCCACTCCCTATCTTGAGGCGGCCCAGAAGATCAATCCCTCTGCTTACGACAACGGCTACGATCTGGCGATGGCTTACTTCCTTACCGGCAAGTTTGACCAGGCGCGGCAAGTCGTTGAAGGTCTTCTGCAACAGAAAGACTCTGCGGAGTTGCACGACCTGCTCGGCCAGATCGACGAAAAAGACGGCAAGTATGTCGAATCTGTCAATGAGCTGCAGACCGCTGCCCACATGGACCCCAGCGAAGACAACCTCTTTCACTGGGGAAGCGAGCTCCTTCTGCACCGCACCTACGAACCGGCGATCGATGTGTTTCAGCGTGCTGTCGAGCTATACCCGAATTCGCCCCGCCTGCGCATAGGGCTTGGCATGTCGCTTTACTCGCGCGGTAAATACGATGAAGCGGTCAAATCGCTGCTGGCGGCTGCCGATCTGGACCCCTCGGATCCTCGTTGCTATTACTTTCTCTCCAAAGCCTATGACAGCTCCCCGAATCAGGCTGACGAAGTCATTGAGAGATTCCGGCGTTATTCCCAGCTCCAGCCGAACAATGCGCAGGCCGTCTATTATTACGCGATGAGCCTCTGGAAGGGGAAGCGCACTGAAGACCCGAACCTGAATTTGCAGCAGATCAAGACCCTTCTTCAAAAGTCGATCTCCCTTGATCCGAAACTCGCTGACGCACACCTGCAGCTCGGTAATCTCAGTTCTGATCAGCACGATTATGCCGTGGCGATTCCGGAGTATATTCGCGCTCTGGAGCTGAATCCAAATCTCTCGGACGCGCATTACCGCCTCGGCCAGGACTATGTTCACACGGGACAGAAGGATCGCGCCCAGCAGGAGTTCGACGTCTATCAGCGTCTCCGAGCGCAGCACCTGGCGGAGCTTGACAAAGAAAGAGCGGAGGTACAGCAGTTCGTTTACACAGCGAAAGCCGCTCCTTCCGCGAAACCTTGAATTGCGTGGCGTGAAATAATGTCGGTGAATCGGTCATCATTTCGTGGATCGCAGGGCTTTCGAGGACTTGAGCCTCGGGAGATCGCCCCATTTCTCGCCTGCTCGCGCCGCGATTTCCTGCGCAGTGCTGCTGGGCTTGCGCTGGGCTCCACTTTGATGAGAAGCAGTCCCTTCGCATTTGGAGCATCGCCCAAAAAACGCAAGGTGATCGTCGTGACTTTCGGTGGGGGCGCGCGTGACCAGGAAACCTTCGCGCCCGAGGGACAGGACAACATCCCCAACATGCTCCGCGAGCTGGCGCCCCAGTCCAGCTTTTTCACCCAGGTCGTGAACCATGGCATTCTCGGACACTACGTCGCGACCGCCAGCCTGGCCACCGGAGTCTACGAGACCCTGAACAACTTTTCCGCCGTCCCGCCGGACCATCCCACTGTATTCGAGTACTTCCGCAAGGATCTGCGGCGTCCTCTCTCTGATGCGTGGGTCGTTGCGCCGAGCAACGGTTTCAACCGGATTGGCGAAAGCGATTACCGCTCCTACGGCCCGGGCTGGGGAGCGCGGGTGATTCTCCCTAAGCATCTGCTGACCGCGGCCATGTCCGGTAGCACTACCGACTACGAACACCTGCTGCGGGATAACTACGAGACCCCGCTCTACGCGCCTCAGCTTGGGGGCAGCGAATTCGACCTCGAACAGCTCGAGATGATCCTGAAGCTTTCAGTCGATGACTTCAAGGCGCACGCGAAGACCCTGTCGAGTCCCGACGAGCTCTCGATGTATATCGTGCGCCAGCTCATGCGCCAGCAGGCGCCGAGCCTGCTCTGGATCACCATGCATGACATCGATGTCGCGCACGCCGGCGCGTACTCGCTCTACATTGAAGGAATCCGGCGCACCGATCGGCTTTGCGCCGAGCTTTGGAAGACGGTTCAAAGCGAGCCGGAATACGCCGGCAATACCACTCTCTTCGTTCTTCCTGATTTCGGCCGCGATTCGGATGAGGACTCCGGCGGCAACGGGTTCCAGCATCATCGCACTGGAGATGCGGCCTCGCGTACGACCTGGATGATGGCTCTGGGCGCTGGCGTTCGTGAGGGCGTGGTCTATGACCACCCCATGCAATCGACAGACCTGGTGCCCACTCTGGGAGCGATCATGGGGTTCACGCCTTCCTTATCGCAAGGCCAGCCGATACAGAAACTGCTATAACTTGTATGCTTCCGCACGATCTCAAAGCCGAACAGTTCAGCGGGTACCCACCCGAGGCCCGCAAGCTTGCCGTCTCCAATATCGAAACGCTCCGCCAGCTCCCGCTCAGCTTCCTCCCCAACCTGCTGCGAGAGGTAATCGAGTACGACTTCAAATTTCCGGCTGAACGCGCGGAAGTCAGCAGGGAACTCGCCCAGCTGAATTCTCTTTCGCCGGCACAACTGAAAGAGTGGTTTCAAAGCTTCTCTCAATTTCAGCTCTCGTCAAAGCTCGAGAGCTTTGACTGGGTGAGCCAGCCGGCTCAATTTGTCGAGCAGTTGTCGGCTTACCTTTGGTCGACTCATCAGCTCGATGCATTCCGCAAGGCGGCCATTGAATATGAGGACCGCCTGCGTTCCGAGACGCCTCCCCAACCGCCACCGGTGCGGAGGCTGGGAATCGCCGTTATTGGTCAGGGAGTCGCATCCTACGATGCTCCCCTCTTTCGCAACTTGCGAGAGCACGGCACCTACTTCTCGCAGGTCAAACCGGACAACGGTGTCGAGATTCTACTGAACGCGGTCGCCGCCCGGGCGAAAGCCTATCCAGTGCCCTACGGACACTGGTACGTCGAGGGTGGACAGCAGGTCGACCACAGCCCGCTGCTGACCTGCGTGTCCTATCAGGCGCTGGAGCCGGTGCGAACCGCGCTGCTGCGCAATATGCAGGCTGAAATCAGGCGCCCCGGAATGGGGCCCGAAGAACTTCGCACCCATCTGGCGCGGTTGTCTCCCGCCGATCTTGGTATGGATAAATCCGGAGACTTCGTCCTCAATTATTTTCAGCTCAAGGTATTCACGGAGGGTTCCGGAACCCAGATCTTCAGCACCACTTTCGCACAATGGACAGCGCGGGAAGCCCTGCGCCGCGCCCAGCCGCTCACTATGCTGGTGCGCTTCGGCCCGCGTCAGCGGCAGCGGCCGATGAATGATCTGCTGTCGAATAACGTCACTCCTGAGCTCGACCCCCTCGGCTCCCTCATCGATGCCGATATGGGCGCCTACTATAACTGGATCAATCAACAGCGCTTGCCGATGCCGGAGCAGTCTTCCTTCCTGGTGTGGTTTGAAGGCCACAATCAGGCCCTTGCGATCGGGCCTTCTCTGGCACGCGGGACTGCCTCAAACTCGGCAGCCGATCTCGGACAGTTGCTGTCCTGGGCCGCCGGCTGAGCCAGGATCAACTGGCCACGTCTGTGGGATTCTCTATCTCCGACAGCATTCTCTGGAAAATCTCGGACAATTCCTTACTTTCCTCAGCCAGACGGGCGTAGTGACGTTTGACCCTGGCATTGAGCTCATCCCCATCCTTTCGACTGTCGATGAAAACTGGCCCCTTTAACTTATCGTTGGCGTATTCATGGACAAGAGTATTCAGACGGACCTGCTCCTTCCAATCTCTGATCTCTTCCTCTGTCGGCTCCACTTGATCTCCGTTCTGTCAAGTTACGTGCACCGGCGCAGCCCGCGGCGTGTTCGATTCGCGCTGGATTCGGCGGCACAGACTTAGTGGCTCTAAGTCTTGCCTGGCAACACTTCGGCTG
>CAVRNK010000136.1:0-24979 GCA_963721995.1 uncultured Acidobacteriaceae bacterium | reverse complement strand
TCGATGGCCTGCTGCATCACGAGTCCGATCTGCGGATCGAAGAGCACTACACCGACACCGCCGGCTTCACCGATCATGTCTTCGCTCTCATGCACCTGCTGGGGTTCCGCTTCGCTCCACGCATCCGAGACCTTGGAGACACGAAGCTCTATGTTCCCAAAAGCAAAGTCAAATACGAGACGCTCAAGCCCATGATCGGAGGCACGCTCAATCTCAAAGCGATCCGGACGCACTGGAGCGAAATCCTCCGCCTCGCCACTTCGATCAAGCAGGGCACGGTAACAGCTTCTCTCATGCTGCGAAAGCTTGGCAGCTACCCCCGGCAGAATGGGCTTGCGGTCGCTCTGCGAGAGCTGGGCCGCATCGAAAGGACCTTGTTTATCCTGTCCTGGCTGCAAAGCGTCGAGCTGCGCCGCCGCGTTCAGGTCGGCCTCAATAAAGGCGAAGCGCGCAATGCCCTGGCCAGAGCAGTCTTCCTCTGCCGGCTCGGAGAAATACGGGACCGCAGTTTCGAGCAGCAACGCTATCGTGCCAGCGGCCTTACCCTGGTCACAGCAGCCATCGTGCTCTGGAACACGGTCTATATCGAGCGGGCGATCGATGCCGTCGCTCGAAACGGCCAGATCGTCGATACCGAACTGCTGAAGTACCTTTCGCCACTCGGCTGGGAGCACATCAACCTGACCGGAGACTATCAGTGGAGCGGCAAGAGGCTCGCCCAGGGCAGATTCAGGCCACTTCGAACCCCAAACTCAGCTTAGCGTGCTTTATTGTCCGTTTTCTGACGGGACCCCAAATTGGCTCTCGCCCGAGGAATTCGCCGATCGCTTCGGTCCGGCAAAGGCCGATTTAAGAACCATTGCTGGTTGGCTGGAGGCCCATAGCTTTCACGTGAATCGAATCGCTCGGGGCGGGCTGGTGATTGAGTTTTCGGGGACTGCAAGTCAGGTGAAGGAAGCGTTCCACACCGCGATCCATAGTTACGCTGTAGACGGAGCGCAGCACTTTGCGAATGCATCTGATCCGCAGATCCCGGCAGCGCTGGCGCAAGTGGTGGCTGGGATAAGCACATTGCACAATTTTCAAAAGCAGCCCGCGATACACGTGCTGGGTACGGCCACGCGGATCGCAAACACCAGTGAATGGCAGCCGGAGTTTACCTATCAGGGTCCGGCAGGCGCGATGCACTATCTCGCACCGGGCGACTTCAGCAGAATCTATAACACCGCACCGCTTTATAAGGGTGGGATCGAGGGAACCGGCCAGAGCATTGCGATCGTCGGACGCAGCAACCTCTTTTTGTCGGATGTTCAGATTTTTCGGATTGCATTCGGCTTGCCTGCAAACGATCCGCAGATCATCCTTGACGGGCCCGATCCCGGAGATTTGTTTGGCCAGGAGGAGAGTGAGGCTGATCTGGACGTTGAGTGGTCCGGGGCAGTTGCGCCGAATGCGACGATCAAGTTTGTCGTCTCAGCGAGCACGAATACTACAGACGGTGCGGATCTGTCGGCGGAATACGTCGTGGACAACGATCTAGCACCAGTAATGAGCACAAGCTTCGGCGAATGTGAGGCCATGCTGGGTCAGGCTGAAAATGCGTTTTACAACAACCTGTGGGAGCAGGCCGCCGCTGAAGGCATTACCGTCGTTGTGGCCAGCGGAGACTCAGGCGCTGCGGGCTGCGACAATCCGAACGCCGGACCAGCTACACAAGGAGCAGGAGTGAGCGGTCTGGCTTCGACGCCGTTCAATGTTGCGGTAGGCGGCACTGAATTTAACGAGAACGGCAACGACAGCGCCTATTGGTCGCCCACAAACGGCCCGGACCAGTCTTCGGTGCTCGGCTACATCCCGGAGGATGTGTGGAACGAGAGTTGCGCAGATGCGAACCAATGCGGCTCCGTTACGCTATTCGCCAGCGGAGGTGGACCAAGCAGCATTTACGCAAAGCCTTCATGGCAGGCTGGTCCGGGTGTCCCAAATGACGGAAAGCGAGATTTGCCGGATGTATCTCTGGCCGCAGCCGCTCTTCATGACGGATACCTGTTGTGCCAGGATGGAAGTTGCCTTACTGATGGACAGGGGCGGTTGTTCAATGCGGAGGTGGTTGGCGGCACTTCAGCTTCTGCACCGACCTTTGCTGGCATCATGGCTCTTGTGGCCCAGAGAACAAAGTCCCGGCTGGGTCTGGCCAACTTTGTGTTGTATCCGCTGGCGGCAGCGGAGAACGATGCCAATTGTAATGCGAGCGGCCCCCCGCAGAACTCCTGCATCTTTAACGACGATACTCATGGAAACAATAATGTGCCGGGACAGGCTGGAGCAGCGGCAACCCCCGGCTATGATCTTGCGACGGGGCTTGGGTCAGTCAACGCAGCAAACTTGGTTGCGAATTGGGGCTCTGTAGGATTACGCGGCACGACCACGACGTTGGCCCTCTCGCCAACCATCATAACGCATGGGCAAAGCGTGACTGCAACGGCAAGTGTCGCTCCGGCGACAGGCACGGGGACTCCCACCGGCGAAGTGGCATTGGTAACTGGCGGGCCAGGGGACTTGAATCTGGGGAGTCTTACCGGGGGTCAGATCGCGTCCGCTGTTTTGTCGCTGCCCGGCGGCAGCTATACCGCTACCGCTACTTACGGAGGCGATGGGACTTATGGTCCAAGCACATCAAGCGGCGTTGCGGTGACCGTCAATCCAGAGCCCAGCACACTAGCCTTCTCGACTTCAGAGACGAATATCACCTATAGCCAGGTGCTCGCCTTGCAGGCAAGCGTTGCCGGGGCCTCGAAAACAGGGAAATGCCACCGGTACTGTTACGTTATCCGACACCTTCAATGGAAATAGCGCAACACTGACGACTGTTCCGTTAAACAGTCAGAGCAACCTTACCGTCCCGGAAACGGCCCTCGCGCTGGGGACTCACCAACTCAGCGCATCATATTCCGGCGATCCAAGTTTCAAGGCGAGTTCTGCGGGTCCGGTGACCATTACAGTGACCAAGGGACCGACGGCTACGCTGCTTAGTGTCCCGACGGGAGCGCCACCGAATACCGCTGTAGTTCTGCAGGCGTTCGTCTACCCTACTCAGGGCGTTGCATTTCCGACAGGCTCCGTGCAGTTCTTTGACGGTACAACCGCTCTGGGATCTCCTGTAGCGCTCAACGACGAACTTGCGACGCTCACCACGACACAATTGTCGAATGGCGCGAACAGCCTTACTGCGGAATATTCGGGAGATTCCAATTTCAGTTCGTCTACTTCCCCGGCGGCGGCCGTCTTTGTGGGCAATCCGGATTTTCAAATTGCGGTCAATCCGGGAAACGTGACGGTTTCTTCGGCCACTCCAGGCACAGCTAAGATTCTGGTTAGTCCTGGGCCTGGTCTGGGCTTTGTCGGTACAGTGTCCTTCGGCTGCTCGGGACAGCCTTCCGGGACATCATGCACCTTTCAACCCGCCTCCTTGAACCTTGATGGCTTCACTCCGCAGACGACCTCCTTGACTATCAGCATTGCGTCTGGGTCAGCCAGCGCAAGCGCCAGTAGAGGCGAGAGCTTGCTTGCCGGGTTGGTTCGGGGCGTTGGCGTCGCATGCGTCTTCTTCCTCGGTTGGACAGGACGGAGGCGGACGAGACTCGGAAATATGCTGGTACTTTTCATTCTGCTGGGAGTTGCCATGGGATGCGGGGGCGGTGGCTCCAATCCGCCAGCCACCAGTACGACAACCAGTTCAAACCCATCGACAACAAACTCCTATGTACTCGTAGTGACTGCAGCAGGCGGATCCGGCGCGAGTGCCGTCAGCCACTCAGTGTCGCTCTCCGTCGCGGTGCAATAACAAGGTCATACTCCGCTGATTCGCCTTAGGCCGCAAGACGCTCGGAATCCGGAGTCGCAGCCACTACTGATGAAGAGCAGGAACGCGAATCGCGGGCTCTTTTATTGAGCCAGGATCAAACGACCTCTGTTATCGTTCCCCAAGCGCCTGTTTCGGATCAGGGATGTTTTCGCATGCCGGTCTTCAGACACGTTGGAGTTCATATTCTTGCTGCGGCAATTTGCTGCTGCACTGCCTTTGTGGGTGGCCAGGGGACATCTGAGAAACCGCCGTGGTGCCAGAAGTTGCCCCGGCCTGAGTACTCGAAGCTTCAACGCATTCCTGTCGCGGACTCCTGGTTCGAGGTCTACAAAGTCGCACCGGACGTCTTCGCGATCTACGAGCTACACCAGTTTGAAGAGACGATCAGTTATCTGATCCTGGGACGAGAGCGGGCTCTCCTCTTCGATACCGGGATGGGTATCGGCGATTTGAAGGCACTGACGTCGAACCTCACCACATTGCCCGTGACCGTGCTTAACAGTCACACGAACAACGACCACGTAGGGGACAACTGGCAATTCGATGCGGTTTACGGCATGGACACCGAGTTTACCCGGCAGAACGCGAAGGGTTCAAAAGCGGACGCGCAGGCGGAGATTGCTCCGGGAGAAATATGCGGGGCGCTTCCGGCAGGCTTTAATCCCTCTGCTTACGCTACGCGGCCTTGGCACGTCACGAAGTGGCTGCATGACGGTGACAGCGACCTGGGTGGAAGAACGATAGAAGTGATCGCTACACCTGGTGCTCGGCGAGGCTGCCTGGGCAGACCACGAGAGACAACGCTGCAAGTCACCGCGTGCGATCAGTTCTTTGATGAGCAGTCCCGCCATGATGGTCTTGCCTGCTCATGGGTCGTCGGCGAGCAGGAATCGTATTGGCTGACGCGGGAGCATCGCTTCGTAGACGGCCGTGATCTGGTGCGGCAGCGGCTCGACGAGGGATGTGTGCACAGCAAGCACTGGGTCGAAGAGATGTGCCAGATGGATGCATGCGCCTCCGAAACCAGGCGGAACAAATGCCCGTCACCGTCAAAGCTCCATGGGCGGCCGTGCTCCACGACCTGGAGGCGCGGCTCGTCATGGCGATAAAGCAGCTCGTTGGCGACGCGCCCCGTCGAACGTTTATAGGTCAGTTCAAGGGCCTCGGAACCAAACCACTACACGCTGACCACCGTGACGACCTGCTCCGGGAGAATGCCTGGGACGGCGGCGGTGGGCTGAAGGTCCTCACGGCGGTCATGTGGCTCTTCGTGTTAATTTCCCGGCAGCGTTGACGGTCTGCCTCTGCCGTCTTCCGCTCTCCGCTGTCCATCTGCAACGTACCTTACCAAGGCCGTTGCCTCGGTGATAGCAAGATTCCCGTATACCAGTTTCAAGCAACCACCGAGCGCCGTGCAGCCTTTGTGCGTTGCGGCGGCGCCGCGGAGCGCCTTGCCGCTCTAGCGGTCGTGCTCGGGGTCGATCTCCGGGCTGGCCGCGCAACCTGCTTCCTTCGAACTGGGGCTGTCCCGATGCGCAGTTCGACATCCAGCCCAGCAGAGGCCAGCATGTTCACGAGCGTGTCGATGGCAAACAAGTCGATCTTGCCACGCATGAGGTCAGAGATGCGGGGCTGAGTCACGGCCAAAAGCTTAGCAGCCTGGCTCTGGCTCAGGCCTTCGCGTTCAATGTGATCTCTGAGGGCCAGCATCAGCGAGGCCCGCAGCCTCATATTTTCTGCTTGGGCCGGGGTAGTCCTCGATGGCATCCCAAACATTGGCGAAGCGTTCATTGCTCATGTCGCAACTCCTTCCGTAATTCCTTGTAGCGGCGAGTCGCCAGGTCGAGGTCTGCGCGGCTGGTCTTTTGCGACTTCTTCTGAAAGCAGTGCAGCACAAAGACTGCCTCCTCGAACTTTGCCACATAGAGCACTCGGAACGCCCCGCCGTCATCCCTGATTCGTATCTCACGGACGCCTTGACCTACTGTGTTCATCGGCTTCCAATCGTCCGGGTCGCGGCCCCGTTGCACTAAACCGAGCTGGAAGCCCGCTTCACGGCGCACGGACACGGGAAAAGCACGGAGCGCGTCTAAAGCGTCGCCACAGAATTCAACAGGCTTCAGCTGTTGCATTGTTTTCATTATACAAATTTTTGTATGTACAACGCAAGCGGGGAATTGCAGTGATTCGCCCCGCTAGGGGCGTGAGGACGGCGCACCGGCATTGAGCGCCGCGCCGCTCCCTCCAAGGTTTACAAAACGGGCGGCACGCTGATCCTGTCCTCCAGTGGCACGATTGTTGCATCTGGCTCAGCCGGTGCTTTTTTCTTGCGCCGCTCCCGGTACTTGGTCCAGGGCGCGGCGTGCCGCAAGAAATCACGCACAGCGCGGTCCAGGTCGAGACGAGTCTTGTAGAGATTGTAGAGGTCCCAGCAACTCGAGCATTGACCACGGATGCCGCCGGTCCCATCGTGTTCCGGGTTATAGCGCGGGTGCCGTGAGCACTTGGCTGCAACGTTCTCGTCGAGTTTCAGCTTGTATCGGAATTTCAACATAAGAATCCTCCGTAGAAGCATCAGGAGCGGGCCCTGCGGCCCCTCCTGATGGTTGGGTTTACTCGGTTTTCTTGGCAATGGCCCTTTTTGGGGGCAGGCGAGGCCTTAGTCGCGGTCTTAGCCGCAAGTTCGGCTTCCACCTCTTTGCGGATGGTTGCAGTGTTCACAGAGAATGCCTTCGCCAATGCTTCAAGCCGCTCGGCCTTGCCGGTGTTGAATTCGTTGACGGAAAGCTCATGGGGGACGGAGGCGAGCAGAGCGATGACGACGGCGAGGTCAACGCCAATCTCGTTCAGCTTGGCCCTGAGCTTGGCGTTGCCGTCCCATGCGAAGAGGTTTTTCGACCATCCCAACAGCTTCGCCAGCTTCATCAGGCGCTTAATGTTTGAATAGAGCTGTGTCCAAGCAAAAACTTCATCTGCTCCAGGTCACCACCCCTTCTTGGGGCAGAGCTTCGCGCACGTTCGACGCAGATCGCGCGACTGGGAAATTCTCGCCACGGCGCGCTTCAAGATAGAGTGATCGGGCGAGGCGGCATCTTTCCAGCAGATCACTTTTGCTATTTAACTTCACGGATCAGTTCGGAGCAGGAACTTGCCGTCGCGGTAAACGACAATTTGGGGGTTGTAGATCCAAACATGGGTTCAGATTCTTAATGAGTCTTATCGAGGCATCTGCGCTGCTGTTTTCTGCGCTGTACCTTTCTCTTGGACAGAATTGTTAAGACTTTGCACTTCGCACTTCCTGGCGATGTTTCCAAAAAAACTCTAGAGCTGCCATTTGCATCCCGTCGCGGCAACCGATCTGCTCGACTTGCGCCATGGCGCACAGGGCGGTTTCCAATTTCCATTCATCCGCGCAGTATCGCTCGCCGGTGGAGCCGTCAAAAAAAACGCAGTTGAGCGTGAACGAGTCCACAGAGCGCGGCCGGCATGAGGAACTCTCTGCGGCCTATGAGTAACTCGGAAATATCTTCCTGCACGCTCCGATGGCGGTGCAGTTGACAATGCGTGAGAACGCACGCCACGAACGATTGCACCGGACGCTCAAGGAAGACACGATGAGGCCCGTAGCTCTGACGTTGCGGCTCCAGCAGAGGAAGTTCGACCGCTTTAGACAGATGTTCAATCACGAGCGACCCCACGAGGGACTAAACAACATGACTCCAGGCAGCGTTTATCAACCGAGTTCCGTGGTGCTTCCTCGGATCCTCACCGAGTTTGTCTATCCCAAGGAATTTGTAATCCGCAAAGTCAACAACAGCGGCGACATAAGCTGGCACAAGGGCAGAGTATTCATTAGCGAGGTTTTTCGGTTTGAGGTTCTCGGCTTTGAGCTGGCCGACGAAGATTTTTACAAGGTCTTTTTTCGAAATGTTGAGATTGGTGAGTTTGACGGGGAAGCACTGCGGTTCAGGCCCGTTCAGGTCATGCGATGAATGTCTCATAGGCCTTCCCCTTTCTGTTGGCCTAGCGATAACCGGGCAGGTCGATTGTAGTTACCGAAATTCCAGACTTTTTCTGGCAGTTCGATCACGAGTGTCAGGTTTGTACCAGCCACACAGCCACGCGAGGCGGTTCTTCATCACGCGAGCCGCGCTGTAAATCACAAGAGCACTTTTCGGCAATTGAAAGCAGGGATATTTGGATATTAGGGAGCCCAAGAGTGTGTCTTCGAGATGCGTTTTGCCGGACAGAGTTGCCAAGATCGCATCGCGTATCTAGGGCAACGGAACCATCTCCCCACACTCTGTGTCCTTGTAGATGAGAGCAGTTGCGCTCTCGCGTTCCCACCAACGTGACCACTTAATGTATTCGGCCTCCCGGTTACGGGCCTGCGGATTCTGGACTACGGTGCGATGCGTCAGAAGTTGCAAACCATAGTTAGCGCGATCGCTGGTGTCTACATCCGGACTTTTTAGTTGCTCCAGCAGGAGAGGTATTGCGGCCCGAGATCCCGTGGACCCCATCGCCATGACCGCATTTAGGTGCGTGAATTTTGTGTCGGGACTCTTCTCGAGCGCAACGAGCACAGGAAGCATCTTTTCGCCGCCGAGTTCTGCAGCATAGGCGGGATAGGAACTAATTCGAGCATTCTTCTCAGCAGCGTCGCGCAGCAGCGGGTACCAACTCTGATCGTTGGTTTCGGCCAGATAGCTGGCGGCCTCAATCTGTTCGCTGCTCACCGGCCCTTCCATCAAATGGGCCATAGCCTCTACACTCCGCCGAGTGTTCAAGCGGTGGAACGCGAGTGGAGCGTACCCTCGAAACTCAGGATTGTCGGCAAAGCCGAGCAGTGTTTCTTCAAGGGATGGAGGCGCAACGCTGGCCAGGGTCCGCGCGGCTTCCATGCGCTTCTCCGGATCGATCGAAGTGAGTTGGTCAACCCAGGGCTGAAACGTATCTGGTGCAACGGCTTTCACATCCACCCGGAATTTTAGTTTCGCGTGTACGTCCCCGGTGTGATTCGGGCCGCTATTGCGCTTCGCGTCCACCCAGTACTCACCGGGAGCGCTTATCTCGTGATTCAAATTCAGCAGGAAGCGCCCAAGATATGTTCCGCCCGGCAGCACCGGCTGAGGTCTCGGGAGTGGGCCATTTACGACGCACCCTTCGCCTCTGAGGATCGAGCATGAAGACGTAGGGACCGGATCGCTTGAGACGGTAATCGAGGTGTCAGAGCAAAAAGGTTGTTCCTCGTCGACCGCGACAATCATGACAGTGTCTGATCCATGGTTCACAAGGCTGAAGTAAACGAAGACCGGCTCCCCCCGGGCGAACGTTTCTTTCTCCAGATAGAACTGACCGGTAAGCTGTGCCGCGGCAGAGACGGAACCGAAAATACATAAGCTGGCCACAAGCAATCGAGCTTTCACGCAGGAATTCTATACCTATAAGCCCGAGGCAATGGCGCCCGAGTTGACCGCATGGCTCGTCTTTTCTGCTTTGTTATGACTGCACGCGCAATCGCAGCAGAATTCTCCGCATAATTGAGGTCTGTAGCCTTCACTTGGGGACAGGAAGTTGGTAGTAATCTGTGAGCAATTCCTTCGCGCCTCGAACGACAACGGGATCTGAGTCGTATACTGCACTTCGAATGATGGGTAGGGCTAAATCATCCGGAACGTTTAGCAGCGCAAACAAGGCTGCAAACCGCACGGAGTTAGGTTTGTCAGGTTCCAGAGCCCGATTCAGTGGAGGTACAACGTCAGCGCCCCCAATATCACCGAGCAACTTCACGGCTAAGAGTTGCTGGAAAGAACGGCGAGGAAAATTCAATGCCTTGTTCAGTGGTGCGATGGCGTCATGCCCGATCTGTCGGATACGCTCAATATCCTCGGGTGATGGAGGCACCCATGTGCTCGTCTTCACATTTCCCACGTGTCCTTCTCCGCGAGCGAGGATACTGTCCATGACGGCGGCAACTTCTGCATCCGGATCGGGTGACGGTTGTGTGGAGGTTGCCTGAGCTAAGGCGGCGATCTGTAGGCAGACGCACCCCGACAGGGCCATCAGCCTTGAAGCACGTATAAAGCTGCCACGGCCAATCAATTTGCTATCACCTGCGTACTGTTTTCTTGTCCGCAAATTCTGCGGCCTCTACTGAAGAACGAGAACAGCCAGAGTGACCAAAAGCTTGATACTCTCGCGGTCGGGCGCAAGCCAATCATGCTCTCGCAGCGTATCTCCTTGCAAACGGGGATACTGAGATGGTCCGCCGCTTGAACTTCACCGTAGTGTGGAGGATCTTGTGGGCAGGTTCAAGGAGGATCATCGATATGCAGATTCGTTCGGTAGGGATTGACCTTGGCAAGACGACCTTTCACCTGGTGGCGCTCGGCGATAACGGCAAGGTGCTGCTGAAGAAGAAGTTCACCCAGAGGCAGCTGATTACTTTCACAGCGAACCTGCAGACCACGCTGATCGGCCTGGAGGCATGTGCCGGAGCGCACTTTCTTGGTCGTGCTCTGCGTGAACAAGGCCATGACGTGAAGCTCATTCCGGCTCAGTTCGTGAGGCCATTTGTGAAGTCCAACAAGAACGACTTCCTTGATGCAGAAGCTATCGCGGAGGCTGTCGATCGACAGAACATGCGTTTCGTGCCGATCAAGACAGATGACCAGCTCGATCTGCAGGCGCTGCATCGTGTGCGCGACCGCTTGATCACACGACGAACGTCCGTGATCAACCAGTTGCGTGGCGTTCCTGCTTGAGCGCGGCCTGGTGTTCGCGAAGAGCCCGGCCAAGCTGCGCGAGCGTATGCCTGAGATTCTTGAGAACGCGGAGGAGGGTCTCACTCCGCGTGTGCGGAACCTGCTCGCTCTGCTCTGGAACGAGTGGAAGGATCTTGAGCAGCAGGTGGTCGATCTGAACCATGAAGTAGAGTTGATCGCCTCGAGTGATGCGGCATGCCTGCGGCTCAGGCAGATCCCTGGCATCGGCCCTTTGGTCGCAACAGCGATCGTGGCTTCAATCGGCAACGGCGCTGCGTTCCACAAGGGGCGAGAGTTCGCCGCGTGGATGGGTCTAGTGCCGAAGCAGTACTCGACCGGCGGCAAGGCAAAACTGTCCGGCATCAGTAAGCGAGGCAACCGCTACCTGCGCAAGATCCTCATCCATGGAGCACGCGCCATGGTCTTGCGCTGTAAGCGAGAGCGGATTCCCATGGGCGCGTGGATGACGGCTCTTGAAGCGAGAGCCGCACGCAACGTGCTCATCGTCGCGGCAGCCAACAAGCTGGCGCGGATCGCATGGGCGGTGCTATCGAGTGGCCAGGACTATCGGGCAGTTCAAGAGCCAGTTGCTGCGTAGGCAAGCGTAACCATCAAGATCAAGTTCTCCCACCGAGGTCTGCACCGGACAAGTAAGGATGAAAGAACAGTCAAAACGGCGCACCTGAAGCCTGTTTGCTCAAAATGGCCCTTACACGGCCGAGGGGTTTCGAAGGACAGGTACGCGGCGTATCTCATCATGGCCAGGAGAGACATCTCCACAAAACAGGCGGGATACATTGACGCAGACTTTCTTCATCCACCAACTTTTCCCTTGCAGTCAGACGGCGGACCATACATTTGAGCAACTTCGATCCCAGGTCGGCTGTACCGTTGCTAACTTGCTCAAAACGTGGGAGGGCACTACAGAATTAGTTCCGGATAGCCCGTGATACGACCTGAACTGTGTGTTCGGCCCTCCCGACGCCGAAATTCGAGTCTCTGCCGTAAAGCACTGACCGGAGTTACGACGAGGCCAGTAACCTTCGCCTCGTGCCGAGGTCGAATACTTGAACTCACGGAGCGGTCCGTGCGTCCCTTTATACTGGCGCGGACAGAAAGATCGCTCTAGAGAGATGCCCTTGGACAAGCGCTCCGTTGTCCCTCACCATTCTGGTGCTGCGTCCGCCGTTCTCGGCGTGCTCCTCGCCTTGTTCCCTGCGGCTGACACCCGCGGACAGGCCAGCCAGTGTGCCGGAATACCCAGCCCGCCCGGCGATGCGTCGCTCCGCTTGCTTCTGAAGGACGGCCGGTCGGTGTTCCACCAAGGGGAGATCATCGCTCTCACCACCGAGTACGCGGCCGACAGTAACAAGAAGTACGTGGTCAACAACCGCAATTACGATCGCAGTGGCCGCTTGTCGGGCGAGGAAATCTTTTGTCTCGAGCCCGAACGCGGCACCGATCCGCTCGATGACTACTTCCATTCCATACTCGGTTACATGGGGGGCGGCCTAAGCTCCGAGCAGGATCCGGCTCGCCATCCCCTCACCATGGATCTGGAACTGAACGAGTGGAAGTCACTGCCACCAGGATCGTATCGCCTGACCATCGTCGGCAACAGGTTGAGCCTTGGCAAAGAAGGCGACGCGACAACCTGGAACGACACGAGCATCCCATTGCGATCAAATACGGTCGAGTTTGAAGTGCAACCGGCCGATCCCGATTGGCAGGCTTCGCAACTCGCTAGCGTGACCGGAGTTCTCGATTCGCCGGGTGCGAGCAAAGAGGACAAGGAGCACGCGGCACGGGTGCTGCGTTTTCTCGGCTCTGAGGCGAGCACCCGTGAACTCGCGCGCCACTATGCTTCCGGCCAGGGACCGTTCGAATGGGACTTCAAGTTCGGCCTCTATAGCACGCCGTATCGCGAAGTGGCCATTCAGGCCATGAAAGCGGAATTATCCAGTCCGGAGCATCCGGTGACGCGCGAGTACATCTCGACGCTGGTCGCCCTCGAGATGCTGTCGGATCCGAAGCTGCGCCTGCCGCCCTACGACCCCAACCACCAGGAGGAGTGGCGTCGCGCATCCGATGCGCACAACGCCGAGGTCGAGCGCCGAACTGTTGAGTATCTGCATCAGGCCTCGGCCGCGCCCCGTGATGCGGCCGCGCTAGCGGCCACGGCGAGCGAGATACTGCAATCCGGCTTGTCGCTGAGCCCGGAGGCAAAGGCGCATTGGCGGCAGTTGCTCGTGTCGAACTGGGCCACCCTGCCCATCGAGAAGCGGAACGAACTGATCGAATATCGCTGGGCGGAGGTCGGCGGCCCCGAGTGGCTGCCCGTGCTTGAGCAGATCGTCGCCGGGCCGGCGAATCCGGGCCGCGCGATGAACAAGCCGAATCGCGAAACCGCCTTGCTCCGCATCCGGCAGGTGGCGCCCGAAGAGGCACAGCCTCTCATTCTTCAGGAGATCGCGAAGCCCCAGGGGGACATCGGCATCAGCGTACTGGGCCAGTTGCCGGAGCACACTCTTCCGCAGTTCGAAGCTAGGTGGCTTGAGTCGATCCGGCAGGGCGGCGCGGCGGACGTGGTCTTTCAACTCGTCGATCGCTACGGCAGCGAGCATACATTGCCACACTCCAGTCGATTTACGAGGCCCGTCGCGGCGAGTGGGCGTGCACTCCGCAGACGGCGATGCTGTGCTACTTTTTGCGCGTCAAACCCGATTATGGCGTGGAGGAGCTGACGGCCGCACTGGCGCTCCGCAAAGCTACCGGCTGCTATCGAACGCAGCTCAGCGAGGTGCGTGAGTACGTCCGCATGCCGCAGGTGGGGAAGCTGGCCATTCAGCAGCTTGATGATCCAGCGCCCTCGGTGGCGCGCGATGCAACCCAAGCATTGCAGCACTATGGGTCGGCGGCGGCGGAGAATGCCTTGTGGGCGAGGCTGGAGAAGCTCCATCAGCAGTGGAAGGACAAGCCCGACGAGCTGCTGCACCCGCGGCCGAACATGTTCGTCTACGACCGGGACAGCGGCCTGGAACAGGTGCTTGTGCAGGGCATTTCGCTTGGGCAGGCGTGGTTTGCCGATGCGGCGACGATCCAACGTCTCAAGGAGCTGTCGAGTCCGGCGATGCAGAACGAACTCGATGGCACTCTGCAGATGCTGAGAGGTGGCGAATTCACGTTGGACATGGGCTGGTGGCCCGAGGACGAGTTGAATTACACGCTCGGCTGGTATTCGGGCGAGGGCGTGGCGAGTTTCAAGGAGAAACTGGCCCAGTTTCCGCCGGGTTCGCACTTCAGGATGGTGACGACGAAGGCTGTGCTGGAGGCGCACCAGGCAGAGTTTGCCGAGGCCCGAATGGCGGCTTCGGAAAACGGCCAGATCATTGAGGTCTTGGCGCCTCGTTAGCCGCGAATCCACGTTGCGCGCAAAAGTAGGACGCTGCTTGTTACGAGGGCGATCAGACCGATGGAATGCGCGGCGGAGTCGGCCAAGCGAGAGCCTCAGAATCAAGCTCTGTTCCTATCCTCGGCAACTCGGGAAACAAATAACCGCCGACCGGCGATCCGAACGAGCCGTCGTAGTTCCCGCAAAACGGACTCGGTAAGTTCGCGGCTCGCCGTTCATCGCGTCGGCAAGTTACCTAAAAGCGGACTTCTCTGACGCTGCTATCGCCGCTTCTCTCTTCTCTCCCTATTTCAGTAACTATGCCCCGCGTCAGTGGGACCCAATTCCATGTCGGTTTACTCGTGGCGGAGGGCGGAGATGGGGTCGAGGTTCATGGCGCGGAGGGCGGGAAGGACGCCAGCCGCCAGGGAGGCAAGGAGTAACGTGATCGCTGCGGTTGCGATGACGACGGGATCGGCGAAGGAGAGTGTGAAGAGCATGTGCTGGAAGAGGCGGGCAGCCAGAAGGGCGCAAGGGATGCCGGTCCCGATGCCGAAAAGGGTCATCACAAAGGCTTCGCGGAGAATCAAGCGAAGAATGCCATGGCGCTGCGAGCCCAGCGCCATCCGTACGCCGATTTCGCGGGTGCGGAGGGTGACCGAGTAAGATAGTAGCCCGAACAGGCCGAAGGCGGCGACCAGGAGGGCAATCGCGGCGAAGAAGGAGGAGAGGGTGGCGATCATCCGCTCGTAAAGGAAGGCATTTTCGTCCCGGTCCTGGAGTGTGCCGGTGGAGGTGGAGTATTCGCGGCCGAAGGATTCTACTTTGTGCTCGATCGCTTTTGCTAGAGCCGAGCTGCCGTTGCCGCGGACGAGCAGCGTCATGCCTTCTGCGTTAGCGGCGGCCTGCAGGGCTGGGACATAGAGGAAGCGGGAAGCGGCATCGCGGACATCGAGAAGCCGGGCGGGCTGCGCGACGCCCACGATTTGGAGGTCCTGCATGTCGGGCTGGACGCCGAAGCGAATGTGTTTGCCGATCGCTGTTTCCGACGGGAAAAGTTGGCGAGCGATCGCACTGTCAATGATCACGACCTGCGGGTGCTTCTCGTCATCCGTTGCAGCAAAGTCGCGGCCGGAGACGAACGGGATGCCGAGTGTCCTGAAGAAGCCTGGCGAGACGGCGATGCGGGCAACGGTCACAGCATCCGCTGCATTTCTACTTAACGTACTCGAAACTGTATCTTTCCAGCCTTGGTCGCCGCCAAGGATGGGCGAACTGACGTAGGCAACGGATTGGACCGATGGCAGGCCTGCGACGGCTTCGGCGACTTGGGCACGGTATGCGCCGATGGCCACGCCATCGTAGCCGTGGGGGCGCGTATTGAGGTCGAGTTCGAGGACACCGCTGCGATCAAAGCCGGGATCGAAAGACTTGAGGCGAACCAGTGAGCGAAGAAAAAGGCCGGCGGCTTGCAGCAGCACGAGCGAGATGGCGATTTGCGAAACAATGAGGGCTTTACCGAGTTTGCCGCTGGCGTGACCGGCGTCCCGGCCGACGGTGCGGCCACTTTGACGCAGTCCTGAGCCGGGAAGCCGACGTGCGAGCTGCCAGGCGGGCACAAGACCGGTGAGAAGTCCGGTGAATATTGCAGCAGTTGCGGCGAAGGCGAGGACGCGCCAGTCGGGACGAATATCGAGCAGGATGGGGACAGTCTGGCCACGCGTAAGGGAGGCAACGAGGAATTGGCTACCCCACCAGGAGAGGAGCAGGGCGAAAAGCGCGCCAATGGTGGAGAGCAGGAGCGTCTCTGCAACGAACTGGCGGACGGCTTGCCATAGACTGGCGCCGAGAGTGATGCGGGTGCTGATTTCATGGCGGCGCTGACTCGCGCGCGCGAGGGTGAGGCTGGCAAGGTTCACACAAATGATGAGCAGGATGAGGGCCACGACACCGAGCAGCAGGTAGAGGGGGCGCTGGACCTGGGTACGGAGATCGCCGATTGTCTCAGCTCCACGCGCGGCGGAGTTGAGCTGGACGCCCATGGAGAGGAAGGATTGACGCCGCGCGCCGGCACTCTGCGTAGGGACGGTGGCTGCCAGCAAAGCCGGCCAGAAGGATTGGACTTGCGATTGAGCATGGCCGAGGGACTCGCCGGTATGAAGGCGGCCCGTGGCGATGAGCCAGAGCAGAGAGCGGCTTTGCCGGTCATAGATGCCGGCAGCGCCGATTGGAATGGTGATCTGCGGAGGAGTGCCGAGGGCGAAGCCGGTGAACCATCGGGGCGTGACACCGATGATGGTAAAGAGATTGTCCTTAATGCGAATGGACCGGCCGACGACGGAAGCATCGCCGCCGAAGCGCTTCTGCCATAGTTGATAACCGATGACGGCAACCTGGCTGTTACTCTGCATGTCGCTGGGCCGGATGAGGCGACCGAGGAGCGGACGCGTGCCGAGGACAGAATAGTAGCTGCCAGTGACGGAGCGGACAGTGGCGAGGCTGCCGGTGCCGTTGATTTCTACGTAGAAGTCCGATCCGACGCTCCAGCCGCAGATCTGGGAAAAGGCGCGCTGGTCCCGCTCCATCTCGGCGTACATGGGGTAGGAGAGCGGCGTGAGGGAGTGGGTGCGGTAGATGCCGGTGAGCTCGACCAGCTGCTCAGGGTGCGGCACGGGGAGTGGGCGCAGGAGGAGCGCGTCCATGACGGTAAAGACGGAGACGGCTGAACCGATGCCGACGGCGATGGCGAGAATGAATGTGGCGGCAAAGATGGGGCTGCGGGAGAACGACCGAAGGGTGTAGAGGAATTCTTTGCGTAGCAGGTGCATGCCGGCCCTCAGCGAGTTGGTGATGACCCGCTTGGTTGAGATGGCAGGTTTTATGTTATCGCGTTGGCAAAGTTATGTACAAAGTCAGGTTGCCTGAAATCGGACTTTACGGAAAACTTCGCCTGAGAGCGACTGGGCCTTCCGAACAAAGTGCCGTTCGAACAGTTCTCGCGATTTTTCCAGTCCTTCTTCCGTCATCCTCACGGACTTGGCCTTGTTTTGCGGATCGGCAATATAACCGGCTTTGTAGAGGCGTTCCATAGCAGCCCAGGCTTGCCCCTTCCAGGCACGCATACTCGACCATCTTTGAAAGTGGTCAAGTACAAAAGCGCCCAGAACCATCTCGTCGATCTTTCCTTCATCATGTTCCATGGAAGCCTAGACCTTGTGGCTGTTTCGATGATCCCTGCATTATGCCAGCGCATAGCTTCAGTTGAAAAGCGGACGCCAAGCCGCCAGTGGACTTAATGGCATGGTCCGCCGCTTTTACCCAGCCGGAAGTTGGGGTTATAAGAGGCGTAGAGAGGAGAGTGCCATGGAACTGTTCACGCTCGGTATCGATATAGGCAAGACAACCTTCCATTTAGTGGGGATGAACCAACGGGGAGTGGTGATGGTACGGAAGCGTTTTTATCGTAACCAGCTATTGCAATTCACCGCGAACCTCAAGGTGGAGTTGATCGGCATGGAAGCCTGCGGTGGTTCCCACTTTCTTGGCCGTGCTCTGCGGGAGCAGGGTCACGAGGTACGTTTGATTCCTGCGCAATATGTAAAGCCCTAGTGCGCCGGTTAAACCGGCGAGGTGCAGTGAATGAAAGAGTCACACAGTGAAGGATTAGCGATCCACACTGGCCCCGAGTCATGCGGAGTTGTTCGCGAGGACAACGTCGAAGCGTTGACAGGGGAAGGTGCGGGCCGGGTATTCAGCCGCGAAACTTACACACTCCGGAACGCCGACGCTCTTAGGGTAGGCGGAAGGCACAATCGGTTACGCCGCTTTCGCGAGGCGTTGCAGAGTTCCGCGCGGTCGCAGACCCCGAGCACGTACCGAAGCACCTCGCGCGGGAACCGGGAGATCCCGCGTTCTCCCATGGCGAAAGATGGCTTGGGACGCATCGGGAAGTCTGAGGACGTACGCCGATGATGGACGAACGTGGGAAGTCGGACAGACCTGTACTACCGATGAAGTCCTCGAACAAAGCCGGGCCACCGGTGACGGAGAGGATGGAGGGAAGAGGTTTGACCGAGGGGAATCCGCAACAGCAAAACGCGTCCCGGACACCGAGCCGGAGCGACGCGCCCAGTGCGCTGGAGCGGATACGACAAGCAGCAATGGAAGATAAGGAGGTGCGGTTCACCGCGCTCTTTCACCACATGTACGCGCTGGAAACACTGCGCATGGCCTATCTCAGTCTGAAGAGAGAAGCTGCACCTGGTGTGGACGGTGAGACGTGGCGGCACTACGGAGAAGATCTTGAGGATAACCTCCATGATCTCTCCCATAGGCTGAAGCGAGGGGCGTATCGGGCCAAGCCGGTGCGTAGGACGTACATCCCCAAGACTGACGGGCGGGTGAGGCCGCTCGGAGTCACTGCGCTGGAGGACAAGATCGTTCAGCGTGCGGCGGTCGAGGTGATGAACGCTATCTACGAAACGGATTTTCTTGGATTTTCGTACGGGTTCCGTCCGAAGCGTAGCCAGCATAACGCGCTGGATGCGCTTTACACCGGACTGCTGACGAAGAAGGTGAACTGGGTGCTCGATCTGGACATACGCGGGTTCTTCGATGCGATTTCGCACGAATGGCTTGTAAAGTTCATCGAGCATCGCATCGCGGACCGGCGTGTCGTGCGGCTCATCCAGAAGTGGTTGAACGCAGGCGTGCTGGAGGATGGAAAACGAATACGTATGGAGGAAGGGACGCCTCAGGGCGGCAGTGCATCGCCGCTGCTGGCAAATATCTATCTCCATTACACGTTCGATCTGTGGGCTCAGGCATGGCGTCGAAAGCAGGCACACGGCGATGTGATCGCCGTGCGGTACGCGGACGACATCGTGGTTGGATTCCAGAGCGAAACATATGCCAAACAGTTCCTTGCGGAACTCACCGAGCGGTTTCGGAAGTTTAGCTTGGAACTGCATCCCGACAAGACGCGGCTTCTGGAGTTCGGACGGTTCGCGGCCCGAAACCGGCAACAGCGTGGAGAAGGGAAGCCGGAAACGTTCGCCTTCCTTGGCTTCACGCATATCTGCGGGAAGACGAGAAGCAACGGTTACTACACGGTGGTGCGGCAGACGATTCGTAAGAGGATGCAAGCGAAGCTGAGCGAGGTAAAAGACGAACTCAGACGACGCATGCACGACCCCATCCCGGAAGTAGGCCAATGGTTGCGGGCGGTCGTTGGTGGACACATCCGCTATTACGGAGTGCCCATGAACGGCTCTGCTGTGGGCGCGTTCCGGCTTCGGACAGGCTTGCTCTGGCACCAGGCGCTCTCGCGCCGCAGCCAGAACGGCCACGTCCGTTGGGACAGAATGCGGCGCTTGATCGACCGATGGCTGCCTCCCGCACGCGTATATCATCCTTATCCACTGCGCCGCATGGGCGTCATTACCTGAGGTAAGAGCCGGATGCGGGAAATCCGCTCGTCCGGATCCGTGGAGGGGGTCATGAGCAATCACGATCCCTACTCCGACCGTGAAGACGAACAAGAGTGACTATATCGACGCGGAAGCGATCGCCGAAGCGGTAGGAAGACCGACGATGCGCTTTGTGCCGATTAAGAGTGATGATCAGCTAGATCTGCAGTCGTTGCACCGGGTACGTGAGCGCTGGATCATGCGCCGTACCGCAGTCGTCAATCAGATTCGCGGGCTGCTGCTGGAGCGAGGCATCACCCTGCGCAAGGGGCGACGGTATGTGGATGAAGCTTTGCCTAGGATTCTCGCAGATCCGGCGACGAAGCTCTCGGGGGCGGTTCTTGTACTGCTAACGGAACTGAAGCTGGAGTTGGCTCAACTGGCAGAGAAGATCGACCGGGCCGATCAGTCGATGGCGCAGATGGCACGGGAGAACGAAGCCTGCCGTCGGCTGGTCACCATGCCGGGAGTGGGTCCAGTTATCGCCACAGCGATCATCGCAACGATCGGTAACGGCGCGGCATTCCGCAAGGGGCGCGACTTTGCCGCCTGGCTGGGAGTGGTTCCCGAGGAGCACTCGACTGGCGGCAAGCAAACGTTGTGGAAGATTCCCCTTCCTGGAAACCAGTACCTGCGCAAGCTGTTCGTGCAGGGAGCCAGAGCCGTAATGCAACACAGGACCAAGCAGTCGTCTGGATTAAGCGCCTGGCTGGAACAGCTCACGGCACGAACGCATCACAACATCGCCATCGTGGCGCTGGCCAATAAGTTGGCACGGATGGCTTGGCCAGTGCTGGCCAAGAATGAAGTCTACCGGCCACCGCTACTCGCTGGTACTGCCACCATCTGACTGGCCCTGCAGATGACGCCTGGAAGAACACCCGGCTTGGAAATCGCTGCCGCGATTCCCACATCCGCAGACCAGCGACGACTACGGAGTTTTATTTTCCTGCCAGGTCTGCTGGCGAAGAAACGAGATGGCACCACGGTCTAACCGTCGCTCTGAAAACCTGCTTTCGGTAAAGGTCTTTCTAAGACCGAGAACTTAATTAGGAACAGAGCGAAGCGCATTCCATCCTGGCCCGGAGTCTTCACACACTCCAACAAGGCCGTATACATACGCGCAGACCTTACCTGCTATTCTCACTTTTCGCTTGCAACAAGGCGGCGGACCATACATACCGAAATCCTGACTTTTCAGGAACTCTACATTGAGGTAATCAGGGCATATTGTAGGTGCACTACGGAGGATCTCTAGATGGCCTTGCATATCTCTGCCCTTGTAGTGACTGCTTATTTGTTGGTTGCGCCGATTCGAGCTGATTGCCAGGCAAACGTGGCGACAGCGACGCATGTTGAGACGGGAGAGGAACTCGAGGCGCGGCTGACGGTAGCTCAAAGGCAGCAGTTCGATGCCGCCAAGAAGGCACAGGTAGCACAACAGTACGCAGAGGCGTTGGCTGGTTTCAAGGCGCTGCTTCAGGACCTTCCGGGCGATCCGCTGCTTACGAAGTGGGCCAGTGATGCGGCGCTTGAGATGGGCGACTCCGCCTATGCCCTTGGTGTGCTGAAGCCTCTGGTGCTGGCGAATTTCGAGGATTGGCAGGCAGTCGCAATGTTGGCGCGGGCTGCGGCCGAGTCAGGCGACAAGCAGACTCGCGATGCGGCGATGATGAATATGGTGATGTTGCGACAGCATGCGCTTACCCCGCCGAATATGACGCAATATCTCTTGGAGCGCATGAAGGTTGGCGAAAACGTGATGACGATCCGATGTTCTCTTGTGCCATGGGGGCCTTATAAGGTCTACTTCGTTGGCCATGTGGCTGATGCTAAGGGAGTCACCTTTCTGCATATTTCGCTGGAGAGCAGTGATGCCGATCAGGCGTTGTTTGCGAAACAGCATGCAAAGGAGGCCGCAGCAGGGCTTCGTGAATTTACGCTGGACGCCTATCGGGAGACAGGCTTAAATCAGGCGGGCCAGCCGACTCAGACTCACTTTACTTACAAGTTTTTTATAGGGCAGCCCCCCTATGACACGGTGCGCGAGGAATTTCTAAACGTTGCCAACGGGAAGGCTTCGCCTATCAGTAGCCGGACAGGTCTTATTGTTCCGCAATAGGGCGGACAACGGGAGAAATACAAAGACTTTATAACAATCATGGCGTTTCGATAACTTTGTTTTGGCCGGAAACGGGAATTTATTTCCATTCTTCTCTAGGAAGCGGGTGCGCGGCCTCCCGGAGCAGGTCGAACTTACCGTAATCCGGGGCTTTACAGGCACTTCGGGATTATTTCCGGTTTGGCGGTGATACAACAAGAATGCTGAAATTGCGCCCAACTGCGGTATGTGTAGATGCCGGGCTATGCGGGCACCGGAAAGGCTGGACTCCTGCGCGAGAACTGTAGCTAAACGTCTCTTATCGCTTTTGAGCAGTTGCGGATGATTTATCCGCAGGTTTGTCGGGAAGGCTGATGTTTACGTTGCTCAGGTCGGAGTGAACGCTGATGGGCTGATCGACAGATGCGTAGCTGTGAACAACGCTACTGGAGCCAGTTTCTGCGCCTTCGACATGCAGAACATATTCGCCTTCAGGCACGAATCGGAAGTTGAAGCGCCCGTCCTCTGAACTTTCCAAATAAAAAGAAAGTAGTTTTGTTTTATCGTCGGCAAAAAGCAACCTAGCAACACCCTGTTCGATGGGCTGACCATCAGATAGCGCAGTGATTGACCCGCTGACGGCATGAAGTCCCAGTAGGGGAATCGTAATATCCACATCGTTGTGCTCACTCCCGGAGACTATCTCAATGGGCTTGGAGTCTTTCTCCCGGAAGACGTTGCCGCTGTATACGCTCAGAGCGACGGAGTCATCGATTCGGAAGGATGCCACCTGATGGCCACCAAACAGGCCTCCATAGCTGGATAAAGTCGTTGGAAGAGTAACTTTCAAAACATACTTGCCGGGGGGCAATCCCGAGATGCGGTAGTGCCCCAGATCGTTGGTTTCGAGGCCAGCGGTCGGCGGAGCCATGGCAAGGCGCATCTGACCACTGAGGTCAAGCGAAACGGGTGACATCTTCCCGTCATCTCCTCGTCGCAACACCATAGCCTCAAGCCCATTGGCGGGGCTGCCATCGTCGTAACGGATCGTGCCCGAGATAGCTGCGCCGCGTTCTAGTTGAATATCCTGTGCCGAGTCCTTGTTGGCAGCGACAGCGATCTGAACAAGCGCTTTCTCGACCTTCTGAATGTCGGAAGGCTCTTTGCTCCTGATCTCCGCCGGTGACAGGTTCGCAATCGGCGAAACATATCCCGCGTAGTCAGCAATCAGAAAGTAAGTGCCCGGTTTAACTCTGGGAAAAAAGAAACTGCCATCTAGCCCGGTTCGAACGGTTGGTGGAACGGATTGGGAGTCCGTGTCTACCTGTTTAGCAGGTTCAGCTCCAATCTTGCGCGGAGCCGACTGCAAAGTCACAACGGCCAATCTCGCAGGCTGATTCGTGTCCGCGCAGTAGACGTGTCCGGAGACGCTCCCTGTCGGCTCAGGCGCGTGTGTTGCCTCAGGCACGGGCGCTTCTGTCTGGGCGCGGGCGAGCGTCAGACTGAAAACTACGCAGAGCAAGCCACGCGCCAGCGAATTCCCCATGCGCAGAATTATTGGGGTATCAGGAACTCGCTGGCAAGCTTTACCGTACCCGCTCCGCCAACTGCACCGAGGTGAGGATGATTTTGTCGCGAATCTTTGAAGTTTTGATTTTTTCCAATTTTCGATTTGGATTTTTTGCCGCTTTCGGAAGAGACTGCCTACCAAGATTTACCAATCGTTATGAGTGAATTGTCGCCATCCGGAAGTAACACATCGTTGAGAAGCCGCCCAGCAACGAAGTGCCTGAAAAACGGGGATTTCGGTAAATTCAACCCGGCGACTCGTCCCAACCGGCAACTTACCGAAATGCACGACTTCACAGGCATTTCGGACTTCCGGATTGCCACTAATGCGTCAAAAGGACGTCCAGACGCATCCCGTTACGTCATTTACGTCAATCGTTGCACTATGCTGGCTGATGGGATGAGCAGCACTACTTCGATCACGCCCCGACTTACCGCTGCAGACCGCGTCCGGTGCGCTTTCCGCCGGCAGAGCGATATCCTCCGCCGCTATCCCTTCGCTGCGCTCATCGTCCTCGTCGCCTGCATTCGCGTCCTCGACCTCGGCGCCGGCCTGCACCAGATACCGCACGCTCTCGGATATCTCTTCTCCATCTGGCTCGGCGCCTTCGTCACGGATCTCGTCACCGCCGAGCCGTCCGCAACTGCTGTGGGATTCCCAATCCACCGGTCCGCGGGCAAGGAAGCCGCAGTCATCGTGGGATTCACGGCGCTCGGCTTCTGCGGCCTACTCATTCGCTTTCATGGTTTCTGGACTGGACCGGCCGGACTGCCTCCGATGGAGCGCGCGGTCTTCCTCGTCCTGATGATCTTCTTCGTGTTCCCGATCGGTCTGGCGCTGCTTTACCTGTTCGGTTATCGATATAAGCTTCGGGAACTGGGCGTCACGATGCAGCGCTGGTACCTGGGGCCGGTCGTATTGGTAATGATCGGAACCATTGCGTTTGCTGTTGCTCCCGGTGGGGTTCTCTGGAGAAAGCTGCTTAACTCCTGGGGTCTGTGGTGGCTCTTATGGATTGGCCTCGTGGACTCCGCCCTTAGCGAAGAGTTCACGCGCATGCTCCTGCAGACGCGGCTCGCCGCCGCATTCAGAAACACCGGCACGGGCTTCGTTACAGCAACGTTTTTGTGGGCGTGCCTGCACATGCCGGAATTCCACACGGCAGGCTCGCCTCATGAACCAACGTGCCGAACTCTTCCGCTGCGGACTGTCCGGGAAGAATGGCGATTTTGCCTCCGTAGCTCATCCCCAAAGCGGGTGCGATGCTCTCCTTGAACTCAAGCTCGATGCCCTGCGCGATGATGAAGTCGATCAGCCGTTCGCGGTACTCGCCTACTTCACCCTTTACACGCTCCTTCAATTCGGGAAGCTCGGCTCCGCTCGTTTGCTCCACATCTTCGAATACATGGGCCGTTCTGAATCCGACCAGCACAGGCTGATTCTGCTTGGTAATGTCCTTGTCGGCTTCGCTGTCCTTCTTCCTGCGAATCCCGATCATAGGAGCGAGGATGCGTATGCCTTTCTCGCCTTTGTTGATCCGGCGGCCAAGCTGGTTCCATGCGTACATCCCGGCCACTCTGGTCGCCGAAGGTCGCTGTCTCGCGATTTCGAGAATATTGCCAAGAGAGTAGCCATGAAAACGGCCCATTGCTGTGAGGTAGGCGGTGAGTCCTTCTGAGTGACCAGCGTCCAACTGCTCTATGAGGAGCTTGACGTTGGCGGCGATTACTTCCTTGGCGGTCTGCGCCTTGGGGCTAGAGGGAAGGGAAGTGACGTTGCTGGTTTCGTTCGTGGTGGCGTTGCTGCTCATTGGGTAG
>CAVRNK010000135.1:0-17879 GCA_963721995.1 uncultured Acidobacteriaceae bacterium | reverse complement strand
CAACCTGTACTCTATCCCCCTGATTTCCGGGTCTTAAGCTGCTATAGTCAAAAGAGAAATGGCTTCCAAGGTTCAGGCGCCCGCGAAGACGCAGACCACGTCGCAGGGCTTTCTTTATTCGGCGTTAATCCTCGGCTGGCTGGTTCCGGGCATGGGTCATGTGTTGACCGGGCGCTGGTTGCGCGGCCTCCTGCTTTTCGTCTCGATTGCTTCGATGTTCTGGCTGGGCATTGCGATGCAGGGCAAGCTGTACGCGCCAAACACCGGGGACGTGCTCGACATGCTCGGGTTCGCCGGCGATCTGGGCAACGGCCTCTTCTATGCGCTCGGGCGGATCCTCGACCTTGGTCACGGAGCGGTTGAGATCGCAACCGCCGACTACGGGACGAAGTTCATCGTGGTGGCGGGCCTGCTGAATTTCATTGCCGCCGTTGACGCGCACAACCTGCGCATTGGCAGGAAAGCTTAATGTTTGCACCATCTCACTTCTTCGCCGTCCTGCTCTTCGCCACGTTTGCTTCCGTTGTCTTCGGAATCACGCAGCGTTCCACCCCCAAAGCCATGGTTCGGTACGGACTCTACTGCTGGTCGATGTTTGTTGGGGTAGTGGTAGTGGCGAGCTGGGTGATGTGGCTGATCCGCCGATAGCCGGATATGTTATCCCTGCCCGTTAGACAGCGATTTCTCCCATAACATAGCATCGAAGGTGTGAGTCACCTCAAAGCCGGCGTGTCGATAGAGCGCGACCGCGCCTTCGTTTGACTCAGTCACAGTAAGGGTGATCGCTCGAAAGCCGCGCGCCTTCAGATGCGCCGCGCTGTCGCCTATCAGGATGCGGCCCAGGTGCTGACCGCGGCTATCCTTTGCCACGCAGAGCTGGGTGATGTGGGCGACGTCCTCACGTACGCGCGAACAGAGCAACATGCCCACCATCTCGTGGCTGCCCGAGCGCACCAGCACGCGCGAAGCCTGTGCATCGAACAATCCGCAGCCGGGAAAGCGGACGATGTTGTGCAGAAAGCGCAGCGATCCGGCGACGGTGCGGTACTGGTCGTTGATGTGGCTATCCAGATGGCCCTGGTAGGCGGCGGAGATCAGATGTGCCGCCGCATTAAAGTCGTCTTCATGCCACTGACGCATTTGAAGGCCGGCAGGCAATGCCGGAGCCGGCGACGCAGGCAACGGCTCAAGGATGTTGAGCCGCATGAAGAGGCGGCGGTAAATCTCGAAGCCCGCAGCCCGGAAAACACTCGAATGCACTCCATGCGAATGCAATAGAAGCTGCGACTCGATGCGATCCACTCCCGGAGAGTGCTTGAGCAGCTCGATCAGGCTCTCCAGCAGCCGCAGCTCGATGTCCGTGGCGGTTGCGTCCGAGCTCTGGGGAGCGACAGCGAACACATCGCCGATCACCGCCTTGTGCTCCTCGTAGACGCAGAAGAGGTAGCCGGCGACACGACCGTTCTCGATCGCCACGTAGCCGGGCAGTACCCTCGAATCAAGATATTGCAGCAGCAGATCGGCGGAGGCGCGGTAGTCCCACTCCAGGCGCTCGCTCCACAGGCGCGACTCGGCCTCCAGCAGGGGGCGCAGGCTGGCTCCCGAGAAGTGCCGTAGATCGAGAATTTCGAGTTGGAGCGCGGGTGTCATGCTCGTTCCCGGAAGGGTAAGAATACACGCCTGCAACGCAGCTGCCGCGTGACAACTGGACTACTTGGCGGACGTGGGCTCTTGCCATTCCCTATTCAGTTTTGTTTTTTCAGACTACTGGCGCGCAGCGACCGAGTACACGACCAGGTTTTGAGCAGGATACGTGAAAAGGGGCTCGTATGTCCTACCTGTAAGTAATGGACGTAACTGATCTATATAGGACTCACGTACCACCAGGATGTGTTGTTGGGGTGGAACCCCGTCGGTCTCGTAGTTGACCACCTTCTGATCACGGTAGAAGGATAGTCCGTATTCGAGGTCGCGCCGCACCCGGAACACAGCAACCGTGCCGTCAGGCGGTGTGATTTTCGCGAGGATTTGCGCGAGGGGGCGGGCCGAGTACGTCAGGTCGATGAGGGTGATATTGCGCTTGGTGTTGGCCAGAGCGTGAATCCCGAAGAAGGGCCCGATGCCGAAGAGAAACAGCAGCATGATGACCATGGGGGTCATGGTCGCGATACGCAGTCGCTTCAGGCCGAAGCGGTAGACGGTGATCAGGATGAAGACGGCCGCGGCAAATCCTGTCATGCCCCCGGCGATGATGGCGTTGACCGGTGGCAGAGCCTCGGGTTGTTGCAAGTGCAGCGGCAGCAGCACGACGAAGGCAGTGAGCACCCCGGTAAGCAGGGCATGAGTGATGAGCAGCCAGGGTTTCAATCCGCGCTCTCGCATGCGGTTAAGGTAATCGCCGGTGAGGATGGTGAGCGGAGGTATGGAGGGGAGGATGTAACCGGGAAGCTTCGAATCAGAGAAGGAGAAGAAGATGATCGGGACCAGCGCCCACAAGACCAGAAATTCGGGGAAGGCATCGCCCGCCCGGAAGTTCCCCATGTAGTGGTATTTCGCCCGCCGCGCCCGCCATTCCGCAACCGACTGGCGAATAGCATCGGCGAAGGCGGCGATCGCCAGCACCGCCCAGGGCGTAAGCGCCAGAAGAACAATGGGGAGGTAGAACCAGAATGCCTGTTCGTGCTGGAAACGGTTGGTGGCGAAGCGCTCAAGATTGTGCTGGAGGAAGAAGACGCGGAGGAAGTTGGGGTTGCGTTTCTGCACTGCGATGAACCAGGGCAGCACCATCGCCAGATAGAGCGTAACGCCGGGCCACCAGATGCTGCGGCGGAGAATGGACCACTCCCGGCGCAGTGCGGCAAAGGCCACGATGATCACAATGGCCAGAAATGGCGCGACCGGTCCCTTGGCCAGCGTCGCCGCCCCAACGAAGAAGTAGAGGTCAAAGAGCCAGAACTTGCTGTCCGTCTCGTACCAGGCATACCAGCCGAGCATGCCGATGCAAAATGGCGCGGCGAGTTGCATGTCGGTCGAGGCTCCGCGCGCAAAGGCGATGATGCCGGCGCAGGACGCGGTGATCAGGGCGGCGTCAAGCTGGCCTCCGCGCCGGAACCGGCGGATATGCAGGTAAATCAGCGTGACCAGGACGAACGCGAAGCTGGCCGAGGGCAAGCGTGCAGTCCAGTCATGAACCCCGAACTCCCGGAAGGAGAACATGGCCCGCCAGTAATAAAGAGCCGGCTTTTCCAGCCACGGCTTTCCCCAGAGAATCGGCGTGACGTAGTCGTGGCGGGCCAGCATTTCGCGCGCGACCTGCGCGTAGCGGGGCTCGTCGGCACCAACCAGGCCGATGCCCGGCCCTCCGAACATGGGAACCAGACCGTAGAAAAGGAAAAACGCCGTCAGGATAAACAGGGTCGATGCTTCGAGCACCGTTTCCAGAGCAGGGAAGCGGGCGAGCAGACTCGCAGGGCTATAGGACAACACTTTCAATCTGGGAGGTATATCCACAGTTTATCAGGGAGTTCCGGGTAAAGGCTAACAGATCGGATGCCGATTTAGCGCCCCTGGGCAGGGCCGGCATGTCTCGTTTTTGAACATCAAAAAGCAGGCGTCAGGCAAACTCATGCACCGGACCCTGCAGGCATTCGCGCAGGTGATCGAGAATGTTGCCTGTCGCCGCCGAAAGGGGGCCATCGATCGTGCAGCCGCTTGCGTGCAGGTGTCCGCCTCCGCCGAAGCGCTCCGCAATGCGGGCAACGTTGAATTCTCCCTTGCTGCGAAGCGACAGACGAACACGCCGCGTGGGGAGCTCACGCAGGAATACGGCGACCTCGACCCCGGCGATGCCGATCGCGTAGTTGACCAGGCCTTCGCAGTCTTCCTCGGCAGCCCGCGTGCGCAGCATGTCTTCATGCGTGACCCACATCCAGGCGAGGCGGCCGTCGCGCTTCAGGTTCGAGAGAGCGGCGCCCAACAGCAGCATCTTTGACGTCGGATTGGAAAAGTAGGTGTGCTGCGCGATCACGGTCGGATCGGCGCCGCAGCGTACCAGGTCCCCGGCCAGCTCGAATGTGTGGGCGTCGGTGCCCGCGTAGCAGAACGATCCCGTATCGGTCAGCACCGCGGTGTAAAGGCAGGTGGCCATCTCCGGCGTGATCTCCACTCCTGCCAGCGTTGCTAGGTCGTAGACCATTTCGGCGACCGCACAGGAGCCGGTATCGATCCAGTTCACGTTACCGAAGGCGCGGCCGCTGGCATGGTGGTCGATATTGATGACGAAGCGGTCTTCCAACCCCATGAGTCGCGAGCGATCGATGCTGTCGCACTCGAGCAGAATGACGGCATCGTAGTCGCCCTCGACTCGCGCGACCTGGCGAATCGCATGTGCGCAGGGAAGCCCGTGGTAGATGAGCGGGACGGGGTCGAAGGACACCATGTCCATTTGCTTGCCGAGCTGATCGAGGATCATTCCGCAGGCAAGAATGGAGCCGACCGCGTCGCCATCGGGCCGGGCATGCGCGGAAACAAGGAAGCGCTCACCTCGCTCGATGGCTTGGAGAACGGCGTGGATGTCGTCGAGTTGCTGCATAGCTGTCGACCGGGGTCTACTCATTCCCCTGGCTGCCAGTCGGAGTTCCCTTCTGCCGGTTGCGCTTGCGGCCAAGCAGTTCTTCAATGCGCGCTTTCATCTTGTCCGAGCGGTCGATGTGAAACGTAAGATCGGGTACGCGGCGCGTGCCCATACGTTCGTGCAGTTCGTGGCGGATGTAGCCGCGCGCGGCCATCAGGCCATCGATGGTGTTCTTTTCTTCTTCGGGACCGCCATCCACGGCGATGTAGATAAGCCCGGACTTGCCGCCCGGATTAAGAACGACTTGAGTGACATAAGCAAAACTGATGCGGGGATCGGATAGCTCTCCCTCGATCATCGCGCCGATCTCTTCCCGAAGGGTCTCGGCGACCCTCTCCCTGTGATATTGACGTGCCCTTGGCTCCGGCATCTTTCTTCCTTTGGTTAAACGTTTGAGGATATCAGAAAGTAGCCGGATCAGTGCCGATTATGTGTCCAGATATTCCCACCAGATATCGACGGCCTGCGCGCCCAGGTCGTTAGCGATTCGGTTGACGGCGGCTTCGAGCTGGCGCATTAGCCCGGACAGGTAGTCTCGTGAGTTGGAGATAGCAGCGATTCCCAGCGTGGCCGACTGCCAGGTAATCGCCTCATCCATCTCGGCGATCGAGATATTGAAACCGTGGCCGAGCTTTTCTTTCAGGCTGCGCACCACCTGGCGGCGGTCTTTGAGCGAGTGCGCGTGCTCGATGCGCAGCTCGATGGTCATGCAGGCGACAGGCATGGCTCCCATCGTAAAGCTTATCGGCGAACCTGAATTCCCGGTCCGAGTACCAGAATGAAGATGAGGACGAACGCGGCAGAAACGATGATCCACGGGTAACTTCGCGGGATGAGCTGGCCATTCGGACCCGGTGTCGTCGATCTCGGTACATAGTGCACCAGGAATAGCAGCGCGCAGTTGGCTCCGGCAGTCGCGGGAAGAGCCGACTCAAAGACCAGCGGCAGGCCGAGCGGGTTGCGGAGCCCGGCGACCAGCTCGATCAGGATGGCGGCAAAATAGGGGGTCCACGTAAGCCTGCGGAAGCGGGCGTGTTCGCTGGGGGAGACGCCGAGATAGCGGCCCAGGCTCGCTCCGATAATGCGCATCGCACTGTAGTAGGCGCCGACGCCAACAACGATGAGCATCGTGCGCCACAGCCAGTAAGGATGCGCACCGGCAATCACCTGCTGCCAGTCGCCGAAGTTGGTCACGCCGGAGAAGAAAAAATATCCCGTGCCGGAGAAGAGGTTGAAGGCGCAGGCAATCAGCAGAAAGAAGCGCGTCTGCGCAGAAGCGTTGCGTGCGGCGCCAAGCGCCAGCCAGACGGCGAATCCCGCAATCAGGTTGACGATGGTGCCTCCGGCGGCCACCAGGCGTGAGTCAAAGGTGCTGGACCAGGCTACAGTTGAAAGCGTCCCCGAACTTGCTCCGGTGAGCAGCGCAACTGCGCCATGGCCCAGGCCTTCATGCAGCATAGTCGAGAGCATCAACGCGACGACGCTGATGGCGACGATGGTAGGCAGATCGTCCGGCGACACAGTCGCTCTTTCAGCCACTAGGTTGACCATGCGAGCCATCGTCGGCGCCTCCCTGGACTGAAACAAGTGAGAAATGTCATGCAAAGGAAAAGCGTGCGAATCAATCGCACGCTCTCATGTGAATATGAATCAGGCTAGCTGGCTGTAAGCTCCGCCGCGACTCGTTCGGTGACAAACGCTTCGATGCTGTCGCCGACCTGGACGTCGTTGAAGTTCGACAGCCCGACACCGCACTCCATGCCGCTTGTAACCTCGCGAGCATCGTCCTTGAAGCGTTTGAGCGAGGTGAGCTTGCCTTTGTAGACTTGCTCGCCATTGCGCGAGAGCCGCACTTCGGAGTCGCGCCGCAGCACGCCATCGGTTACGCGGCAGCCGGCGATCGTGCCCACCTTCGGAATCCTGAAGACATTGAGCACTTCTGCGCGGCCGAGATAGGCTTCCTTGAAGACCGGCTCGAGAAGTCCCAGCATGGCCTTGCGAATCTCGTCCTGCAGCTCGTAAATGATCGAGTGCAGGCGAATCTCCACACCTTCCTGCTCGGCGAGTTCGGCGGTCTTGCGCTCCGGCCGGACATTGAAGCCGATGATGATGGCGTTCGATGCCGAGGCCAGCAGCACATCGCTCTCGGTGATTGCGCCTGCTCCGGAATGGATGACCTTGATGCGCACCTTTTCGGTGGACATCTTCTGGAGCGAATCCGCCAGTACCTGCACTGAGCCCTGCACGTCGCCCTTTAGGATGAGCGGCAGGTCTTTGACGCCGGCCTGCTTGATCTGCTCGGCGAGGCCTTCGAGCGATACGCGCGAACTCTTAGCGAGCTGCGCTTCGCGCTCCTTCATCTTGCGGTATTGCGCGATGCCCTTGGCCTTGTCGCGATCGGCGACGACCAGGAAGGTATCACCCGCATCTGGAATGCTCTCGAGGCCGAGGATTTCAACCGGGGTCGAGGGGCCGGCTTCTTCGATGGCGCGGCCGCGGTCGTCGAACATGGCGCGGATCTTGCCGAATGTGTTACCGACGATAAAGCTGTCCTGGTTGCGCAGCGTGCCGTTCTGCACGAGCACGGAAGCAACGGCGCCACGTCCGCGGTCCAGCTTGGCTTCAATAACCGTGCCGACAGCGGACCGTCCCGGCGTCGCCTTGAGGTCTCCAAGATCGGCGACCAGGCAGATCATTTCGAGCAGCAGGTCGAGGTTCTGCTTCTTCTTCGCCGAAACATCGACGAAGACGGTCGAGCCGCCCCAGGCTTCGGGAACGAGACCGCGATCGCCCAGCTGTTGCTTCACGCGATCAGGCTGTGCGTCGGGCTTATCGATCTTGTTTACTGCCACGATGATCGGCACATTTGCCGCCTTGGCGTGATCGATAGCTTCGAGCGTTTGCGGCATCACGCCGTCATCGGCAGCGACGACGACAACGACGATATCGGTAACCTTGGCTCCGCGGGCACGCATGCGGGTAAACGCTTCGTGACCCGGCGTATCCAGGAAGACGATCTCGCGGCCAAAGGCCGGCGAATCCGGCTTGGCGATGCGCACTTTATACGCGCCGATATGCTGGGTGATGCCTCCAGCTTCGCCGCCTGCGACGTCGGTCTCGCGGATCGCGTCGAGCAGCGAGGTCTTGCCGTGATCGACGTGGCCCATGACCGTGACGACCGGGGGCCGCGGAACTTCCAGCTCGTCGGGATTCTCCTGCGAGAGCATGTTCTCGATGGCCTCGTTCGCCATCTGGTCCTCGAAGGTGATGACCGAGGTGTCTGCGCCGAACTGGCGCGCGACATCCTTGACCAGCTCGCCATCGAGCGACTGATTGACGGTGACGAAGACGCCCCGCATGAGGAGTGTGGCGATCAGGTCCTTGCCGCGCACGCCGAGCTTTTCAGCGAGATCCTTCACGCTGATGCCCTCCGTCACGGTGATGGTGCGCGTGATGGGCAGCGGCTCGGAGGGAACCTGTGCTCCGCCGAAACGCGATGGCGGAGCGAAGCCCTTCATCGGGCCTTCTTTGGTCTTCTGGTATTGCTGGCGGCCTCGGCGCGCATTGGGGCCGGGACGCTGCGGGCGCGGTGCTTCGCCTGGTGGCGGCACAAGGCCTGGTGCTCCGCCCGGACCGGGACGTTGGCCAAAACCTGGGCGCGCACCCATGCCGGGGCGCTGTCCAAAGCCTGGGCGCGCTCCTGGAGGTGCTCCACCCGGAGCGCTGCGCGTCGGATGCATGGGGCGACGTGCGCCGGGTCCTCCCGGACCTCCGGGACCACCCATGCCGGAACGCTGTCCTGGTCCTCCCGCTGGACGGCGGTCGAAGATAGGGCGTCCACGCTGGATGCCACCCGGTCCCGACGATGGCGCCGGAGCAGGAGGAGCGGGCTTGACTGCTGGCGCGCTGTAGACCGGGCGCGGCCCAGTCTGCGGCATGATGACCCTGCGGGGAGCCGGAGCGGGCTCCGCGGGAGCCGCTGCCACTGGGGGCGCGGGAGATGGTTCGACTGGTGCTGCAGGAGAAGCTGCTGCCAGTGGAGGGGCAGCCGCAACCGGGGGAGCAGCGGCTGCCGGTGGAGGCGCCGCGGCGACTACCGGAGGCTTAGCAATGACATGAGCTGGCGGCGCGGCAACCCCCTCGCGCGGTGCTGCGGGCGGCGCGACAACGGGAGCGCCAGCGGCGACCACAGGGGGCTTCGCGACCACCGGGCCTGCTGGTGGCTTGGCGGCTATGGCCGGCGTCGGCGGCGGAGCCACAATCGGCGCTGCCTGACGCGGCTGCGGGACAATTCTGCGCGGAGCCGGGACTGCGGCAACGGGAGACGGAGGCGGAACTGATGCGGGACGCTCAGCTGCGTGAGCCGGTGCTGCCGCGACAGGGACGGACGGCCTTGCAGCAACCGGCGCCACGGGAGGCGGGGCTACGGCAACCGGGGCAGCTGTGACGGGCCGCGGCGGTGGAGCTGCCGCTTCTTCCTTCTTCTGCTGGATCGCCTTGAGGACGTCGCCCGGCTTCGAAACCCGCGACCAGTCAATCTTTGGCTTGGGTGCCGACTCGCCGCGGCCACCACCGGCCGCACCGGATCTGCTGCGCTGAAAGTGGGCGCGCACACGCTCCGCTTCGTCGAGCTCTAGCGAACTGGAATGCGTCTTTTTCTCGGTGACGCCTACATGATCGAGAACGTCCAGAATAGCCCTGCTCTTCACTTCCAGTTCACGTGCTAAATCGTTGATTCGAACTTTACTCATCCGCCCCTTTTATACCTGCTCCCACGCCTTAGCTATACATAACTACCTCTTGGCAGTGGATTATGACGCTGTTTCTATTATGGCCCGAAATGGTGCAATTTGCGCTATCCATCTGGGGTCGAAGTATTTGCGGACGGCGCATTATGCGCCGCCCTCGTTCTTTTGATCGTCTTCTTCGCGAAATTCCCCGGGCTCGGCGACGTCTTCATCCACTACCGTTTCGCGGAGCTTCTCGCTTGTATCGTGGTTTCCCGGGGCAACTGCCTTCGCGCCTTCGGTGTCCAGGTCCTCGCCCGTTTCGGTAATCTCCGCCAGCTGCTCCTCGGCCACATCGTCATCGATCATGCCGGTGCCGTCTTCCGCCGCTGGCTCCTCGTCATCCTGGGTCAGGTCGAGCCGGAGAGCCTCTTCCTCCTCGGCCAGGCTGGCGTCGGAGGCAGCCTTCGCTGCCGCGGCCTCGTCGTCTGCCGACGACGCAGCCTCGACTGGCACAGGACGCTCTTCGCCGGGCTCGTATTCTCCAAAGTAGTGGCGTACCGCAACGCTGATCTTCTCCAACGTCTTCTCTCCAATCCCGGGAATCTCTTCCAGTTGCTCGGGAGTCATATCGGCGAGAGCTTCTACAGTTGTGATGCCGGCAGCGACCAGCTTTTGGATAATCGACTCGCCCAGTTCGCTGACCTGTTCGATGGCCGTCGTTGGACCACCGCCCATGCCACCCATCTGCTGCTCGACTTCCTGGCGTTTCTCTTCTTCGCTCTTGATGTCGATCTTCCAGCCAAGGAGCTTTGCCGCCAGGCGTACATTCTGCCCCTTCTTGCCGATTGCCAGTGAAAGCTGTGTGTCATCAACGATGACTTCGAGCTGCTTCTCGCTCAGATCGGTGATGCTCACGCGGCTCACCTTCGCCGGTTGAAGCGCCTTCTCTGCGAACGTCGTGATCTCTTCGCTGAACTCGATGATGTCGATCTTCTCGCCGCGCAGCTCACGGATAATCGACTGCACGCGCATCCCCTTCATGCCTACGCAGGCACCCACCGGGTCGACATCCTTATCGCGCGACATGACGGCGATCTTGGTGCGCTCGCCGGCCTCGCGCGCGATCGCGCGAATTTGCACGGTGCTGTCATAAATCTCAGGCACTTCGCTCTGAAAGAGGTTCTGCACCAGCTCCGGCGCGGCGCGCGAAACGATGACCTGCGGACCTTTCGCAGCGCGGTCCACGCGCAGCAGCACCACGCGGACTCGCTCGCCCACGGCGAACTGTTCCAGGCGCGACTGCTCGCGACGCGGCATGCGCGCCTCGGCCTTGCCCAGGTCGAAGATCACGTCCTGCGGCTCGATGCGCTTGACGGTTGCATTCAGCACTTCGTTGGCGCGATGGTTGTATTCGTTGAAGACCGTGTCGCGCTCGGCCTCGCGCACCTTCTGGAAGATGACCTGCTTAGCCATCTGTGCGGCAATGCGGCCGAGAACATCGGTGGGCTTGTAATAGCGAATCTCACCGCCTATTTCGACCTCGGGCGCAAGTTCGCGCGCTTCGTCGAGGCCGATCTGGTTGACCGGATCTTCGATCTGCTCCGGGGTCTCGACAACCGTCTTGTAAACATAGGCCCGGATCTCGCCGCTGTCCTTATCCAACTCGGCGCGCATGTTCTCCTGCGTCTTGTAATACTTGCGCGTGGCGAGGGCGATCGCGTCCTCGACGGCGGAAACCACGATGCCGGGATCGATGCCCTTGTCGCGGCTTAAAGCTTCAATGCTCTGGTAAAGCGCACTTGCCATAGTTCTCTCTCAGTTACTTTCCGGCGGCGCGGTCAAGCGCGGCCGGGTTCTGACATGCAGTGATTTTTCAGATTTCAGGAACCAGGCTGGCCTTCTCGATGTTCGAGAATTCGATGTCCGTTGTTTCCTGAGTTACCTTCTTGCTCTTGCCCTTCTGCTTGAGGGCGCTCAAATCGATAGTGATTGCATGATCGCTCACCTGTGTGAGCCTGCCCTGCCAGTGACGGTTGCCCGCAACCGGTTCGATCGTTCGGAGCTTCACAAGGCTGCCTGCGAACCGCCGGTAGTCGTCAACCCCTTGCAGTTTGCGGTCCAGGCCCGGCGAGGAAACCTCAAGCGTATAGTTGTCGCCCGGAACCAGTTCCTCGACATCCAGGACCGTCCCGAAGTCTCGGCTGAAGGCCTGGCAGTCGTCGTGCGTGATGCCGGAGATTTGCTCCTTGTTGAAATTTACGCCACCTTCTTGCTCCGTAGCAGCGTCCTTGCCCTGAGCTGCGAGCCGAGTGCGCTCCTCGGAGTTCTTCTCGATGAAGATGCGCAACGTCCGGTCCTTGGCCGCGCCCACGTATTCCACCTCGACTACGTCGAGGCCGTGTGAGGCGGCGACACGCTGCGCAGTGGTGCGAATTTGGTCGAGACTCAGGGCCATGGCCGGTTTGCAAACGGGTCTGAATTTCAGCGCAAATAAAAAGTGGGCCGAAAGCCCACTCATCTCTCCGAGCCTGCCGGAAGTTCACAGTCCAGGCGCGGACAAACTCGTCTGCTGTTACAGAATACGCCTATTCGGGTAGGAGTTCAAACAGCAGCATTTTGCCTGCCCGGCCCTCCGAAATCGCTCCCAAATCCAGCGATTGACACCCTGACCAACCCACCATAGCATGGGCCCACCAGCGATTCACCACATCCACTGCGCCGGACAACCTCAGGCATGACATGGTCGCAGACGTATCTCCTCTTCGGCAAAGGGCTGGCCTTCTCTGCGTTCCTCGCTGCAACCCCGATATTCACGCTGCTGATCCTGCTCGGCGTCTTGCGCAAGCCGGCCTGGCTTGCCGGGCTTTCCGGCCTCGCCGTAACCTTCGTCCTTGCCGTCTGGGCGTACCACATGCCCGCTCTAACCGCCGTGAGCGCGGCCTGTCATGGAGCCGCCTTCGGGCTATTTCCCATCTCCTGGATCGTATTCTGGGCGATCGCGCTCTTTCGCGTGACCGAGGTGACTGGCAAGTTCGAGATCATCAAGCACTCGGTCAGTCGATTGACGCCCGACCGTCGCCTGCAGGCCCTCCTGATCGCCTTCGCATTTGGAGCATTCCTTGAAGGCGCGGCGGGCTTTGGCACCCCGGTCGCCGTAGCCGCTACCATGCTCACGGGACTGGGTTTCACGGCCTTTAACGCGTCTGCCCTCTGCCTGCTGGCAAACACCTCGCCCGTCGCATTCGGATCCATCGCCATTCCGCTTGTGACACTTGCCGGAACCACCGGCCTGCCTCTCAACAAGCTGAGCGCCGCGGTAGGAAGCCTCGTGGCTCCCGTGTCACTGATCCTTCCTGCCTACCTGATCGTCTCCATGTGGGGTTTCAGCGGCCTGAACGGGATTTTGTTTCCAGCCGCGGTTGCCGGCATTGCCTTCTCAGCAGTGCAATTCTCGGTGTCGCACTTCATCGGGCCGCAGCTCACCGACATCCTCGCCTCAATGACAGCCATGGTGGCCCTGGTGGCCGTCCTGCGTCTTTGGCACCCTGCAGTCCATGCGGGGAGTGAATACGTTCCGGACAAGAGCGCAACAACCGTCGTTCCGGAACACACCGCCCTCCAGGCAGCCTATGCGTGGCTGCCCTACGGACTTCTGGTCGTCTGCGTTCTGTTGTGGGGCTATCGGCCGGTGCAGGCCTTTCTCAATTCCGGAAGCATCTCCATCCCATGGCCGTTTCTCCATAACGTGGTGCGGCGCATGCCGCCGATTGTCGCCCACCCCACTCCCTATCCCGCGATCTTCCGCTTCAACTGGTTTGCTGCAGCCGGCACGTCGTGCATGACGGCGACATTTCTCTCGGCCATTTGTCTGAGGATGAGCCTCCGCCAATTCATCTGGGTCTTGGCTTCAGTCGTGCGCACGCTGCTGCTGCCAACCGCAACCGTCGCCTCCGTGCTCGCCATTGCCTTTCTGATGAACTACTGCGGAGCAACGGCTACTCTCGGACTCACCTTCTCCGCCACCGGCGCACTTTTCCCGTTCTTCAGTTCTTTTCTCGGCTGGCTGGGCGTCTTTCTGACCGGTTCGGATACCTCCGCGAACGCGCTCTTCGGCAGCCTGCAGGTCGTCACCGCGAACCGGCTGGGCCTGGACCCGGTTCTGCTTGCTGCAACTAACTCAGCGGGCGGCGTCATGGGCAAGATGATCAGCCTGCAGACCATTGCCGTCGCGGCGGCCGCTACAGGCTTGTCCGTCGCCGACCAGTCAAAGCTCTTTCGCTTCACTTTGAAGCACAGTCTTTTACTGGCCAGTGTGGTCGGTGCCCTGGCATTGCTCTATGCCTACGGATTTCACTTCCGGTGGAGTTGATGACTGCTGTTGCCGATGTGCAGGCCCATGCTACATCTGATAGGCCCACGCGTAGGTGAACCCGGATGAGGCTTGTCTAGCCGCTACGAACCCGTTCGCCTATTCCAGTTTGCCGATGCCGGCGCGATGGCGATCTGCATCTCCGTGCCCTCTAACAGGTGGATATTCTTATCCCGGCTAGTGAGCGTTCCCGAGGTATTTCCTTGCACCGCGCTACGCAGGGTCACTCCGGAAAGCAAGCCGGGTTGCTGGTCGAAGCTGTCATTGCCCGCGACCCTTGTTTCCAGATTGTCCGGGGCTCCGGAGGGAGCAACCTGCACCAGTGTCGCCTTGATTGGAATGTCCCTTCCATCCTTCAACTGGGCCTTGTCGAATGTCAGCGAAAGCGTGGCCGCGCTCTTGTCATGCGAGGCTTGCACCTGGGCGACGTGGCCCATCAGCTCAGTCCCGCTGGGCAGTTCAGTCCCTCGGGTGTCTCAATCGTCTGAGTCAGCTTGGCAGTGACCATCTGCCCTCTCATGGCATGCGCCGTATCCAGGTCGCGCGTCAGCCGGGCGTTGCCGGCCGCCAGTTGGGCCGATGGGCTCAGCGCGCACGCGCCCGCAGAAAACACGAGGAATGTTGAGGCAACGGAAAGTGACATGACTGCAAATCGCTTCATTTTAAGGAAACTCCTCAAAGAAATTTGCGTACGACAGCAAGGATCGGCTTGCTGCGCCGGCTCGTCGCCGGCCCAACCACCATTTCCCGATCGCTATTTACTGCCTAGTAAATAGGACGTTCTGCGTGGAGCGAATGTTCCATGGATTCGAGCAGGATTGTGACGAACGGACCTGACGTTGCGTTAATCCCGTCCATCGCCACCCGTGCCAGTTCTTCATGGACTCTATCAAAAGATAGTCTCCGGTAACGCAGCTGTTTCTGTGGGATACTTGCCAAAACAGTGAGGCCCACCATGAGCAGAGAGAACCCTTATGCTGACTATCTCGGGGCCCAGGAGCCACTGAAGGTCCTCCCCGTAACCGCACGAAAGATCGAAACCATTCTTGAGGAACTGGGCGCGGAACGCGTCGACCAGGCCCCTGCGCCGGAGAAGTGGAGCGCGCGTGAGATCGTATGTCACCTGGCCGATTGCGAACTGGTCTTCGGCTTCCGTCTACGGCAGACCCTGAGTGAACCCAATCACGTCGTCCAGCCTTTTGACCAGGGGAAGTGGGCGGCGCAGTATGACTGCTACGACACGCGCGACGCTCTCTCTACCTTTCACACGGCGCGCAACTGGAACCTCGCTCTGATCCGCTCGCAGCAGCCGGAAGCACTCGATACGCCGCTAACCCACCCGGAGCGCGGCCCGATGACCTTCCGCACCATCGTTGAAACCATGGGCGGCCATGACATCAATCACTTGCGGCAGCTTGAGGCTATCGTGAAGCAGTTCTCACCAGAGCAGTCGGCGCTTTCCGCGAATTCTTAGGCTGGCGGCGACACGAGCGCGTTCCAGCCGATCGAGAGACCATTTCGCCTGCCGCTAACAAAGCCCGGAAGTGAATTGCACTACAATACCGGGAAGCTACCGAGCCAGTCTTACTTGAGTCTTTTGGCAGCGCTCGTGCATCTCTTGCTATTTAAATCATGATTGAACATCCTCTCCCCGAAGCCCTGACCTTTGATGACGTATTACTGGTCCCTGCCTACAGTGAAGTAGTTCCGGCGCTTGTCAGCACCCAGACCCGGCTGACAAAAAGAATTCTGCTGAACACGCCTCTGCTCAGTGCAGCCATGGACACGGTGACCGAGTCGCGCCTTGCCATCGCCATGGCGCAGCAGGGAGGCCTGGGCATCATCCATCGCAACCTCACGCCCGATCAGCAGGCGAGCGAAGTCGACAAGGTAAAGCGGTCAGAGAGTGGCATGATCGTCGATCCCGTGACCATCTCTCCGGACCGGCCCATATCGGATGCCCTCGACGTGATGCGCCGATACAAGATTTCCGGCGTACCGGTGACCAAGGACAAGAAGCTGGTCGGCATCCTCACTAACCGCGACCTGCGCTTCGAGACGCGCACCGACATTCCCGTCAGCGACGTGATGACCAAGGAAAATCTCATCACCGTGCCCGTGGGCACCACTCTCGAAGAGGCCGAGCTCATCCTGCACAGATACCGAGTCGAAAAGCTGCTCGTGGTCAACGGCGGCTACGAGCTGAAGGGCCTCATCACCGTCAAAGACATCCAGAAGAAGCTGAAGTACCCCAACGCCTCCAAGGATGAGAAGGGACGCCTGCGCGTCGGCGGCGCAATCGGCGCAACGGGAGATTTCCTGGAGAGGGCGGCCGAACTCGTTCGCTATCGTGCGGACGTTCTGGCGATCGACTCGGCGCATGGACACTCGTCACGGGTGCTCGATGCAGTCCGCCAGGTCAAGAAGCAGTTCCCCGAAGTCGACCTGCTCGCCGGCAACATTGCCACTTACGATGGGGCGAAGGCACTGATCGAAGCCGGTGCCGACGCGGTTAAGGTGGGCATCGGGCCTGGGTCGATCTGCACTACGCGCATGGTCACCGGCGCCGGAATGCCGCAGATCACCGCCATCAGCGAGGCTTTTCGCGCGGGCAGGGAATTCGGCATTCCGATTATTGCCGACGGAGGCATCAAGTATTCCGGCGACGTCGCCAAGGCCATCGCCGCAGGTGCGAGCGTAGTGATGATCGGCTCGCTCTTCGCAGGCGTCGACGAGAGCCCCGGCGAAACCATCCTCTACCAGGGTCGGTCCTTCAAGGCATATCGCGGGATGGGATCGCTGAGCGCCATGTCTCAGGGTTCGGGCGAGCGCTACTTCCAGGGCTCGCAGGATTTCCGCGATGAGCCGGGTCGGGGCGAAGGAGTGGTTCAACGTGAGCAGAGCAGTCAGAACCGCCTCGCGAAGTTCGTTCCCGAGGGCATCGAAGGCCGCGTGCCACATCGCGGGCCGCTCGAAGCGATGGTTTATCAGCTGGTCGGCGGACTGCGCTCCGGCATGGGCTATCTTGGCTGCGCCTCCATCGAAGAGCTGCAGACGAACTCCCGCTTCGTGCGCATCTCCAACGCCGGCCTGCGCGAGAGCCACGTCCACGACGTGATTATTACCCGCGAAGCTCCGAACTACCATGTCGAATGAACTTCGCGTTCAGCGACACGCGCCTTCGGCGCAAATACTAGCAGCAAGCGGGGCACCGCCTCTTTTGCGCAGAATCACCTTTCTGCGCTTTCGCCAATCCTCGTTCAGGCCGATCAGCTCCCATTGCACTTCGGACGACAGGTGCCGCAAAACGGCATCGGTCGACGGGTGTATGCGCAGCGCGGGCGCGACCAGATAGAGCAGCGGTGGCGCGTCCGACAGGTTGATGCCTGGGAAATAGCCGTGCTTCTGAAAGGCGTGCTCGCCCTGTAGCTGCCGCACGCGAGACCAGTAGTCGAGAGCCTGCAGAGGCAGGTGAAGGCTGTCATCGGCCTTCAGCTCAAGAACAGCCAGACGCCCTGACTGCGTGACTGTCAGCAGGTTGAGCATGGCCCGGTCGCCCGCCGAGAACGCCGGCACCTGTGAGTACACAACATCGCCGCGCAGCGCCGGCTCAATCTCCTCGATATCCCGCCGAAGCACACACTCCAGCCACCGCTCCGGCTGAAGCCGAAAGAGTGGATTGCGCATCGACCCACTCGCATGCCGATTCTCAAAGAGCCGCTGACTCAGTTCGCGGAAAAGATCCTCGGTCTCCGCCGTAAGCGGAGTCTCATTTGCACCCGCGCCGAAGGTGATCTCGTCCTGCCGCGTAAACGAGCCCGGCGCCAGTCCGTGCCGGACGCGCGCAAACTCCAGTCCATGCAGAATGAAGCCGATCTCCGCCGGTCCGCGCGGTCTTATCTCCGTCGCCGCACGAAGTCCCGGGCGCATCAGCTCCGTTACGCGAATGATCGCCGTCTGGAAGCGCTCCAGCGTCCTTTCGGGGTTGAATGCGTGGACAAGCCGGGCGTGCAGGTTGCCGCCGCCGCTGATATCGACTGGCGTGATATGCTCCGCCCGTTCGTCGAACTCGTATACCTCCCACTTCGCTGCGGCGCTATTCAGCCAGGGCGCGCGCGTGCAGGTGGTGCGTCCCGTTCCTGGAGGG
>CAVRNK010000134.1:0-129594 GCA_963721995.1 uncultured Acidobacteriaceae bacterium | reverse complement strand
GATAAAGATCAGCGTCGCGGATGAGCGGGCGCAGACGTGACTTATATACAGCAAGCGCTTCCCGCGCAGCGGCGTGCTCCTCTGCCGTCCATGTGGTTGTGTCGAGCATGAGAGTGAACCAGCCCATCATGCCGCTGCGCAACACATAGAGAAAGTTCTCAATCCGAGGCACCGGCCACTTCTCGACATAGCTTTCCAACATCGCTGGGGGAAGAACATAGCTGCTGTCGTAAAAGGCGCGCCGGTTCGAGAGTGGGTCATAGGCATCCGAAATCGAAAAATAATCGCCGTGCGCTGCGGAGCCGAAATCGACCATCCGGCCACCGTCATTGCATATCTCCAGCAACAGGTTCGGATATTCCTCCCGAAGGTGAGAGTAAATATCGTAGTAAGAACGCGTAGCGTGATAACTGACGTCGGTGGAGTTGGAACTTTCCACCCAGAGGAAGCCTGAATCCTCGAATCGTCTGAAGTGAGCAGGATCGGGCGGAGCATGCGGATGATCGTTGCGATCGCACCCTTGGGCCACGACGTAACCATCGTGCTCAAGCATGTCCAAGTGATAATCCTTCACCACCCGGCTCACCGTTGCTGCTGCCCAGTCGTGGGCTGCAGCAACGCCCAGATCGATGGTTATACCTTTGAATTCATCACCTTGTTTCCAGTTTGGCGGTGGATCGGTAATTAACCAGTCCCGAGTCTTCGGGTCATTTATGTGCAGTGAACCTGGATGCTGATCTGAGGAGGCTTGCGCCCAGTCCATCCAGAGACCGAACTTCAGCCCGAAGCCGTGTGCATAATCAGCAACTGACGTAAGACCATTTGGAAACTTCTGCGGGTCCGGATACCAATCCCCGACTCCGCGAAACCATCCCGCATCGAGGTGAAACATCTCAAATCCCAACTCGGCCGAATCGCGAATCATGGCGTGTGCCTGCTTCTCGTTGATGGCCATCCCGCTGCCCCAACTGTTATTCACAAGCAGCGGATAGTGAGGATCGCGCACGGCTACAGGATTGTTCAACACTTGACGAACCCAGCGCCGCAGCGTATTCGCGGCGTCGTCTGGATCGCCGCGGAAAGCTCCGATGAAAATCGTAGGGGATTCAAAGCTCTCGCCGGGTTCGAGGTGTGTCCGAAAAGGGCCGGGCTCCGGGTTTAGTCCCGCTGCTACATCAAGAGTATCGCCACTGCGTCGCACAGTGATTCGAGTACGTCCGCTGAACTCGATTCCCACGTACCAGCCCCCGCGGTCAGGATCAGAACGCTCTACCAGCGCAAACGGAATCATCTCACGCTGCTGCCCTGGCGCCGGATGCGCATAGGTGCTGGACTTCCCCGTCCATTCGTAACCGTCGCTGATCGTATTGCGGTGAGTTCCCTCCGCAGATGGTCCTCCTGCTCCCTTCTCGACCCACAGTTCTTCAAGTGCGTCGTCCGCGGGAATGTGCCAGTCAAACTGCAGGCTGTCCTGCATCGGTATCCAAAGATTGTACGCACTCAAATTTTGAATCCGGATGGAGTGTTCAAGCGCACCGTTCACTGCCCGTGTGCGCCAGGCCCAGAAAAGCCGCAGGTGCGGAGAAGCAGAGTCGTAAACGAGTTCAACCCGCGAGGGACCGATCTGGCTGGCGGCGAGGTTCAGCGCCCAGTGAACGGGTGTGCGACGGCCACCAATCTCGACAAAATCGATCAACGCGGCCGGATTCTGGTTCCTCCAGATGAACCCATCTTTTCCGCTTAGCTGTAGCAGGGACGGCGAGTCCGCGCCTGCTTTAAGCGTAATCGTCGTATCGGCCGTTTCGACCTGTATTGTGCTGGTCTGAAGGGCCCAGAGGCTAGGAGCAATTAGCAGACATGCGCAGGCAATAGCGCCCACCTTCCACATCGTCTGGTGCCCCCTTCACAAGGAAAATAACAACTATATCCTCACCTCTTTGCCATCTCTACTCTGGCAATTTGCGTGGAGTCACAAGTCCCCGCCACTGCACTGCATTCTTTCGTCAGCGACTGCATTCGTCTAGACCTTTGGCCCCGATTTTCGATTTGCACGTCATGGCTGTTTTCTCGCCCACACCCCACAGCGCGTTGTTTTCGTTTCATTTAGCCCTTTCCGTGGCCTACCCGACGTCAGTAGAGTTCGACAGCCCAGCGATAACAGACCGATGTGACTCTTTCCCGCGGCGACGGGTATGCCGTAAGGTACTTTAGAGTGCAGGACCACCTAGCCGTACGACGTCAGTGCATTATCATAGTTGCTCCGCGGGATGAGCGGGCGCAGTGGACGGAGATAGGAGGATCAAGTCGGATAGAGCGGTTTGAAGGAAGGCGTTGGTGCGGCGGTGCGAGGATGTGGCTATGGTTTTTTTCATCCCTCCAGGCCAGATCGATGCAGGAGTGCAGGGCGACGATTGATTGCGGTCTCTGAGAACGCCGCTGATGCCCGAGTAGAACCGCTTTCAACAATTTCACCAAGCGCAACCCAAAATCGAACCCACAATCAAAGATGCTAACCACGTTTTCTGGGATAGTTCGTCCCTTCGTGACACTGCTCCGAGCGCCCGCTTCGGGAAATTTGTTGGTCCTTCGCGGAACGTGCGCTTGCGCGCAATCCTGGCCCCAGTGCCTATGAGGATGCCGTCTCAAAGATCTACGCCGAAAGCCGGATTTGGAAGCGGCAGAACGACTGTCGAGGCAGTCGTTGGCTCTTGATCCCAGGCCCTTTTTCGTGCACATTGAGCTAGGCAACGTTTGCTTTAAAACGCGGCTCGCGTGATTGCGCGTTGCGAGCTTACTTCGACGCATACAACGCGTTCGGAACGATTCCGAACTCCAGCGCTCGATCATGGAGCAAATCACACGCGTATCTTTAGAACCTCTGGGCCAAGTCCCTGAATTGCGGGATCCGTTTCTGGAGTGACTCCGCCGAGACCGATCGGGCGGAATGGGCTGTCCGGCAGTCCCGCGATCGTGGTCGGATTGCCGACCATACAGAAAGTAGAGTCGATCCGCTTCGGCAGGGCCGTCGTCGCGCCGCGAAGCCCTAGAATTGCAATGTGATCCCGGTAAACGATCTTGCTGAGTTTGAGTGGCTATATCAGAGTCTCAGGCCCACTCCACCCGCTGGCGAAGTCACTGTTGAGACGGGAGTGGAGCTATCCTCCATAATTCCGCTCCAGTTCGAGAGGTTCGCAAAAATCCTACATCGGCTCGACGGGCATTACGAGAATATTGATCGCCCCCTCAGCAGGGATGAGATGGCCATCTTGAACCAGCCCGGATGCGAAGTTGTCCGCGAACTGGTAGTCCACGAGCGTCGTTCCTCCCCCACATCACGAATCTTCTGGAAAGACGCAGCACTTGCACTGGGACTTCCGTACGCGCCAGAGATCACCCACATTTGGTTCTCGAATCGATTAAAACCGTATCCAGATTGCTGGCCGAGGTTCATCTACGGACCTGCTGACGGAACGCTGGAAGTCCGTGAGTGTAATGAACTCGATTCCGCGCTGATGGCCGTCACTGAAGAGCAAAAGTGCTATTTCCGTCTCGCCGAAATTCCGTATATCGCCACAGAACAGAACTTGCTTTTTACTGGACAACTGGACGAAGTTGAAAAGTTCTTTGTTAAGGGTCCCCTCCAGTTCACTCCTGAATACTGGTGGCCGCGTGACCGCTCCTGGTGTGTCTGTTCGGATTACGACCTGGAGTTCACCATTGATGGTGATTGCTCAAGTCTGATCGACTCGCTGCTGAGAAGTCAGGTCTTGGAGTACATCGAAGTCTCATCGGGCATACGAGTTGACTCGTTGGTGCCGATCCCATAGCGCGACAATGCAAGACATTCATGCTGCTCAAACGGGAATCCTGTCCTATCACCGGCGATCCGGAAGTCCTATAAAAAGCAGAATGTCAAGAGAGAAATCTTCCCCATCGGCTCAATACCGCCCATTCTTGTCTCGGCATTCAGCCCCCCACTGTTTGGGCGTGCGGTCTTCCTCAGGCCGAGTAACCTTGTTTCGTCTCCGGGTGCGAAGCGGAGATACGTCTCCTCTCCCCTGTGAGTTTTATTTCGCTGTCGTGACGGGCGTCCATCGTTTTCTGAAACAACAAGCCTGATGGTTGTCCACTGCATGAGTGGCAACGCATGGTCCTATTGGAGACTCGTGGCCTATGGCTTTATTCGATTGTCCGAGGAGGCATAGGGTAATCCCGGAGACTCGCGTGCATAAAGCACGGGCCTAACTTCCGGATGGATACTTCTCCTCGAAATCGAGCGTCTCGAGAACCTGATGGCCGCCGCCGCTAGGAATGATCTCCCAGGGAGGGGAACGGAATCTCAGCCAGAGGCGCTCACGCGGCTTGTGATGTCAAATAGCTGGCGTCGAAACGTACCTCCTTCTTCCAGACGATCAATGTGATCGCGGCAATCTTCCTCGCCAGGGTCAGGCGGGCCATCGTGGGTTTCCTCCCCTGAGCAAGCAAATGCTCATAGAAATCGTGGAGCGGCCCATTGCTGCTGCTGCTGACTCTAGTGGCTGCACCCTTGAAAATATCTTTGAGGTCGTGATTGTGGTCCTGATTCAGGCCACGAAGCGTTACCGATTTCTTAGAACGTAGTTGTCCTTCGACCACGCGGTATTGTGCACTGTCATGTGTTTCTAACCCCAGACCACTATAGGTCCACAGTTGTCGTTTGGTGCGGAACCGGTGCGGGGTCTGGATCAGCGCGATCAACAGGGCCGCCCGGATCGGGCCGATCCCAGGAATCAGGGCAAGCAGTCTCCATGCCTGGTGCTTCTTGCTTTCCAGCAACAGATCCCGACGTACCTGCTGGCGCAACAGACGTAAGATATCCAGCTGCTCGTAGCAGTGTTCGGCGCGTCGCCGGACGCCGGCTTCGCTGATCCTGCCCAGCCATTCCGAGCGGTGACGTGGTGCATACACTTGGGTGCCGGCACACGCAATGCCCCAGCTGCGATACAACGCCTTGAGCCGATTCATGACCCGCGTGACATCCTTGCTGATGGTCAGATAGCTGCGTGCCAGCTCTTTCAATGTGCGCAAGCCCTGCTCTCCGTGATAGACCGGTTTAAGCTGGTTGCCACGCAAGAGCTCAGCCAGCTTGCGCGCATCGATTCGATCACTCTTACTCCCGTCTTTCAGTAGGGCATTCTTGCGCGGATTACAAACCACGACTTCGCTTACGTGCGGCTTCAGCAGGTCGTACAACCAAGCCGCCCAGGTCCCTTCTTCAAAGGTGACGCGCACATCTCCACGCAGCCCGTCGATGAACTGCAGAAGCATGCTCGCCTTGGTCTCGATGACGCATTCCATCACGAATTTTCCAGTAGAATTCATCACTGCGATCGAAATACTTTCCTTGTGCACGTCCATGCCGATATATTTAGCAATCGTCATAAAGGGTGTTCCTTTCTGGAGAGGTGAGCCAATCACTCCACACTTACTCCTAAAGGGGCACCTTTTTATAATGTGTAATCCCGACATGCCTGGGAAGTCTCGTTTCAGGTAACATGCCCGTGTCGCCTCGCCCGGAGAGTTGAAGTTGCTCAAGACAGGAACTACGAAGCCAAGCTCAACTTTTCTTGCGACTTCATGGCGCTTGCCTCTTTGTGTTACGTCTGCTGCGGAACAGCCCCGGACGTGCGACATGCAGAGGTATGCCACGATGCAAGCGGAAATCACTATGACGACGATAGGGGCCCCTCGTCTGCGATAAATGAAGACCGTGATCGGGTGAAATGGTCATAGCAAGTAATGCAGAGTCCCAAACCTGTTTGGCGATGAAGAACCAACGCGCCCAGTTGTATCCCCACCAGAGAACACCGAGAACGATGAGTTCCAGCCCTGCGAGATGTTGGCCAAAGGTGAACCAAAACCGTGAAGTCCCAGCACCCTCCACATGGTGGCAGCGTTGTAAGCCATCATGTGGACGTAGAGGGCGGCCAGGACACTGATGCCCACGGGGCGTTTCATATCGGAGAAATCTATACGGACTCGGCTTGTCTTGCTTGCCGCTCATAGGAGCTCGCTTGTTCATCGTCGGATATTTGATTGCATACCAGATATTGATCGGGCGCAAAGAAGCGTTTCAAAAGAATCTCTGCACCGCGCGTAAGCACACATCAATGACGGGAGGCGTCGGAATCGCCATTGCAGCCAGTTCAGGCTAGTCACCGGCTACTCGTCACTTACCACTTCGTTACTGACGAGCGGCCGACAAACCCACCGGAATTCGGAGGAGCCACAATTTAGCATTGTGAAATCTCATGCTCGCCTCTTCGTCTTGATTGCGCCTGGAGCGCCCGTCGGAGTCATCTTTCGCCGTACTCCGGCCCTGCGAGCCTTTCGCTCTTGGCCAATCAATTCAAACCTGGTTTTGACTTGCGTAGTTGAAGAACGATTCATTTCTTAGGGCCTTCGGTGAAGGGCCATATTAATGGTGACCGTGACGCTTTGCGTGCTCACCTTGCCCGTCGAGCTGCCGGTCAAAGTGCCACTAGTGGCCTGTCGCAGAGAGATCGTTACTACGGATGCGGTGAGAAGGGTCGGAGTACTTCCAGTTGATAGGCTGAGCATTGGCTGAGTAAGCGTTGATGTAGCGGCGCAGCTTGCGGGCCAGATCGGGCACGGAGGTAAAGACGCCGCGGGCGATGACCTCCCGCTCGATTTTCGCGAACCAGAGTTCGACCTGATTGAGCCAGGAGGAGTAGGTGGGTGTGAAGTGGAACCGGACGCGGGGATGTTGCTCCAGGAACTCCCGCACCAGGGCGGTTTTGTGCGCCGAGAGATTGTCGAGGATGATGTGGATCTGCTGATGGGGCGGGCACAGGGAGACAACCTCCTTCAGGAAACCGACAAAGTCCCGACTGGTGTGGCGAGCGGCGGTCTTGCCGTGAACGCGGCCGGTCGCGGTGTCCAGCGCCGCATACAGCGACAGGGTTCCGTGCCGGTAGTATTCAAATCCGTGGCGCTCGGCGCGGCCCGGCGAAAGCGGCAGCACCGGATCGAGCCGATCCAGAGCCTGAATGGCAGTCTTCTCATCGACACAGAACACGGCAGCATGCTGCGGAGGGTTCAGGTACAGCCCGATAATGTCAGCGGCTTTGGCTTCGAAATCCGGATCGTCACTGGCCATGTAGCGCTCCAGGCGGTGCGGCTTCAGGCCGGCCTCTTTCCACACCCGATGCACCGCGTCCTTGCTAACGCCCAGCGCTGCGGCAAGCTTGCGACAACTCCAGTGAGTGGAACCGTCCTTCGGCTTCTTGCGGGTAGCCGAGAGAATCCGGGCTCGCAGCTTCGGAGTCAGCACGGAAGCCGACTGTCCGGGATGACTCGTATCCAGGCCATCCATACCCGAAGCAAGGAAGCGCTGCTTCCACCGGCTGATCGTCGGCGCCGTGGTCCGCAACCTCTGCTTGATCGTATTGAACGACGCTCCCTCGGCCAGCATCAGAATCAGCCTGGCGCGGAAGACATATCCAGCGGGCAGAGAGCGGGACTGGGCACTACGGCTGAGTTCCAGTCGCTGGTCTTCGCTGAGCACCACGGAATCGATGGACATACCCGCTTAGATGTAAGCAGGACTAGTAATGTTTACTCTGCGACAGGTCACTAGGGCGTGTTCACACTATCTGAGAGCTTCGACGATGAGGGCGAAGCAAAGGAAGGCGAGGAAGACGAAATCGAGTTTCTCGAAGCGGGAGAAGATGCGGCGGAAGCCTTTGAGTCTGCGGAAGAGCCGCTCGATTTCATTGCGTTTCTTGTAGAGGGCGCGGTCATATTCCCAGGGCTCGACACGGTTGGACTTAGGCGGGACCACGGGAACCATGCCCAGATCGAGCACCAGTTGCCGGGTCTCGTTGCCCTCATAGGCGCGATCCATCAGCAGGGGCAGCCCTTCCGGCATCGGCCCCAGTTCCCTGAGCAATTCGCGTCCTTCGGGCGCATCGTGCGCGTTGCCCGGCGAGAGAGCGAAGGTTATGGCCGTTCGAGCATCCGCGGCAACCAGATGAATCTTGGTGGTCCATCCGCCGCGGGACTTGCCGATGGCCTGCGGTCCGTTTTTTTTAACGCCCCGGTGCCGTCCGGATGCACCTTCACCGAGGTCGAGTCCAGGCGAAGGCTTCGATCCGGATGCGCACAATCTGCTCCAGTTGCAGCTTTTCAAACACCCGGTCGAGCACGCCGTTCTTGGCCCAGCGATTCATCGCGTATAAATGGTATGCCAGTTGCCGAACCGCTTCGGCAGCCCACGCCACTTGCATCCCTGCTCGGCCACATACAGGATCGCGTTCAGAAATTGCAGGTTCGTCAAACGCACATTCCCGCGCTGCACTGGCAGGCTATCCTTGATTCTTGCGTACTGCTCTTCCGTGATCTCCATCTATCTCACTTACACGAGTTAGATGGCATTAGTGTTAACACGCCCTAATAATATTGAGGTCATTTTCATTAGGTGTTTTCCTTGAAATGCGGAGAGCTAAGAAGGACAAATGTCAGATGGGCTGACTTAGCTCAGAACCATGAGGGAGCCGATAACACGGACTCTTCTCCAGAATCATTCTTTCAGAGATGCTGAGCAATAACTGAGCTAAATAGCTCACCATGGCTGTTGAGAAATTCAACGCTGTAGGATTCCTTCGATAGATGCACACCGGAGCCGATCGACTCCAGTGAAACTCATCTGATCTGAAGAATCACGCCACGGCGATCTTCGGTTTCGGCAAAAACCTCTTCTTGTAATACGCCGTCCAGACGCCAATCGCCGGTGCGCCTACGATCGTCGGCCACAGCCATACCCACCAGGCCGCGCCAAACCAGTGCGTCAGATTCACTGCGGAAAAAGCAGTCATTGCTGCGATGTAGCTGGCGATCATCCCCTGCATATGGCCAAACCACCAGAACATCTTTTCTCCCGATGGCTTGATAAATCCATGGATCGATCCCAGCCCCATGCGCATTCCGATGATCCCGAACACAATGGAAACAATGCTCACCGTGTGTCCGGCTATCCGGACCACGCCCACTTGCATCAACTCCGGCTGCAGAAAACCCATAAGAAACAGGAGCAGGCTCGACAGCACTGTTACCACCGCAGCCAGCCAGTCCACTGCCTTGGGTCGCGCACCTTTGTACATGTCCTTCAAGTAAAGGAGACGATATGCTGCGAAAGCCGAATAGAAGCTGAACACCGCAACCATGGCGAGGAAGTAAACCGGCAGTGCGAAAGACAAAATCAGAGCCGTGACCGCAACGCCTGCCATAGCCCAGAAATAGATCTTGCCAAAGCGCCGATGCACTTTGCCGCCCTTTGCCGTTGCCAAGGCTACAGGAGCGCACACAAACGCTACGACGCCGCACGAAATATGCATTGTCAGCAAGACCCGCAGGTAGGCCGCCCATTCAGGATGCATCACGTTCTCTCAAGTATTGCGAGCCTGGCTCACAGTATCGCCAACTATCCCTAATACGCAGCCAGCAAGCCAAACTGCCCATTACCCAGGCCCTCAAGGCTATAACCCTGGAAGAAATGCCTTAGGCCGCGGGGGCGACCTGACTGCTCGGGATGGCAACCGCCTTCGCTGGGGGAGCGATCGACGGGGGTACGGTTCGGTCGAGCGAAGATAGAACCGCGCCCTGCTGAATCTGATACGGGTACACCTTGACCTTCGCCACCACAAACCACGGATACTTCCTCAATTCAATCGATTCCACTTCCGCCGCGTTGAAGCGCTCGCTCACGCGGCGAAGAGCCAGCTTCAGTGCACCGGCAATCGCTTCCTGCGATGTCTGCCCGACGCCACCTCTGCGTGATCCCTCGCCGATCCACATGAAATGCCAGCCGCGCTGCCGAATCTCCTTATCCAGCCAATGAGTATCTCCCGACTGCACAAAGCTCCAGCCTTCCTGGAACTCTTCAGTCACGAGGTTGAGATTAGCGGGCAGTTCCACCCGGCCGCGCAGGAGCATGGTAAGTTCAGCTATCTTCCGCATCGGAGCAGCTCTTTCTTATTACGTTCGCGAGTTGAGATTGGGCGCTCTCGAAGACGCGTGGATCCACATGTCTGGCTCCCGCAGAAAAGCCTGCGAAGACGCCAGGTGTCTCGGCCGGGCGGTTGCGTAACAAATCGAAGCTGTAGCAATAGACGCAGCCAGCTTCGTGAGCAGGACAGATGGTTTTGTCGAGATCTTTTGAAAACACCTTTGAGCACTCCGGGCAGGTGAGACTAATGTGGGCATATCCGGAAGAGCCGTGCCCGTTGTTCGGGCCGGGAAGCTGGAGAGGCGACAGCCTTTTCGGATGGGCCATGCCTTCCACAATCTGCACCAAATAATCCAGGCGACTGCCTTTTTCATAGAAGGCGGCAGCGCAAACCCCAGGCGGTATGCCGAGACCTGAATAGTCACCACTCATGGCGATCGCCTGAATCGCGGGAAACTCGTCACGGACCACTGTTAACAGTTCAAAGCCGGAAACACCTGGCATGTTGAGGTCGGAGAGAAGAATGTCGGGAATTTCCCGCCTAATCGCGACCAGTGCGCTGAAACCATCTTCAGCGGATCGCACGTTATATCCGAACTCAGTGAAGATCTCCGAGAATGCTCTTCGAATGGAGGGTTCATCATCTGCGATAAGCAGGTTTACTTTTTCGCCAGGCATCGTGAACCCTCCTCTGAGCATCGAATAGTGCTCCTGTGAGAAGTGTCCCATTGCCCTGATCGGGATACTGTTCAATTTTGCTCACACTTGCTCTGTGCGCATGTGACCCTCATCCCAGGGGAGTGCCCGGAGAACTAAGCAGTTATGGTGTTTGATGAGGCGATCTAATCGTGGAGAATCACGTTGAGCAGGGACTTGTGAACCTGGATTCGACCGTTGTATTCAATAAAGCCGAGCTTGCGAAAGCGGTTCATGAAAAAGCTTACGCGGGAGCGCGTAGTGCCGATCATTTCCGCCAGGGTTTCCTGCGTGATGGGCGGAATCAGTGTTTCCGGCTCACCCGGCTTGCCGAATTCCGCCATTAACAGGAGAATTCTCGCCAAACGCTTTTCGCTTGAGTTGAAAAGCTGATCGACCAGATCGGCCTGGATGCGCATACTGCGGGCCAGCAAAAATGACAGAAACAGGTCGGAGAAGGAATGCTCCTCGTGCATGACGCGGATCATCTCCCGCCGCTCTATCTTGAGCGCTGTACAGGCGGTAATCGCAGTGGCAGTCGCCATGCGCGGCCCAACCGCTCCTGCGAGCGATTCTTCCCCAACAAAGTCGCCAGGGCCGAAAAGGGTAATAGTGGCTTCTTTGCCGGTCTTCGAAACGACGGTGAGTTTGGCGCGGCCCTTCTGAAGATAAAAGATGGCGTCAGCCGGATTCCCCTGCGCAAAGAAGGTTTGCTTAGGCTTCAATCGGACGATCCTTCGTCCTAGTCCTGTGCTTGCCAGAAAGCTGGCCGGATCGAATTGAATGGGCTGCAGCACAGCCATCAGCGCGTCTCTCTCCCGCGGTCGTGCCGGTGGGGGCAGCTCAGCAGGTTTGCGACCGCTTCGGATCGAAGTAACCAGAGGGAATTCTCCTACAATTTTATCAATTTAGCGACAGTAATCAAGGGCCCTGATTGCGGAAGCGGCTCACCCGCCTGAACAGCTTCAGCATATTGTCGCGAGCACACTTCTCCGGGCACGTTACAACAGCATCGCAACAGCGGGAACAACAATCTGTTCCGTTTTGCTCACTATTGCAAGAAATCGTGAAGACTGACGTCAATCGTCAACTTCAGCGCTGTCGTGCCCTGTCTGAAAGTGGATCCGTTTTAGCGGAAAAGCCCCAGCATAAAGCAAACAAGAACAATGACTAGTACGGTGCCAAGCCCTATGCCTGCGCCTCCGCCATAGCCCCAACGACCGTAGCCATAGTATCCCCCGCCCAGGCCGAAAACCAACACAAGAACAATGATGAGTATGAGCATTTCAGATCTCCTTCGCTCCGAGTCGCAATCCTCGGGTTATGCCACAGATTTGATTCCGCCAGCTGGCTGTTCCTGAACGAGTTCATCGAAAAGATTGCGATATTGAATCATCGCGGTTCGCAGGTCTTCCGTGCTTGCCTCGTCTCTGCCAAGCCGCACCGCGACACCGTGCGCCGAGCGGTAGTTTTCCACCAGGCGGGGATGATCGACTGAAATATCGGCAGCGCGCTGATCAAAATCCGCTACAGGATAGCCACGGGCCTGCATGAGCGAGTAGACCAACTCATCGGCCTCCGTCACGGCGCCCTTCGGATGATCGACAAAGCGGGATTGCGCCGACTGCCAATCTGCAGAATAACGCCCACGCTCCGCGACAGTAAGAGCACGGATTTTCAGATTTTCCACGCGCGCCTCACGATCCGCCAGCTTCGCTTCGGCCTTGTGTTCGGACCCATGCTCGAGAACAGCCCGGTCGTATTCCGGCCCGAAACGATTGCGGAAACCCGCGGTAGTCTTTCTGCGATTGCGAACGTAAAACGCAACGCCGATAACGATGATCAGAACGATCACAACCACGCCGGCAATCAGTCTGGGATCCATCAGATCAAGATGCATTTCACCCTCCTGTGCATAAATGTCCACGAAGGAGAGGGCTGGTTAGGGTAGCTTCTCGACTCGGCCAGACGATTACACGTAGCTAGTATTGAACGGACAGGCTTCCGAAAGCTGGTCAGAATCGCTCATCGAACGGAATTATTAGAGCGATCAGGGTGCCCAATACAAGTTGATGAACATGGCATCGGGAGGTGCCAACGCTTGATTATTCCCTGACGTCCGGCAAACAGGAGCAATCGGCGTGTCATCAGACCGGGTAGTCATCATGTCCTTAGTCGTAAAGTACGAACGTCGGGAGTGTCCTGTGAACCTGCAGGCTGCCGCTCGGTTGCTCACAGCGCTGGTCAACAACGCTCAGAGAGGAAAATACGAGACAGAGCTTCTTTCACGAAGGAACCTCGCTTTCGATATACCCATGACCGATCAATATTGCTCACATTCTGAATGTGCCGACTGCAAGTATTACCGAACTCTTACCCGCTCTCTCTAGTTGCGGCGTTAGCCTCGAGACTAGAGGCATGCCATGGCAACCGTTAATGCGCGACCGCAGAGAACCAGCAGTCCCGAAATAGTCGAACTAGTACAGGCTAAATCTGCTGAATTCAACTGGGTATTTTTCGTGGTGATTGCTGTGTTTCATCTGGGAGCCGTGGCGGCGCTGTTCACCTTTCATTGGTCTTCAGCCTTCGTGTTTCTCGTGATGTGGCTCTTTGGCCAGAACGTGGGCATTTCTATCAGCTATCATCGCCAGCTCACTCATCGTGGTTTCACCACACCTAAGTGGCTTGAGTATGTCATGGCGATCTTTGGCACCATGGCACTGCAGGGAAGCCCTACCTACTGGGTCGCTGTGCATCGACTGCATCACCAACACACCGACAAGCCTGGCGATCCGCACTCTCCCCGCGACGGCAAATGGTGGTCGCATATGGGCTGGATCCTGCATGGCTCTCTTCATAGCGAAACCACCATGCTCTCCCGTTACGCACCTGATCTGCAACGCGACCGCTTCTATCAGTGGCTGGCAGTGTGGCATTGGCTCCCCATCACTCTGACTGGCACTGCCTTGCTCGCTGGCGGCAGCGCTCTGGGCGGATGGAAGCTGGGTCTCTCGTGGTTGCTGTGGGGCGTGTTTCTGCGGATCTCTGTCGGCTTCCATGTCACCTGGCTGGTCAACTCGGCTACCCATCTGTGGGGTTCGCGCCGTTTCAAAACCCGCGATGATTCAACGAATAACTGGTGGGTTGCGCTATTGACCGGAGGGGAAGGCTGGCACAACAATCACCATGCGCACCCCGTGTCTGCAAGCCACGGGATGGCCTGGTGGGAAGTGGATTTTAATTACTGGGGCATCCGACTGTTGGCGCTGTTCGGCTTAGCGAAGAACATCAAGGTAATGCGTCCCCGGTCAGCTCCGGGTGACCGCGTGAATGCGCTCTGACTCTATCCGGCGCCACCACCTAAACGTTTAGATCGCGCTCAAGCGTGCTGGCCCAGGGCCTGCAATCAGGGCGGCGGTGTCAGGATAGCCCCACGATTCACCTCTGCGCAGAAATCTCACATTGCGCCACAGGATATTGATTCCTCCCGCGTGTTCTACGCAATGGTCAATTGAGATCAGTATCCGAGGGCGTAAAAGCAAATACTTACTATGCCAGAGTCTCTCTGAAGGCGATCGTGGTGAGAGTTTGCCATGAAACTGCATGAACCCCAGCATCGAGCACCGACTCGGAGCCGAAGTACGCTCTCCTTCTGTTCGGAGTTCATCATCTTGTCGCTTCTGATCCTAGTCATTCTAGGTCAGCCTGCAGGCGCCCAACAGCTGGAAACCGCGACAGTTGCTAATCGACCTCCGCTCACTGCACAACAAGTGGTGCAAAACCTCGTCCAGATGAATCTTTCACGTGTCCGGGCACTTCGCACATATCAGGGAACCAGAACTTACCGGGTTGAATATCACGGGTTTCCAGGGTCTCGCAGCGCGGAAATGGTCGTGAAGGTGAGCTACCTCTCGCCGGCAGAAAAGGACTTCATCGTTCAATCGACGACCGGCTCTGCACTGATCATTGATAGAGTATTCAAGAAGCTGTTGGAAGCGGAAAAGGAAGCACTGAACGCAGAGATTCAGCGGCGATCCGCTCTCACTGAGGATAACTACCGTTTCACGCTGATCGGATACCAGAGTGGCCCCTCGGGCGCGAGGTATGTGCTCCAAGTTGAACCCCGTGCGAAAGACAAATTTCTTTATTCCGGACGAATCTGGGTAGATGCGGAAGACTTTGCCGTAGTGCGTTTAGAGGGAGAGCCTGCGAGAAATCCTTCCTTCTGGACCAGGAAAACAGAAATCGAGCAGGCGTACATAAAAATCGGCGATTTCTGGCTTCCTTCACATAACCACAGCGTTACCGCCATTCGGCTTGGAGGCTACGCCGAACTGACCATCGACTATGAGGATTACCAAATCACAGGCGCCAGCGAGGTGAGCAGCTTATCGATGTCCCGCTCGGCTCCGCACGCCGAAAGCGGTAATGTGCCGCGGTGATACAGACTCAATTATAGGCGAGCCTCATGCCGGACAGTCTCAACCAGGAACAAATCTGATTGAGCCAGTGGAGTGGATGAATGACATCTTTCAGGATCGGGCGGCCACATTGCCACTCTGTTACGGGCGCACTCGTCAAATGTTGACCATCCTTCCGGAACTCGATCGTCCAGGGACCACGATGCGCGGTAGGTCCGCACGGCTCTCACCCCCCCCGTCGGAGTCACACGGTCAACCCTCTACCGTGGCGAGCAGAAAGTCCAGCAGCGTTCTCTCCGCCCAATAGCCTGCGTCGCCGGGCTCGAGCGAGAGAAAGGCGCAATGGCCGCCGTGCCGGGTCTCGACCAGCATGACGCGGGGGTTAGTGACCAGTTTTGTGCGGGTGTCGAGAGTCATGCGGATGAAGGGATCGTCGAGAGCGTGCAGGATCAGCGTGGGCACGGCAATGTCCTGCGCCCAGTTGGAACTGGCAACGCTGTTGTAGTAGTCGGCGGCGCACGTGAAGCCGCCGTATCGCGCGACGACTTGTTCATCAAATTCCCGCATGGTTCGAATCTTGTCCAGGCCATTGGCAGAGTACAGACCCGGGTAGAGTTCGATCTTGCGACGAAAGCGCTTGACCATTTCACTGAGAAACCTGCTCGCGTAAAGGCGATTCTGCGGTTCGTGCAGTGCGGCTGAGGAGGCAGCCAAATCCAGGAGGGGCGAGACGCCGACAACGGCCTTGAGATAAGGCGGCGCGGCGGCACCTCGTTCGCCGGCCAGCTTGAGAACCAGGTTGCCGCCCATAGAATAGCCAACCAGCGCGAAGCTGCGAATGAAGTATGTGCGGGCCAGCTCGGCCATCACCATCGCGACGTCCTCGGAGCGCCCCGCGTGATTGATGGTAGGAGAGAATTGTTCGCCGTCACCGCAGCTGCGCATATTCATGCGGACGACGTTGCAACCGGCCGCCAAGGCGCGCGCCGAGTTCCCCAAGACATACCGCGAAGAAGAGGAGCCCTCGAGTCCATGAACGATGATCACTGTCAGCCGTTGGCTGCGAACCTCGGCGGCCTGCCAATGGCAGTGGCACAGCACAAAACTGGCTCCACGAGAGGGGTGAGCTTCCACCTCGATGAGCTGGCTTTCCGGTTCCGGCAGAGAATGAGTGCGCGGCAAGACGTTGCCAACGATGGTCTGCAGATGGCCGCTGCGCAGGAAACGAGGCGGCACAAAAGGCCGCATCCACGGTGAGGCTTCGGTCGTGTGGAACCGGTCCTCTTCTGTGGTGCCCATGCGGGTGCCTGATTTTCACTTACTGATAGTTATAAGGATACGCGTTTCAGGGATGGATTGTTGCTGGAGTGGCAAGCGCTGGATTTTCGGCTGTGGCGAGCCTTATTCCTGCATGCCTTTTGGGTGGAGGAGTCGACGCGATGTTGTTTCGTTGCGCCGAGAGGCGCGGATCGGGGACCGGATAGCCAATCGCAAAATGATATACAACCTGTCCTTGTTCGGGTATCAGTTCGAGATAACGGTGCACCTCATCATCGTAGAAGGCACCGATGCCCGTCGCACCCAATCCAAGCGCTTCAGCGGCGAGGTACAGGCGGTGGCCAATGGCGCCTGCTTCAAAATGCACATAGCGATAACCACGGTCGCCATAGGTACGAGCGGCACTCTCGAGATCGCCGATCATCGAAAAGGTCACGCAGCCGTTACCAGCCAGGTCCTGACCGAGACTCAGGCCGGCGGCCGCGACACGCTGGTCGCCACTCTTGGTCTGCTCCAACTCGGCTGACTCCGGCCAGAACCTGTAGATGCCGGGTTGTAACCCATCAACGCGGTGAGCATACAGATATAGTTGGATGAAGCGCCTGCCAGCAAAGTCAGCCGAAAATGCCTTGGCTGTAGTGGCGAGGATGGCGGAGAGTTCCGCTAATGACATTGATCGCTTTCCACCCAGGAAGTCGAGCGCCGAGCGTCGCATACGGGCAACATCGCCAAAGCTGCGAGTCGATAAAGCCGGAGAAGGCAGCCTGATGTCGCCGGAGCCAGTTGAGGCCAACGGTGCGAGGGAGGTTACATTGCTCCCAATGCTGCTTCGTTTCGTGGCGGAGTGTATGCGGTCAATCATTGAATAAGCAATCGTCTCCTTTGAAAGCTGGTTCGCCTCCCCACCGGACCAGACAGGCTCGCCGGTGTCTGCTTCGCGCAATGGAATGGAATCGCCGTGCAGACTGACGATCAGCATTGGCCACTCGTCACTGTTAAGGCGGAACATTCGCGCCACGTCATCGTCCACGAAGTCTCCCACCGCGATGTGTTCACAACCGATAGCTCGCGCGGAGAGTGCAAGCGCCTGCCATGCGTGCCCCATGTCGTGCAAGCAGTACCGATATGCCCGTTCACCGTACTTCCATGCCTCGCGCCAGACGATACTCGTCAAGACAAACACAATTGGCGCAGACCCGCTGGCTGGCGTGGTTGCAAAGACTCCGAGTCCACGCTGCTCCGCCATGTGCCTTGATGGATCGTAGTGATACAACCCATCCGGCCACTCTCTTAGACCTCGCGTGAGGAAGTGAAATTCCGTAGGGTGCAGGTTCCCGGAGGACGGATTCACTCTTAGCGCGTACTTTTCTCCGGTGGAGGGGACACGCTTGGAGGCGCTGATCGCGGCGGAATAGAACAGAAGCTGGGAGAGGAAAGCCGCTCCGCCGTCCACCGGCGTGGTGCCAAAGGCGCCTTGCAGCACGTCGAGTGCGGGTATTTCAGGGGCGGGTGGGTCGGCCGGAAGATCGAGCACCGGCGTGCCCTCGTAATAACGAAACGGATCAGGCATGTTTGCCCAGTCAAGAACCTGCCGTGATCGCCTCAGCGATTCAACGCTATGCTTTGTGGCTTCGTGATAATCGCGCCACATCATTGCAGTAGATAGGCTCCGTTGATACCGCCGCCGATTTGATGCTCGATCTTAGCATCGAGAGTCATCGCGCCACCGAGGGCAAGCTCTGGTCAGCCTCAATTCGCCCAGCAAATGGGGATTCGTCATATGGGTAAACGTGCTTTTACGGGTCTGCGGAGGGATCAGCGATGATTGCCTGGTCTCCTTTCCTGTCGGGCTCCTTCATCGCTTTTGCAACACGCCGATTTCTCCGGGCGCTCTCCGGTTGGCCGTCACTTACCTGCAATCCGTAACAAGCCGCGGCACAGCTTCTGATCTACCAGCAGCCAGACTTGCAGGGAACCTGGTTGGTCAGGAGACAATTCTTAGCCAACTGGGTGGCGGGGAGAACCATAATCGCGCGTGGCCTTTGTCCATCAGATGGATACCGAAACAGATTGAGCAGCTAGTTACTCACTGAAGGGAACACCAAATGTCAATAGCGCATTTCGTGGTGGGCGATGCTGCGCACCGATCAGGCGGGGTCGCTTTCCCATGGCTTTCCAAACACGAAGTGCAACAGCATTCATGTAGAGCAGCCGTATCTGTTCTCGGTTTTCGCCACGCTGGCTGTAGATACTGATCGTGGTCAGAAGCTGCGTTTGCCCAGATTCGATCAGGTATGGTCCCATGCTGATCGCGGGAGCATTTTGAGTGTCTTGGATTTCCTCCGCGCTCTGGACGACGATCTCATAATTCGGTGATTGCCGAGAACGCTCGCTGTCCAACCTGAACAGTAGATCATTCGGTGTCTGATTGGGCGCGTATGTCCATTCTGTTCGGTCTTTGTCGAGCAAAGTTGTCCTGGTTTCGTGAGTTGGCTCCGAGTGTGATAGCGGCTGTCATCTTTGATTGGTGCTTCTCATCGCAAACCAGTAATATCGTCGCCAGCAATTGACGCAGCGAACCGGGCGCATCGCAAAGAAGCCCAGCAGCCCATCGAGGGGTTGCGACTCAGCCTCCTTGAATTCAAATGAGCTGCAACGGGGGCACACTCGTCGTATCCAAAGTAGACGCGGAATGTAACCAGGCCACGTCAGGCCAATGATATTCATGCAGGCTGTTCCTCACGATCGGATGACAAGTTCACTGAGTGCCGTTTTCATCTCCCGAACTGGAATTTGAATCCAGCCACGAAAGGAGACGCCGGACGCTGCCAGTAGCCATCGCCACGCATGAGTCACCCGCTCCGTAATAGAGGTGAATAGTATCTCCATCCGCGCCGATGGTTTGCCCACAGGGGAATACTACATCGTTGACATCTCCTCCGCGCTCGTAGGGAGCTTCCGGCCCGAACACCCAGGAGTCTCCCCGCTGTAGACAGAGATCCGGCTTGTTGAGGTCGAAGAGAGCGAGACCGAGGCGATAGATGCTGCCGGATGCCGTCTGGCGGACGCCGTGATAGATCGTCAGCCAACCCTTTGCGGTTTCGATCGGAGGGGAACAAAGCCCAATCTTGTTCGCATCCCACCATCCCCCGCGTCGCGCGGCGAGCATGATTCTGTGGCTGCCCCAATGCCGTAGATCAGGCGAGTATGAGATCCACATGTGAGCGCCAAGCGTTGTCACAGGCCGATGAATCATGGCCCAGACGCCGCCAATTCTCCGAGGAAGGAGGGCCGCATCCTTGTCCTCGGGTGGCATGATCACTCCGTATCGCTCAAAGCTCTTGAAGTCTTGGGTCAGTGCCAAGGACACTCCCGGACCGCCGCGCGCGTACGAGGTATAAGCAATCGCATACTGCTTCAGCTCCGGGACATACGTGATTCGCGGATCTTCAATACCCCAGATCTCTTCGGGATATTCGATGGGATTTGCCGTCAAAGTTGGTTGGGCATCGATGCGCCATCCATCTATGCCATTCGCGGAGCGGGCAGCGCAAAGGTGCGACAACCCACGCCGGTCTTCAACGCGGCACAGCAGCAGAGTATCTCCGTCGGCCAGGACCACTGCCCCCGCGTTGAAGACACTGTTAACTGGATATGGCCAGTCTTTCCGACTGAGGATAGGATTGCCGGAATGACGCGTGAAGAGGGAATCTTCAGCGGGCATTCCCGAAGCCGGTTGTTCAATAGCGCTGGATTTCGGCGTTACAGCTGGAAGGAGAATTGTATTCAAATGGAGACACTCATTTCGCGATTCAGTCTTTCTAGGCTTGCGATTTCCACACTTTGCATTTCGAGCAGAGCCATCAGGAATGAAAGTGTAGATTCGGCTCCTTGATTTTCGTTCACTCGATCCGGATGAAGACCGTCTTTACACCCGCCGGTAGTCGCGTCGTAAAGCGGAACCTGCAGATCGTTCTCTCCGAGAAACCAGCGGAAGCCACACCATGCTTCCTCAAGCCACCGCTTCTCATTCGTTAAGCGATATGCCAACAAACACGCAGAGATCGTCGCGCAGGCCTCGATCGGTTGTTGATCGAAACGAGCCTTCACGCCGCCGTCTACGAAACACTCCCTGGAGCCTATTGGAACGAAGATGTCTGCATCGCTGCGGTGCTGCTCGGCGACCAGCCATTTGAGAGACTCGCACCCAACTTCGACCATCCTCTTGTTGTTGCTTTGCCACCCTGCCATTAAGAGCGCCTGTGACAACCTTGCGTTCGAGTAGGAAAGGCTTTTCTCAAACCACTGCCACGTCTCTGAGTGACAGCGCTCATATATATCCAACAGTCGGTTTGCGAGTGCATTTCGAACGCCCTGGATTACCCTGTCTCCGGGAAACCAATCCAGGTAGGCCTGCATGCCCAACACGGAGAATGCCCATGCACGAGGGCTGGTGAACGTCAGAGCGGCCGGAAATGCGGTCTCGAAGAGTCTGCCTGCCGCGCCTCTCAGCCCTGGGTCTTCCGAACGGCCAAGCACCGTTCCCAGGGCCCACAGGGCGCGACCGTGGCTGTCTTCAGAACCAATGTCCTCCTGCCATCGGCGATCATAGCCGAGAAAGTTTCTGAACCTGCCATTCTTGTCGAAGAAGGCGAGTAATAGAAACGACAGGTACCGTTGAGACATCTTCCCAGGCTCGAAGCTACCTGATTGAGCCGAAGAACCGAGCAGTGTTGCCACGATCAGCGCGCGCGCATTGTCATCGGTTGTATAACCTTCAAGACTGTTGGGCACGGAAAATATGGCGTGTTGCAAGATGCCCGTATCGTCGGTCATGTTCGACAGGTGAGTCGTGTCGAGCATCGGCATCCCGCCTGTCGACTTCGCTGCGAATACGTCCGGTAGTGCGGGGCGGGGCCGCAACATCCGTTCCACCCGCGCACGTTGAAAGCTCGCCATGTAAGCCTGCGCCGTGCTTTGCCACGTCGTACCCCGAGAGTAGAGGTAGGCTCGTTTCCGCATTGCATGCCTCTCGGCATCGTTGTCCAATAGCCTGATCGCGGCGTCTGCGATGGAATCGGGGTCGTCGAACGGAACGATTACGCCGCGCTCATCGGCAAGCAGTTCTCTGGCATGCCAGTATGGTGTAGAGATGATAGCTTTTCCTGCGCCCACCGCGATGGCCAGCGTGCCGGAGACTACCTGCGCTTCCTGGCGATAGGGAGTGATGTAGATATCCGCGGCGCCTACGTGCTCCACCAGTTCCTCTGCGCTCACAAAGCGGTTGTTGAAGATCACGTGCGAGGAAACGCCGCATTCCTCCGCCAACGCCTTTAACTGTTCTCTATACCACTCACCCTCGCGCCGCTTGATATGAGGATGCGTTGCTCCGGAGATGATGTACACCAGATTTGTATGCTTCTCCAGAATCACTGGCAATGCGCGGATCACGTTTTCAATTCCTTTGTTTGGAGAGAGCAAGCCGAACGTAAGCAGCACGGACTTCCCCTGGGTGCCAAACAGATCCTTGAAGTAATTCGGATCCATGAAGGGAAGGTCCGGCACGCCATGAGGAATAACATCGATCTTTCCGCCAGGCACGTCATACACATCGCGCAGAAGACAAGCTGCATGTTCGCTCATCACAATTAAACGATCTGAAAGCTGAGCGATCTCTTCGAGCACTGCCCGCTGATTGTGATCTGGTTCACGCAGAACGGTGTGCAATGTCGTCACAAGCGGCATCTTCAATTTCCGAAGCAGCGCCAGTATGTGATGGCCGGCAATCCCTCCGAAAATGCCGTATTCATGTTGCAAACAGACCAGGTCGTTTCCATTGAAGTTAAGGAACTCGGCAGCGCGTTCATAAGAGGTCCAGTCTTCCTGGGAGAGCTCAATCCGTACGCGCTCGGGATACTCATAGATCGAATCTGGGTCATTGACGGGAATGGCAAAGAGGCAGCCGCTGCCGTATTCGGCCGCTACTGCCGTGCATAGATCGGTTGTGAAGGTGGCAATGCCGCACTGTCTCGGCAGGTAGTTGCCGATAAAAGCCATGCGAGTTGGCAGGGGCAACGGGTGAGCTTCCACGAAAGAAGTCCCGACTCGTTCTTCGTTCTGAAATATCTCAGAGAGAGGCATGGTTATCCGCTTTCACACGCATCGCCATCGCGATACCGTTGGCTGAACTATTCATGACAGGTGCTATGTGCACGTCTCTAAGTCAGATCAGGCCGCCTGGGGCTGAGAAGACTTGTCGTGCCGGAAACTGCCGGAGACTCATCTCGTCAGCAAGGCCAAGGGAAGAGTGTTGCTGAATCTGCCGCGTATGAATGGTGACCCTGGCAATCTGGAAGCCCGGGTACCTCGAGACACTTACCGAGCCCAACTCTGCGGCATTGAACCTGGCTTTCACTTCATTCAAGGCAACGGTTATGGCCTTACTGATAGCTGTTTTGGCCGTCCGGCCGAAACCGTGACGCGAATACGTACCTACCAGCCACATAAAGTGCCATCCAGCATTTCGGATCTTCAGATCCACTGCGGAGGCGATAGTATCTCCGGCAGACGACCACGTCTCGTCGAACTTCTCTCGCATGAGGTCGAGGCCATCGGGCAACAGGCAGTCTGTGCGCAGGAATATCGAATGCTGTTTCACGCTTGCGGTTTTCTGACCGCGGACGTGTACGTCGAACGGGCCGGATCAACGCGAAATCCGGTTGCAGCGGCCGATGGTCCTGTGGAAGAATGCTCTTGGCCATCAACCCGACGAGACTTTGATTCGTTTACCTTCGCTACGCGGGATCCCGCTCCCGAATGACTCGCCGCACCAAGCTGGCGTACTGTCGCGAAAGGAAATACGATTCTTCTTCGTCGCGCAGAAAGATAGTCGTCTACATCAGCTTTTTTGATAAGGCTCATGTTGGCTCCAGTCGCACTGTTGCTTACTTGAAAGGTGCTCGTCTGGAGCAAAGCAATTGCGGCTGAAGGCGAGAGGCAGGAATCCTGACTGTTGTATCAAGCATACGCTCTAAATAGGCTGCGTGCCGGCAGTAGCTTGCCAGACGTGCAACTCGCCGAGAGCGCAGCCAGCCCGGATGTGAAACAGTAGCACCATGCCTGAAAAGAAAAGCGATCAATTCATACCAAGGAAATCCAAGATCAAGCCAATTCCCAAACGGCGCCCGCTACAGACGGCATCGCCAACTGGGAGCAATCTGCCTAAGTCCAATTGAACCCACGCCACAGCGGTCTGATTCTTTCCCGGCGATGACAGAGCGTCGGCAGCGGATCAGTCTGACCTTATGAGGAGAAGTTATAGACCGCATGAACCACATGAACCGTGCTTTCCGTGGGTCGCACAGGCCCGAAGGCCCGGAAGAGCTGTTAACAACCACCACCCTCGCACCACCGGTGGACATCTACGAAGACGAGCACAACATTAATTCTGAAGATTGAAGTCGCGGGCATCGACGAAAAAGACATCGATGTCAGCATTCAGAACAACACCCTCACCGTCCGTGGCGAGCGCAAGATCGAAAAGAACGAGAAAGAGGAGAACTTCCATCGCGTCGAACGGCAATACGGAAGCTTTACACGCTCGTTCACGCTTCCCAGCTCCATTGATCCGGGGCAAGTGAGCGCCCGCTGTGGCAAGGGCGTGCTGAAGATCATCTTGGCTAAGAAGGCCGAAGCCAAGCCCACGCAGATCAAAGTCAATAGTGGCGGGGCGAAGGTTCTCGAAGCCAGAGTTCCCGGCAAGGCTGCGTAAAACTCGGGAGCCCAGTGGCAGTGATGGGAGGCGGGTTATACCGCCCCCATTGAGTTTCTGCTTCACCTGCCTCGGGCGCGGTGTCTAGTCTGTCTGACTCAGCGATCTGCCAGCACCGGAATGCGAAGGAGCTCCCGCATCGAACATCTGGTGCTACGGGCAGTCGTAACCCGCCCATTTACTGGTGACCGCCATCTCCCGCGTTAAGTGTCATTAGAGTAGTCGCAGCTACAGCGGCCAACCGGATTCCGAGCATATCGTCGGCAAACAGAAAGCTGTGAGGTTGTTGTCGAAAGATCGCCTTCACGCTAACAACCCCTTCGCTTGAGTTCATGAATGCTGGGCGGCCCACGCAGCGGGAGTAACGTCTGGGAGGCGCTGGATCGGGAGATCGGCAAACCCAGGGAGAACCGCAGCCAGATAGTCGCGGGCTGGGAGCTTCAATCTGCGACAGCTTTCTACGATCGAGAAAATGGCCGCGACCTTTGGTCCCGCCTGTGGACTGCCGATGTGTATCCAGTTCTTGCGGCCCAGAGCCACTAGACGCATGGAATTCTCCGCAAGGTTATTGCTCAGCTCAAGTTCCGGATATTCTAGGAATCGGGTAAGTTTCCTCCAAAGTGTGACAGCGTATCGACAGGCCTTGCCGAGCGCACTGGAGGGCAATGCAACGGACAGTGCCGCCTCGATCTTGCCATGGATATCGTCCAGGAGAGGCCTGGCTCTTTCCTGACGTAGAGCATGACGCCCAGTGAGACCAATTACTCTGCGGCGAGCTTCCGCTTCGACGGCAAACAGTGCGTCCATCCGCGCTACGATCGGAGTTGCAACCGGGTCTCGTGGATTTAGCTGCACCGCCTCGAAAAACTGTCTTCTAGCATGAGCCCAACAGGCGGCATGTACCATTCTCGTCCCGCCGATCTGATCGTAGGCCGTATAGCCGTCAGTTTGGAGAATGCCTTCGAACTGTCCCAGGAACCGCTTCGGCCCATCGCGTCCCCGTTCTAGACGGAAGTCGAACACCACGCTTCCTCCAGGACGGCCGTACTGCCACAAATAGGCTTGATGATTCTTTCCTCGGCCCTCGTGCGTTTGTACGTCGACCGGGGTTTCGTCCGCGTGAATGTAACTTCCGCTGATTAACTCTCGTCTCATCGCAGCGACCATAGGGATCAGCAACTCGCCGACTTTGAGAACCCAGCCGTCCAATGTCGCTCGACTGATTTCCAAGCCGATGTCTCTTTCCAAAATCATGCTCTGCCGATGCAGGGGCGTGTGATTGCAATACTTGCCGATGACCGTCTCGATGACGATCCGGTCACTGGCCAGACACTTCTCAATAATCCGTGGCGGCAGCGGCGCTGAGACCACTCCAAGTTCCTCACATGCGCGGCAAGCTCGCTTTTCTCGTTTCGTGACGAGCACGAAATACTTCGCTGGCTCCACATCCAACTGGGAGCTCTCCTCGTAACCAATCACGACCGTCTCTCTGCCGCAGCGTTTGCATATGCGCTGATTCGGCCATACAAGGCAGAACCCGGTCTATGCGAGGGAGATTCGAAGGCAACCGTTGTCGGCCCGGATGTTTGCGGGATCTGTTCGTCGAGTGCCGCACCGGAGCGCGCTTACTCTCCAGCTCTGCAATTACTTCAGAGACCACGGGCTCAAGTTCGAACAATTCCATTTGCGCGTGGGAGAGCTTTTCGCCACCCGCTCCATACTTCTCGATCCGCATCAGCCGCAAACGCTCTTCCAGCACGCGAATCTTCAGCTCCGCATAATGCAGACGGCTCTTTAGTCGTGCGATGAGTTCCAGATCGGCTGGCGCGGAAGGAATGGGAGCCACATTCACAATGGGAACTGATTTAACAGAGTCTATGCCGACGTACAAGCATTTATGCGGCAGCAGGTCCTTCTGGCGTGGCCTTCCGGTACCACCGCTTGTGCTTTGTCTTGGCCAGATCGATCCCACCCAACAATAGGGACAGCTCTTCGTGACTTAGGACGACCTTGCCCTGCGCATCACTGGATTGCGGCCAGGTGAAGCGTCCTTTCTCCAACCTCTTGTACCTCAATCAAGAATGCAATTGGTTCGATCGCAGCAACGCGTTTTGTTCGTGTGATGCACCCCTTTCATCCGCTGAGTGGGCATCAACTGGCTTGTGTCGGCGAGCGATACAACCGTTATGGAATGACTCTGCTGCTTGAGAGCGACGATGGGTCGATTTACTCTGTCCCGCCGCAATGGACGGACCTGGTGTCTCCTGATCCCGAGATCGTAATCGGTAAGAGTCGGGCGCTATTCCGGATAATCGACTTGTTAGAGCTAGCTCTCCTGATGGATCGCCTGAGGCACGGTGAGACCTCCGGAGAGCTGAAATGAGAGTAAGGTAAATTCTGCCGCACATGTAAGGGGAATTGCGCCGCATTCATCTAGGTTGCAGCCATGCGTATCGATATCGAAGCTAGTAGTGGAACCAATCTATGCAACATGGAGGTGTTCGCCATAGGTGACGCATGCGGCATAATTGTAGATACTATTGGAATGCCGATCTGCGGAGTTCACGGTGCGAAAGAAGAGCGACGAAAAGAGTGCGAAGGTCCGAGGCCCTTCTCGAAGAGGGAGCGCTGAACTCGGCACCGGAGAAGGTTCGCGATGCGAAATTCGGCAGCAGCGAGTTCTTCGATCCGCACGACATCGTGCAGGTCAAATACGAGATGCTGCGCCGAGTAACCGTCGAGAAGGCTTCGGTAGTCAGTGCGACGGAGGAATACGGCGTGTCGAGGCCGACATATTACCAGACCAAGACCAGCTTCGAGGAAGCGGGGATCGCTGGCCTGGTGCCCAGGAAGCGCGGTCCGCACGGGCCGCACAAGCTTCAAGGCGCGTGTTGGCGTTTATTCAAGAGCAACTGGTGGCGGGCGAGCCCATTCGAGCGCGCCAGCTGGCCAGGCAAATCGCGCAGAAATTCCACCTCGATGTCCACCCGAGGACGATCGAGCGGGCGGTCGGGGTAAAAAAAACCGCGCACTGACGCCCACTGGAGTCGACGGTCCGGGGCGGCTAGCGGGCGTCGTGTCGCAGTACGAGGCACTCCGCAATGCTGCACTCGGGCATCCGCTGCCGCCGGAGTCTCGCTAGGGCTCATGCTCTTTCTTCGTCGCGGCATGTGGGCATGGACACGGGTTATGGCTGTGCCTCCTGGAAGCAAGCAGCAGGATCCCGGGCATCGAGCATCGTTGAGCTTCGCCACGCCGACGAAACCAGATCCGTCATTCATGTCTTCGCAGCAATGGCCATTAACACCGAGCTTCGAGGAGCGACATCATGAGCGAGTCCATGAAAGTGCAGCCTCACCATCTTGAGCGGGGCGCGTACCTGTATGTTCGGCAGTCATCGATGCGACAGGTCATCGAAAATGTCGAGAGCACGAAGCGCCAATATGCACTGCGCAGCCGGGCTATCGCGCTTGGCTGGTGCGAGGATCAGATCAAGGTTGTAGATAGCGATCAGGGCGAATCGGGCGCGTCAGCGGCCTGGCGCGAAGGTTTTAAGCATCTGGTCGCGGAAGTTAGCATGGGCCGCGCCGGCATGGTCATGGGACTGGAGGTCTCACGCCTGGCACGGAACAACGCCGACTGGCATCGCTTGCTGGAGATCTGCGCGCTGGCCGATACACTGATCCTCGATGAGGATGGTGTGTACGATCCGGCCAACTTCAATGACCGCCTGTTGCTCGGTCTCAAAGGAACGATGAGTGAGGCAGAGCTTCACGTCCTTAAAGCCAGGCTGCGAGGCGGAATCTTGAATAAGGTGCGCCGCGGCGAGTATCGGTGTCCGCTGCCCACGGGCTTCGATTATGACGAGCTTGGCAACGTGGTCTCGATCCCGACGCACAGATCCGAGACACAATCGCTCCACTTTTTCGAGACGTTTTCGCGGGTTGGTTCGGCATGCCAGACCGTAAAGGCCTTTCGGAAAGAGGGCCTCGGATTTTCCGTCCCGCCGTACCGGGGGCGCCACGGTGTTCCGGCCGCTGACTGCTTCGACCGCTATGCGCGTCTTGACAAACCCCAGATACGCAGGCGTCTACGTGTACGGACGTCGCCGGTATCGGCGAGCCGCGGACGGCCAGAAAAGATCCAGCAAAAACGCGACTACGATGACTGGCTCGCCTGCATCCCAAATGCCCATCCCAGCTACATCAGTTGGGAGCAATATCAAGAAAACCTCAAGCTACTTGCGAGCAATGGTCGAGGATATGAACTGGCGCGAGGGTCACCGCCGCGTGAAGGCGCGGCGCTGTTGCAGGGGCGCGCAGTGTGCGGCCGATGCGGCAGGCATTTCCGCGTGACCTATCGCTCCACGCGGGGCAAGCAAGAGGCCTGGTATATCTGCGACCGTGCCCACGGCTCTCTTAGGTGCGCCGAACTGCCAATCCATCGCCGGACCGCCCATCGATCAAGCCATCGGCGTCCCTCGTGGCCGAAAGAATGACACCTGCCGCCGTCGAGTTGGCACTCGAGATCCGGCGAGAGATCGAAGCTCGGCAACAAGAGGCCGATCGGCTGCGCAGCCGCGCGATCGAGCGGGCACAGTTCGAAGCCGATCTGGCGCAACGCCGATTCATGCTGGTCGATCCGGGCAATCGCCTGGTTGCCGACACCCTCGAGGCGGAATGGAACGACAAATTGCGCGCGCTGGCCCAAGCACGAGAGGAACGCGAGCGCGCCCGGCAGCAGGACCAACTTCTCCTCGACGATGCCCTTCGGCAACGGCTACTCACAATGACAAAGACTTCAAAAAGCTCTGGAGTGATCCAACCACCCTGAACCGTGAACGCAAACGGCTGCTCGCCCGCATCATCGAAGACGCCACGCTTATCAAACTGCCCGCGGAAGGAGTCACCAAAGTCCATATTCGCTTCAAAGGAGGCAAGACAGAAACCCTGACGACTCGAACCCCAAACCATCCGCAGAGCAAGTCAAGACCCCGCCCATGATCATCAAGCTCGTGGACAAGCTCCTCGACAATCACATCTATTCCGAAATCGCCGACATCCTCAATCAGCAAGGACTTCGGCCCGGCGGATCGGCCCGACCTGGACGCGGCAGCACTACGTTTACCGCCCTGCGCGTTGCCTATCTCGTCCATCAATACTCGCTGCCTCTCGCTACGACCGACTTCGCGGCCGCGGTATGCTGACCGCAGCGGAAACGGCAGCTCGCCTCGGCGTCCACGAAGCGACGGTCGTGCACTGGGCGGAAAATGGCATCATCACACGACACGCCCACAATGCGCACGCGTATCTCTACGAGTTGCCAGATTCCACACCACCCAAGCACAGCAGTCGCTGGGACCGGCTCTCAGATCGGGCACTGGCCTGCAAAAGATGGAAAGAATCAAAACCTTCGGATCAAATCGAAAGCGGTGTAGTGTGAAGCCAGTTACTTGGCACAGACCCAGAGTCCAGTCCCGTCCCAGACGAGGACCTTCAACCGATTGCGCTGGGCGTTGCAGAACAGGAATAGGTGCCCACTAAGAGGCTCACACGACAATCGATCACGGACCAGACCGTACAGACCTTCGAATCCCTTGCGCATGTCGGTGACTCCGGCGGCTAGATAGATCCGTGTTGCTGGACCCAATCCAAACATGGATTACAGCCGCTCCAGGGCTTTTACCAGGCGTTCGAAGGTATTCGTATCAAAATTAGGACATACCTCGATCCGCCGCCCGCGCGACAGCACCACGGCCAGCCCACAACTCAGTTCGCGCTGTGTTGGCAATTTCTTGGCGGTCAACTCCACCGGCACCAACCTGCCGACCGAGGAAGTAGCTCTGCTCTTCCTCTTCCAACGTTGCTTCTTCAGATGGCGACTTAACGTGCTCAAGCTCAAACCCCGACTCCGGCAAAACTCGCTGCGTCGCATGCCGCTGCTCACAAACTCAGTCACCAGCTCATGAACCTCCCCTCGCGTACGTCGCTTGGGCGCTACCAACTTCTTTTCTGTAGCCATCGAGCTACATCAACACAGGACCCGGCTCTGCGAACAGGTGTGTTGGCCAGACGCTTACAGTCGAACGGTGATCTCACCCCGCTTGTGCAGCTCCTGAATGACTTGATAGTCATCGGGGTAGTTCTGAAAACCTCCACTGGCATCGATCGCACTCGTCTCACCGAAACGATTCAGCTCCTGCATGAACAGCCGCGTTGAATTGACACGATCCTCGGTTTGGCTGTTACGCCCTTAATGGTCGCCGCGCACCGCAGCCGGCTTTGGATGGGGCAATGAGGAGGCGCGATGTTGGCTTTACCCCTCTAATCAGGTCCATCTAACACACCGATCCGATGAGGTTAAGGAGCGCCTCTCCATCCAAAGGCTTTCTGAAAAAGCCGATCGCGCCCTTTTCCAGATAGAAGGATTCCGAATTCTCGGAAGGCTTACCAGTAATGATGACAACGGGTACGCTAGCCCACACACTCAGTCAATTTGGGTTCCGACTCGAAAGCGACCTATCCACCGCTGATGCCGCCAGGCGTTACTGCGCCACGAATGGCCGGATTGAGAGTGGTTCCGAACTCTACAGGGTCGCGAGCATGATTCGCGCCGGAGCATAGACGATGCCGAAGATCAGTGAAGAGCAAAGAGAGGCTCGCCGTCTTCAGATTCTCGATGCGGCCGGGCGATGCTTTGCGCGGCAGGGTTTCCACCGGACCACAATGGAGGACATTGTCCGGAAATTGAAGTCGAGTCCCGGAGCAGTTTACTGCTATTTTCACGGGAAAAATGACATCGTCGAGGCCATCGCTGAACAGAGACATAACCGCGAATCAGCTTTGTTGGCGGAGTTGCTCGCGTCGGGCAATGTTGCGGAAGGTCTGCAACACCTGGCCCGGACGTTTTTCGAGATGTTGCAGGACCCAAAGGAAAGGGAACGGCGAAAAGTAACCATCCAGATATGGGCCGAATCTCTTCGAGACAAACGCATAAGAAAGATCGTAGAGCGCGGGATCAGGCAGCGCGACCTGCTTACCACGGCGCTTCGCAACGCTCAGCGGGCAGGCCAACTACCAAAAACCCTCGATACAGATGCTATTTCACGCGTGTTACTCGCGCTGGTGCAGGGCTTCATCCTGCAACAGGCATGGGAGCCTGAACTCGATATCGAGGGTTACCTGACGACCGCGATGCACCTCGTAAATTCTGTGCTCAGCGATAGCGAAACCAAGCCCATTGGGATGGGAACGCAAGTTCCGCAAGCACGTTAGACCGACTCGGCATGATTTCGGCACATCGCGGGGTCGAAACTATTTCGGATGGGAAGATCGGCAGGCTAGACGTTGGGCGAAACAGGCTAGTTCCATGTCTGTAAGTGCAAAATCGCCGAAGCACTCTTACCAGCCGGAACAGTTCTGGAAAGGCGCTGAGCCCTGAAGTAGCCAGTGGAGATTGGTGCCATTGCTGTTCCCTTCCCCGTCCAACCCTGAGCAACCCCGCCGCTCAGCTTGACTCCGTATATTGGACTCGCGTATATGTGGAGCCACACATATGGAACCCGCTGATAATCCCGATCGTGAATGGAAAAAGGGCGGCGCTGAGCTGCTGATCCTGTCGCTGCTGGAACAGCAGGCGCGCCACGGGTACGACATCTGCAAGTTGATCGAAGCGCGATCGAGCGGAGCCCTGCGTTTCCACGTCACCACGCTGTATCCCCTCCTGTATCGGCTCGAGGAGCGCGGCCTGGTTCAGGGGCGCTGGGTAGAGAAGCCAAATCAGCGGCGCAGGCGCTATTACAGCCTCACAGCGGAAGGACGCCGCTTCCTGGCGCGACAGCGGAGGAGCTGGCAAGGTTTCGTCGAGGCGATGAGTCGCGTCATGGGGGTGGAAAATGCCTGACTGGAAACAGGAGATACGCAGGAGGCTGGAAAACCTGCGGATCGATCCGGCCTGCGAAGCCAACATCGTCGAAGAACTGAGCCAGCATCTCGAAGACCGCTATGAGGAGTTGTTGTCCGCTGGCAGCCGCGAGTCTGAAGCATGCCGGACGGTGCTCGAAGAGCTACAGGGCAGCGAATTGTTCGCGGCAATCTTGCCTTCTTCCGTACGCCGATCCAGACAGAGTTCGCCGCCGCCCGCCGCGATGCCCTCAGGAAACCTCTTTTCCGATCTCCTGCGCGACCTCCGCCATGGCTTACGCAGCATGGGCAGAGCGCCCGCCTTTACGTTCTTTGCCGTTCTGACCCTGTCTCTGGGCATCGGCGCCAGCACCACCGTCTTCACGGTGGTCAACACGTTGCTTCTGCATCCGCTTTCTGTGCGCGATCCCTCCCACCTGGTCTGCCTCTATGTGACGGACCTCGAAGCCCACACCCAGTCCGGCAGTCTGCTCCCCATCTCGTATCCGAATCTCCAGGACTATCAGACCAGGAACTCTGTCTTCACCGATCTCGGCGGCTTCTCTCCGCCGATGGTCATGACGCTGACCGAAAACACTGGTTCCGAGCGTTTCTTTGGACAGCTTGTCACGCAGGGCTATTTCGGAGCCCTCGGCATCTCGCCCGCGAAGGGTAGGTTCTTCCTTCCACAGGAGATCAGCGCGCCGGGTTCCGCGGCCGTTGCTGTGCTCAGTTACAACGCCTGGAAAATCCGTTTCGATGGCGCTCCGGAGGTCATCGGCAAAATCCTCGACATCAATGGAACTTCTTTCACCGTTGTCGGAGTCGCCCCCGAGGGCTTCCTCGGCGTAAGCGCCGTCTTCGGTCCCGATGTGTGGCTCCCGGCCACTATGGCGCAGCAGGTGCTGCCTGCTCCCATGCGGGACGTTCTGCGCGAGCGCGGCAAGCCTCTCTTTCAAACCGTCGCCAGGCTGAAGCCCGGAATCCGCCGCGATCAGGCGGAAGCCAGTCTGCAGCCGCTGGCCGCTGCTTTGCGGCAGCAGTATCCGGATGCCAACGCGGGCCACACCATCGCCGTGCGGCCAATCACGACCGCTCTCTACTCCACTACCGGCGGCGAGCGCGGGCTCGCGATCGTCAGCACGGTGCTGCTGGTCATCGTAGGCCTCGTGCTGCTGATCGCCTGCTCGAATGTCGCCAATTTACTCATGGCGCGCGCAGTCAGCCGGCGTCAGGAAATCGCCGTTCGACTGGCTATCGGCGCCAGTCGCGGACGCTTGCTGCGCCAGCTGCTCACTGAGAGCGTGCTCCTCGGCGTCTTCGGCGGCATTGCCGGACTTGGCGTCGGCTACGAAGGCTGCCGTTTCCTCTGGTCCCTCCGGCCGCCCGAGGTGGCGCGCAATCTCGTCGATCCCAAACTCGATGGCGCCGTGTTCCTCTTCGCCCTGCTCCTCTCCCTCGCCACCGGGCTCATCTTCGGTGTCGTGCCCTCGCTGCGCGCTTCGAAGACGGGCCTGGTTGCCAGCCTCAAAGAAGAAACCCACGTTGCCGGACTCGCAGGCCGCAGCGCGCGCTTCCAGAAAACCCTGCTCACCGGACAGGTGGCGCTCTCCCTGGTCTCGCTGATTGCAGCCTCGCTCTTCCTTCGCGCCGTGCGGCGCGCCTATGCCATCGATCCCGGCTTCGACGATCAACACGTCGCCGTCTTCATGATGAATCCCGAACAGGTGGGCTACGATGCCGTCAGCCTCAAAGACTTCCGTCGCGACGTCGCGGACCGCGTTGCGAGACTTCCCGGAGTCGCGGCAGTCAGCTGGGCCTCGAACATGCCATTCTGGTCCAGCCCGTCGCGCGGCATCCTCATTCAGGGACAGGAGCAGGATCGGAAATCGGAGACCATCAGCACCGTCGCCGACACGGTCGACCTCGACTACTTCAAAACCATGCGAATTCCGCTCCTGCAGGGCCGCGCCTTCACCGATGCGGATCAGGACGGATCTCTTCCCGTCGTCATCGTCAACGAGAATCTTGCGCGGCGCTACTGGCCCAACGGCAACGCGATTGGCCAGCACCTTCGTCTCACCGGCGATACCATCACGCGCCAGATCGTCGGCGTGGTGAAGACCAGCAACTACACCACCCTGGGCGAAACTCCGCAGCCCTGCCTGTATTTGCCGATGCGCCAGAATCCCGGAAGCGATGCCATCCTCTACGTGCGCTCTGCGCGCGATCCGTCGCTTGTTCTCGAATCGGTGCAGAGCCAGATCCGAGATACTGATCCCAAAGTCGAAGTCACCGACATCCGCACCGGCGCAAAGATTATGGACCAGGTGTTGTGGAATGCGCGCATGGTCCTGGGCATGCTCGGCGTATTTGGACTCCTTGCCCTGGCGCTGGCCAGCGTGGGACTGTACGGCATCCTCGCCTACACGGTGAGCGGCCGCCGGCGTGAGATTGGCGTGCGCATGGCTCTGGGCGCATCGCGCGCCTCCGTCCTGCGTCTGGTCCTCCGGCAGGGCATGATGCTGGTGTTCATCGGTGCAGGCATCGGCCTTGTGCTCGCGCTGTTCATCGGACGCGCGTTTTCGAGAATGCTGTTCGGGCTCAGTCCGGCTGATCCGCTGAGTCTGGCCGGCGCTGCTGCCACGCTGATCCTGGTGACGATGGTAGCCTGTTACCTGCCTGCGCAGGCTGCCAGCCGCATGGATCCCATGCGAGCTTTACGGGAAGATTGAGCGAAGCCTATGGCGCACGACGGAGACTCTCATCAAACGAATCGATTCTCAATTGACGCCAAATCGCCAAGTATCAAATCGAAGTTGATCGCCCCGGCGGTCGCTGGAAGAGCGCCAAGGCCTGATATCGCAGTAGAGAGCTTACTCCCTCGTGTTAGCTGCGCTTCAATCTCGCCCTGCGGTCTCCACTTGACATCCAAGTGACAGATCATGTTCACTTGAATGCCAAGTAAAGAAAATGCCCATCCAGATCCTGCAAGGCACTCTCGACCTCATGATCCTCCGCACCCTTGCCACCATGGGTCCGCAGCATGCCTACGGCATCGCCAACAGGCTCCAACAGGTCTCGGAGGACGCCTTAAATGTAAACCAAGGCACCATTTATCCGGCTCTCGTCAGGATTGAGCAATACGGCTGGACCCGTGGTTCCTGGGGTAAGACGGAAAACAATCGCGAAGCGAAGTATTACACCATCACCAGGGCGGGATTGAAGGCCCTCAATGAGGAAACCGAACGCTGGCGCCAGATGGCTAGCGTGGTAGAAAAGCTGCTCGCAGAGGAACGGTAACTATGGCGCATTGGAGAAGAATCATCGCCAAACTCCTCAGTCTCCTCGCCAACAAGCACGCCGAAGAGGACCTTGCGCGCGAAGTCGCATCGCATCTCACCCTCCTCGCCGACGATTTCGAACGCCGTGGCATGTCGCCTGAAGAAGCACAACTCGCCGCGCGGCGCGCTTACGGCGGCGTGGAGCAGGCAAAACAGGCACATCGCGACGAACGCTCTCTACTATGGATTGAACAAACTATGCAGGACTTGCGCTATGGCCTGCGCACATTGAGCAAGAGCCCCGGCTTCACCATAACCGCGGTGCTCACGCTCGCTCTAGGCATCGGCGCATGCACTGCCATCTTCAGCCTGGTAAACGCCGTGCTGATTCGATCGCTACCGTATGGAGACCCTGAGCGCCTGGTTTATTTGTTTTCGCCGAATGCCAGCCTCAAGATTCCTGCGGAGGTCATCTTCCCCAGCTATGGCGACTTCTACGACCTCAAGCGCGAGGCCAAGTCCTATGCGGATATGAGCAACTTCGAGCAAGCTCAATTCAGCGTGGCGCAGCAGGGCACAACGCAGCGTATCGGTGGGGCGCGGGTTGACGAGAACTTTTTCTCGACCCTGCAATCGATGCCTGAACTTGGCCGCACCTTTGCCGGGGAAGACAATCTTCCGGCACATGCGAAGGTTGCCATAATCAGCCATTCGCTTTGGGTCTCGATGTTCGGAGCAAGACCCGGCGTGCTGGACCGCTCCATTCAGCTGGACGGAGCGAATTATCAGATTGTCGGAGTGATGCCGCCGCAGTTTGAGTATCCGTTCAAGTCCGATCTTCCCTATGGGGATTCTCATATCGAGTCCACTCAGATCTGGGTGCCTCTTGCCCTTAGCGCAAAAGACAGGTCTTCCCGAGGCATTGGGAACAATGTTTCGTTGGCACGGCTCCGTTCCGATGTGTCCATTCATCAGGCGCAGGCAGAGATGTTCGGCATCATGGCACGGCTTGATAAGGAATACGCGGCTGATCCGAGAGATGCTGGTCTGCCGCGCGAATGGGGCGCGCTGGTCGAGAGTTTCACCGGGATCTCCATTGGGCCCGTGCGTCCGCTGATGCGGTTGCTGCTGGCTGCGGTTGGCCTGGTGTTGCTGATCGCCTGCGGGAATGTAGCCAACCTACTGCTGGCGCGTGCTGCCGAAAGGGCCCGCGAACTGGGTGTACGCGCCGCCCTGGGCGCGGGCCGCGGCCGCATGGTCCGACAGTTGTTGACCGAATCGATGCTGGTTGGCGTTGGCGGATGTGCAGTGGGCATTGTGCTAACAGTGCTCTTTCTCCGATTGCTGCCGAAGCTTGATCCCGGAAATATTCCGCGGCTGAATGAAGCGTCTCTCGATGCACGAGTGGTTCTGGTTGCCATCGGTGGGTCGCTTTTGACTAGTTTGCTGGCGGGATTGATGCCTGCGATCGGCGCTTCACGGACAGAATTGACGGAGTTTCTGAAGTCGCACGCCATGCGCGGAAGCTCAGCTGGGCATAGCCGGTTGCAGAGCGCGTTGATTGTTGCGCAGACCGCAATGGTGGTGGTGCTGCTGGCGGGAGCAGGCCTGCTGATCCGCAGCTATATCAATGTTGAGTCACTGGACACGGGGTTTGCCCGGTCTGCGGTGACGTTCCATGTAAGCCTGGACCAGCGCTACAAACCACAAGAGCAGCGTGACTTCTACCAACAGCTGGTGATGAAGCTCGAGGCTTTGCCCGGCGTGCAGGCCGCCGGAGGCGTCAGCAATCTTCCTCTATCCAATTCCGAGAGTGTGAGTTTTCTCTGGGTCGAAGGATTTCCGAACAAGGATTTTCAACAAACAGAAGGCCGCGGAGTCACGCCACATTACTTCCAAGCCATAGAGATTCCATTGATTGCCGGACGCTACTTTACCGATGCGGATACAACCGGCAACAGGCCGACCATTATCAATCAGAAATTCGCGGCGACGTATTTCCCAAATCGCAACCCCATTGGTGGGCGCATCAGTACTGATGACAAGCATGCCCAGTGGTCCACAGTTGTCGGCGTGGTTGCTGACGTTCGGCACATGAGTCTTGAAGAAGAACCGCAGCCGCAAATGTATAACGTAAGCTACGATTTCGGCGATGAGTCAGTCGCCGTGCGCTCCACGCTTCCTCCGGCCATCGTTGCCAACGAGATTCGCGCCACGCTGAAGTCTATCGACCCGAATATTGCGGCGACAGATATACACACCATGGGAGATCTGGTTTCGATCGCCACCGCGCGGCGGCGTTTTCAGACCTCGCTGCTGACGGTGTTTGCCGGAATTGCGTTGATCATGGCGCTGGTGGGATTGTCGGGGTTGATGAGGTTCTCAGTGAATCGGCGCACGCGCGAGGTGGGTATACGCATGGCACTGGGGGCGGAGCGGCGCGATGTGTTGCTGCTCATCCTGAGAAACGCCGCGGTGCTGGTGGTTTGGGGGCTGGGCCTGGGACTCGCGTGCACATGGATCGCAACGCGGCTGCTCAAGTCATTTCTGTTTGGCATTGGCCAGCACGATCCGTTCACTGTTGTAACGGTTTCAGTGCTGCTGGTGGTGTGCGGCCTTGTGGCGGCATTTGTGCCTGCAAGACGTGCGGCCTCCATCGATCCCATGCAGGCGTTGCGGACGGAATAGAAAGGCCTGCACGGGTTGCCTTTGGGATCGCATGTTGAGATTGGGACTCGATTTTGGGTGCTTATCAGTGCCACGATGCTCCCAGAGTCAATCTATGCGTTCGTCCACGCCAAAGCGGCAGAGAGCAGGACTTCGGCAGTCTGAATTACAGAAGCAAACTCAACATATTCATCCGGATTATGCGCACCCGCTCCAGTGGGTCCGAAGAGCAATGTGGGAATGCCGAAATCGCGGTGGATTAAGCCGGCATCGCATGGATAGGGCGCCGCACCAGTGGCGATTGCTCTTCCCAGAGTGCTCGATGCAGCTTTTTCCATGCATCGAAGCCAGGGATGATCACACGCCAGTTCATGGCCATAGAGCGGTCCCCCGATGAGGGGCGACCACTTCACGGGGTATGTTCGAAAGAAAGGATCCGATTTGCAGAAGTCTTCGAGTTTCTCCTTGAGTTCTGAAATCACGGCATCGACGCTTTCCTGCGGAAGAAACTGGAAATAAACACGGACGGTGGCGCGGGAAGGAACGCTGAGGGGAACTTGAACATCAAGGGTATTCGATTCTACGGCAAGCACCTGCACAGGAGCGGGATCCGGGAACTTCGCATAGGCTCCGCCCGGTTTAAGGCGGCTCCGCTGCTTTGCACAGTTGGCCAGCCATGTCAGCAAGCGTCCTAGTGGCATTGTCGGACTGACCACTTCGGCCTTTGAGAAGTATCCAGAAGAGTCCCCGGCATCAACCGTCAAATCCACCACGAAACCTCCGCGCGTGGCTCGATATATTTCCAGTTGTGTGCCTTCCGGAATAACGCATGCGTCCGCGTTATCTCCACGCAATCGCGCTGCAATGGTTCCACCACCGCCGCCCCACTCCTCATCGACAACGGATTCGCAAAGGATGTCGCCTCCGGTTCTGACGCCGGCCCGCTTCAAAGCACATACTACCGCCGCGTTCGCAACCAGCCCGCCCTTCATGTCGAACGACCCGAGGCCGTGCACCCTTCCCTGGTGGAAGGAGCCCGACCAGGGAGAACGCGACCACGGCCGCAGGCCCGCGGAGACTGTATCCATATGGCCGTTCAGCAGAAGGCTTCTGCCCCGCCCCGAGCCCTGCACTCTAACAATCAAGTTCTTTCGGCCGGCATAAGGCTTGTTTCTTCTGACCTGCGCAAAGTCGGATTTCAGGATGAATTCGGTTTCGTACAACTCGCTACGCAGGCCGTGCTCACGGAAAAAATCGCGCAATACCAGCTGAGCCGGTGTTTCATTGCCCCCCGCAAGGACCGCTACGCTGTTGGTTCTGACCAACTCCTGTAAGAGACGTTTTAATCCACTCCTGAGTGGCCGAATCAACTTTTGCGCAGTGATTTCTGCGGTGTTCTTCATAGGGAGGCTCCTGCGCGAAATTGGTGCAAAATTGGCAGCTGTGTCATGGCACCGAATTAACTTGCATTTGGAAGTTGCCGCTTACCGGAAAAGTAGACTTCGATCTCTTCCAAAGTCTTGCCTTTGGTTTCAGGCACAAAAAAGCTGGCAGTCATGAAATAAATGACGGTGCAGGCCGCCCAGAAGAAAAACATCGCCGAGTAGCCGAAGTTACCCACAACCGGCAGGAAGACCGCGGCAATCAGTGTCGATACGCCTTGATTCAACAGGAGGGCGAATCCCATGCCGGCCGAGCGGATGCGCGTGGGCATCAACTCAGAAAGCACCAGCCAGACCACCACTCCCGGACCAAATGCATAGGCAGCGATAAAGACTGCCATGCAGAGCGTGATCAGCCATCCCGTAATCGGACGAGGCACTGGTCCATATCGCGCTTTCATGATCGTGAGCGGCCTTTGCGCTTCTGCAGAGTCAGGCTTGATCGTCAGCACCGGATTGCTTTCATTGGTAAGCACGGCGGCCATGTGGCTGCCGCCGCCATAGGAATAGAGCACGGTGAGCGCCATCGGCCGCCCTTCCGGAGCAGGGCCAAATGTCGCCTCGTCCACCGGCATGACGATTGCATTACCGTTCCTGGCGGCCAGTATTTTGCTCTCCACATCGATGCGGTTTGATTCGGACCCGAGAAAGAGTACCCCTCCGGCAACCAACGAAACAATGACCCCGCCTGTGCCAATCCGCAGCAGGAATCTCCTTCCCTTCCTGTCCACCACGCCAACGGCGACAAATGTCATGACGCAATTCAGCACCTTGACCGCAACATCACCTTGCGTGGCGCGCGTCGCCGTCAGGCCAGCCTGCTTGAGGATGATCACAAGAAAGCCAAGTACCGAGTTGATCCCGGTGGCCTGATTAAATGCAAGAATCACGCATGCAAGCACAAATGGAATAACGTACTTTCTCTGTAGCAGAGACCCGGCCAAGGCCCGCTGACGCTGGTCTGGAGGCTGGGCCAGCGACTCCATCTCCTTCATCTCGCGTTCTGCTTCCGAGGCCGAATGGGAACGCAGCAGAACCCTGAGCGCTTCCTCCGCTCTTCCCTTTCTAAGCAGCCATCGCGGCGACTCGCCCAGTACAAACGCGCCAGCAAAAAATGCGATACCCGGGTAAATTACAGCCAGGAACATGCTGCGCCAGGCATGGTTCTGTGCCGCATGGATCAGCGACAGATCACCTGCCGCATGTGTGACCACGGCTTCTGCCTGGCGCGTGTAGAACCATCCGACAACCGCTGCCACCACGATGCCGAAAGTCAGCATGAACTGAAAAACGGCAGCCCCTCGTCCGCGATTGTCTGCTCCCAGACACTCGACCAGATAAAGTGGCACCACTACGGCAATCACGCCCCCGCTCATGCCTTGCAGGAGGCGGCCCAGAAATAACGAGGCGAAACCTTGCGAAAGCACAATCAATCCGACGCTGGTGACAAACATCAGCCCGCTGACGATCATCATCCGCTTGCGCCCGAACCAGTCCGCCAGAAAGCCGGCAACGGGAGAAGAGACCATGCTCCCGCCCAGTACGGCCGCGACAATGATTGAAGTCTGGCCGACAGTAAGATCAATCGTCTTGCTCAGGTAGAGAAGAGCCGCCGCGATGATCCCGACATCGATGCCATAAAGCAAGCCGCCGAGGCCGGCGATAAAGATGAGGAATCGGGTGTAAAGTACGCCGGGCTGTGCGATAGAAGAAGCTGCGCTTCGGTCAACATGCATGGAATGTATTGTTGAATGACTAGGTTGTGATTTAAATTACCGGACCGCTCAAAGAACAGCCTCTCGCATTCTATGACCTGTCAGACCATTGCAGCATCTACTGCGGCGATTAATTTTATTTCATTGGGAAATCGGAGGCGGATTGAACCGTGTGCTCCGATCTTCTTCTAGTCCAACCCTCTGACCGTGTCTTCTCGGCCAGAAGGATTGAATTCAGGGGCAGCCGTTCTGCGGGAGTTGTGCTAGAAGGTGAATCTCGCGGTGATGAGCCCTGACCTTGGTCCTCCGAAGCTCTTGGTGGTCGTGCTGGTGATCTGGCCAACTGCTGTATCGGTGATAGTTACATCCGGATCGCCAAAATTGGGATGGTTCAGAATGTTCGTAAAGCTTCCTCTGATTTCAAACTGACTCTCTCTGAAGAGTGAAAAGCTTTTGAACAACGCAAGGTTCACCGCGTTCATGTCAGGCCCTTCTACCGAACCGAAGGCGCCGCTTCCAAACGTTCCCGCGTCAGGAACAGCAAATGCGCCGGGATTGAACCAGTGGTCAATGGAGCGCCCGCCAGAAGGCTGGGTCGATTGGGTCACCCGCTGCGCAGCTCCGCTGAATTGGTTCGTGTTTGACGGATCGAGACCGCTGAATCCAGGCGTAAGGGAGTCTCCGCTCTGTGCCAGGTAAGCCCCGCTTACCTGCCAGCCGCCGAGCACATTGCTAACGAGGTTACCGTTGTTCAAAATCAAGCCTCCGCGGCCGACCGGTAGATTCCACACCAGGTTGGAAACGAAGCTCACCCGCGGATCGTAGAGAGCATTTCCCTTTTGGCGGGAAAGGTTAAAGCTGTTTTCAGCAGTAACGCCTCCCTCAATTCCGTTTGCCAGCGTATCGTCGTCGTCAGTGAGATTCTTTGCCCAGGTAAATGCCGCCTCATAACTCAGGCCATGCCGGAAGTTGCGCTTCACTTCCGCTGACAACGCGTTGTAGTTCTCGTATCCTCCATTTTCGAAGAGGAAGGTTGAGTAGTAGAGCGGATAAGGAGTCTCGCTTTGCGAGAACGGAGTTGTGCTGGCGGGAACCTGGTTGATGTTCCGCGTGTAAACCAGCTTGACTCCGCGTGTTCCTATGTAGGAAAGACGCAGCCCGGTATCGAAACCTATGTTCTGCTCGAGCGTAAGGTTGAACTGCTGCACATAGGGATTTCTCAAATCCTTGTTGAAGGTCTGGACGCTGACGGCTCCGGGCCCGATTCCTCCAGCGCTGCTGTTGATCGGGTTCTGGAAGGTGAGCAGCGGCGTTCCATTCGCGATGGCGTTGGTGTATCCCACGCTTACTCCGTAGGGGCCGCCATAAAGATAAGAGAACAGGGCCGCGCTGAACTCATCGTTATAGATTCCGTAACCGCCGCGAATCACCGTGCTGTCATTCCGGAATGGCTTGTAGGCGAATCCGACTCTCGGATAAATGGCCAGCTTGAATGAATTGCGCATGCTCCGTTGGGGAAAGCCCGCTTCCGCGGCTGTTTGTATTGGTATCTGGGATGGGAAGACGGGATTAATGTTCTCTTGCGCAATGGCCTCATTAGGCACAACGATCGCTCCCGTTGCCGGATTGAACGACGCGATGACGTTGTATTTATCAACTGCCGGACTGTTGTAGTCGTAACGAGCTCCGTAAAAGAGCGTCAGGTTCGGTTTGAATTGCCAATCGTCCTGCGCAAATGCGCTCAAATACCAGAGACGCGAATACTGTGGCGAACGCGGGTAGGTATATCCAGTCGTCTGAGGCAGCCCCAGAAGGAAGTCGGCATACCCGAAGTTGGTATACGCGCCGGCAAAACTGAAGCTCCCGAATGTTGGGTTAAAGTACTGATCTGCCTCCTGCGGTCGATACTCCGCGCCAAACTTGAAAAGGTGTGAGCCGCGTTGGTAGCTGACCTGATCGATAAATTGAACGGTCTGCTCGGTGGGTTCGCTCTCAGGCAATTGATAAGGAGAAGTAAAGTTGGTGATGTAGAGAGACGGAATCCCGGTTGCATTTGACGGCGCAACCTGAAAGCCGTTGATGCCGAGATCGTCAATAATGGATTGTCCCTCAAGCGCACCACCAAAATCGTTTACTGTATGCGTATAGCCAGCCTTGGCGACGTTGATGAGTCGGGGGGTGATCAACCACGTGTCTGACAGCACGCCTTGCCATGTATGCCGCTTCTGAATCCGATAGCCTGTCAACGACGGCGGTAATCCGCTGTCGAGGACTTCTGGAGAAGAGCGAATGTACCCCACACGCGCATACATACTGTTCGACTGTGAGAAGGCATAATCACTCCGTAAGTAGTAGCGATTCGTGTAGACATGCTGAGGGTAAGTGCCTCTAAAGTTTGCTACATAGTTTGTGTCGATCCCATAGTTGGGCTGCGGATAAAACATGTCCTGCCACTTCAATGCAGCCGAATTCAGCATGGAAGCAGGAATGATGTTGCCGGCAAACGGGGCGCCAGTGTACGGGTTATCGATGACGATCGGACTTGATCCGGAGAGGAGTGAGCTGAAATCCCCATTACGAAAGGCCGGTGTGGGAACGCTGGGATTAATCGATATCGGTGACGCATTCCGGAGAAATTCACCCGAAGCGAAGAAGAACCACTTGTTCTGAATAATCGGACCACCGATATCGGCTCCGAAATCATGCTCAACCAGGCGGCCCAGCGTATTCGAGAAATAGTTTTTGGCGTCAAGCGCGCTGCTGCCGAAGTTTTCGAACGCATCGCCATGAAAGCGATTTGTACCAGATTTGGTGATTACGCCGATGTTAAGCAGCTGTCCATCTTCCGCCTGGTTGCTGACCGCGGAATACTGCACTTCCTGAATCATTCCGAAGGGCGGGAGCGAAGGTCCGACCATGTTGCCGTACAAAACTGAATTTGAGCTGATGCCATCCACGTTGTAATACGCCTCGCTGCCTCGCGAGCCATACATCGACCAGTCAAAAGAGGAACCGGCCTGAGAACCACCCGGCAAAAGAGTCGTGTAAAAGAGCAATCCGCTATCACCGGTCGCGTCTGAGGTGCTCAGCAGATTCGAGGAGCTGCTGGCCAAAGTTTCTGAGCTTACAGTGCTGGAAATGGAAGGCATATCTGTCTGAATCACCGACGCGCCGCCAGTTACCGTTATGGTTGAATTTACTGAACCAATCCTCAAGGTTAGGTCCGCTCGCACTGTCTGCTGGCTCGCCAGCACGACACCGGTTTTTTGGAGGCTGGTGAATCCGGCAGCCTTCGCTCTCACGGTGTATGTGCCGGGATTCAGATCGGCTACTGTGTAATTTCCTCTCGCATCGCTCGTCGTGCTGCGACTGACGTTTGTTCCCTCATCCGTGACTGTGACTCTGGCCTGGGGAATGACTGATCCATCCGCCGTAGCCACTGTGCCGGTGATATTGCCTACGGTGATCTGGCCAAAGAGCATGGAAGAAAAAAGCGTAAAGATCAGTATCGCGCTCAGGTGCCACCATGAGCGACCGCTAAAACAAGCGCCGGAGATTTGTTTAGCGCAAAACTGGAAGAAAGTAGCCTTCATTGAATACGCCTCCATAGTGTGCTCATGGGCGCGGAAAATTCGAACCCCGTCAGAAAAAGACTTGACATTCCCCACATCTGCTATAAAACGAAATGAAACATAATCTAAATCAATCGTATATGTCAACAAGAATTGAAAGTCGAAATAAAATGAGCATTGATCGACTAAAAAACATAGCCCTATTCAATGGATGCAAAGCGAGTAGGCATGCACAGGCGCTGACGCTTCTTGCGTATGCGGCAAAGCACTGGTCGAACCTGAGGGCAAAGCTCTCGTCCGCAATAGAGCCTCGGCTTTCCATGCTCTCAATTTGCCTGCTCTTCCTCCTCGCATCCGTGGAACCCGCCCTGAATGCGCAAAGCTTCAAGATCACAGGCAAAACTTTGAGCGTTCAGTTTTCGAATTCGCCCAGAGAGCCGGAGATGACTGTCAGAGATTTGTCCGCCGCTCAGACGCTGACCCTCGATCGGATCTTCAGCATTACACTTCAGGATGGATCGAAGCTCGAGCCGGCGCACCTTCAATGGCTGCATCCCTTTACGACCGATGTGCAGCCAGGCCCTTCGCAACCAGGATCAGAGACGCGCACCTGCGCTGACCTGAGCGATTCGCGCTCCTCGGCGCAGATTCACTGGTGCCTGATCGATCGATCGGCCACCAGCTACATCCGTGAACAGCTCACGATCAGCGCCGGATCGCGCGACCTTCCTATTTCTGAAGTCCGTCTGCTTGAGTTTCGAGATCTGCGAGCTCGTGTCATCGGCACGGTCAAGGGATCCCCGCTTGCCGATGACCACATGTTCTTCGGCTTTGAGCATCCTCTATCCTGGAGCCGCGTCCACAATGGGCTGGCGCAAGCCGGCATAACTCGAGAGCTCCCGCTGCGCGCAGGTCAGAGCGTCACGTATTCTGCGGTGATCGGAACCTACCCGCCGGGGCAGCTGCGGCGGGCATTCCTCACTTACGTGGAAAACGAGCGGCCGCGACCCTATAGCCCCTTCCTCAATTACAACACCTGGTATGACATCGGCTATGAAAACCGCTTTTCCGAAGCGGACATCCTCGACAGAATCCATGCGTTCGGAACGGAGCTGACACAGAAGCGTCATTTGACGCTGGACTCATTCGTCCTGGACGACGGATGGGATAACCCGGAGTCGCTGTGGGGCTTCAACAAGTCGCTTCCCAATGGATTTGCGAGAGCAACTCAAGCCGCGGCTGATTTCTACTCCGGCATCGGAGTGTGGCTCTCGCCGTGGGGCGGCTATAGCCAGCAGAAACAGCAGCGTGTCGCCTTTGGCCGGTCGCAGGGATACGAGATCATTCACGATGGTTTTGCTCTCTCCGGCCCGAAGTATTTTCATGATTTTTCGAAAATCTGCTACGAAATGATCGAGCGTTACCATGTCAATCTCTTCAAATTTGACGGAACGGGCAACGCAAACACGGTCTTCCCAGGTTCGGTCTTCGATAGCGATTTCGATGCGGCGATCCATCTGATCGATCAAATTCGAAAGAAAGAGCCAGGTATTTTCATCAACCTTACGACCGGGACCTACCCATCCCCTTTCTGGCTCTTTTATGCAGACTCGATCTGGCGGGGAGGCGAAGACCACAGCTTTGCGGGCGTGGGAACGGAACGTCAGCGCTGGATCACTTACCGGGATGAACAGACCTACCGGGGCATCGTGAAAGCCGGCCCGCTGTTTCCGCTTAATTCGCTGATGCTGCATGGAATCATCTACGCGCAGCAGGCCCAGGGGCTGAGCACCGATCCGAAGGGAGATTTCCCGCAGGAAGTCCTCTCATATTTCGGTAGCGGAACCCAGTTGCAGGAAATGTACATCACGCCTTCTCTGCTCACTCAGGCAGATTGGGATCTGCTCGCCCATGCGGCCACCTGGTCTCGCGATCATGCTGCGATCCTTAAAGACACACACTGGGTTGGCGGCGATCCTGGCCGGCTTCAAGTCTACGGATGGGCAGCCTGGAATCCCGCAGGCTGGATCATCACGCTGCGCAACCCCTCGGACCGTCCGCAGAACTTCACACTCGACTTGCAGGCCGCCCTCGAGCTGCCTCCGGGATCGGGAAAGGTCTTCGAAGTAATGCAACCCTTTGCCGATTGTGCGTCCGTGACTCAACAATGGCAAACTCATCGGTCCGTATCGGTTCATCTGGAGCCGTTCGAAGTACACATCTTTGAATTCGACAAAAGTCATTGAAAGGAATAGACCAGTGGCGGCAACAACACAGCCTTCGTCGCGATGTCAGAGGATGGAATGAATCAATCAGCCATTTCGTCTCAAAGCTTTGTTGCACTCGAAACCACCTTGCCGATAATCTTCTTTTATTTACCCTTTTAGTTTTGTTTTATTTCGTTTATATAGATATATTGCACTTGGACACCATCTGTGAGGGCCTCCAATGAACACTCTGCTGGACCTGGTTCAGTTGCCAATGGAAGAGCGAAACGCGCGCGGATTGATGCACACACCGCGAGAGATCGCGCAGCAGCCGGAGACATGGCTTCAAACTCTTCAAGTTTTTCAACAGGAGCAATCCCGCCTCATCAAGTTTCTTGATGAGGTCGGGATTCGCGCGCCGCTCGAACAGCGGCCAATCGTCGTCCTTATCGGCGCTGGAACGTCCGATTACATCGGACAGGCGCTCACTCTGCTTCTGCGCCGGCACTGGGGCTGCGAGGTCCAGGCCTGTGCCAGCACAGACCTTTTGCCGATCCTCGATTCGTACATTATCTTAGGGCGTAAGTATCTCTGGATCTCGTTCTCCCGCTCAGGTGATTCACCTGAGGGCGTGGCATTGCTGGAAGAGGCCGAGCGTCGGTATCCCGATGTTGCGCATCTGGTGGTTACGTGTAATCCCGATGCGCGCATGAAATCAATCTGCGACCGAATGCCGCGCGCCGATGCCGTAGTGCTGGATGACGCCGTCAACGACCGGAGCCTGGCGATGACAAGCTCCTTTACGAACATGATCGTGTTCGGGCACTGCCTGGCTCATGCCTGGTCGATTCAGGAATACGAGCGGATCGCACAACAGCTAAGCGCGGCCGGCGAAACAATGCTGCTGGAGGGATATCCACTCGCCGCCGGTCTTGCCTCCCGTAATTTTCCGCGCGCCTGTTTTGTCGGCACGGGTCCATTGGCCGCTGTCGCCAGGGAATCCGCGCTGAAAGTCCTGGAAATGTCTGCGGGACGAATCAAGACTATGGCCGAGACCACGCTAGGCTTGCGGCACGGCCCAATGGCGGCTCTTGATGAGCAAACACTTTTCATCTGTTTTGTCTCCGGAGAAACACAAGGCCTGGGCTATGCCGTGGACCTGCTCCGCGAAGTCGCGGCCAAGCAGATTACCGCCCGGAGGATCGCTGTTGGACCTGCAGGAGCGAAGACGGCCCTTGCGCCGTATTGTGACGCATATCTCTCTGTAAACGCGGACGTGAGCGATGAATATCGATCAGTGCTCGACGTTCTCTTTGGGCAGATGCTCGGCCTCTGCGCCTCGATCGCGAACGATCTGAAGCCAGACTCGCCCAGTCCCGACGGCATCATCAACCGCGTCGTCCAGGACTTCGCCATCTACCGGTAGCCATGCATCGGCTTCAACACTACCTGCAGATGACGCGCGCCGGACAGCGTTCGGGGATATATTCGGTGTGCTCCGCGCATCCATTTGTGCTCCGCGCTGCGGCTGAACAGGCTGTCGCAGACGGTTCGCTGCTGCTGGTAGAGGCGACAAGCAATCAGGTGAACCAGTTTGGCGGATACACGGGATTGCGGCCCATGGATTTCCGGGAGTGCGTAGAAGAAATTGCTGCGAACGCAGGTTTGGCTCTTCAAAACCTCGTGCTCGGCGGAGACCACCTCGGCCCCAATCCCTGGCGAAAGCTCCCGGCCGAACAAGCGTTAGCGCATGGCGAAGAGATGGTTGCAGAGTACGTCTCTGCTGGCTTTACCAAGATCCACCTCGACGCCAGTATGTCCTGTGGGGGAGACGGAGAGCATCTATCGGATCAGCAGATAGCCTTGCGCGCCGTCCGCCTTTGCCGCGCTGCTGAAGCCGCACGCACCGGTGGAGAAGATCCGGTGTACATCGTTGGAAGTGAGGTGCCAGTGCCTGGCGGGGTTGCGCACGTCATCGACGAGCTACAAGTCACTCCGGTGGACAACGCGGCGCTCACCCTGGAGATGCATCGCAAAACCTTTCTGGAGGCTGGGCTGGAAGGTGTATGGCCACGTGTGATTGCGATGGTTGTGCAGCCTGGAGTCGAATTTGATCACGATTCTGTAGTTGATTATGAATCGCGGAAAGCAACTGCGCTCGCGACATGGCTTAATCAACAGGAAGCCATGGTTTTTGAAGCACACTCCACCGATTATCAGAAGAGAAACGCTTACCAGCGGCTTGTTCAGGATGGCTTTCAGATACTGAAGGTCGGCCCTGCGCTTACATTCGCAATGCGTGAGGCTCTGTATGCTCTTGAAGCCATTGAAATGCAGCTGGCCCTTCCCTGGGAACGGTCGAATTTATCCGAAGTTGTGGAAGCCTCAATGCTGGAACATCCCGAGCATTGGAAGTCTTATTACTCTGGGAGCGAATTCCAACTCAAGCTTATGCGTATTTACAGCTATAGCGATCGAGTGCGCTATTACTGGCAGGAGCCACCAGTCATTAGAAGCATCGAGCGGCTGATTACTAACCTGCAAGATCGTATTTCCATCACCATGCTGAGTCAGTTTCTGCCGATACAGCACACCCGGGTTCGCGATGGTGAGCTCGCCAACCAACCCATGGACCTTATCGTCGACAAGGTACGCGATACTCTGCGTGATTACGCATCTGCTTGCGTGCTTCCCTTGAAGGCGCACCGTACCGACTGAGCCCGGCTGTTCGTGACGACGTGAGCGTTATCGAGACAAATGAATCCTGCAGGAGGAAGCGTAGTGAATCCAGCGGTGCTCGTGATTGGCGAATTAAATATTGACCTCGTGCTTTCTGGCCTCGCCGGGCCGCCACGTTTTGGCGGCGAGATTCTTGCCCAGGACATGCGCATGGTCCTGGGCAGCGCGTCAGCCATCTTTGCAAGTGGCGTAGCCCGGCTGGGACACCCGGTCGGCTTTATCGCTAAGGTAGGAAACGACCAATTCGGAAATTTCTGTCTTCAGGAGCTGCAGAGCAATGGTATTTCGACAGACTTGATTCAAACTTCCAGCCTTCCAACCGGTGCGACCGTTGTCCTGAGCACGAAAGAAGACCGCGCCCTTATCACGAATCTTGGCGCCATCGCAGACCTGACATATGCCGACATCCCCGTCAATGCTTTCCGGGGGTACAAGCACCTTCATCTCACCTCTTACTTTTTGCAGTCAGGGCTGCGTCCAGACTTCGCCAAGCTAGCAAAAGATGCAAAGGCGGCTGGCCTGTCGGTCTCGTTCGATCCAAACTCCGATCCCAACCAAGCCTCGGACGCTTCTATCTGGGATGTGATCGCAGCAGTCGACATCCTCTTCGTTAATGAGCCAGAAGCACTCGCTTTGGCTGCCAGCAGCACTCTTAAGGAAGCGATCTCCTCACTTTCGGCTCGCGCATCAATCCTAGTCGTCAAGCTGGGGGCGCGAGGAGCTGTGGCCATACATGGCGCTGAACGTGTTCACTGTAGGGCTTTTCCCATAAAAGTGGCCGACACGACAGGGGCTGGAGATTCATTTGCCGCTGGCTTTGTTCACGGCATGTTGCACCACTGCGATCTGAAAGGTTCCCTGCAACTCGCCAACGCGACCGGAGCGCTTTCTGCGGCCCAACTGGGCGGAACGGCCGGGCAGCCGGATCAAACAACGCTTGACGCGTTCCTTGAAGAGCAACATCTATTGTCGAAGATGACAACGAGAAAATCGTGGGACGATCTTTCATGGTAACGCGGGCGCGTTCCACGCTGGTGCGATCGGAGGGTCATCTGCTACAACGGATCGAAGTGACGATAAGCGTGGAAAGCAGCTATGCATGGCAAAGAGAGCTCTAAGCGGCGATGAAATGCTGATCGATGAACGCAGGCAGCATGTGCTGGACAAGATCAAGCGAGAAGGCCGTGTCCTCGTTGGTGAACTCTCCGATGAATTAGGCATTTCTCGGATCACCATTCGCAAGGATCTGGAATTTCTGCAAGCACAAGGGCTCATCCAGCGTAGCCATGGCGGCGCAATCGCTGCACAGTCGGGAACATTGTTCGACCCGTCGTTGCTCGAAAAGCAGAAGCTACACCCGAAGGAAAAAGAACGCATTGCTAATGCGGCAGTAAAGCTCGTCGAAGAAGGACAATGCGTCATCCTTGACTCAGGCACAACAACAACAGCAATTGCTCGCGCATTGCGCAAGTTTCGCCATCTGACGATCATCACAAACGCCGTTAATATCGCGGCTGAGCTTACGAATACGGACTTCGAAGTCATTCTGACCGGCGGAACGTTGCGCAAGAATTCGTTTTCGCTCGTGGGTCCGCTCGCTGAAGAATTCCTGAAAGAGATACATGCCGATGTTCTGTTCCTGGGAGTTGATGGATTCGATCCAGAGATTGGTCTTACCACCCCCAACATTCTGGAGTCGCGGGTAAATCGCGCCATGGTCAACGCCGCGAAGACTGTCGTTGCCGTTTGCGACTCGACTAAGTTCGGCAAGCACAGTCTGGCTTTGATTGTTCCCTCGCAAAAGATTGGCGTGGTGATAACCGATGAAAATCTGTCTCCGGAATACCGTGAACATCTTCAGAAGCTGGGTGTACGCCTGATCGTGGCCTGAACGCCTCCGCAGTATGTAAGGAAATCCGGCCCTGTCCATGTTGGATTGACGGAGCGCCTCCCAGATCGCGAGAGCCAGGGAGCACGATCACGGCGGTTTCTGGCTCGGTGAGCGCTAAATCGAGTGGCTGTTGAAAAGTCGTCGAGGTTTTCGGTGTTTTGGGGATTCAGCCCCTCTAGTCGAGTCAGTTGATACTGTCTCACCGAAACTATGCTGTTGTGCGGCGGTCATCCCGAGCGTCACGAACCTTGCATGAAACAAGTGATCCGAACGGATGCTGGTGAGAGTGCATCGTCCACGACTAGTAACGACTTTCTTCTGCCACGTTAGTTAGTCCCTTGCTTCGAATCCGCGCAATGTATCCCCGCGATTTCATCTAACCTCAAGAGCGCTTTCTCAAAATCGAAATCGCTAATTGCTGTGCTGAGAACATCCAGCCGTGACCTCTCGGCGGTGCTCCCTAGAATATTTCTCACGGCTAGAAACGCGTCGACAGCATCGCCGTCGCTCGACTCCAGGAGCGCCCTGAGGCGCGCGATCGCTGCAGATGCCGCGCGCGCGTCGTAATTATTGGCCTTTTCCTCGTCCGCTGGCTGGTCGGGAGTGATCTCGCGCATCGCCTGGCGAATGGCCTGAACCTGACGGCTTAGCACGAGAGTGAATTCTTCGAGCAGCGCCGGTTCCACCGCCCCTGCATCGCGAATTGCGCCTTCGAGCTTTTCGGCCGCTGCGAACACCTGCCCGATTCCCATGTTTCCAGCAACGCCCTTTAGCGTATGCGCGATGCGTTCGGCCAGTTTGAGGTCACCACTTTCAAGTGCGGCTGAAATCCGCACAGCCGCGTCCTCTTGTTTAGCGGCAAACTGAGCCAGCAGGTCGCGGTAGAGCCGCTTGTTACCCACAACGCGCTTCAGGCCATCGGCCTTATTGATTCCCGCAATTTCCGGAAGAATCACCTCATCGGCCGGCGTTGCGGTTCTCGCGTGAAGCTCGACCGCCTGCCCTCGCCGGGGCTTCGCCCATCGCAGCAACGTCGAAAACAGAGCTTCGGGATCAATCGGCTTTGACACATGATCGTTCATGCCGGCATCGAGGCACCGCTGGTGCTCCTCAACGAGGGCGTGCGCCGTCATCGCAATGATCGGCAGGCCTTGGAGGCGCGGCTGCGCCCGGATAAGCCTTGCAGCCGTATAACCATCCATCTCCGGCATTTGCAGGTCCATGAACACCACATCGAATGGCGGAGGCTGTTCACCTGCCGTCAGGATTTCTACCGCATCGCCACCGTGGTTGGCAACGGTTACGACCGCTCCGACACTCTGCAGCAGTTCCGTCGCAACCTGCTGGTTCATCTCGTTGTCTTCGACCAACAGAATCCGGATCCCCACGGCGTCATGCACATGGGCGTCGTCTTTCTTCACGCGGGAACTGTGCCCCTCGGGTCCGGCAATAGCGAACAGGTCCACCAGAGTGTCATAGAGCAGCGATGGATTGACAGGCTTCAGAAGATAGCCCTCGATCCCAATCTCCTCTGCCTTCGTCCTGACATCTTCCCGCCCGAATGCGGTCACCATCACGATTTTTGGAACGTGCTGAAGACGATCATCGCGTCTGATGATGCGGCTCGTCTGCAGGCCATCCATGCCCGGCATGTGCCAATCCATTAACACCAGTCGATAGGGATCCTGAGAATCCGCCGCGGCTATTTCTCGCACGGCGTCCTCCCCGGACGAAACGGAATCGACTCTGAGGGCGAATACCCGGAGTGCATCGGTGAGTATCTCGCGCGCCTGTGTATTGTCATCGATAACCAAGGCGCGAATGCCTGCCAGATCTGGGATGAAGCGCTTGTGCCCCGGCTCCGGCGACCCGACCCCAAACCACGCCGTAAAAAGGAATGTACTGCCTAGACCATACTTGCTCTCGACCCAGATCTCGCCCCCCATGAGTTCGACGAGCCGTTTGGATATGGAGAGTCCGAGCCCAGTGCCGCCATATTTTCTGGAGGTGGATGTGTCGGCCTGGCTGAACGGCTGAAACATACGCGCTGTTTGTTCAGGCGTCATGCCAATACCGCTGTCACGGACCGAAACCTTGAGCTTGACCCGATCCGAGACTTTTTCTTCAAGGGCCACGCTCACTACCACTTCACCACGATCAGTAAACTTCACCGCGTTGTTGACAAGGTTGATCAGGATTTGACCGAGACGCAGCGGGTCGCCGATCAGATTGGTCGGGATGGCATGCTGCGCCGCGATCAGAAACTCCAGGTTCTTGTCTTGAGCTTTCTGGCTGACGACGCACGAGAGGTTTTCCAGGACATCATCGAGGCGGAATTCGATCGTTTCTACGTCCAGCTTGCCAGCCTCGATCTTCGAGAAGTCCAGGATGTCATTAATAATGCCGAGCAGCGCCTGGGCAGCGCCTTTTGTTTTCGTCAGATAGTCGCGCTGCTTCGGCGTCAACTCCGTCTTTAGTGCCAGATGCGTCATCCCGAGGATCGCATTCATTGGCGTGCGGATCTCGTGACTCATGTTGGCGAGGAAGTCGGACTTGGCCTGCGTCGCAGCCACGGCCTGTTCTTTGGCGGTGACGAGATCCGCTTCCGCCTGCTTGCGATCCGTTATGTCTTTCGTCATGTTGAGCAGGTAGAGTGGCTTTCCTGCGGCGTCCCGGATAACTGAAAAACTCCCCTCCGCAATGACGATGCGGCCATCGCAGCGGACGAAACGTCGTTCCAACTCGTCCTTGTCGCGCCTGCCCGTGAGGAGTTCCGCATATCGTTCGGCACTCGACGCGCGTTCCTCCGCAGGAACGAACTGGTCCCATTTCTCCACTGTGTTCAAGTCTTCGTGAGTGCAACCCAGCATCTCGTGCAATGCGCGGTTGGTGAAAAATTGCGCCTCGGCAACCTTGTAAAGGCTGATTCCGATGTGTGCATTCTCAAAAATCGAACGGAAGAGCTGCTCCCTTTCCTGCAAGGCCTCCTGGGCACGCTTGCGTTCCGTGATGTCTTCAGTTAGGGCGACGAGGTACTGCGGCTTGCCTGCGGCGTCCCGGAGCAACTTGAACTGACCGTTCGCTACAACGACGCGACCGTCGAGGCGAACGAAGCGATGTTCATATTCGTCTGTGTCTCGCTCCCCTTGGATGAGAGCGGCATACTGTTTCGCACCGGAGACGCGTTCATCGGGGTGAACAATCTGGTCCCATTGCTCCAGGCGCCTCAACTCTTTGTCGGAGTAAGCCAACATCTCTTGCAATGCGCGGTTGCATATATGCACTTGAGCATCTATTTCAAATATGCTGATCCCGATCTGGGAGTTCTCAAAAATCGAACGGAAGAGCCGCTCGCTGGCCGCTAGCTTTTCCTCGGTCCGCTTTCGCTCAGTGATATCAAGAACCGTGACGACCGCCCCGGTAATCATTCCGCCCTCAAGAATTGGAAACGAGGAATATTGGACCGGGATCGGGATGCCGTCCCGTCGCCACATCACTTCTGAGTCAATGCAGCAGCCCTCTCCCTTCTGGAACGCGCGGAAGATGGGGCATTGATCCACGGGGTAAACGGAGCCGTCCGGCTTGTGGTGATGTACCAGGTCATGCATGTTGCGGCCCAGGGCCTCATCTGGACGGTAGCCGACCAATTCACAGGTAGCTCGATTGATGAATGTGCAGTTTCCTTGCAGATCGATACCGTAAATGCCCTGGCCGGTAGAGTCCAGCAACATCTCCATCTGTTTCGCAACCTGGTTTCGTTCCTCCTGGGCCCGCTTCCTCTCTGTGATGTCTTCTATTAATGAAGCGACGTACTGCGGGCTTCCCGCAGCATCCCGGAGCAACTTGAACCGCCCGTTCGCTACAACAACGCGGCCGTCACGGTGAATGAAGCGCTGTTCATATTCGTCCTGTTCCCGCTCCCCCTGGATGAGCGCAGCATAGCGTTTCGCGCCGGAGGCGCGTTCATCCGGATGAACAATCTCGTCCCATTGTTCCAGGCGCCTCAGCTCTTTCCCGGAGTAACCCAACATTTGATGGAGTGCGCGGTTGGACGTATGCTCTTGGCTATCAATCTTGAAAAGACCTATTCCGATCTGGGCATTCTCGAAAATGGAACGAAAGAGCTGCTCGCTTGCTTGCTTCTGCTCCTCGACAACGGCTGCTAGAACCATGAAAGGTGCGGCTGTGAACAGTAAGAAAAGCTGTAACGACAAGAAGCCATTGAGTGGTCCCGATCCGACGAACGGACCTCGACCGTGGGTAGCGCCCCAAACCGCTAGAACTGCAACAATAATCACTGAAGTGCTGACACCTGTTGATCCGAAACGCAGAGCGGACCACAACATGAGCGGCACAAGAGAATAAAGCAGTAGTTCCGAGGCGCTGTTCCCAGGCGCGGCAAATGTGAGATATGCGAAAGGCAGCACCAACCCAGCGATCAGTGCGGCGGCTTCGAGGTAATGAGCGCCTGATCTCTGGCTCCGTGCCGGTCCTTTGCCGAACCAACCTAAAATAGCCGGCATTAAAGTGAGGAATACGATCGCCTCCGAAAAAAAAGAAATCCTCCAATTCGTCCAATAATTCCCGTTGACGGCCAGCGCGACGAAGAAAGCTCCAAGGAACGGTGCTAGGATCACCGCAAACAATGAAAACTTAGCCAGGGCTTTTACGCTGTTCAGCCGAGGTACGCCCTCGAAGAAATAGCTAAGGCACAATGCAGCGGTGAGGACCTCGACGGTATCAGCCACAATGAGCCAAGCAATCGTACCAATCGTGTGCCCTCTCTGCAGGTGGTACAGGATAGACGCTGTGAACGCTGCCACGATGAGTATCGGCCACATCCTCCGCGGCACCAGCAACAATATTGAAACCAGAAGCACGTTACCGAGCCAAAGGGGCCAGCCCCCCTGTGGATGTAGGATTAGTGCCCCTCCGAATTTCGGGGCGAAGTAGGACAGGATGGCTACGAAGCACACTAGGATCACTGCTTGAAACTGTGAATACAGATTTGGGGTGCTCCAAGAGGAGCGATTAGAGCCGGATGCCATCAGCCACCTCCGATTTTCGAGGGAACGTCAGCAAGCAAGCGACACCACATAGCGTCATCGCAATCTGGCCAATGGTCCCGCGCCGGGCGCCATTGACCATCGAGCATTTGATAATTGGAGTTCATCGTAGCTCCGACAGCCCGCATCTCCACCGCATGTTCCTCCCGATAGGCTTGGCGATATTCTGTGCCACGGCTCTGGCTGATTCGGGGTCTCGCCCATTTTGCGCCTCTTCTCGTTTGGCCGACTCGCCTCAACCGTTGTGCTGCCGACATTCGCCGAGTTAAAGGGCTGAAGAAGCTAGGTATGCGCCTCGGGAACCGGCATCATGCAAATCGTCGATCTACGTGGAAGGGGGGCTTTATTCGTAAATCCGTGGTGGCCACCTCTTCCTGTTTCAACCGAAAGTGTCCGATTATGATCGATGCGGAAGAACTGCTCGTTCGTCTGCGCACTGTTCTTGACACGGTTGCGCACCGTTCCTCTTTTCAAGGAGTAAAGACCCCGCAATCATGCTAGACCTGGTGGTGATCTGCCGATACTGGCAGTTGTGTCAGCTTCACGGAGTTGGTACAACGCGATAGTAGACACCATTTGCGCCGTAAGCCGGCTGAAACCAGGTATTGCCGCACAAATAGTAGGTCATGCCGCCCACGGTGGGCGTTCCGCAACCTGCTGGTACCGTCGCGACGATTTCTCCCATCGAATACGAAGCGCCAGCCGAGCCAGCTGCCACGCCAAGGTGTAGGCATTGGTAGTAGCAACGGCGGTATTCGCCGATGCAGCTGCCGCTCCGGTCGCGACGCCGGCGGCGTAGGCATTGGCGTTGGCTGCGTTATTATTCGCCGAAGCGACTGCTGCTCCGGCCATTGCGCCAACAGCAGCGCCTGCAACTGCTGCGCCGACAGTCGACCAGCCTCCGCAGTTGTAGCAGCCCGCAGAGTAGGAGTTGACAACAACCGGCGGATGGTAAACGGCAGTTGTCCCACCGTAGTAGTGATCACTGGCATACACCGTTGAGCCGGAAGAAGTGGTCCCGACTGTGCCGACGCCCTGGTAGTGCGTCGCGGTGCCACCGTATGCACCCGTGCCGGTCGTCGTTCCTGAGCCTTCGGCATGATATGCGCTGCCACCGTAGGCGCTTGTCGCAGATGTTCCCTGACCGGCCGTGTGTGTCGCGCTGCCCCCATAGGCGTTACTGCCAGTCGTCGTCCCTGACCCTTCAGCATGGTATGCGGAGTCGCCATATTTATTGTTGTACGAGGTGCTCTGTCCGGCAGTGTGGGTCTCTCTGGTCACCTGGCCGGCTGCAAGGGCAAGAAGATGACTCGCCGTGATGCGGGGGTTGTTCTTGAGCGCCATTCGCTCGGCGTCAACGCGGGTAATGGGTGTTGCTTGACCATCCGGCTCGAGCGGAGAAGCCTGAGCTGGTGCCGAGGGCGCCCGGGGGACGGGAGCCATAGGGATTGAGGTCTGCGCGCATGCCGCAAACGAGCAAGCCAGTGAAAGAATCAGGACTATCTGCTTCATGCCGTTGCCTCTTGAGTAAGCGCCTCTTGAGTGAGCGCCACCCGGCGCGATTCGATGCGGCGGTGGATCAACAGGTACGCGCTTGGCACCAGAAACACCGTCACGATACCCGAAACCGTGAGACCTCCAAGAATGGCTCGTGCCAAAGGGGCATACTGCTCGCTGCCTGCCTCAAGGGCGAGAGCCATGGGGATCAAGCCAAGCACAGTAGCGAGCGTGGTCATCAGGATGGGACGCAAACGCACTTTGCAGGCGGTGATGATGGCTTCCTCAAGCTTGAGTCCCTGCGCGCGAAGTTGGCCGGTGAACTCAACGATCAGGATGCTGTCCGAAACCACAATGCCGGTCATCATCAGCACCCCCATGAGGCTCATGATGTTCAGCGAGGTATGCGTGGTCAGCAGGAAGAGGATCACGCCGGCGATTCCCGGAGGGATGGCCAGCAGGATGATGAAGGGGTCGACGAACGAGGCGAATTGCGCCATCAGGATCAGGAAAACGAGCACGATGGAGAGAACGAGGCCGATAGCGAAAGACTTGAACGAGTCGTGCATGTTATTGACCGAGCCGCGAATTGTCAGAATCGTTCCATGCGGGGGATGGGTGTCGTTGACGATCTGACTGACCTGCTTGCTGATGCTGTTGAGGTCTTCCGCCGTGGGCATCACGCAGACGTCGAACACGCGGCGAAGCTGATAGTGGTCTACCTCAGTCGGCGTATTGATGGCTTTGATCGAGGCGACCGTTTCGAGTGGAGTTGTATTCTTGCCGTCCGCGGATCGAAGCGGGATCTCCTCGAAGTCCTTCAGGGTTTGAACCTGCGTGTCAGGGTATTGGACGGTCAGCAGGTAATTGTTTCCGGTCTTCGGGTCGATCCAGTAGCTCGGATCGACCACGCCGTTCGACGTCATGGCCGTGATCACGTTATCGACAATGTTCTTGGGCGTCAGACCTTCGAGACTGGCCTGTTGACGGTTGATGTTGAGGGCGAGACCGGGGTAGTCGACGTCCTGCGGAATCAGGACATCGCTAACGCCATGCACTGCCCGCAAGCGTTGGGCAAGTTGCTGCGCTACCGCGTATCCACCATCCATGTCGTTGCTGCTGACCTGGATGTCAAACGGCGCCGGCAGACCCTGATTGACGATCGAATCGACGAGACCGCCGGTCTGGAAGTAGGTTTGGATCTCGGGCAGGTCGGCCGCCAATTTGGCCCGCACGCGTTCCATGTAAACAAAACTGCTCAGGCTGTGATCTTCCTTCAGGCTGACCTGGACAAAAGCGGTATGCATACGCAACCGCTAGGCGTGGCAGGGCAGGCTGCGCACTTGACTCTGGTGCCGGCGGGAGCGGCCAAGCCCGACGACACCGCGAGCGCACCAACGACCGTAGCCTTATTCGATCAAGGACTGTTGCAGGTTCTGCAGGCCTCCGTTACAGGACTGCAACCGAAACAGCCTTATGTGTTGGCCCTCTCCGACAATCCGGATGGCAGCGGTGCACTCGAGCCGCTTGCCAACTTTATGACAAACCCGGCAGGTGCAGCGATCGTCAACGCCCTGGGGCCGATTCGCCAGGTAGTGACACCGGGCGTGAGCACGGCACCCGATAAGCGTTTCTATCTGGTAATCGCTCCGTCGGTTGACGGGACACCAAGCAAGCCCGTCCAGATCCAAGCACTCTAATACACGCAAATGCCCGCCGACTGGCAACGGAGCGTTGCCGGTGCCGTCGGCGGGAATCTACTCATTGCCTGACAGAGTTCTCACGTGCAGCTCTGCACGATGCCTGAATCTTTGTCATCAGGATCAGGAGATCCCCATGAACTCATTCCTCTCGATAACCGTAGGATGGCCTCATTCATATTTAGGAAATGAGAGCGACGAAATCCTTGTAGCGAATGCCAAGCTCGGCGACGAGCACGCATGGACCGAGCTCTGGCGCCGGCATAGTAAGGTCGCGCACCGCATTCTGTGGCGTATCACCTGTAACAGGGAGGATGCAGAGGACGCACTGCAGGAGACCTTTCTAAAAAGCTTCGTGCACCTGAAATCCTTCGACGGACGGTCGAAGTTTTCCACCTGGCTGGTCACCATCGCAACCAATACTGCCCTCACACAGCTCCGCAAAAGGCAACGCCGTCCCGAAGTTCTCTTTAGTAGCTATGCGGACGCCTTCTCAGATGCGCTGGAAGTTCTCCGTGACGATTCCGTAGATATAGAAGCTCGATTCGCTCTTCGGGAAAGAACAGAACTCTTGCGAGCTGCGATGGAGAGCTTGCGTCCTTCGCTCCGGTCCGTGATCGAGCTCCGACACAAGCACGAGTGTTCGATCGAACAGATCGCTGAAATGACCGGCCTTTCAATTTCCGCCACCAAAATACGTCTGCATCGCGCCAGATGTGCGCTCCGGGAGCTGGCGAAACGGGAAGAATTACATCCGAGGAAGTTCGAGGCGGCCTAGTGGGTGCGAAGTTGATTCTCGCTTTCAATTTATTGTTCGGCATCTCATCCGGGTGAATAACCGGCTACGGAGAGAAGTGACTTCCGAAGATGCGCATCGCTCGGAACCAAATGGACGGACACGCGACATTTGGCCAAGTGGCTAGCTTTTGTTTTCTCCTTGACAGTTTAGGAGTGATGGCACTATACACCTAATCATCTTAGGAGGGATAGTGGCCGACCCAGCTCAACTTCTTCCTGGCACCCTCGATCTCCTCATCCTGAGGGCGGTCTCACTCGGCCCGCTGCATGGGTACGGCGTCCTTCTGCGCATCGGACAGATCTCCGACAACGCGTTGTTGATCGAACAGGGCGCGCTCTATCCCGGCCTGTTTCGCCTTGTCCGTCAGGGACTGCTCAAGGCGAGTTGGGGCACATCGGAGAACAATCGGCGCGCCAAGTTCTACGAACTCACCGCCGCTGGCCGCAAGCGTCTGCGTGAAGAGACCGATAGCTGGAATCGGCTGGCGTCCGCCATCGCATCCGCCCTCTCCATCCAACCGGAGGAAGTATGAAATTCCTCGCCTGGCTTCGCCCCCTCGCCGCGAAGTTCTTCCATCGCGCCCAGCTCTCCGACGAAATGGACCAGGAGCTCCGCTCGCACATCCAGCTTCGCGCCGACGATCTTGAGCGCTCCGGCATCCCCCGCGCCGAAGCCGAACGGCTCGCGCGCATCGAGTTCGGCGGCTACCAACGCTACAAAGAGGAATCCCACGAAGCCCTCGGCGGCAACTTCATTGAAACCTTCCTTCAGGACCTGCGCCTCAGCCTTCGCGTCCTGCGAAAATCACCCGGATTCGCCGTCACCGCCGTATTAACGCTCGCCCTCGCCATCGGTGCGAACGCCGTGGTGTTTAGTGTCATGAATGCCTTTATCCTGCACCCCCGGTATGTGCCTCAGGCGGAGAGCCTCTACGGAATCCAGCACGGAAGCGATAATGGGTTTCAGTCGTATCCCGACTATCTCGATCTCCGTGATCGCAACCACAGCTTCGATGGTCTGGCAGCTTTCACATTTGCCCTGGCGGGGCTGGACACGGGCAACAATCCGTCTGCTACCTGGCTCAACGAAACCAGTGGGAACTACTTTGATGCATTACACATTCGGCCATATCTTGGCCGCGTCTACCACAGCTCCGATGAGCACGGCCCGAACAGCGCCCCGTATATCGTGCTCACCTATGCATATTGGCACACCCATTTTCAGAATGATCGCGGCGTGGTAGGCCGTGTGGTTCAGCTGAACAAGCATCCTTTTACCATCCTCGGTGTAGCGCCGCCCGCATTCCATGGGACTCTGCTGTTTTTCTATCCCGACTTTTTCGTGCCGATTGTGAACCATGAGCAGGTGGACCCGGGATATGACCTGAACACGCGCGGGATCCGTTGGATTTTCGAGGCGGTCGGACACCTGAAGCCGGGAGTCACTCCGGCACAGGCGATTGCTGACCTGAACCACATTGGTGCATATCTGAAAGAGACTTACCCCAAAGATGAAGGCAATGTAACCTTTACCTTGGCTCGTCCAAGCCTTTATGGCGATTATCTTGGCCGTCCGGTACGGGCATTTCTGGCAGGCTTGATGCTGCTGGCGGGGCTCATTCTGCTGGCCGCATGCGCTAACCTGGGCAGTCTCTTCGCCGCGCGCGCCGCTGACCGTTCGCGCGAAGTCGCTCTTCGGCTCGCGCTCGGTTCCAGCCGAAGGCGCGTTCTGCGGGCACTCTTCACCGAAGCCGTACTCATTTCACTCACCGGAGGCGCAGTCGGACTCCTCGGCAGCATAATCCTGCTGCGCGGACTGAGCGCGTGGCAGCCATTTCATCAATGGCCCATGATCCATGTGCCTGTGAACCCGGATGTAAGCGTTTATTCAGTAGCACTGCTGCTGGCCTTGGCGAGCGGATTCCTCTTTGGCGCCGTTCCGGTAAGGCAAGTACTCCGCACCAATCCCTATGAGGTCGTCAAATCCGGGTCAAGCGGCGGAGTAGGGCGGCGGATTACCGCCCGGGACCTGTTGCTTGTCGCGCAAATTGCCATCTGCGCCGTGCTGGTCACGTCTTCGATGGTGGCCCTGCGTGGATTGGTGCGCTCCCTGTACGGCAATTACGGGTTCGATCTGCGGAACACAATGGTGGCCAGCACCGATCTGAGTATGGCCGGTTACCGTGGCGACAAAGTGCCCGCTATGCAAAAGCGCATGATCGAAGCTGTACAGGCAATTCCTGGCGTCGAGTCTGTGGGATTGGCCGACGCCGTGCCATTAGGTGCGGGCTCGAACGAGTCGATTGTGTTTTCCGACAAAACGACTGATCTGAGGCCATCGAATGCTACAGCTAACGCCCTGATGTTCAACGTCTCTCCTGAATATTTCAATGCGGCCGGCACAGCTCTGCTTTCGGGGAGAACTTTCACATGGCATGACGACCAAAGCTCGCCACGCGTAGCGGTAGTGAATGGAGAGTTCGCGCGCAAAGTCCTCGGCTCTTCAACAAACGCCGTGGGCGGTTACTACAAGATGCGGGATGGAACCCGCGTACAAGTGGTAGGCATTGCTGAGGACGGAAAATACAACAGCCTCACCGAAGATCCATGGCCGGCGATGTTTCTCCCGATCCTGCAATCACCATCGAGTTCGACTCTCCTGGTGGTGCGTTCCAGCCGCGATCCGCAGCAGCTGGCCGCAGCCATAAGGAGAACCGTGCATGACCTGGATGCAGGGCTGCCTGTTGACATTCAGACGCGGTACCAGGGACTCGACATCATCCTGTTTGGTCCACGTATGGCGACCATCGCTTTGGGTTTAATGGGCATCATGGGCGCAATGCTGTCCATCACCGGCATCTTCGGAATGGCCGCCTACTTAGTCAGCAAGCGCCTGCGCGAGATCGGAATCCGCATCGCGCTCGGCGCGCAGCGTAAGGAAGTGTTAGAGGCAGCCTTGGGACGCGCCGTCAAATTACTGGCTTTTGGTTCGGCAGCAGGCCTGCTCCTCGGACTCCTGGCGACCCGGGTGCTGGCTTTCATCGTGTATCAGGCCACTCCCCGCGATCCGCTGGTATTGGCTGGCGTTGTTCTTGGAATGTCCTTGCTGGGGCTACTGGCTACGTGGATTCCAGCGCTACGTGCGCTGTCGATTGATCCTGTGATACTGCTGCGCGCGGAGTGAATCGGGGCCCGCTTCTAAGTTGCCGTAAAACCGGGTATCGATCACCTACGCCATCGCAGCGTAGCAGCAGACACAGTACTGACGACTCGTTAACCTCATGATCCGCCGCAGTGGAGGGCGGCAATCATGAGGAAGACTTCTACCAGCAAAGCGAAGGGCAAGAAGAACCGACCCAAGATTAAGCTCGGCATCCCCGATCTGGAGCACTCGAAAGCTGCAGTCCTTCGAAGCCTCGGCTCTCCTGATTCAAGACGCGGATATCAGCATGCTATTGATGAGTTTGTCGCCTGGTACTGTTCTGAGCCACGACTGGCCTTTAACAAAACAGTAGTTTTTGCGCTATCGGATTCACCTGGAGGAGCGCGGCCTCGCCCCCGGGACAATCAATGTGCGATTGGCCGCTGTGCGTCGGCTGGCTTACGAGGCAGCCGATGCTGGCCTGTTGAGTCCCGAATTGGCCGCCGGCATCCATCGTGTCAAAGGTGTCCGCAAGCTGGGCTCTCGTTTGGGCAACTGGCTTACGGCGGGCGAGGCGTCGGCGCTCTGGCAGTTACCCGACGGCCAGACTCTTACGGGAAAACGCAATCGAGCGATTCTGGCCATCCTGCTCGGTTGCGGGCTGCGCCGACGTGAGCTTGCAGAATTAACATTAGAGAGCTTGCAGCGTCGCGAGGAGCGCTGGGCAATCGTGGACCTAATCGGCAAGGCAAGACACATAAGAACCGTCCCCGTACCGAATTGGGTGAAGGAGACGCTCGACGCCTGGTTATCGGCAGCCGGTATCCAAAGCGGCCCGCTATTCCGATGTGTCTGTCGGGCGGGTAAACTCTGGGGCCATGGCATCTCAGAGAAGACGGTCTGGCACGTGGTCAAGAAGAACAGCCGCGAGTATGAACATTCCACAGCTCGCTCCACACGATCTTCGACGCTCCTGTGCGCGACTCTTTCATGATTCCGGCGGTGAGCTTGAGCAGGTCCAATTCCTTCTCGGGCATGTCTCAGTGCAAACGACTGAGCGCTACATTGGCTGCAAGCAGCAGTTGAGAGTCGCCGTGAACGACAGACTGGGCATCGAACCCGGGTGAATCCTCCAGTCGCAACTGGACCCGTAGCCGACTACGCGTTCATGTGACTTGCTGCCACTAATCGCTTGAGTGAGTCGGCGATCATGCGATCTCGACCGTTTCTCTTCCAGACTAAGCTTGCGAAGCACCTGGATTGAACGAGCGTCACCTTTTCGTAGTGTTCCTAGAATTCAATCCTCCCCTGGAATGCAATCATGCGCGGTGAACTGTCACCTCCCAGTCCAACACCTAACAGCCCCGTAGGCGGCGAGATTGTGCTTTCGAGCGTTCCGAATCGAGCCGGGATAGGACCGCCTGGTACGCCAGCTTCCACCTCGCTGGGCAGCGCGAAGTTCGGATGGTTGAAGGCATTGAACATCTGCGCGTCCAAACGGAATGTGACCCCCTCTCGAATTGGGAATGTCTTGCTGATATAGATGTCCGAGCCTGTGTAGTGTGGCCCCCGGACAGAGTTGCGTCCTGAGTTACCGAACTGGCAGTTGATCGGCGAGTCTCCTCCAGTGCACGCTCCGGTTGCGGGATCGACTACAGAGACGAACGCATTGGGATTGAGCCATTGTTTCGTGCCCGCCACGGTCACGCCGGTGACCGCATTCTTGCTATATACGGGTACGCCAGGCACCCGGTTGGCGTAAGCAGGCGCGTTGAACTGGACAGTGCTCGCTCCATTTGCCTGAAAGACGCCATTGCCGTTGGCGATGTAAGGCTGGCTTAGCACGCTGAACGGCAAGCCGGAATGCAGGAAGGCAGTCTCAGAGAAGGACCACCCTCCGAAGATCTGCCGCAGAACAGCATGGTTGGAGTGGAACGGCACTTGGTAAAGCCCAAAGGCAGATACATTGTGCCGCACGTCATAATCACAACTGGCATACTGCCGTCTCAGTTCTCCAGGCAGAGGAGACATGAGGCCTTGTGTCGAGAATGCAAGTAAACCACCATTCGATACCTCATCGAGGCAATGGCTGAGCGTATAGTTGCCGCGCAGAGTCAGTCCGCCCCACTGCTGGGTATAGACGGTCTGCAAACCGGCATAATTGCTGTTGGCATCGGTGCGGAACTCGTTCACATTACCGAAGCGCTGGTCGAGCGGTTGCTGATAGGGAAAGGGCGTGAAGCATCCATTACAGACGGTTTGATAACCGTTGAACTGTACCTGGAAGGGTTCGTGCAGTCCACGGGTGCCGACGAAGTCGGCGCGGAGATTGCCGCGTGCCCCGATCTGCTGCTCGATGCCAAGGTTGTACTGATAGTAGTACGGGGTCTTGAGCGTTCCGCTCGGGAAGGTGTTGAGACTCACCGCTAACGGACACGTGGGAGTGCCGGGCTGGATTCCCAGACAGGGAGCCCCACCCGACCGAAAGCTGGTCTGGAAGGAGTTGTTGGCGCTGACGGTGGCGTCTATGGCGCTGCCGGGAACACCGGGCGCGATGCCGATGCCGCCGACTTGCCCGCCGATGCCACCGACAAAAGTAGGATCGTTAGGCGCGTTCATAGCGGCCAGGTCGGCAATCTGCATGGGGATGATGTCATTGAAGACTCCAAACCCGCTATGCAGTGCGGTATGCGAGAGAAGCTGGTAAGCGATGGAAACTCTCGGCTGGTAAACGAACAGAGGTGTTGCCGGAAACAGGTCGCGGACATTACTGAGAACGACCTGTTTGAGTGGCTGGCTGGTTTCATGCGAGGCATCGAGAAAGGATCCCGTCGTTCGGGAGAAGAGGTCCCTGGCACTGGTGACATTGGTGTTCCAGGTTATGCGCATGCCATAGGTGAGAGTGGCTCGCGGCGAGGCTTTGTAGGTGTCCATCGCATAGTATTCGAGGTTTCCGGCAGAAACCCTTTCTTTCAGGGAAACCGGAAAACTCTGGCTGGCTGTATACGCCGCTCCGTAGGTGAACTGTGCGAGATCGTTGTAGGTCACAGTCGGCACGGTGCCTTCGCCAAGGTCATAGTTGCTGGCGTCGAGACGGCGGGTGTTGATGCCGAACTTCCAGGTGTGCTTCCCGTGAGTCCAGGTCAGGTTGTCATTGACCTGCCATTGGGTCACCTTGCGGCCCTGCGGATAGGTATCGTTGTTGCCTCCGATGGTCGTAAAGGGTACGCTGTCGCTGCTGGATGAGAGCACGATGGGAAAGGATTGCTGCACCTGCGAATAATTATTCCGCTGGAAAATGCTGGAGTACCAACTGGCTCCGGGATTGAACTGGTTTACCAGGGCCGGGCTGAATACGTGGGTGTAGCCGACCACGAGAGTCCGCTGCGGCTGGGGCGAATACGAGTTGAAGATAGGGTTGATAGGATCGGTGTAGGCTGCCTGAAGTCCAGTGTCCTGCTGGAAGCGGTACCAAACGCTGTCCTTTGCATTGATGGTGTGGTCTACCTTCACCACGATAAGATTCTCGCTGTCGCTGTTGTTGAGCGATGCTTGGCGCTGGCTGGCGCAGCCGTCACCGTTGGTCCCGAGGGAGCATCCAACGATGGGCACCGGTGATCCACCCGGCGCTGGCAACAGAGAGAACATCTTCTGATAGAACGAAATCTCTGCTGGCTGCGCCGGAAGAGAAGTACCCGTGACAGGATCGGTGCCGCCAACGGCCAGTTGCCTCAAGACATACTGCTGATAGGCGGGGGTTGGCAGAGTGATCTGGGTGACGATCGGCAAGGCGATGCGGATGCCTTCATAATGTCCGAAGAAGAAGAGCTTGTCCCTGCGAATCGGCCCGCCGACACTGACGCCGAACTCATTTACGGTGGACCGGGGCTTCTTTGCAATGTTGCTTTCCGTGTCGTTGGCGTGAAGGAAGTAGTCCTCAGCATTGAACAGCGACCCATTCCATATCTCGTAGACATCCCCATGAAATGCGTTCGTGCCAGACTTAGTGAAGTAGTTGACTTGGGCCACGGCATAGCGACCCTGATCGACGGAGAAGGAGTTCGTGTTCACAGTCGCTTCCTGGACCGCGTCCAAGCCGATGACAAGATTGGTTGAGAGCCCTATGTTCAGTCCGAGCCAGGGATCGTTCGCATCGTAGCCATCGAGAATATACCCGTTCGATGTTGCGGGAAGACCATTGAATTCGACATTCCCATAGCCGCCCGCAGCCTTGGCATCGTTCGATGACCCTGCTGTGTTCATCAGCGCACCCTGTGCAAACTGGGCCAGATAGGTCAGGTCCTGGCCGGGGTTCGGGAGGCTTTTGATAGTCTTCGATTCGATGGTGGTTGTGGTATTTGGATTGTCAAGGCTTATGAGGCCTTGTTGTGCCGTGACCTCCACGGTCTGATTTCTGGATTGGACGCGGAGCGAGAAGTTGAGTGCGATAGTTCGACCGACACCCACAGCGGTGGGTTCCGATTTCGAAGGAGCAAAGCCCCTGGCCTCGACGGCAACCTGATATGTGCCTGGGTTGATCTGAGAAAAGAGAAAATGGCCGTCGGCGTCGGTTTCGCCGGTGCGGGTCGCCTTCGTGTTCACGTCCGTCGCGGCGACCGTTGCATTGGGCACGGCAGCCCCACTCGGGTCCGTCACGACGCCGGAGAGGGCGCTACTGGTCCCGCTCTGCGCCTGGAGCCAGCATGAATTAACTATGCTTAATGCCAACAAGAGAACCAAGTTGTTTTTCCATGCTCGACCTGTGCGCATATAGGTCTCCGGTTGTCTTGTGCTATTTCGCTGGAGCGACATCCGTGAAGGCTATCCAGCGGGAGGTAATTTAGGCATACCTAACTCAATTAGGTTCGCCTAAAATAGAAGGCGTGTCAAATCCGAGAAATGGGACAGCATGACAACACGCAGAGTCAACTTGAACACGGAATCGGTGGACAACTACCTGAAGGCCATCTTTACCCTGGGCGGACCGGGGGAGGAGCGCGTGACAAGCACCGCGTTGGCGGAGCGGCTTGGGGTCGCTCCAGCATCGATCACAAACATGCTGCAAAAACTGGCAGCATCGCCTTCGCCGCTGGTGGAATACGAGTCGCGGCGTGGTGTGCGGTTGTCAGCAGCGGGCAGGAGGCGCGCACTGGAGATCGTGCGCCATCATCGCCTGCTTGAGGCGTTTCTCTACGAGGTGCTGGATTATCCCATCGAAGAAGTTCATGACGAAGCCGAACGGTTGGAGCATTTCATCTCGGAGCGGTTCGAAGAGCGTATCGACGCAAAACTCGGACGGCCCAGGTTTGATCCTCATGGCCATTGCATTCCTGCCTTGGACGGGCGAATGGCCAAGCAGGTTTCCACGCTGTTGACGGACGTCGAAGGGAACGGACATTTCGTCGTGGATAGCGTGGCGGATCAGGATGCAGCATTGCTAAGGTGGCTTAAGGCACACGGCATCGTTCCCGGCGAGCGCCTGCAGGTGATGCGCTCGTCCCAAAAAGAATTTGTTCTGCGCACGGCCAAGGCCAAAACCCTCCGCCTCCCGCGCCCTCTCGCGGCCGCAGTCCGAATCCGTTCCACAGAATGACGCGAAACGATAAACGCCGCTTGTTCGTTTCACCAGACTCCGATTTACAAGACGTCGCCCGGTGCGAACAGCCCGGTTACCCATGGAGTCGTTTCAGATGGATCTATCGCTTTCGGGAGTTGGCGTGTAACGTCAGTACTCTATCGGAGCTGCTCCGCGGGATCAGGCGTGTGCAGTGGATGGAGCTAGAGCGGAGCAGGTCGGATAGAGCGGTTTGAAGGAAGGCGCTGGTGCGGTCGGGGAAGGATGCTGGCTATGGGTTTTTCATGCTCTGAGATGTGCCGAGGCAATCAGAAGAGAGCTGCAGAGTGGAGTGGAAGTTCTCTGCAGCCATGCGCAACGGATGGCGAAGAGGAAGAGGGACCCGGCGTTGGATAGATGGAAAGCGCCGTTTTCAGGCCTGAGGCGCATCTCCAGTGAGCATGCTGCGAAGCATACGGGGAAGGCCGTTTTGCTCTGGCAGCTAAGAGGAGTCAAGCAGGTATACCTCGTTTCGTTCAGCGAAGAAGAGTTGTGCGACCGAGAGCCGTTCGACGAGATGCATGAGTCCAGAACAGCGCGGGCACTTCCATAGCGTGGGTTTGGCGGGCAGAGGTGTTTCGGTGGGAGGAGCCTGTTTGAGCAAAGCGCGGCAGAGTGGCAGCATGCGGGCTCGTCTGTGGTTGGCGAGGAAGCCGAAGTAGCGGATACGGGGAAAGCCTCGCGGCAGCACATGCTGTACGAAGCGGCGCAGAAACTCGTCAGAGGCAAGTGTCATGGTGCGCTGCTTGTTGTGATGAGCGTAGTCCTTCCAACGGAAGCAGACCTCGGAAGCTGAGACCGAGAGCAGGCGATGGTTGGAGATGGCGACGCGATGCGTATAGCGCGCCAGGTAATGCAGCACATGCTCAGGGCCGCCGAAGGGCGGTTTGGCATAGACGACCCAGTCTTGCCGATAAAGGGTGCGCAGGAAGAGGGCGAAGTGCTTCTCCTCATGGAGCGGCAGGCACTCGCCGAAGAAGCGCAACTGATGGCGGGCAAAGAGCTGCCGCAGTCCGGCGACGAACTTGCCGCGAAAGACGCGGCTGAGCACCTTGACCGGTAGCAGGAAGGTGGAACGGGAAGCGATCCAGCGCGAGTGATCTGGACTGTGCGCCGAGATGCTTCGGATCGGCAGCGACGTCGAGCAGCGTGGCAGCGCTGGCCTCGAAGAGCAAGGAGAACAGCTGCCGCTTGTTCTGCCACATCAACGGCACAAGCGTATGTGGGACGCTGAAGACGAGGTGATAGTAGTCGATGGGCAGAAGCTCCTGCTGTCGCTTGGCCAGCCACTGGTCGCGAGCGCCAGTCTGGCACTTCGGGCAATGTCGATTACGGCAGGAGTTGTACGAAATAGCCTGATGTCCGCAGCTTATGCACGCATCGCGATGACCGCCGAGGGCAGCGGTGCGGCGACGCAGGATCGCATCCAGCACCTTGCGTTGCGGCCAGGTCAACGCAGCGCTGTATCGTTGCCGAAAGCTGTTGCCTGCAATGCGAATCACGTCGGCCACCTCGAAGGGCGGCCGGCTCACCGCTTCCGGTCCTGCTGTTCTGTGCGAAGCGCGATCTGCTCCAGCGGGTTGATGGCCGCATGGAGGTGACGCCGTGAGAGCTGGAGGTAGACGGTTGTGTCCTCGAGCCGCTCATGGCCCATCAGCAGCTGAATCGTACGCAGGTCGGTGCCGGCTTCGAGCAGGTGCGTGGCATAGCTAGGCCGCAGCGTATGTGGATGGATCTTCTTCTCGAGTCCGGCGCGCGTAGCCGTGGTGTGGCAGGCATGCCAGACGGTCTTGTCAGAGATGGGCTGGTCCACGCCGCGCTGCCCCGCGGTGCTGGGAGAGAGATAGCCGCGCGGCTTCTTCCACCGCCACCAGCTGCGCAACTCTTCGAGCAGCTTCGGCGAGAGCGGCACATCGCGGTCTCTCGCGCCCTTGCCCTGGCGGATATGGATGACCATGCGCTGGCTGTCGATGTCTTCCACCTTGATCCTTGCCGCTTCACTCCTGCGTACTCCGGTGGCATAGAGCAGGACCAGGATCATGCGGTACAAGCGGTTGGGTGCAGCATCAATCAGCCGCACGACTTCATCCTGGCTAAGCACGGCCGGCAGCTTGTGTGGCACCTTCGGGAAGATGAGATCGTCGAAGGCCAGATCGCGCCGCTTCAGCGTGCGCTTGTACAGGAACCGCAGCGCCGAGATGCGGATCTCGACGGTACTGGGCTCCAGCTTCTTCTCCTGCAGCAGGTATCGCTGATAGCGTCGCAGGTGCTCAGGGCCTAGTTGCTCCGGAGAGCAATGGAAGTGCTCGGCAAACTGCCGGACCGCACCCAGATAACTGCGGATCGTCGACGGCGCGTAGTTACGGCGCTGAAGCTCGTGCAGCATGCGCTGGCGAAGTGGAGTCATAGGAACCTCCTCCCAATAACCTCTCACCCTAGCCCGGCATCACTCCCTTCGCTAACCACCACTCTCAAGTCCGTCGCGCCAGCGACTTCGTTCTAACCGGCTATCCGGAGATGTGGTTTCCCAGATTTGCGGTGCTGGTAAGTGTACGAGATGGCGACTACTCGTCCATGTGCCAGCTTCTCGTTGGCCGACCACACGGACATAATCGCCGCATTCACTTCAAAACACAGTGCGTCACACGGCTCATTCCACCGCCGGCTGAGCCGTGAACTCAACGGCCAAGGCGAATTTTCTGGCAGGTCCTATTTTCTTTGTGTCATTGAAATCCAATAGAACCTTGCCTCCACGCTGGGAGTGTTCGATTGCTTCTTTGATTTGGGACGGTTTGTATGTTGTGGTGATTGGCAAACTTAATTTGCCGGAAGCGACTACTTTTGTCGCCTCAGTCAGTGCCGCTCGCATTTTGGGAAGATACTCTTCGTAATACATCCAGAAACCGTGGATGTTTAACCTCTTGCCAATGAGATCGCCTTGCGGCAGATGGATCGGCAAACCACTCAGCCACGCATAGCTGACGAGATGAGCCCCCGGAGAAAGCACGCTCGCGATCGTCGCTGTCGCTGGACCGCCTACGGCATCAAGGATCCTTCCTCTTCGCAAGTGCAATCGACGGTCGCCATGAGTAAACATCTTCCTTACACCGCTACTGCGGTACGGGAGGACAGAAATGCAAAACTGCAGTTTGATCAGGAAAAGTCGAAAGCGTGGTCCCGATGTTTGGCTGCTCCGTTGGTCGGACAAAACCACTTCGGGGAGGCGTATCTATCGAAAAAGAGTAATTGGAACAGTGGAAGAGTATCCCGATGCTGACTCAGCTCGTCGAGCGGTCGCATCTTTGATCGAAAGGATTAACGCCGCTAGTCGCCGAATTGGCCTTCGCTCGACCACGATTTCGGCGCTTTGCAGCCATTTCGAACGAGGCGAGTTGGCACAAGGAAACACCTGGCACAGTCGTGCAGACCTCAGTATCCCGATGAAGGTAGATCGCAGAGGGGAGCACTTTTCCATAGGGTAGGTTTGAGATTAGGTCCTCGTACCGGAATCCATGATCTGCAGTCGCGCCAGCCATCTCGGGGTTCATCCTAGCATCACAGGATAATGCACCGTGCGCTTCGCAGATTTGAGGGCGCACTTCTGTTGTTTTAATCGATCGGCGTTGTCTAGAATAAGTGCGATCTAGCCTTTGGCAATTCGTGTTCGCGATTCGAGTTCGCTCCGTGATTTCTTCAGTTCTTCTGCAATCAGCTTCTCGTCTGGCAGAACGGTCCTGTATTCCGCTGCGAGAACCTTATTTGGAAGGCTGTCGAGAGCATAGTGTGCTTCGGCCACTCCCTTTTCGGCGCACAGGATAAGACCAACTGGCGGGTTCTCGCTGGGCTTCATCCAATGCTCTCGCGCATAGTTAAGGTACATATGCATTTGTCCAAGGTTATGCGAAGCTTCGCATAACAAAGGTTATGGTAAGCCGGACGTTATGAAAAGCGCGGCATAGATTCGCCGGAAATTCGAGGCTTGCCCATACTTTTTCTTAACATAACGTCCCGCCAGATCCTATCTGCCAAGGCTCTGAAGCCAGTTCAGCAGTTTTCCGTCCAGCTGCCATAACGGAACAGCTTCGGAGGGAACAGTATTTGCAAACGCTTCTTCCAGTGCCTTACGCTTCATCTCACCATCAATGCGCGCATATATTTCAGTGGTCTTTAAGTCCGCGTGACCAAGAATGTCCCTGATGTAAACCAAGTTGACCCCGGCATGAAGCAGATGCATTGCTTTCGAGTGTCGAAAACTATGAGGCGATATGACTTCTGGCAGGACACCGGGACTTTTATTGCGGGCAGACTCAACGCATTTATCAAGGATGTACTTTATCCCTGCCCGCGTGAGCCTTTCCCCATGCCGATTCGGGAACAGCGGATACGAGTGCTTGCCGCCGCCAGTCAAGCCGGTGTCAGAAATGTATTGGCGCACGATGGTAGCTGTCGGCTCCATGAGGGGGACTATGCGCGTTTTGCCGCCCTTGCCAGTAATCTTGATAGTTGCCGGTGGCTCCGCCCTGAAATCCCCGACGGAAATGTCAGCCATCTCCTGAACACGAGCGCCAGAATCGTACATCAGACTCAGCAAAACCATGTCCCTGCGGCCAGACATCTTTTTTGCGTCGGGTTGTTCCAGTATGAGCTTGATGCCTTCTGGTGACATGTAATTGACGGTTCCTGATTTCCCCCTTTTCTTGGGAATCGAAATCACCAACTGGTACTGGTTGAGGCGCATCACGTCTTCCGTTTGCATGAAGCGACAAAAGGAGTGAAGCGCCGCGAGACGCTGGTTCCTTGTTGAGACGCTGCAATTACGTTCATTTTCGAGCCAGGAGAGAAACGCGCATACCAGTTCTCTTGTCAGCAGTTCGAGCGTCATCTCCTCAGGAGGCGTATTTTCTTGCGACTTGCAGTATTTTATGAACAGCAAAAAAGTGTCCCTGTACGACAGGATTGTGTTTGGACTGGCGCCTGCCTCGCCGGGAAGAAATCGGGCAAGGAACTTGCTCACGTAATAAGGGAAATCCACTGCTTTTTTCATTACCATTCACCCCCTGGAATTACAAAGGCGGCGATGGCGTTTGCTTTCTCAATAATTTCAGGGAACATGTCGTGCGTCAGCCTGACATACTGCCCTGTGGCAGACACCGACGCATGGCCAAGATAGGTTGACAGGAGCGGCAGGGCACAGTACATGTCCATCCCTTTGTCTGTCATGGCCTTCAACGAATAAACCGAAAATGTGTGGCGAAAATCATGCAGTCTGGGACCGTTGCCGCGCCCGCCGTGTGAGATCCCCGCTGCCCAGACCACTTTCCTGAACCATGTGTAGATATTGTCCTGACTGACTACGCGGCCGTCCCTGTGAACGAAAAATGGTTCCTTGTCGTCTTTCGGTATCTTGTGGTAAGTGCCACCGTATCCGCGAAGTACAGCCAATAAAGAATCCGACAGGGGGATGAGCCTGTCTTTGTTGAACTTTGACTTCCGGATAACGAGGATGCCATTGTCAAGATCAGTGTCACCGAGTCGAAGCCCAAGGGCCTCGGATATTCGCAGTCCGCAGCCCAGAAGCAGTCTGAAAAGCACGGGCAGCATCACTGGCATCATGGAAGGGGTTCTCGCGCTGATTCGATCGCATTCCTCAAAAAAGCGGCGTAACTCTTCATGGGAGAAAATATGCGGGACAAACGCTCCTCTTGCTCGCGATTTCCGCGTTGGACGAGGCAAATGCACATCCACGCCTCTTTCTGACAAGTACTTCAGGAATTGGGTCGTCTCAACAATGCGACGTCTTTGCGTTAGCCTGTTTTCGTTTGGCCTAAATGAACACCATTCCTCAATCAACTCTTTCCCAATGCTTGCGTCATCCGCTTCCTTAGCGGACAAGAACCTCGAAAAACTCCGCAGGGAGTGCGGTACCGCGTCGTATTTAACGCCTTGCGCACGCTTGTAGCGGATGAAGTCGGCCATGTGCGCCGCGAATGGGCTTTCGTAATAGCGGGTAGTTTCGTCATTTTTCATTAGTGCGCGCCTCCAAACCGATTTTCGTGACCATAACAAAAGGCGGAGACTTCAACCGCGCACTCGCGCAATCTGGCGACATCGATCTTAAGGTATACGGATGTCGATTCTGTGTCGGTATGTCCCAGTGCTTCTGAAATGACTGGCATGGGTACATTGTTTTCAAGCAGGGCGCTTGCCAGGCTATGCCTTAGCGCGTGGGGACCGTGTTTCTTACCCGGTGGTATGCGGATTCCCGCCTCTTTCAGCCTTGTATAGACCGTGTGATGTATCGAGTTGGCATACATCACGTCATTCGGAGCGTTGAGCTTTAGGAACAGAAACGGCACGTCCGATTTCGGCCTCGCATAGCGGATGTAGTCAATAACGGCCTCCCCGACATCGTTTAGCAACGGCAGCGTCACGGGTTCCCCGGTTTTTTGCTGCGCAACCTCGATGAGGTTCCTATCCCACTTGAAGCTGGAGAATGTCAGGTTTGCAATATCCGATGCCCGAAGGCCCAGCCGGGCGGCAAGAAGGATCAGTGCGTAGTCCCTTTTGCCTCTCGGGTTTCCTCTGTCGATGCTGTTGACCATACGCTCGATCTCGTCTTTCGAGTAAGCGGAAGGTATTTTTGCTTTCTTGCAGTATCGGAGTTTGGGAACAACGGTGCTTAGGTCGGTCGTGATTATCCCTTGGCCATGCAGGTAGCGCAAGGCGCGCCGCAACACGCAGATCGTATGGTAAATCGTGGGCAATTCGTATATGGCCAAGGCATTAATGAACCCTTGCACATGCCGGGCGTCAAGCCCTGCAATGTTCTCCAAGCATTGTTGCTCCAAGTATTTCGAGAAACGCTCCAGATAGAGGCATGTGTCGCGTATGTACGTTTCGGATAGTCCAATGGCCGATTGATGCGCCGTGAATTGCTGGAACGCGGTTTTGGTCAGCTCGGAAAAAACAAATCCGCGTTTCTCCCGCCGCAGAGAAAGGATGCCAGTACGCTTGAAATCGGCGAGCGTGTAAATTGCCTTAATCCATCTATGCTTGCTGTTCTCGTTCAGATGCTTCGGATGGGCACGCATTGCCTCGTCAAGGAATTCCATCCCGAATTCCATGTCGAAGTCATTCGCCGGCCGCGCACCTGCGCGCTTGCACAACTTGTTCCATACGATGTGGTACTGCTTCAACACGGTCGGTTTGTAGTCGAGCCGCGTCATTTCCTCCGAAATCGCGTTCACCAAATCGGAGATGGTTCTTGTTTCTTCACTCACGATGATTTCTCCGGTTCTGTATTTGGCCTTGGTTGGCCAAATACAGTCTGGAGGATTATGGGTTTCAGGTGCACTGGAACGGAAAATCGGGTTAAGCAGTGCTCGGTAGCCCAGATAGGATTCACCGGAGGCACTTCTGGCACCCAAACTATCCAACAATGTGGCTTCGTAGACGCTTTACGCCCCAAAACAAGTCAATACGTCGCGAGAGATGCCCCTTCTCGTGCATAGAGTTCGACCCGTTTAACCGCTGTTCATTGGGGACGAGTTCATTGCTTCGGATTCTGAAGCCGTACGCACTGAGGAACTTCGCCGTACTGAAAATCTAACGGATGACCAAGCTCGATGATGTTCCGCCGAATCATTTCATTTCCGTAGGGAGTGCCATCAAGTTCCGCTTGCGACGAGTAGACGAGTTTTAGAGTGCTGCAGGGAGCGACATACAAAATTGCATCTGCCTGATCCGCGAGCGTCAGTGGTGTTGCAGACGCATGGCCGCCCGTGACTACAGGCTGTGCTGGAAGCGCGCCCGCCCAACTATCGGAGAGTGGCACGATAACGGGAACCGGCCAGGAATCGAAGCGTTTGTCCACATCTCCGCGGTTGTCGATTACATTCGTTCCGAAAACAACGAGATAAGGACTTGCGCCGGCCACCCGAAGCTCGCTCTCAATAAAACCCGGACCGAGCTGAGTCCGATTGACAGGCGGCACGGGGCGATGCTGTTGGATCAGAAGCCCATCCTGCACGGCCTGCGCACTGCCGCGGAGAAAATGCCCTATCCCCATGATGAGCAATGCATGGTGATGCTTGGCCAGCACCTCGTCCTTCACCACATGCATGTACCACTGCTCGCGCTCAGCTTCGAAAGGCGCAAGGTCTTGTGCCGTTTTTATTTTGTCCCAATCGCCTGGCGGGCTACCCATGAGGAGGCGAATCTGATGCTTGCCGTGGCGTTCCAGATTTGATTCGCGCACCGCCTGGTAAAGCCATCCATATACCGGAGACACTGGCGTGACCGAAGCGATCATATTGCGCCACGCATTCTGCACCCGGTCGAATGGGACGTCGTTTCCGGCGACGTAGCGGTCAACGTCATTCTGGTAGAGCGCGTTGCCGAACTCCACAACGATATCGTCCACTTGATCGGCAAACTTCGGTGTGTTTACCAGCTTGCATAACCATTCGTATTCCTGTTTGCTATCGTGGATCTCGCCAAACATTACGATGTTTCGCGTGCGGAATAGCCTGATCATCGCACTGACAGCATCCTGCCGCTTCGGTTGCCCATTGGCTTGCACCGAGCAAACAACCGGCAGGAGCGCCAAAAATGTGCATGCCAACCATCGCATCGGGTCCCTACCTGTTCCGCAGATGACTCTCTGCCAATTTCTCTGCGGTCGCCAATGCGCCCGCCGCTTTCACCTTCACATCCGGTTCGACACCCGTCCCTTCCCAGTCAGTCTTTGAGATGGGATTAATCGGCCTCGCAAATGGGACATCGATTGCGAAGTGGTCGTCAATCCTATGTCTGCTCGCGGGGTGCGCACCACCGCCGGTCGTCTCCCCTACGAGAGTGGCGCGCTTCAGCATCTTCAGGTCGTAGCTGAACTCTTCGGCGCCCGAGAAAGTCGAGGCTGACGTCAACACATAGGCAGGCTTATCCGCCAGGCGGTTTCCTGGCATGGGCTCGGTCCAGTAATGCTGAGTCAGATCCGTCCTTGGCGTATATATATCGTTCACGTGAGTTGGCCGGTCAAAGAGATAGGAAATCATGGTTGTGACCATGGGCGGGAATCCGCCGCCGTTGTCTCGCACGTCGAATATGATTTCGTCCACCTGGTTTAGAGACTTCATCACAGCTGCAACTTTGGCGCCGCATACGGAAGGATCGGGGAACGAATTGAGTTTCACGTATCCGATGTTGTGCGGCAGAATCTCGACCTTCTCAAAGGTGCAATTGGTCCGTTCCATGTCGCTCCTATAACGTGCGATCTGTTCCGGGGTAGGCTCATCGGGGTGATTCGTCGTTTGGATCGGGGTCAGGTTGTACGTCACTCTCAGGTGCCTGTCATGGCTCACCTCTCGCAGCTGCCCTGATAGCAAATCAGCAAAAGCCGTTCCGTCTGTAGCCCCATCGTCATCACCATGCTGTTCGTGCGCTAACAGAGCATCTGCCATCTCTTGGGCAACGTCTGGACGGACGTAGTTTTTCTTGAGATTCAGAATTGCCCCATCAATCACGCGTTTCCGTTCGGCGGCATCCAGCTTATCGCCGTCATTCACGATTGGGACGAATGCATTGTCAGTGCCCTGTAGCTTTGAATGCGAAGACAGCGATTGAAAAACGCCGGACGCCGTCGTCTTCTGCTCTTCGGCTCTCGTAGGGAGTTGACCTGTCGAGCTTTGGGTGGCTGAAGCGCGGAAAGACGCTGGTGGCTGAGTCGTGCTCTCCGATACATGGAACGGCCGCAATTCTCCGGCAGAGGTAATCAAAATAGAGAGTGCACCCAATGCGGCAAAGGCCAGCACGCTACCGGCAAAGATCGCAGCCGGAGGCAGCGGTTCGTCTTCCAGCACTTGAAAGGAAGGAATGCCGCCCAGATGCTGCGCTGAAGCAGAGACGAGCGCCGGCCAGCTACGACAATGCGCGTGCGGAACAGAGATCGCTAAGTCCACGAAGATGTCGATACACAGCTGTAGCCGCCGGAAGAACCCTCGTTCATCGTGAAGGCGATCGCGGAAAAGCTCGAGAGCAGCGTCGCCGTACGCCCTGCGAAACGTAGCGGGATACAGGCGCAACAGGCAGGAATAGATTCTCTCAGACATAATCCCCCCGGAGAATCTTTTTGGCGCGCGCGACGCGCAACAACTCGGCAAGCCGCTCGGCCTCTGCCCGCGCCAGTTTTCGCCCGGCTGAGGATAAACGGTAATAGCGGCGCCGTTTATGACCGGGCTGTGCATCGCCGGGCAGGTCTACTTCTTCAATCAACTTCTCTTCGAGCAGCGCCTGAATCGAGCTGTACAGGGTTCCGGGGCCCAGTCGCATGCGGCCACCGGTTTGCTCCTCAACCTGCCGCATAATGCCGTAGCCGTGAAAGTCTCCGTCCGCCAGGGAGAGCAGAATCTGAAATGCTGCCGAGGGTAATGGATCGAGTCTTCGTTTGGGCATAGTTGCTCGATGATCGCTATATCGATCATCGACTATAGTCCCGACTCACAGCGATTGTCAAGAATATGTCGTCAGTTGAGGAAAGAGGGCTACCCGATGAACGACGATGACGTCTACCGTCTGTCGCCGTTGCTGCGCGAACACATCAATATGCTGGGCCGGTATTCGTTATCGATGCCGGATGCGGTGGCCAACGGAGAATTGCGTCCACTGCGTAATCCAGAGGACGCCAACTCATGAGAGTCCTTAAGCTGGTTTTTCGTTCCACTGCGCCTCAAACCTCATTATGTAAAGAAAACCAATCACAAGCGCCTTATATCAATGACTTTTATGCCGCGTTCTTCATAACGTCCGGCTTTCCATAACCGGCATCTGCGTAGCTGAACCTACCGACCTTCAAGTCCGCGATAACTAGACAGCGAAGACGGCGATGGAAGAAGACGAGGGAGGTCAATGCGGAACCAATTGTCGTCGATGCGCAACCGACGCTGTTGAGCAACAAAAGCGAAATCATCACCCAATTCCAACAGGAAGTCGGTGAGGTGTTGGATAAGCGCCCCTTCCAAATCCGATTCGGAGTACTCATCCTTGAGATCTAAGAATTCTAAGACGAGCGGATCTTTGATCGCCTCTTCGGGAGTCATCAGATCACTCGCATCAGTTGAAACAGCTCTTTCCAGCCTCGCCGCTTTATTTTGCGAAAGGGCCATGCGTTCGTAGAATTGGCTGCCGATCTGGCGGTCGAGCTGCCGCACGGACCACCCTAACCTATGCGCCTCGACTTCATAAAAGGATCGCGCTTCTGGCCGTTTGACCGAGAGCAGCCGAACGTACGCAGACCAGGGCAGAGCAAAGCGGAACGCGAGCGAAGCATCGATTGAAGGAAGGTTGCCTAACTCATTGATATTACGGTATATAGCAAATTCGCCAGACGGTGTCTGGCGAATTCGTGGCTCTGGCCATGCGCGGTAAAACGCGCGCATTTGCCTCAGATTTGCCCGTCCAAAGCCTCTGCCGAATTGTCGCGTTAGATCTCCGGCAAGTCTCTCGATTAGCTGTTCGCCGTATTCAGCTCGGTACTCTCCACGCTGCTCCAATGTCACAATGCGCCTCCCGATCTCCCAGTAAGCGGCTGTCATGATCGAATTGACATTTCTGGCCGCAGCAGACCGCGCTGTTTTGAGCAGGTCAACGATCCCAGCATGAATGTTGTCGTAGATTTCGGACACAATTGATTGTTCGGCCATCGGAACTTCTCCATAATCTTTGAGCTTGAGTCGAGCGAGAAGATGGATTTTGTGGAGGCTGGCTGGCGGAGCCTCCAAGTCACGGTTTTGAATTCTCAGACACCTGTTCCAATTCCTTGAACAACTGAGGGAGTCTGGCTCATTTCGATCGCCGAGGTCTTGGAAACGTCGACGCTCAGCTTCGGGTTGAGCTTGGTTATGTCGTCAGTAAAAAGCGTTGCCTCATGGCTCGCGCGGGAGATGGAGACGTAGCCAAAACGTGAGTTGAGGAGGTCCGGGTGAACTCCGGTGTCAGCATTCACCAAGACGCGCTCTGCGGTGAGCCCTTGGGAACTGTGACTCGTGACCGCGTATGCGAGTCATTGAAGACCGTCCTCGATGTCAGCACCTTCCTGGACGGTCCAAGCCTTAGAGTTGCGACCAGCCCCCATCGACCGGAAGTTCAGCGCCGGTCGTGAAGGTCGCGTCGAACGCAAGGAAGAGGACGGCCTTCGCGATTTCCTCCGACATCCCCCAGCGCTTCATCGGGACCATACCAATCATCTTTTCCCTAATCTGAGCGGCTGCGTCGCCGGGAAACGCTTTGCCGATGATCGGCGTGTCGATGGGACCGGGCGTCACCGCGTTGACGCGAATCTCGCGAGGAAGCAACTCAGCAGCGAGTGTCCGAGCGAATGATCGTAGCGCGGCCTTTGCAGCTCCGTATGTGGCGTTGCCGGCCATTCCCTTGACGTTGGCGATCGAGGTCGTGAGGACGACAGAGCCTCCACGGTTTATCAGCGGCGCGAACTTCTGCACCGCGAAAAGCGGTCCCTTGGCGTTCAGGTTGAACATCTCGTCGTAGATGGCTTCGGTGATGCTCTCCAGAGGCGCTCGGGTGCTGAACCCGGCATTGACGAACAGCAGGTCGAGGGTGTCGAACTCGGCCTTCGATCGAGAGGCGAGTGCGTCGAGGTCCGTCAACGACCGCGCGTCGCTCGAAACCACGATGGCCTCATTCCCAAGCTCTTTCTGCGCCGATTCCAGTCCTTCCTTCGAGCGACCCGTCACCAGAACGCGCGCGCCTCCATCAAGAAGCATCTTCGCCGTAGCGAGCCCCATGCCGCTCGTGCCGCCGATGATTACCACCTTTTTACCTTCGTACCGTTTCATATGAATTCTCCTTGAGAATGGTTGTTGTTCGTTCTGTCGCCGTGATTCCAAATTAGGGAAGTGGCAATGTTGTTTTGCATCCAGTGACGCGCCGATCAGCGCTCCTTCAGGACCTAGCGTTCAAGGATGCTGGGTTAAGACAAGTCCACGCCGGAGACCTTGACGACGGCCTGCCACGCGGCTTCTTGGCTGGCGCGATCGTGGAGGTGTGGGTGGCGCTGCGCCTCAATTGGGCCTGAGAACTTCCCTTGAGCCGAGGCGAAGAATTGCCCTGAGACGTCGGTTCCGAACTCCGACGCCTGGAGGTACCGACGGGCCGCGGTCTCCGGCGTCTGATTCATGCCGGGAATGAGGTTCACGATTGGGATAAACAGATACTTCAACACCGGGCCAGCGTTTCGCACCACCTTGGTGTCGGTCGCCCCACCGGGCGATACGGCGTACACGGCCATGCCGGAGGGCAGCCGGCGGGCCAGCGCCGCGGTCCACCAAGCGATGATGAGCTTCGCGTCAGCATACGCATTGTTGGGCACGTACTTCACGTTCGGCCCGTTGCGCAGCAGGGCTTCAACAGCCGCGGTTTGGTCGTCCCGGTAGTATTTGGCCGCGAAGGCTGGCACGTCGGTGTACTTGAACATGGGTACGCCCCCGCGGGCAGGCTCCGCGCCGGCTATAACAATCCGCGCGTTGAGGCTAAGAAGGTTGGCGCGAAGCAACCCGACAGTCAGTTGATGATGGCCGATCAGCGGGGCCTGAGAAGCCTCAACGCCCGCCGCAGTGATCACGCGCTTCTTGGTTGGGACCAATCCGGCATTGAGCAGTAGGAAATCGATCGGCCGCTCTCGCTTGACCAGCGAGGAGAGGGCGGCCTGAACGCTGGCTGGCGCGTTCAGATCCAACTCCAGCGGCGTGAAGATCTTCGTTTTGGTCTCCGCCGCGAGCTGAGCGACTGTTTCCTGGATCCGGGCTAGGCTGCGCCCGGTGACGATGACCTCGCGGTAGCCCTTGGCGGCGAGCAAGCGGGCCGCCGCATAACCGAGCCCGGAGGTGGCGCCGGTGACGAGTGCGATCGAATGTTCCAATGGGGGTCTCCTGTATTTATCTGTCTTGCAGCGTTACATACGCGAGAGTACGATACCAACAGATGCAATGCAAGGAGATTCGTACGCTATGGTAACTATTGTTGCGAAGCGCCCCCCAGGACGTCCCAAAGGCTTTATCCCCGAAGAAGCACTCGACCGTGCGGTTGAGATGTTTTGGGAGCATGGGTATGAAGGAGTCGACGTGGATCGGATCGCGCGCGCCGTGAACGTCACCAAACCCGCGCTATACCGAGCCTTCGGAGACAAGTCCACGCTGCTGCTCAGGGCGGTCGAGCGCTATGCGCTGATGTATGGAGCTCCCAAAATGTCAGCATTTCAAGCGGAGCCGGACATCCACAAGGCCGTGACCGCCTTTTGCGAGGCTACCGTCAACACCGCTACTGGCGACGCTCGCGGCGGCTGCATGATGGCCGCCGCTGCGCTGGGACAGTCGGAGCGTGTAACGGAGATCCGTTCCTGGCTCGCGAAAGGCCTTACCGCATCCGCTGATATTTTCGCGAAACGTTTCGAGCAGGAGATAAAGGCGGGACGCCTGACTCGCACACCCTCTGCCAAGGTGCGAGGACGTTTGCTCGTTGACTTGCTGCAGGGTTTGCAGCTTCGCGCCAAGGTTGGTATCACTCGCGAGGAATTGCTGGAAGACGCCCGAAGCTATGTGCCCCTGATTCTTGGCAAGTAAATCTAACGCACTTCTCGGCGGCGATGCTTCTGGACGAGTGCCAAATCGCCAATGCACTTACCGAGAGTCGAGCTGCAGTGGATTCGAGCGCAGCGAGCGTGGATTTGCGAATTTGCAGAGAACGATAGCCCTTCTCGCGCACCTGGTTCTTCCCCAAGATTCCGGTGCGTTACGGAATGCACCTTCCTGATGCCTGTCGAGCATCAGTCTTGACGAAAAAGGTCTTGGACGCCTGTGGAATTTTGGGGCACTCTCTGGAAAAGGAGGTCGCTAATGGCACAGGTGGTCGCAAAATTTCCCCCTCGCTCAGTCGACAATCATTCATTCGGCATTCCTGATTTTGAACCTCTGCTCAACAGCCATCAGGCCGCACAGCTCTTAGACATTCATCACAAGACCCTACAAAAGTTGGCAAGACGTGGAGAGATTCACGGCTCCCATGTAGGAAAAATGTGGCGTTTCCGCGCCTCCGACTTGAATGCGTGGCTGGATCGGCAGGAACGCGCGAGCTAAGTTTCGATCCCTGAAAGCAGCCACTAGCAGTTGTCTTCCCCCTGAATTACGTCGCAATTGCGACCGACAACCCGCGCGCAATTGATCTGCCCCCCCTGAAACAAGAACCCCAGAGGAACACGCTCGACCTCTGCCCCGCGCAGCGGTACGCTTAAGACAGCCATCCGTTGCGCCTTAACAAGGAGTATTCATGTCAAGGCGAACACGGTATCAGCAAGGAAGCGTGCAACGCGAAAAGCGGCAGAGTGGCCCCGATGTTTGGATATTTCGGTGGCGAGAGGTCGGACCCGATGGAAGTGGCAAACAGCGAAAAGCCATCGTCGGCACGGTCGAGAGTCTCGCCACTGAGGCAGCAGCCCTCAAAGCAGCTCATGCATTGCGCATCGACGCAAACCAACAAACCCCACATGCAGAAGGTGGACCGAAGACAATCGCCGAGCTGATCGCTCACTACCGACTCAAGGAGCTGGCTGGCGAGAAGCAAGGACGCAAGTCGTTTTCAACGCGAGCTGGATACGAAAGCTATCTCAACTGCTGGATTGTTCCTCGCTGGGGCGATCACAGGATCGATCAGATCAAGTCAGTTGCGGTTGAGGAATGGCTGGACAGCATCAAGCGGGCAAAGGGGACGAGAGCGAAGATCCGAAACCTCATGAGTGGAATCTTCCATCACGCGATGCGTTACGAGTGGGTTGAGCGCAACCCAATCAAGCTCGTGCGCCAAAGCGCGAAACGGGAGAAGGCGCCTGATGTACTTGAACTTTGGGAACTCCAATTGCTCCTCAGTAAGTTGGCTGTCAGGGAGCGCACGTTGGCACTTCTCGACGCGGCAACCGGACTTCGGGTCAGCGAATTGTTAGCGCTTCGCTGGAGCGATGTCGATTTTGAGAACCTGGAGCTTCGCGTAACGCGTTCGATTTGGCATCAGGTCGTTGGCAACTGCAAGACAGAAGCCTCCGCCAAACCTGTCCCTATGGACAGCTATATGGCAGAGGATCTTCTCAGCTGGCGCCGTCAGAGTATTTACTCGTCGAATGACGATTACGTCTTCGCCAGCGAGACGATGAGGGGAAAGCAGCCCTATTGGCCCGACAATCTCATGAAGCGTCATATCAGGCCAGTTGCGAAGGCAAATGGCATTCACAAGAAGATCGGCTGGCATACTTTCCGTCACTCCTTCGGCACCTTGCTGAAGGCGAATGGAGAAGACGTCAAGACGGTTCAGGAGCTCTTACGGCACGCGAACAGCAGAATAACGCTCGATGTTTACACGCAAGCGGTGAACTCGAACAAGCGAGCCGCACAGAGCAAGGTTGTAAAGATGATGGTCTCGAGTGAAGGCACTAAAGCTGCGATTGTGGGCACAACTGATTCAAAAAAACAGGCTCAAAATGCAGGTTAAGAGGCTTATTGTGCCCTTATTGTGCCCAGATTTCGTTGCCACTTTAGGTCCATACGTCCCATAAGTCTTTTGGAATGTATGGCGGGGACGACGGGGCTCGAACCCGCGACCTCTGCCGTGACAGAGGGATAAGAATAGCGGAATCAGAGAGTTCACGGGACCAACGAGGTACAAAAAGAGCTTTCGGGAACGCTGGGAACACCCGAATGTTCTCTCGTTGTACCTTCGTTGGAGAAAACCTTGACCTCTGGCTAAACAAGCAGAGATGGAGAATCTCCGACGACGGTATGTGACCTCAAACCGCCGTATAACAGCACTCGACGGGCTGGCACCCTTGAGCGCTAGATCGGACAAAGGCCCCTCGCGGATGGCCTATTCAATTCCGGCGGCTCCATTTCCCCGCCCTTCCAGGCGTTGAATCTCGGACTCACAATTTCCAACTGAACGGCTCGCCTTCCCCGAAAGCATTCTCCTGATCGACCGTTGAATATTCATTACGGGCTGCGGTTGGCGAATGCCGAGAGCTTGGCATGCCCACAAGGGTAGCGCCGGCGGCTGTGGAAAGCGCTTGCACTTCGGTTTCGACCCGACTTAGTCAGGATGGATCCGGATTCCCTCAACGAGGTGCGTTTGTTCGAGGGTTCCGGTTTGCCGGTTAACTGTCCAGCACATCACTTCCCATAAGGCGACGAAGGACCTGCGTTTTCTCTGTGTTCTCTGTATCGTCTATGGTCCAACCAGTTTTTCGTCAGTCTTCTCGCAACAGCGTTGCCGGCTCTGCTGAAAGCGCCCGCCGCGCCGGCCACGCTGCCGACACCAGTCCGATTCCAGCCATAGTCGCAACCACTCCCAGAATCACCAGCGGATCGGACGCCGTCGCTTCATGCACAATGCCCGCGAGCACGCGGCTCGCGGCAAAACCCAGCGCGAGTCCCGCAATTGATCCGATGCCCAGCAGCAGCACCGCCCGTCCCAGCGCTGCACGCAGAACGTGCCGGTTCTGCGCTCCCAGAGCCACGCGAATGCCCAGTTCGCGCATACGCCGCGAAACTGTATAGCTCGCCAGGCCGAAAATACCCGTGATCGCCAGCATCATCGCCAGCGCACCCAGCACGCCCAGCGCAACCGTCGATGCGCGCGCGGGAAAAGTCACGAACGCCAAAGAATCGCGCCACGGAACCAGGCTGAAGATCGGCAGCGCCGGATCGACCCCGGCAATCGCGCGCCTTACCGCCGGAATCATCTCTGAAGAGGGACGCAGCGATCGAATCAGCAACGTCGTACTCCTGTTCGGCTCCTGCACGATTGAATGGAACACCGCCGGAGTCGGGTCTTCCGTCAGCGTCCCGTATTTTCCGTCTTCAACAATCCCGATAACCTGAGTAAATTTTCCCGGAGCCGTCGGATACGTCTTACCCACCGCATTCACCCTCCCGAAAAGCTGTTTCGCAAACGCTTCGTTCACAATTGCGACACCTGGAGCATGGGCGTCGTCATGCGCCGTAAAATCGCGGCCGCTCAGCAAACGCGTCCCCGCCGTCTGGAAATATCCCGGACTCACCGAATACAGGCATGCCTCAAACTTCCGCGAGGCCGTATTGAAGTCCGTCGCTCCCGGCGGATAAATCGAAGTCGTGCTCCGGTTCTGAAACAGCGGCGTCGTGCTCGCCAGTCCGACGCTCTCCACTCCCGGTATCCGCCTCACGGCATCCAGCAGCCGCTGCTGCACCGGAGCCGAATCCTTGTACCCCGCAAGATTCGTGTCCGTCGTGACAAAGGTCACATGATCCGGCTGGAATCCAAGCGGCATCCCCATCGTCCGCACCAGCCCGCGAACGGCCACCAGCGATGAGGTAACCAGCAAACAGCACAACGCCAACTGCACCACCAGTAGCAAATCGCGAAGGCTGATGCGGCGCGAAACAATGTCACCCGCAGCCCCAGACTTCAGGACATGATTCGGATCGGTGCGCCACACCTGCCGCGCCGGCAAAATGCCGAACAGCATTCCCGTGAACAGCGCCAACGACACAGCAAACAGGTAGACCATCGGGCCCGGATCGACCAGAAATTCCACCGGAAAATTAAAGCTCGCACCCGGACGCCACGCCGACAACAAATGCAGCAAAACGGCCGCCAGTACGGTCGCAGCAGCCCCTCCAATCAGCGCCAGAAAAACGGACTCAGTCACCAGCTGCCGCAACAGCCTCGCGCGGCTCGCTCCAATTGCGACGCGAATGCCCAGTTCGCGTGCACGATCCGTCATGCGTGCAGTAAACAATCCGCCAAGATTGGCGCAGGCCGCAAAAAGCACCAGCAGCGCCATTAGCATGATGCCGGTAAGAAAGGCACGCGCGGGAATCGCATCAGCGAACATACCGGCAGGCGTAATGCGTATCCGCATGTCCTTGTCGTCAGCCGGATTTTGCCCCGCGAGCTGGCTGGCAACTCTCGCCAGATCGGCATTCGCCTGAACCGCAGTCACGCCCGGCCGCACGCGCCCCACAATCCACTGGTTGCGGTCGCGACGATCGCTGAGCCAGTTCCATCCCTCAATCTCCGGAGCATCATGCACCGGCACCCACACCGCCGGCCAGACGATCCGCTCCGTCCCATTGAAGTGCCGCGGCGCAACCCCGACCACCACAAACGAATACTTATTGATCTTCACTGTCTTCCCGACAATGTTGCGGTCGCCGCCGAACTGCGTCCGCCACTGGTCGTAGCTCAGAACCACGTACGGCTCGCCGTTCACCTTAGTGTCTTCCCCAGGCGTGAAAAATCTTCCCAGCGCGGGCCGCACGCCAAGCATGCGGAAATAATTGCCGGAGACCTCATATCCGAACACCGGCTGGGCTATCCCATCGCGTCCCGGAGGCGCGAGCGCGAAAAGAGCGATCCGCGCGACCGCAAGATCCGAAAACGCCTTGTTACTGTCGCGAATGTCTTCGTAATCCGGATACGAGAAGGAAGTGTCCGTCGTCCCGCTGGTGAGCGAGTACACCTGCCTGGAATCAGGCACCGGCAGCGGATGCAGCACAATCGCGTTCATCACTCCGAACACGACCACATTCGCGCCTATTGCCATCGTGAGCGTCAGAACGGCCGTAATCGCAAAGACAGGAGAGCGGCGGAGTTGCCGCATTGCATATTGCAGATCAGCAAAGAGAGTGCGCATGGCGAGCACCGAGCACCTCGGAGCTTCGTACGCGAAACCAACCCCCGCAGTTCCCTTTTTCCTTTCCCCTTACCCCATGCTCACTCGCCGCTCTTTCACGAAGCTCCTTGCGCATCAAGGACGTTTAGCGATAACAGGCGTGGCTGTTGAAAAAGGCGACATATGAGAAATCAGGCCAAATATGGAGGATAAAAAATGTCCAGGTGAGCCAAGAAAATCGTTTATATGGCATCCGACGGAATCTAATTTCTGTGAATTTGTGGCAAGGAGTTTTCAAAAGCCACAGGGCTTAGCGCTCATTGGCGGAGTTGCGCCGGTTCGTCAGCTATATGGACCTTTCTGGCCGTCTAGTCCGCCTGTGGCGAAACGTCAGGACAGCCGGTTACTCGACGGCAATTGCAAATTGGAGACAGACCGTGAGAATCTCCCGCATGTAATCGCTGTAGCAGTACGATCTCGTGTATGTTCAGGCAACAGCGCGTGGAAGATTCGCACGGGGATGCGGCAGGCAAACTCATTTTCAACGTCAGTCTGTCTATTTAGGAGATTAGGGAGAACAACCGTGACCGACAAGACCGCACTATTCGATCAATGCCGAAAGCCGACGGGACGGATGGGGCGATTCACCTTGTGGAGAATGAACTGGTCGCATTCCAGATTGACCGATTGGGGCTTGGCAAAAATTTCGATAGAGCCGCACAGCACGATTCTCGATGTAGGTTGCGGTGGCGGGAGAACGGTGAGTAAGTTAGCGACGATCGCCACGCAGGGACAGGTCTGCGGCATCGATTATTCCGATGAGAGCGTCGCCGTATCCCAAAAAACCAATGCGCGCTGGATCGATATAGGCCGGGTCGAGATCCGGCAAGGCTCGGTGTCTCAGTTGCCGTTCCCTGACGACGTGTTTGATCTCGTCACGGCCGTGGAAACATTCTACTTCTGGCCCGACCTGGCCGCCGACACACGCGAAGTCTTCCGGGTTCTGAAGCCCGGCGGCGCTCTCATCCTGATCGCGGAGGCTTATAAAGGAGCGAAGACGGCGGCCGCAAAACTTGCCGAAAAATATTTCCCCTTAGCGGGCATGACGCTCCTGAGTGCGGATGAGCATCGCGAACTATTCAGGACGGCCGGGTACTCGGATGTTCGGGTTATTGAGGAACCCGACAAGGGATTGGATTTGTAGCATCGGGAGAAAACCCCCGAAAGATTCCGCCTCCGATAACACTCCGGAAAGAGTCTAACCCGTCATCGGCTCGTGAGTGGCTGGCCATCCAACCGAACCTTTCCTGCCGTCTGTCGGGGCGCCGTGGCGAAATGTCAGGTTTGCCGGTGATACGTCCGGTACCGGGGGATCGCGCCACTCAATGGTCGATGCGCCACCAGCGGCTCGACAAACGTGACAGTTCACATTTGCCGACACTCAGTAAGAGGGCAGGACACATCTGCTGCGATTGCTCCAGGAGATTCCGCTCGGCGAGGCGGAGCAGGCCGCGGTCGAGGATGGCGTGGCGGCCTACCAAAACCTTCTATCGAAGCTATCGGATGTGCCGACGCCTGCAGGCCCAACGCCGCGTCAGCTCGGCGCCGGGTTGGTCCAGATCACATCTGTTCGGCCGGCATTGCCAGCTTCGACCCTTACGGACTCGCGAAGTAACGGCGCTGGATGTAGAGAGCCAGATTAATTCACGCAATTCGCGTCGAATCTGACCTGCAGCTTACAATTCGCGAATTGCGGTCACAGGGTTCCGGCGCATCGCTCGATGTGCGGGAAGGTAGCATGCCAGCAATGACATTGCTCCCAGGAGCATGACGACGGAAACGACGGAGACCGGATCGTTGCCGCTGATTCCGTACAACAGCCGGGCGATAAGACGTGTGAGTCCCAACGCAAACGCCAGTCCCAGCGCCAGGCCAGTGCCTGCGAGCCATAATCCCTGCACCAGCACGAGCCGCAGCACATCGACACGGGAAGCACCTAAAGCCATTCGTATTCCGAACTCGTGGGTCCGCAATTGGGTTCGATAGGCCACGACTCCGTAGATCCCCGTTACTGCAAGAACCAGCCCGATCAGCGCGAACATTCCTGCCAGGGTGCTCTGTATAACCGCGAAACTGCTCGCCATCTGGGTACACTCCCGCATGGAACGCACATCGAAAACCGGCAGTCGCGAATCGATCCCATGAATGGCCTGCTCCACCGCCGGCGCCAGGTCGAGGGGATTTCCCTCGGTCTTCACCTGCACGATAGTCTCGTACCCCTCCTGGAAAAAGCTCATATAGACCATAGGCTCCGGTGACTCATTCACGAAAATATGTGTTGAATTCCTGGCAACGCCGACAACCGTGAAAAGTCTGCCCCACACCCTGAGCCTCTTTCCCAGCGGATCCTGCCCTGGCCAGTAGCGCCTCGCCGCGGTCTGATCCACGATGAGTACCCTCGGGGCCTTTTCATCGTCATCCGGTGTAAACTCGCGTCCTTCCAAAATGGGTATATTAAGGGATTCGAAATACCGCGGGGACACCTCGGCATGGTACACCTGCAAAGATTCATGGGGGTGCGGCACATACCCTTCCGGATACGCATCCTCGCCCTTGTGGCTCAGGGTCATCGGAATCCAGTCCGTAAGAGACGCAACCTTCACGCCGGGCAATGCCGACACGCGGTCAAGTATCTTGTGACGGATCAACTGTGTCTCATCGTTGCTGTAGCCGGCAATATTCAGCCCCACGGACGCAGTGAGAATGTGGTCCTGCTCAAATCCGGGATTCGCGCCGGCGAGATTCCGCAGTGTTCGCAGAAGTAGCCCGGAGCACAACAGCAGAGGAAGTGAAAGCGCGATTTGCGCCACCACCAGCCCGCTGAGCAATTTCCGGTTGCGTGAGCCGCCGGAGATACTTGCAGACTCTGCCTTCAGTACCTCAATAGCCGGCGCGTGAGACGAACGCCAGGCGGGGAGCGCGCCGCATAGCATACCGGCCAATAGAGAGAACACTGCAATCCCAATCACCACCTTATGGTCCATGTTCCCGTTCAGTACGAGGGGAATTGCATTCGCTGGAAAGAACCATGCGAATGTCTTCGATGTCCACGATGTCAATCCAAGGGCCACGACTCCTGCGACGATGGAAAGCACAGCGCCCTCCAGCATCATCTGCCGCACCAGTTGAATACGATTCGCCCCGAGCGACTGCCGGATCGCAAGTTCACGCCGCCGGGATACAAACCGCACGAGCGTGAGCGTAGCCACGTTCGCGCTGGTCAGCAACAGCACCAAACCGGCGAAGGCCAGTAGAATGGGCAGTGTCGCCGCCATATATCCGTTAGCGCCGAATGGCGAACGCCACATGGGATCGAGCGTGATCCGGTTATCGCCGAGATGCTGGTCCGGATACGCCGTCACAATATGGTGCATCAGGGTGTCGAGATCCTGGGCTGCCTGGCCACGGCTCACGCCGGGCCGCAATCTTCCTATTACGTTCAGCCAGACCGCACCACCACTGCGATGCGTCATCCGCCACTCATCCGTCCCGAGGGGGTCGAGCGTTACCCACAGATCTTCACGGATTCCGGGCATTGCTCCGACAACCCCCTCCGGCGCCACACCGATCACCGTCACAGGATGCCGGGCAACCTCGATCGACTTGCCCACAATTGCCGGGTCTTCGGCATAACGCGTCTTCCAGAGCGAGTAACCCAGGACCACGTTGGGAACTGCACGTGACTCCTCTTCAGGCAGAAAGAAACGCCCCAGCAACGGCTTGATGCCGAGCACATCGAAATAGTTCGCCGATACGTTTGCAATATAGACACGCTCCGGCTGTGCGCCGCCGGTCAGCGTGATCCAATCGTGATGATATGCGAGTATTCCGGCGAAGGTGTGGTTCTGCTCGCGCAGATCGCGATAGTCGAGATACGAGAAGGGCGGAGTCGGAGAGAAGTTCCGTTCCCCCCGCTGCAGGCTAACAAGATCGCCCGTGTCCCGCGCGCCAGGAATCGGACGCAACATTGTACCGTCGATCCAACTGAATACGGTGCTGTTGGCGCAAATAGCTACAGCCAGCATCGCCGTCGCGGTGATCGTGAAGCCGGGGCTCTTGCGCAGTTGCCGTAACGCGTAACGGACATCCCGGCCTAGTTGTTCAAGCCAGGGTTGGCCCCACATGTCGCGCGTCACATCTTGCACTAGAGGAATATTTCCAAATTCCCGCGCCGCCGCTTGTCGCGCCGTCTCTGCCGTCTCGCCTCGCGCCACTCGATCTGCAATCGCCATCTGCAGGTGCGCATCAATCTCTTCCTGCAATTCGCGCTTGCGCCGCTGAAAACCGAAGCTCGGGAACCACTTCATGACTCACTCTCCTCCGGCTTGACGTACATTACCGACCCAATCGCTTCGACAATCCGCTCCCATCGGCCCAGATCCGAGGCCAACTGCTTTTTCCCCTTGGCCGTGATTCGGTAATATCGGGCTTTTTGCTTGCTCTCTGACTGCTTCCACTCAGACTGCACCCAGCCCTGACGCTCCAATCGATGGAGAGCCGGATACAGTGATCCGGTCTCCACCTGAAGCACGTCTCCGGATCGCAAACGCAAAGCCTGGACAATGCCATATCCATGCTGCGGTCCCCATTGCAGCGTCTGAAGAATAAGCATGTCGAGTGTTCCCTGCAGCAGCTCAATTCGGTTCTTATACTGGTCTTCTTTCGTTCATAGATGTAGACACTCTACTCGCAATGGAGGTAGATTGTCTACTTGAGTTTTGTATAGCGCAGCGAGCAGCCTTGCCCACTCAGCAGATTTAAAGTACGTCAGTTCTCAGGACCAAAATTGGTGATTCTGCATCGGCGCTAAATCGCCGAGTATCAATTTGAACTCGCTCAGGCTGGAAACGCGGTAAGGCCTGAAATCGTCAACGGAGATCGAAACTTACGGTTATCCGGTTGCAGGCCCACGATCAGGCGGGTCAGCCGTTGGGTCGCGACCACCGATCCCGTCTTCAGGGAGAAGAGTAGATAACCCGTAGCTGCACCGGCCAAGTTCGTGAAGCGTTTCCAAATTGATTGTGTGCTGTGAAGCCGGGCTCCTATGATTTACTTGGAGCTTACTTCAATCTAGCCGCCACAGCGCAGCGTCCCTGATCTTCGCAGCGTATGCCAGGCAGGGAAGTCGGATTTCTCATGTCGAAGAATGATGCAGTCAGAATCAGCGCCCTGCGCGAGAGCGAGCTAGGTGAGGCGGTTCGCATTGTGCGGCTCGCCTTTGGAACCTTTCTCGACTTACCGGATCCCATGCAGTTTATGGGAGATCGAGACTTGATGACGCCGCGATGGCGGGCCCCGAACACGAGGGTTCTTGGAGCACGCATCGATGGCCGGCTCGTGGGCACGAATGTCATCACGCGCTGGGGTTCGTTTGGATTCTTTGGGCCGCTGACAGTGCTGCCAGAACTCTGGGATCATGGCGTGGCGCAGCGGCTCTTGGAAGGCACCGTAAAGATTCTCGACGGTTGGAAACTTCGGCGCAGCGGTCTGTTCACCTTTGCGCAGAGCGCGAAGCACGTGGGCCTTTACAACAAATTCGGCTTCTGGCCCGGATACTTGACGGCGCTGATGCAGCACGCACCGGCGACGAACGCACGTGGTTCAAACGGCAGCATGCCCGTTCTGCTGTCGACCTTGAAAAAGAGCCAGCGCGAAGAGGGGATCCGTGCTTGCGCGCGGCTGACGAACCGGATCGACAACGGCCTCGATCTGAGCGACGAGATTCATGCTGTGCTGGCCCAAGGGGTGGGCGACGTGGTGATGATCGACTCGCGTTTGAAGCTCGACGGATTTGCTGTGTGTATGACTGGCCCAGGATCGGAAGGCGGCGCGAAGACATGCTATGTGAAGTTCGGCGTGGTGCGCGGAGGCAACGCGGCCGATGTCCGTTTCGACCTGCTTCTTGACGCGATCGACAGATTCGCTGTCTCCCGCAGAGCCGATGTTGAAGCCGGTGTGAACCTAGCACGTAGAGACGCATACACCCAGATGCTCGCCCACGGCTATAAAGCCATGACACAGGGTGTCGCCATGCACCGGCCGTACGGGAACGGATTCAACCGCGCCGATGTGTACGCTATGGATGACTGGCGGTGAGAGAAGTCGGCAATCCTGAAGTTTGGCGCTGACGAATCTGGAAGAGCGCGTTATCGCCGAGGCGCTCATTGATACCTGCTGTAACTCGAAAACGTGAGCTGGATGACCAGTCGAGATTGACGGACGACGGTATTGCCGAGCGAGTTTTGCTGAGCGGACATAAATCTACGAAGCGTTTCGTTGACGACTACGAACATATTCGTATATATCTGCTTCAGGACTGTTTTTGATTCAAGGTCGCTCGTACAGAGTTTCCTCAGGGCGTGAATTGCTTTCTGTCTGTGCAAGCCAACGTGTGCGGAGGTTAGGCGATGACAGTTCTGCTACAGGATTTGGTTTATGCATTCCGCCAACTGCGCAAGACCCCAGGCTTTACCATCACCGTATTGCTGACGCTTGCTCTGGGCATCGGCGCTAACTCGGCCATCTTTACGTTGGTCAACGCCATATTGCTGCATAACCTGCCAGTAGTCGATCCCAAGACCCTGGTGCGCATTGGCGACAAGGATGACTGCTGCGTCAATGGCGGATGGAATGATAGTGGCGATTACTCGCTCTTCTCTACAGACACCTATTACATGTTCAAAAAGAGCCTGCCGGAGTTCGAAGAGCTAGCCGCAATGGAGTCCGGCTATGCATGGCGGCCCATTACCGTCCGTCGCGCCGGACCGCAGACAGTTGCGAAGTCCGTCATGGGGACCTTCGTCTCAGGCAATTACTTCCGCGTCTTCGGGCTTCTCGCCGGCAGCGGGCCGCCTCTTTGCAGACGGCGACGACCAGAAAGGCGCACCCATCACTGCTGTGATGAGCTACGACGCATGGCAGCAGGATTATGCAGGCGATCCGAGCGTGGTTGGAAGCGCGTTTTACATCAACACCAAGCCGGCTACCATCATCGGCGTAGCTCCAAAGGGTTTCTATGGCGACCGCATCGATACCCATCCGCCTAAGTACTTCCTTCCCATGAATTCGATGGATACGGTCATCGGCGCGCCATACTTCAACGATCCCGACACCCAGTGGTCCTACATCATCGGTCGCATCAAGCCGGGAACCTCCCTGCCTGCGCTGCAGGCCAAGGCCAGCGCGCTGCTCAAGCAGCAGTTTGCGCCGCTCAAGACATTTACCGATCAGCGCGCCCAGAAAGTTCTTCCCCGCACCCACGTGGTGCTTACTCCCGGAGGGGGAGGCATCCAGAACATGCAGGACGGCTACAAGGACCACCTGAAGCTACTGCAATGGATCGCCGCGCTCGTGCTTCTCGTCGCCTGCGCCAATATCGCCAACCTTCTGCTCGTTCGCGGCATGAGCCGCAAGGCTGAACTGTCGATTCGCTCGGCACTTGGCGCGCAACGCAGCCGCATCGTCCGCCAGTTGCTCACAGAAAGCATTCTTCTCTCCGGCATGGGCGGCCTGCTCGGGCTCGCGGTCTCCTATCTCGGAGCACACGCGCTGCTGGCGCTCGCCTTCCCAAACCAGCACAACATGCCGGTCAATGCCTCGCCTTCGCTGCTGGTCATCGGCTTTGCCTTTGCGCTTTCGCTCGTTACGGGCATCCTCTTTGGCCTTGCGCCAGCGATGATGGCCGCGCGCACGCAGCCCGCCGAAGCGCTGCGCTCCAACGCGCGTACAACCGCTCACGGAGCATCCTTCCTGCAGCGCGCGCTTGTTGTCCTGCAGGCTGCGCTCTCCCTCGTGCTGCTCGTTGCCGCGGGCCTCTTTGCGCAGAGCCTCAACAAGGCCGAGAACGTGGACATGAAACTGGATGCAACGAACCGCTATATCGCCCACATCAATCCGCAAGCGGCCGGCTACAAGAACACAGAGGTTGAGCCCCTCTACCAGACCATCGTAGACCGCTTCCACGCCATTCCCGGCGTTCTCAAAGTCGGCCTCGCCACCTACACGCCGATGGAGCAGAACAATTGGGGATCTGGCGTAAAGGTTCAGGGCGAGCCGGACCTGAATAAAGGCGCATCCTGGGTGAAAGGCACCCCGGAGTACTTCGACTCCGTCGGCACGCACGTCGTCATGGGCCGCGGCTTCACAGTCGCAGGACACGCTGAATGCGCCGCCCGTCGCCGTCGTCAACCAGGAGTTCGTCAAGCAGTTCTTCGGCAACCGCAATCCCATCGGTCATCGCTTTGGCTTTTCCGGTCCGGCCAAGCCGGCACAGGATGGAGCGCATGAGATCGTCGGCGTGGTGGAAGACACCACCTATACCAGCGTCTACTGGAAGAACCACGCCATGTACTTTCTGCCGCTCACGCAGCGCGCTGGCAGTCGCCAACGACCCCGACAACCCTCTCGACAAAGACCAATCCATGTACGCCGGCGCACTGGTCATCCAGACCGCCCGTCCCATCGCCGGCTTTGAAAAGATCGTCGGCGACACCCTGGCGAGCATCAACCCCAACCTCACCATCGTGAAGTTCCAGACATTCCAGCAGCAGATTGACGACCGCTTCATCGAGGAGCGCCTCATCGCGCGCCTCACTTCGCTCTTCGGCCTGCTGGCGCTTCTGCTCGCCGCCATCGGTCTTTATGGCGTCACGGCCTATACCGTAGTCCGCCGCACGCCGGAGATCGGCATCCGCATGGCGCTGGGAGCGGCGCGCAGCCGCGTCATCGGAACGGTCATGCGCGGAGCCATGCTGCAGGCCGTCGCCGGTCTCGCTATCGGCATCCCGGTGGCAATCTTCTGCGTGCGGTACGTCAAGTCGCAGCTTTATGAGATCACCAGCGTGAATGTGCCGGTCATGACCATCGCCATTGGAGTGCTGGTGCTTGCGGCTGCCATTGCCGGCATCATTCCGGCGCGGCGCGCGGCCTCCATCGACCCCGTACGGGCCTTGCGCGTTGAATGAGCTGCGCCCTCACAACAGTCTTTGGCAATTGCACTTTGCCGCCCAACAAACTTCTCGTTCATTCGAGGATTCTGAAGAGGTAATCGTCCAATTCGACTCGACTGTCCTGCATGAGTGCAAATTAAGTACTGGCAAACGCGCATATCACCCGGAATGCTAGTGGATTCATGCATAATCGCTGAGTCACTCGTCGAGCCAAAAGTCGAGTTCCGAGCGAGTCACCGCTAGTTAACATCGGAAACGCCTCGGAGACGAGTTCGGAGTAAGGCTCTGAATTCATTCCGAGGCGTTTTCGATTTAAGGGTAAGAAGGAAGCCGCAGGTGTTTGCCGCGGTCGCGGTGATCCTGGTGGGGATTATGGATATTGAATAGCATTTGGTATTTCGGTGAATGATTTTGAGGGCCGTTTTTTCGCCGGTGATGATGGAGACGGATCATCGGATGGAAGCGCGATCTGCGCTGAAGCGCTTTGGGGATGCCGTTAGAGGTGGTGCTGAAGGCGTTCTGCGGGCTGAGCGCACACTTCAGCGAAGGCGTGCGAGGAGCAAGCCGGCGGCGCGGATTGGCCAAACCGGTCATGAGGAATCGAAGCCTTTGAAATAGAGTTGTGCGGGGGTGAAGCGCTCGACGACGCGCATGGCTTTTCCGCAGCGGGGACAGTGCCAGAGATCGCAGTCAGGCAGGGGCGGCAGAGGCAGAGGTTCGTGGCCCTGGGCGGCGAGGAGTGTGCGTGCCAGAGGCAACAGCTGTTTGCGGAAGCGGTTGGACAGCAGGCCGTAGCGTCGGATGCGCACGAAGCCTTTTGGCAGCACGTGAAGAAAGAAACGGCCGAGGAAGTTCACGGCGTCCAGCGTCATGACACGCTGCTTGCCGCCGTGGGCATAATCCCGCCAGCGGAAGCTGACGCGCTCGCCGTCGAAGGCGGTGAGGCGGTGATTGCTGATGGCCATGCGGTGGGTGTAACGGCCGAGGTAGCGCAGGACATGTTCCGGTCCGCCGAAGGGAGGCTTGGCATAGACGTACCATCTCTTGTTGCCGAGCTTCTCCATTAGTTGCTCGAACCAGGCACGGTTGCTGAAGGCGGCGGCAGGGCCTCTAAGGTTGAGCAGGCCCTTGCGGTAGAGCTGTCGCAGTCCGGAGAGGAACTTTTCGCGGAACACGGTGCGCAGTGTTGGAACGGGCAGGAGAAACAACGGATGGCTGGTCGGGATCCAGCGCTGATGATCAGCCGACAGTCCGCCGGCGGGAACGACCGCGTGGACATGGTAATGGGGCAGCAGGTTGGAACTCCACGTGTGCAGGATGGAGAGGAATCCGATCTCTGCACCGAGCCGTTTAGGATCGGCAGCCACTTCAAGCAGGGTCTGGGAGCTGGCCTCGAACAGCAGATCGAGGAATAGCCTGCGTGAAGTCAGTCCCAGTGGGTTCAGTTCGTGGGGCACAGTGAAGACCACGTGAAAGTAGTTGGTGTTGAGCAGATCGCGTTGCTGGGTCTGGAGCCATAGTCGGCGCGCCCGCGCCTGGCATTTCGGGCAGCAGCGCGATCTGCAGGAGTTATACGAGATGGGTGCTTCGTACGGGCAGCCGACACACTTGTCCTTATGCCCGCCGAGAGCCGCGGTGCGGCAGCGCTCCACAGCCCGAGATGCCTTCAGCTGCTGATAGCTGAGAATGGCCTTGAAGCGTTGCAGAAACTGCTTGCCCTTACGACGGACGATGTCGGCCACTTCGAGGGCCGGCCGCGTCATGGGCGCGGACGATGATAGAGGCGGCGACTCTGGTCGATGCTCGCGAGCTTCAGCTCTTCGATGGGGTTGGCGACCTGCTGCAGGTGCTGCGCCGACAGGTGCAGATACCGGGCTGTCACCTCCAGATCCTCATGTCCGAGCAGAAGCTGAATGGTACGCAGGTCAGTACCGGCTTCCAGCAAGTGTGTGGCCCAGGCATGGCGAACCAGGTGCGGCGAAACGGCCTTACGAATGCCGGACTTCTTCGCTGCCTTGGTGCACGCCAGCCATACGATCTTGTCGGTGACGGGCTGTTCGTGATCGCGATGCAGTCGTGACGGGAACAGGTAGGTGCGAGGCTTGAGCCATCGCCAATAGGCGCGCAGGGTCTCGAGCAATGCCGGGCTGAGGGGCAGGTCGCGGTCCTTGTGGCCCTTGCCGTTGACTACGTGGATAATCATGCGTTGGCTGTCGATGTCGGCGATCTTCAGCCGCGCGATCTCGGCGCGGCGCATGCCTGTGCCATAAAGAACCATCAGCAGCGTACGCTCGAACAGGTTGCTGCTGGCGTTGATCAGACATGTGACTTCTTCCCGGCTGAGGATGTTGGGCAGCTTCCTCCGAGCCTTGGGATAGGGTAGGTACTCGCGGAACTCATGACGATGGAGCGTGCGCACGAAGAAGAATCGCAGTGCGGCCACGTGGTTCTCGACGGTTCCCGGGCAGAGTTTTCTTTCCCTGAGCAGAAAGGCCTGGTAGCTGCGCAGATGATCCGGACCGAGCTTGTCCGGCGACTTGCCGAAGTGTTGTGCGAACCGCTCGACGAAACGCAGATAGCGCCGCGTCGTGCCCTCGGAATAGTTGCGACGCTCGAGTTCCTCGAGCATCATCTTGCGAAGACGAGTCACAGTGGTGTACCTCCTGTGACTCACACCCTATCCCGGTCCAAAAACTACTCGACAGCCACTACCGCAGCGACCGCGGCGCCTGCGGCTTCGTTCTTACCGGCCACCCTGACATTACTGAGTAGTAATGGACGGATTGCCGACCAACCAGACATTACTCGACGCTAGGCGTTTACCGATCCCGGATCGAACGGGAGGGGCAAGAACAAAAACACTGCGAGGTTTACTCGCGAAGAGTAGAATGCTCCCCGTTGGGCGTGCCGAACCCCGGAACGCCGACGCCGCCTTGCTCACCTCCCCACGAGGCCGGAACCCAACGCCTCCATCCCACGCGCCGTCCCCGCTCCCTCGCCAATACCAGAATTCTCTGGAGGCTTCGCTATGAAGTCCACGATCACTCACAGAAAGCAGACTTCTTTCAGAATTGCGAGCTTGATGCTCACGATTGCGCCGCTGTGCCTGGTGCTGGCTGCAGCCAATATACCCGCGTATGCGCAGACGCCGGACCATGTTTCTAACTCCAGCACAAGCGCAGCCTCTTCACCTGCGGATTGGACCCAGTTCCACCGCGACAACATGCGGCGCTGGAATCCGTATGAGACGGTGCTAGGCGTCAATAATGTTGGCGGCCTGAAGCCTAAGTGGAAGAACTCCGAGGGCGGCTTCACCGGTTCTGTAGGTGTGATTGAGTCCTCGCCCGCCGTGGCGAATGGGATGGTTTACTTCGGCGCCGACGATGGCAATGTATATGCGCTGGACGCCAGCACCGGTACCAAACTGTGGAGCTTTACGACTGGTCAACCGGTCTACTCCTCGCCTGCCGTGGCGAATGGGGTGGTTTATATCGGCTCAGACGATGGCACCCTGTATGCGCTCAACGCCAACACCGGTGCTAGGCTGTGGAGCTATACCACAGCGGTCTCACCTTTCCACGGGATAGAGTCCTCGCCCGCGGTGGCGAATGGGGTGGTGTATTTCGGTTCCAACGACCGCAATGTGTATGCACTCAACGCTACAAGCGGCGCCAAGCTGTGGAGCTATACCACCAACGACTCCGTCGGATCCTCGCCCGCAGTGGTGAATGGGGTGGTCTATGTGGGCTCCGACGCTTTATACGCGCTGGACGCCAGCACCGGCGCCAAACTGTGGAGTGTTAACGCTATCGGCGGGGTCGCTATCGCCGGGTTTTCGTCGGACCCTGCTGTGGCGAATGGGGTGGTCTATATGGGGACGGTCCGCGGCCCCTTCGCAGGCGACGTCTTGGCGTTGAACGCCAGCACCGGTGCCCTGCTGTGGAGCTACACCACCGGAGGCTTTGTGTTTTCCTCGGCCGCCGTGGCGGATGGGGTGGTTTATGTCGGCTCCGACGACGGTAACTTATATGCCTTGAACGCCAGCACTGGGGCCAAGGTGTGGAGCTATTTCACTAGAGATGGTGTGAGTTCCTCGCCGGCGGTGGCGAATGGGGTGGTCTACATCGGGGCGGACGACGGCACTGTGTATGCTCTGAATGCAAGCACTGGCGTTAAGCTGTGGAGCTATAGCACAGGAACACCAAAGTTCTTTTCGTCGCCCGCCGTAGTGGATGGGGTGCTTTACATCCGTACTAACGTGCCATCCGGCGGGGATAATATATATGCCTTTTCTGTGGGAGCCGATCTCTTCCTGCGTATCCGGCCGTCTGCAACGACGGTTCACCAGGGTGACCTGATTACTTATGCTTTCCCGGTGTGGGACCTTGGTCCGGACGTTGCCGAGCATGAGGTGTTGATGACGCAGGTGCCAGAGGGCACAACCTTCGACTACATCCGCATTTCCGGCACGCCGGGACTGGGCACCTGCACCCATCCGCCCTATGGAGGAACGGGGCAGATCATCTGTCACGAGGGCGACGGCATGGCTCCGAACACGACGTGGACAGTACGCCTGACGGTCAAGGTGACGGCGGCGGCAGGTTCGACGATAACGGCAAACGCAGCCACCATGGCGGATACGCCTGATCCCAATCTAGCCAATAACATGGCCACAGCAAGCATCAAGGTGCAATGAAAGTACAGGAAAAGTAGTTCTCGCTGGAATGGCGGAGACATAACGGAGTGCATACTACCATGTCTCCGCCCTCGTCGATGTGCGAAGGCTCTTGTTTCCTGCACCTGTAAGGAGTAGAGTGCTCGGCGTTAGGCGTACCGAACCGGAACGCCGACGTCCGCTCTGCTCACTCCCCCGTGAGGCCAGAAGCAACGCCTCCATCCGCCGCGCCGTCCCCGTTCCCTGCTGGCACCCGAACTCTCTGGAGACTTTCGCCATGAAATTCCCGATCTGCGTTGTTCACAGGAAGCGGACTGCTTCTTTCAGGATTGTAAGCTGGTTGTTCACAATTGTGCCGCTGTGGCTGATGCTGGTCGCAGCCCAACAGATCTGCGTACGGTCAGACATCCGATGATGTCTCGAACTCCAGCACGGTCACCACTCCCTCACCCGCGGACTGGACCGAGTTTCACCGGGACAATATGCAGCGCTGGAACCCGTTTGAGACAGCAATAGGTGTCAACAATGCCGCGAGCCTTGGATTGAAATGGAAAAATCCCATCGGCGGTTACGGGGGCGGTCTAGAATCCTCGCCCGCGGTAGTAAATGGGGTGGTTTATATCGGCGCCTGGGGCCATGTCAGCGGCGGTAATATAAGCGGCGGTAACGTATATGCGCTGAACGCGAGCACCGGCGCCAAGCTGGAGCTTTACCACCGGAGATGTTGTGCAATCCTCGCCCGCGGTAGCGAATGGCGTGGTTTATGTCGGCTCGGGCGACTCCAACGTGTATGCACTGAACGCGAGCACTGGCGCCAAGCTGTGGAGCTTTACCACCGGCGGCGGTGTAGATTCCTCGCCCGCAGTGGCGAATGGAGTGGTTTATGTCGGCTCGGGCTTCAACGTGTATGCACTGAACGCGAGCACCGGCGCCAAGCTGTGGAGCTTTACCACCGGCGGCGGTGTAGAATCCTCGCCCGCCGTGGTGAATGGGGTGGTCTATATCGGCTCCATGGATGGCAACCTGTATGCGTTGAACGCCAGCGCTGGTGCCCTGTTATGGAGTTATGACGTCGGCACTTTCTCCGGGGTCTCACCGAGCGTGGCAAATGGGGTCGTCTATGTCGGTTCAACAAACGCTACGAATGACACTACGGGAACCCTGTACGCGTTGAACGCCAGCACCGGCGCCAAGCTGTGGAGCTATACCGTCGTTGTAGGTGGCTTTTTATTTTCCTCACCCGCCGTGGCGAATGGGATAGTATATGCCGCCAGCGACGATGGCAGCTTGTATGCGTTGAACGCCACCACCGTCGCCAAGTTGTGGAGCTACGCAATAGGCGGACATGACATTTCCTCACCTACCATTGTGAATGGCGTCGTTTACATCCGTTCCGGATTCGGAGATGGCAATACTTATGCCTTCGCGCCGGGTTTTGCCAGCGCCGATCTGTTCCTGCGGATAAGACCCACTACGACGACGGTCCATCAGGGCGATCTGCTCACCTTTGCTTTCCCGGTGTGGGACCTTGGTCCGGACGTTGCCGAGCATGAGGTGTTGATGACGCAGGTGCCAGAGGGCACAACCTTCGACTACATCCGCATCTCCGGCACGCCGGGACTGGGCACGTGCACGCATCCGCCATATGGGGGAACGGGGCAGATTATCTGTCACGAGGGTGACGGCATGGCTCCGAACACAACGTGGACGGTGCGCCTGACCGTAAAGGTGACGGCTCCGTCGGGCACGACCATCACGGAGAACGCAGCCACCATGGCGCATACGCCTGATCCCAACCTGGCCAATAACACGGCGACGATGAGCCTCACGGTGCAGTGAAAGTTCCGGAAAAGCAGTTCTCGCTGGAACGACGGAGGAATAGCGGAGCGCGCGCTACTATGTCTCCGTCCTCGTCTTTGTGCGAATATTCTTGTTTACGAGGCTTGTAAGGAGTAGAGTGCTCGGCGTTGGGCGTACCTAACCGGAACGCCGACGCCGCCTCGCTCATTTCCTCAGGAGGCCGGAACCCAACGCCTCCATCCCACGCGCCGTCTCCGCTCCCTACCGATTGCACGAATTTTCCGGAGGGTTGCGCTATGAAATTCCCGCTATCTCTCGTTAACAGAAAGCAGACCGCTTCTATCAGAATTTCGGGCTGGACGTTTACGATCGCGCTGTTCTGGCTGATGCTGACTGCGGCTAACCCGTCTGCGCAAGCCCAGACGTCCGACGATGTTTCCAACTCCACCACTAACACAACAGCTTCACCGGGGGACTGGACCCAATTTCTCAGAGACAACATGCAGCGTTGGAATCCGGATGAGACCGTGCTTAACAATGTTACTGTCAGGAGTCTGACCTTAAAGTGGAAGACCACCATCGGTACGACGGGCGGCGCGTCCTCAACTGCGGTGGTGAAAGGGGTGGTTTATTTAGGCAGTGGGGCCGATGTGTATGCACTGAACGCCAGCACCGGCGCAAAGCTGTGGAGTTTTCAAACAGGAGGAAACGTGAACTCCTCGCCTGCCGTCGTGAACGGGGCGGTTTATTTCGGCTCTGATGATTTCAACGTCTATGCGCTGAATGCCAGCACCGGCGCCAAGCTGTGGAGCTTTGCAACCGGAGCCGGTGTGGATTCCTCGCCTGCAGTGACGAATGGGGTAGTTTATATCGGCTCCGGCGACCACAATGTGTATGCTTTGAACGCCAGTACCGGTGCTCTGCTGTGGAAATACGCCACCGGATTCGTTATAGATGCCTCGCCCGCCGTGGTGAATGGGGTAGTTTATATCGGCTCTGACGATGGCACTGTCTATGCGCTGAACGCCAGCACCGGCGCCAAGCTGTGGAGCTTTAACACGGGAGCCAATCAAGGCACCGATCTATCCCCGCCCGTGGTAGCGAACGGGGTGGTTTATATCGGCGTCATCCTCGGAGGCGTGTATGCACTGAACGCCAGCACCGGAGCCAAACTGTGGAATGCTGTTATTACAAGGTTGTCGCAATTCTCGCCGCAGTAGCGAATGGTGTGGTCTATGTCGAAACCCTAGACAGCAACGTGTATGCCCTGAACGCCAACACTGGCGCCGTGCTGTGGATCCGTGAGATTTTTGAGACGTATTCCTCTCCTGCAGTGGCGAACGGGTGGTTTATATCGGCTCTACAAACTTCCCCCAGGACGTTGGCAGTATAGTTGCGCTGGACGCCGGCACCGGTGCCAGCCTGTGGAGTTCTCTCTTCACCGGCCAGAGTTCCTCGCCCACCATTGCGAATGGGGTGGTTTACGTCAGCGGTCAAGATTTCAAAACTGGAATTGTTGATACTTACGCCTTCGTGCTGGGCAATGCGGATCTCTTCCTGCGGATAAGGCCATCTACGACGACGGTCCATCAGGGCGACCTGCTCACTTATGCCTTCCCGGTATGGATCTGGGCCCGAGCGACGCCCCTTTCGAAGTGCTGAACACGCAAGTGCCGGCAGGAACAACCTTCGACTATATTCGCATCTCGGGCACGCCGGGACTGGGCACGTGCACGCATCCGCCATACGAGGGGACAGGAAGATTGTCTGCCACGAGGGTGACGGCATGGCTCCCAACACGACGTGGACGGTGCGTCTGACGGTCAAGGTGACGGCGCCTTCGGGGACTGTTATCACCGAGAGTGCAGCCACCCTTGCGGACACGCCTGATCCGAATCTGGCCAATAACATGGCGACGGTGAGTGTGAAGGTGCAGTGACCAGAGAATCGGCGGAAAGCGAATCGTGACCTTGGCAGAACGGAGAAGGACAAAACTCCCTGCTGTCAATCAATCCGTAGTTCCGGTCGGTTTACCGGCAAACCGGAACTTTCGGCGCGACGGCCCACCCGGCCAAACTGCCGTATCGCCGACAATACGCCTTAAAATTCGGACCTTGGTGTACAGTGTCGAACATGTTTCGAGTCATGGCTATCCTCGTTCTTCTCTCTTCCAGTCGGGCAATGGCCGCTAAGGATTATCGTCAAGAACCCTGCAAGACGCCTGAGATCGCACAAAGGTGCGTTCAAATTCACGGAAGGCTCGCGGCGGGAAACGGCACGCCATCGACTAGGCTTTGGCACATCGGAACCCATCACGTATACGGCGTCTATAGCAACCGATATGGCTTGACCCATGACAGTGAGACCCTTGACAATGAAGCGCCCGAATTGCATTTCAAGCTTCCCAAAGGTATTCCCACTGTAGGCGGATGGACCGTTTACGGGGATTTTGAAGTCTGCCCTTTGGAACCACCTATTCAAGGCCATATGCAAGCCGCGTGCATTGCTAGCGCGTCTCATATTGTCGAGCCACAGCAATGACCCGTTCTCGAACGAACGTGCTGAACGCGGGCGTATGACCGGCAACCAGGAAGTAGCTCCAAAACCGCGTCACTTCCGAGTTGCCGACGATCCTACCTGAACTCAAGAAACTGGAAGTTATTTAGGTCGAAGAGTGACTCGGGCTGTGGCTGTTAGCACCAACCGACAGATCGCGTGGAATCGTGTAAGGAATTGCGGCCCTTGCGCACAATGGGCCTGATTCATTGAATTGCGTTGTATTCCGATCTGGCCGAAGTCAAAATCGGGATGTCCGGTTCAGAATGTTCCCATCTCCTAAAGAATGCTTCGTAGGCAGACCGAGCTTTGATTCGATCTCCCAGTAAAGCGTATCCGCGTCCAATTTGCAGCTGCGCGAGTGTTCTCAGTGGGTCATTGAAGCAGAATCCTGGGTGATCGAGAAGCTTCTGGAACTCCGATAGCCCTTCCGGTGCACGATCTAATGCTAAAAAAGCTTCCCCTCGCACGTAAGCTGAATGTACATTGCCCAACACTGCAGACCCATCTCCCACCAGCGCCATTTCATGCGAAAGCGCGACTTGCAAGGCATCAATAGCTGCTTGTGGAACCCTGTTTTTCATAGCGATCACGGATCGTAACACGGGCAGATAAAACCGATTGACCACCGTATCCTCAGGAAAACGGAATTGCAAATCTTTCAATAGCTCCTCTGCCTGGGAGAGATCACCGACCGTTCCAAACACCATACCTGTCGCGTATTCAACGTCACGTCCTCTCGAGAGCCTGAGTGCCTCAGCCGCGCGGCCTCTCGCTTGCTTCGGATAGCCAATAAAAGCTTCGTATACCGCGAAAGAGGCTTCATAGCCCGCAGCGCGGTCAGGCTGACCGGCTCGAAGCGCGAGCTCGGTGGCTCTCTTCGAAAACTTCCGACCGAGCTCCAGTTGGCCGGCATCAGCCGCGGTGAGGGCCTGCGCCTGGGTAAGCCAGTCCTCGGCCCAAGGCTTGCCCTGCGCGAGCGCGACCACACGGCTCATACCATCTGTGTCATTTTTGAGGAATGCGATCGAATAGCTAAGGAAGAGCATTTCCGGCGCGTCAAGGCCGCGCCCCGATGCTTGCTGGATGATCTCTTCTGCTTCTCCCGTGCGTCCCAGAGCAAAATAGCTGTATGCCAGATTCTCGTAGGCCGGGCCGAGATCCGGATCCATGGCGATGGCCGTCTTAGCTTCTTTGATCGAGCCTTCGAAGTCGCCGACGCCTTGAAGGATTCCCCCGGAGGACAGCGAATGGGGCACCGCGTCACGCGGGTAGGTTCGGGCCCACAGCAAGCAGGTTTGCCGCGCCCGCTCAAGGTCTCCTGTGACGATTCGGTCGAAAATCACAGAGATGAAAAACTTCTCGCGGTCACTAACCCGGTCCCGAAGCTCATAAGCCCTTCTGGCGCTCTCGAACGCCGGCCTCGATTGTCCTGAATCCGCATAATTGAGTGCGAGATTGGCATGAGCAAGGGCGAACGTTGGATCAAGCTCGATCGCACGCTTCAGGAATGGCACCCCCGCGACAAGGCTTTCGCTTAGCGCAGCCTGGTTTCCCAGACTGTACGCTTTCAGCGCGTCGAGAGAGGAGGTAGTTGCCTCTTCGAGCGGCTTGTCATGCATCTGCATGGTGGTCAGTGACTCGCCGACCCGGTGCCGGAAGAGGCTCGCCATCTGGCTTAGAGCATCCAGAACATGTTCCTTGCTCGTGGCAGTTGCCTGCTCCACGTCAAGCAGGTCTCCCGTATCGCAACGGGTAGCTTTCAGGCCAAGTACATATTGCTGGCCCAGATTTGCAATCGAGCCTTCGAGCAAAGCCGTGGCCCCGATCCTTTCACATACCTCTCTGGCAGTAGCTGCCGTAAACCGCTCATTTGACGCTCGACTCATGAGTTGAAGCGTGTGCTGGACTCGTCCGTCGGAAACAACCTGCAAGAACGGAGACTGTTCGAGTTGCACGGCAAGGCCTTGCCTCAGGGTCTCGTCAAAGATTGGGTCTCCGGTTGAGTTGGCAAACTCTGCGATGACGACTGCATCTTTCCCGCTCAGATGAGGTGTACGGCGAAGGGCAACATAGAACACGACAAGAGCGACCGCCAGGACACCGATCCCAAGGATTAGAGTACTGATCCATCGCCTCGATTTGCCCTCCTCTATATGTAATTCCACCGTCGATCGAGTTGCGGCCATGATGTTGATCTCGTCCTGGGAGATCGGTTGCACACTTTGGGTGAGTCGATAGCCCTTCCCGGAAACAGTAATGATGTATTGATTCCCGGGCGATTCTCCCAATGCCTTCCGCAGACTGAAGATGTTGCGAGTAAGGTTTGTCTCTTCGACAAAGGTGTCGGGCCAGACTGCCTTCATGATCTCGTCTTTGGTGACCAGTTCGCCGCCGCCACGAACCAATGTAAGCAGAATTTGAAACGCCTTTGGGGTAAGAGCGATCGGCTCGCCTGACCGCAACAGGAGCTCTTTTTCGGCATCTACGCGGAACGGCCCGAATTCATATAGTTCTCTTTTCGGCTGATTTGCGACCCCGGACATTGTCCAGTACCTCCGCCGCGCGAGTGCTTCGTTGGGCTCGAATCTTCCACTTGGCGATTCCAGAGCGGCCCAGAAGTCGCCCCACCAGAGTGTAACCACTTCATCCTACACAGCGTCACTGTGCTTCCAAGAAAATCCAAGAATTTCCCATGCGGCTAACAAGGACTTTCTTCGGGCTTCGATTCATGCTGCGAACGTTCTGTAAAAGCGAATTCCGCGGCGAAAGCAGACCCATGACGAAGCGAACGACGATCAAAATCACCCGCGAATCGTTCTTTCTTCTCTACCGTTCCAGTGCTCGGCTCGGTTGGTGTTCTTCTTGCGCAAGAGAGGTGGAGATGCTCTCCCTGGAGCGGGCCTGCATATTTTGCGGAGGCGAACCTGCCTCCTTTGCTGAGTGGCTCGAAACAGCCGGTGTACACCGCTCCAGGACTGCTGATGGCTCTTTATTCATATGTCTGGGATCGTTGCTGGATCGCTTGCAGAACAAAAACATGCCATGACCTTCGGTTATGGCTCCAAAAAGGAGATCCCGATGAGACTTCGTGCCTCGTTGTTCAGCAACATGAGCTTCCTCCTCGTTTCGTTTTGTGGGGTGTTACAGGCCCAAAGCAAACCTCCACGATACGTCGTTAAAGACCTCGGCGCCCTGCCGGGTCCCAGTTTCAGCCAACCCGGTCAGTTGAGTGACAGCGGCCTTATCGCCGGCTACTCGATTGCCCCTGACGGGTTCCAACACCCCGTACTCTGGGTCGCGGACCACATCATCGATCTGGATTGGTCGGGAGATGGAGGGCTAAACGCGTCCGCATTCGGCATCAATTCTCTCGGGCGAGTTTCAATCCAGAAGGAAATCACTGACTATGACCCTAATGGCGAAGACTTCTGCGCATACGGCACACATCGAGTGTGTACTGCTGCTGTGTGGCAATGGGGCAAATTCATTAACCTGCCGGCACTCGGCGGAAACAACAGCACAGTTGGAAATCTGAATAGCTTTGGTCAGATTGCCGGACTCGCAGAGACGGATGTGATGGATGAATCCTGCGGTTCACTCATTCCTGCTCAGAAACTTCGCTTCGAAGGCGTTATCTGGGGACCAGAACTTCATGAGCACCGCCGCCTTCAGCCACTCAAGAACGACACGGTGAGCGTGGCGCTGTGGATGAATGACTACGGGGAGGCTGTAGGGTCTTCGGGTCTGTGCAGCAATACGGCGATCCCTCCGCTGACCTTTGGTCCCCATGCCGTACTGTGGGATAGAGATGGGGCTGTTCATAACCTCGGAAATCTGGGCGCCGCCGTCATCAATGCTGCCATCGGCATCGACAATCGGGGGCAGGTAGTCGGCGCATCCTCTTTGCAGAGCGACAGCACACCGTTCTATAAAACCGACGGCTTCCTCTGGACCGAGAAGCGGGGCATGGTTGATCTCGGAACTCTTCCTGGCGACGTGGCAAGTGCAGCGCTGGCCATCAACGACGACGGAGAGATTGTCGGTGTTTCGATTGATTCCTCCGGAAATCCCCGTCCCGTCTACTGGCACAACGGGGCTCCAGTCGATCTGAACACACAGGTTCCTTCCGATTCAACGATGTACTTGATCTGGGCGGAAGCTATTAACAACCATGGAGAAATTGCGGGATGGGGCGTGGACAAAGCCACCGGAGACATTCACACCTACCGGGCCATTCCAAATCGGTGTATGGATGGCTCGGTCCCGCCTGTGAACTTCAGCGCCGGCATAAGCACACCGGTTCCCCTTCCGGAACCTGTCCGTAGATTCTTGCAGTGGGGCTACCGGAAGCCGAGATGATCTTAAGGGTTATGGTAAGTGACCTTGCCACGCAATGGGCCTGCTGTTCTGGGTGATGCAGCAGGCCTAAGCTCGATTTGCGCACTATCGCCGAGGCCCTCAATGAGAGGTTTTCGGGCCCGCTGAAAGACGTTTTCGTGGATTGCGGGCGAGTGACCGGCTTCCGGAAGTTTCGTGGAACCCGGGTCGAAATGTCCGCATTGCCGACGACCCGCCAGGAACGCGAAATCTGCAGTTGAAAAGCGGATTTCGACCGGCGGGCACACTCCTGCCTGTAATACATTGCAGTTCGCTAGGCACGCACTCCCGGTTCGAACTTATAACAGGACGAGGTTATTGGACGAGGGCACCGAGATGCCCTAGCTGCTGGAACATGCCTAAGTCGTCGCGAACCGCGAAATGCTCGACAATCTTCGACTCCTTCAGCCGGAAGCGATGAATGTGCTTGACCGTGAATCTTCTCCCTTGGAGCAAGCGTCGGCCCCTGCAGCGGAGGAATCGTCAGAAAGTCGCCCAGGTGAGTGCCCGACAGAGTCACCTCGCACATGATCGTGTCGCCCTCTCCAACGAGTGCGTCGATTTGAAACACCAAATCAGGAAAGGCCTGGCGCCATGTGCGGACGATGTGCTGAATGATGCCGCGCACATCGGAATATCGAACGCCGAAATTGGTAAAGTCCTGGGAAAAGAACTCGTCGATCTTTTCGATTTCTCCGTGATTCCAAAGCTCCTCAAAGTGGCGTTGGACGCAATCCTTGTTGGCACTTTCCTTCATGGATAGTCCTCCAACTACACAGAGCAGCATACACCCGTGCGCAGGCGTGGACATCGGTCAATCCTGGTCGCTGCCACGTCCCGATGTTTATCTGCCAATTGTTTCTTTTGTTTTGCCCGAATCACCGGCAATACGGAAGTTTCGAGTTGAAATGTCCGTATAGCCGACTAACCGTCCAGAACCCATCAAATGAGTGCTAAGTCCTGTTATCGCCAGTTGGGGAAATGAATCTGCCGGAGATTCAGCAATCGCGGAGCTTTCCAAGAATGATGTTTAACCGGTGACGTGTGTGGAATTCGTTCCAGCTCCCCTTCTCACGACCGGCAGAATTTGAAAGGGTGCCCTACTCTCAGTCCTGTGAATCGGCCATACTAAATCCAACTCCGGCTCTCGGGGAGCAACTCAATGAGGTACGTGCTTTTAACCTTAGCCATCTCCTTTATCTTGGCGATCCCACCTGCGACAGCGCAAGCAGCACCACGTATGGCCACGCGCATGGAGCGAGCTGCAAGCTTTTACCAGAATCGCGACGGCTTTATGGGAATGGTGGCTGTCGCCAGGGATAACCAGATCGTCTTTCAGCATGGATATGGATACGCCAATCTCGAATCGAAGATTTCCTTCACACTGGACACGCGCTTCCGCATAGGCTCTCTTACCAAGCAATTCACCGCGGCAGCCATCCTACTGCTCCAGCAGGATGGAAAGCTGAAGACAAGTGACCCCATCGGCCGCTTCTACCCGAACTCCCCCGGCGCGTGGAGTAAGATCACGCTGCGCAATCTCCTCAACCACACCTCCGGCATTCCCGATGTAGACTTCGGTCTCGTGGCCAAGAACTCCCTGCGCACTCCGGAAGAACTGATGAAAGGAATACCGGAAAAAGCTCTTGAGTTTCAGCCCGGCACTAAAAACGAATACGCGAATATCAATTTCATCCTCCTCGGTCGCGTCATCGAGAAGGCCAGTGATGAGCCATACTGCCAGTTCATTCAGGAGCGCATCTTCAGTCCGCTGCAGCTCACTGAAACCGGCTGTGACACCAACTCCCACCTTGGCCCCGACAATGCCGTTGGCTACCGCCCATCCGTGCATGGCCCAGTCGGTGTCGAAAGCTACGCCCTCTCCACCCTCATCGGCGCAGGAAATCTTGATTCGTCAGCGCGTGACCTGATTCGCTGGACCGAAGCTCTGCACGACGGCAAAGTGCTATCCTCTGCCTCGCTGACCGAGATGACAACGCCGTTTCTTGACGACTACGGGTACGGTCTCCAAATTGACACCGAAGATGGCGCTCTCGACATCTGCCACAACGGCGCCGTTGACGGGTTTTTCTCCTTCCTCGATTACATTCCGCATACAAAAACGACTGTTGTTGTACTGTCCAATCTCGTCGGCGAAGGCAATCACACCACTCCAGGCACCCTTGCCCTCGACACCGAGCTCGTGCATCTTGCCATAAGAGATGACGCCATCCTTCCCTCGGAGGGAAAGGAGGTAACCGTGCCGGGAAAGACCCTTCGCGCGTATGCCGGCAAGTATCGTTCGACCGATGCAGAACATCCTGTGTTCATCGTAGTGACCTATGCGGATGGTCATCTTTACGTCAAGAACGAAGGCTCGGAGGGTGACCCCGCACGCATGTTTGCTGAGACCCTATCGAAGTTCTATCTCACGAACCAGGAGGTTGAGCTGACCTTCGATCATGGCGTCCCCGGCAGTCTCGAGTTTGTCGACTTCAGTGGCATCGGGGGCGCCCTCTTCATGCGGGTACCGGAGGACGGAACGCAGCTGCCTGATCATGGGCCGAGCAAAGGTGCCGCGCCCTCTCGCTCCCCTCCATAGGCAAAGCTTCGGTTGGGGTCCTTTAACGCCCGATATTGCCACCAAGGGCGATTCTCGGCTGATGACAAATCGCCAATTCACTCATCAAGGCGGCGTTCCGGACGGTTAACCGGCAATACAGAAGTTTCCGGAAGCCGGGGCGAAACTTCCGTATTGCCGACAAACTGGGAGTTACCCAGTTTAAAGACCGGACGAACTAAACGGCTCAGTTCATCTGAACATGTATGCGCCGATTGAACAGATCCTCTGAGCGCCGGTGATGCGCCCGGGTGCAGCTGTCGCAGAGCTACTCCAGCTTCGCGTACTCCGCCTTGGCCTGCTTGTAGATGGGAACGTCCGGATCGGCATCTTTCCACAGCGTCAGGAAGTCCTTGTATGCGGCCAGCGCACGAACGCGCGCCGCGTCGGAGTCCGCGCCCGTCGAGTTCTTCGCCTGCAAAGCGTTCGCGCGGGCCACGCCCAGCCGCGCCAGCGCACCTGTCCAGCAATTCCATACCATGCCGCTGTGGTCGAGAATCTTCTGGAATTCGGCCGCCGCTTCCTTGCCCTGTGCCGCCGCCAGGTACGCCTGCCCACGTATGTAGGTGGGATACAGGCAGGAAATCTGAGCGATGAATTTGATCACGCCGTACTCAATGGGCGGCAATGCACGTTGGAGGGCTTCGATGGCCTCCGCCGGAGCCTTGCGGTTCAGCGCCACCTGCGCCTGAACCGCGGGCAACCACAGCGACTGAGCCTGCGTGTCGAGCGGATAACGCTGATTCAGTCCTTTGCCATGGATTGCGCCCGCGCAGTGTCACCCGCCATGGCGTAGGCCAGCGCGGCTTCCACCTGTACCCTCTGGCTCGCCGGATACAGCTTTAACCCTTCAGCCGCTGCCTGCTTCGCTTCGCCGGAATTACCGAATGCGGCTTCGCGCAATGCCGCATTCTCCCACCAGATCGCGCCCGTCTCCTTGCTGTCGGCCCGTATTGCAGATTCCACAGCCTGCTTTGTTCGCTCGCGTGCTTTGCCCAGATGACCTGCGTATGCGTCGCTGTCTGAGTCCAGAGAAAGCCCGAAGTTCTCCACTGCGGCGTGGTCCGCAAACCACTTCTGCTCCTGCGCCGTCGCCGAAGAATCAGCCGCAAGAAAAGCCAGGCCGTAGAGCGCATTATGGAGTATGAAATCGTCGAACTTCTGCTCCCGGGCTTCGCGGATTGTTCCCCGCGCCTCGTCCAGGCGTTGCAAGGCAAGCAGGTAATTGGCGAGGGCTTCATAAGGGCCGAGACGCTCCGGATTGAGTTGCTGCGCCTGGCGCATCATTTCGACGGCCTTCTCATACTCTCCCTGCGCGCTATAGATAAGGCCCAAACCGGCGTGGCCGTACTCGGGGATAATTCTCAATCAGTTGCTGATTTGCCTGTGCTGCCTTGTCCAATTCCCCGGTAGCACTCTGGAAATACAACGCCGTGATATCCAGCCTCTCCCGCTCGCTGGCGTGTTCCCGCAACTCGAAGGCTTTGGTGAAGTACTCTCTCGCGCGTCCTACCTCGCCCAGGCCAGCGTAGTCTTCGCCCACGGCTTCATATCCCGTGGCAAAATTCGGATCGAGTTGAATGGCGCGCTGGTCGTAAGTCAGAGACGCAGCTGCGCCCTTCTCCCGGTAGATCTTCATTCCCATGCTGTAGGCCTGCAACGCTTCCAGCGAAGAGGTGGTGGCCTGTGGGAGCGGCACATCGAACTTCTGCACCGTGGCCAGCGACTCCCCCAATTGGCCACGCAGCTTCGCCGCGGCATCGCCCAGCGCATTCAGCACTTTCTCCTTGCCCTCTGCCGTCACCTGCTCCTGCGCCAGTGGTTCGCCGCTCTGGCAGTTCACCGCCTTCAGCCCGAGCACGTATTCGCTGCCCAGGTTCGCGATGGATCCGGCAATATAGGCCTGGCTGCCCGACCGCAGGCAAAGTTCCCGGGCAACGTCGGGCGTCAGCTTCGTATTGACCGGGCGGGTCATCAGCTTCAGCGTCGCCGCCACCTTGTTGTCGGATAGCACATTCAGGAACGGCGACTGGTTCAGCGCCACCGTGAGCGCCGTCTTCAGCGTGTCGTCGAAGACCGCATCGCCCGTCTGGTTGTCGAAATCGGCGATAACGATGGTGTCCTTCTCGGTAAGCGGCTTGGTTTGATGCGAGCGGTAGTACAAGCCAGCCGCAATGACTCCGGCCACGACCAGCACGGCGAACGATACCAGGAGCAAACCGCGCTTCTTGCGGCCAGCAATCGCCGTGTCTTTTTCAACCGCAGGCGCGACCGCCTTTGCTGAACCCGAACTGTCCGCCCGGACGCCAGGCGGAGCTGGGTTCAGTCCTGATTCCGGCAACTGCGCCGAAACCGCGCCTGGCGAAACGGGGCCTGATGAAACGGAACCTGACGACGGATGACGCCCGCTCTCCGTGTCGCGCTTCAGGCGCTGAAGCTCCGCCCGCATGTCCGCCGCGCTTTGATAACGCAGGTCGCGGTCCTTCTCCAGCGCACGCAGAATCACCGCGTCGAGTCCGGGAGAAACCTGCGCATTCAACTGCGACGGCGCCACCGGCTCCTTGTGCAGAATCGCCCCGCAGATCTCGCCTGAGCTTTCGCCCGGGAAGGGCAGCTTGCCCGTCGCCATCTCGTAGAGCAAAGCCCCAAACGAGAACAGGTCGCTGCGGGCGTCCACCTCCTTCGCTCGCACCTGCTCCGGAGACATGTACGCCACGGTGCCCAGCATCGCACCCGGGCTGGTCAGGTGCGAATCCGCATCCAGCATCCGGGTCTCGGATTCTCCGCTTCCGGCGGCAATCTTGGCTGTGACCTTCGCCAGCCCGAAATCGAGGATCTTCGCATGTCCCCGTCGGTCACGAAGATGTTGGCCGGCTTGATGTCGCGATGCACGATCCCCTCGCCGTGGGCCGCATCGAGCCCGTCGGCAATCTCTATCGCAATGCGGAGCAGGTCTTCGTTTTCCATTGGACGGCCGGTCACGATGTGCTTCAGGGTTGCGCCGTCGAGGAACTCCATCACCATGAAAGCGCGGCCGTCTTCCTCGTCGATGTCATGAATGGTGCAGATATTGGGATGGTTCAGCGCCGAAGCCGCCTGCGCCTCGCGTTGGAAGCGCGCCAGCGCCTGCGGGTCGCGAGCCACCTCATCGGGCAGGAATTTGAGGGCGACGAACCGGTGCAGCCGGATGTCCTCGGCCTTGTAGACGACACCCATGCCACCGCCGCCGAGCTTGGCGAGAATGCGGTAATGCGAGATCGTGCTGTCGATCATCTCGGCACGGTTGCGGGAATTGATGGTCATGATACGGACGAGGCTCAAGGCCGTCAACAGCATGAAAGCCTTGCTGGCTCAGACAGGTAACGTAGGACCTCCGGCCATTAACGGGCTCCTGGACGGTTTACCGGCAATACGGAAGTTTCGGGTCGAAATGTCCGTATAGCCGACAATGCGACAGAAATCGGCGCGAATGAACTCGTCTGGATACCCTGCACCGTTTTTCCCACGAGCCGCTGAGTTATTCGTAACGGATAGCCTTTACGGGGTCCAGAGCGGCGGCGCGGCGCGCGGGTAGCCAGCAGGCGAACAGGCCGACGCAAGCGAGCACAGCTCCGACGACGAGGAAGACATTCGGGTCAGAGGGCGAAACGCCAATGGGCAGGCTGGACATGATGCGCGTGACGGGGAAGGCCGCAGCGATGCCAAGGACCAGCCCGGCGGCGATCTGCCAGAGCCCGCGTCGCATGACCAGGAGCAGGATATTACGAGTGTTTGCGCCCAGGGCGATCCGGACGCCGATCTCCTGGGTGCGGCTGGCGGTGGCGTGGGCGATGACGGCGTAGAGTCCCACCGATGCCATGATGAGGGCGATGAGCGCAAAGCTGAAGAAAACGATGGTCAGCAGCGCGATGAACCACTGCTGATGGGCGACGGCTTCGCCGAGATCGGAAACGTTGCGCAAGGGGAGGTCCGGGTCCAGGCTGGCGACGGTTGGGCGCAGGGCTCCATTCACGTTGATGCTGGATGCGACGAGCAATGACATCGAGCCCCAGCCTTCCTGCTGAAAAGGCACGAAGAGCAGCGGGTTGGGCTTCTTTTCGTTGAGTTCCTGGGTCATATCCCCGGCAACGCCGACCACGGTGATCCAGTCGCCGGGCACGTTCTTGTCGTCAAAGAACCGGAATCGCCTGCCGATGGCCGATTGGCCACGCCAGAAGTGCCGGGCGCACTGGAGTGTGACGATGGCTGCCTTATGCCCCGCGGTACCGTCCGTTGTATCGAAGTCGCGACCCAACAGGAGGGGCAGATGAATGGCATCGAGATAGCCGGGAGACTGGACGACCATGGAGACTTGGGGATGGACTGACCCGGGGTTGCTGGATGCGTGCTCGATCTCGATGTCGCGATGGGCTGCACCGAGGCCGGGAAGGTTGGAGGCGATGACTGCGTGAGAGACGCCGGGGATCGCCTGAAGACGGAGGAAAAGCTGATCCCAGAAGCGCTGCCGAGCTGCGATGTCCTTGTAACGGGCATCGGGCAATTCCACCCACGCGGTCAGCAGCTTGTCTCCGGGTACGAACCGGTTGGCGGCGAGGGACTGCAGCATCTGATGGACGAAGACCCCGGCGCCCGTGAGGAGGACCAGGGTGAGCGCGAACTGCATCACGACAAGGACGGCAGACAAACGGCCCCCGCGATGCCTGCCAACGCTGCGCGCGCCTTCCTTGAGGACTTCATTGAGATCGAATTTGGACGAGCGCAGGGCGGGCACGATGCCGAACAGCATGCCACTGGAGATGCAGAGAACGGCGAAGTAGCCGAAGACGGAGTAGTCCATCCGGAAGTCGATCCAGTAGGGCTTGCCCACGTCCCTCCGCCGTCTTCCATTTTCGGCTCGCCCGGCCGGGCGCCGGAAACGCTCCGATGCGCACGTTTGTTGAGACGTTCCGCAAGAATCTGGCGGATTCCGGCGGGAAGTCCGACGACGAATCGGTATGGCTGTTGCTCCGCAGATTGCAGATTCTGGTCTTCGACTTCACCTCGACAGGTTCCGCCTCGATCGAGCTGATGCAGGAGAGAGCTCTCCGGGCGCTGCACCCTTCCCAGGCAGACCGGGCAAACGAAGTTGTGGACCAGCCTGACCGACCTTTCTCCTCAGCAGATCGCATCGAACGGCGGCGAGATTTCCCGAGACTCCCTGATCGAGGAGCTGAAGAAGACCTACCATCTGGCCAATCAGCGCGTCAACTTCCAGGCGATTGCGAAACTGGCGGAGGACTCACGGCTTGCGCTGCTCGATATCGACGACAAAGTCCTAGGTGTTCGGCTCCTGCGCGAGAAGCGGGTAGGGGCCGTGCGCGATGCCCTAGAGTCGAAGCGCTACGTCGAGATCCGCGGGGATGCCGGCGTCGGAAAATCCGGAGTGTTGCGCCATTTCGCGGAGGAAGTTCAGACAGAAGCTCCAGTCCTTGTTTTCAGCCCGAACCGGACCATTCCTGGCGGTTGGGGCAAATTCCGCGATTCGATTGGGTACGACGGAAGCTGCCGGGAGCTTCTGATCGACCTGTCGCTGAGCGGTTCTGCGATCCTCTTTATCGACAACCTGGATTTCTTCAGCGCGGACGGAAAGACGACCGTCAATGACTTCGTGCGGACCGCCTCCTCGGTCCCGGGGATCAGCGTGATAGCGACGGCCCGCATCGAGTATGGGAAAACCGAGCCCAATTGGCTTCCGAAGGAGGAGCTGGCGGTGCTGGGGAAGGCCGAACCGGTCTTTATTCCCGACCTCGACGACAGCGAAGTAGCCGAGTTGCGTGAAGGGGCAACGCGCCTATCGCAGCTGCTCGCCGATTCGCATCCCGCAAAACCGATCGCGCGCAACCTGTTCCGGTTGTCACGTCTGGTCACCCGCGACGAGGATCAGCCTTGGCCCGTGACCGAGGCGGAGATGGCGACGCAGTGGTGGGCGCATGCCGACGGACGAGAAGATGAACTCTTACGTGAACGCCTCCGCGTACTGCACAAAGTGGCCGAGCACTACCTCACCTCGGTCGAGCCCTACAACGCAGAAAGCGAGCCGGCTGCGGCCCTTGACGGCCTGATCAAGAGCGGCACGCTCCGGGAACTGCGATTCGATCGTGTGGCGTTTCGACATGACGTGCTTCGCGAATGGGCGGTGGGAAATCTGCTGGCCGGTGCACCGGATTTGATCTCGAAGATGCCGCTTACGAAGAGAGCGCCATCCGATCTCGAACGTGGCATAGAACTCGCCGGCAGAATATCGATCGAGAAAGCCGAAAATACGGAGGCATGGCTGCAGATTCTGGGTCCGGTCAGCCAAAGTCCGGTTCATGACACGTGGCGTCGAGCTGTGCTGCTCTCCCTGGTTCGATCGGAGAAAGGCATACGCCTGATAAGGATTGCTGCGCCAGTCCTGTTGGCCGAGGACGCTTTCCTACTGCGCGACTTGATTCGCTATGCGCTGGCCGTGGAGTTTGAATCCTTTGCGAACCGAGCCAAGGCGCGCGGAATCGATCTGAACGGGATCCCTCCTATTCTCAGGGTGCCTCGCAACGCCTCCCCGACGCGTTTGATCATGGGCCTGTTGGTGATTCACCAGTACATCCCGGCCTTTGCCGTGCCCGAGGTCGCCAAGCTCTACGGCGCTTATTTGATGGGAACGTGGGGCGGCGACGGCGTCGCGCCGCTGGTCCTGCCGCACATCTACGCATGGTTGGTTCTCATCGATGCTGAGAACGAGGCAAATCCATACGGCTTCATCAATCGGATCTTCGAGGGCAAGCTCAAGGAGCACCAGATAAAGGCTATCGAGGAAGAGTTGAGATCTTCCCTGATTTTATTTTGTGACAGGACTCCGCAGCTCGCGGCCGACTACCTGACGTCGTTTCACGGCCGCACCCGCTCAGGAGAAACCAGAGCGTCGATCCTGAATTTTCGAGGAAAGCTCGCCGAGGTCGCGCCAAAAGAGCTGGTTGACTTCACCATTGAGACCGTGATCCCGCCCAACGAGCCGAGGCGGGACCGAAGCGGCCCCTTGCCCCCGAGGGCCTTCGAAAACTCAGCCGTCAGTTTCCAACCCGCGTCACCGGCCCAGGGTCCCTTCCTTGAACTGCTCATCGCGTGCCCGGATGAGGGCCTTCGGCTGATCCGCCACCTCGTCGAGTACGAAGTCCGCTTCTACCGAGGCGACACGGAAGACGCGCACGCGGTGCCTATCTTGTTCCGGGAACACGACAACACGTTCCCCTGGCAGGAGTTTTACTACTGGCCAAGGGTTAACGGCAACGCCTCTGCGACAGTGGTGTCTGCGCTGATGGCGCTCGAGGCGTGGGCACACAAGCGAATCGACGAGGGGGAGGCTGTGGAGGCGGTCCTGTCCGATATTCTCACGGCCCCCTCCATGTCCTGCGCCGTGTTGCTGGTGGCAACCGACATCGTGCTTTCGCATTGGCCAAAGTCAGCCGACGCTGGACTCCCTCTCTTCGGAAGCCCCGAGCTGTTGTCCCTAGATATGACCAGGGATCATCACGACAACGTCGAGTTCCCTGACTTCTTCGGCCTGAAGGAGATCCAGAAGGAGCCGATTGGACTGGCATCGATCGAGAGTCTCAAGCAGCGTTCGTCGCGGAAGACCAACCTGTACAAGATGCTGGGGCAATATACGTTTGGCCCCGCGGCAGCGAACGCAAAACTGCGCTCTCTGCTCGATCGCGCCGCGGAACGCCTCGGGCCACCGGACGCGACCTCCGACCTTGGCGACCCGCGACAGATGGCCCGTCACGCGCTGAACGCAATCAACCCAGACAACTGGGGAGATGCAACTCTGCCTCAACCCGACGGAAACGAAGTTTCAGTCGTCGTTTACCAGGAGCCATCTGCCGAAGCACAGCAGATGGAGCCGCTGCGCGAAAAGGCGAGGCCGCGCATCAGCGAAAACGCCCTTCGCATGGAGATCCAGATCAGGCTTGCGAGCGCGACACCTTGCACGCCGGAGTTCCTCGATCAAGCAATTGCCTGGGCCAAAGACAACGAGTCGGTACTTGACGCGGCGCCCGGCTTCGAAGTAGAGGGGAACGCTCGGCGGCGACAGAGATCATCGTGACCGTTGGCCTGCTGATTGTGCGGGATGGCAGTCCAGAGCTCATTCGGGAGTACGGGGACTGGATTCGAACGATCTTCACGAAAGCGTTCGCCGGCGATGACGAACCGAGCTTTCTGATGCGGACCGGCATTGCTATGAACCCTCGGGCCATCGCATTCGTCGGACTGACCTTGCTGTTACGGAAGGACCGGCGTGATGGCGACCTGGGACTGCTGCTTCACTTCGTCATACGCAGCGGATACGCCGCACCGCACGGATTTGCGCTCACACTCGATGCCCTTTCAGAGATCGATGCCCGCATGGTGCCGGGCATCCTACGTTGCGCCTTCCTGGCTGCGGTGAAGCTCGACTACGGTTGGCACCTGACGGACGATCAGAAGAAGCAGCGCATCGAGGATCACCAGGCGACCCTCGATGCGGAGATGAACAAGATCGCTGGTTGGCTCGAAGGATCCTTGCCCGAGCCCGCTTGGCCGATCTTCCCATCTCGCCGTAACAGACAATTGGCAGACGAGGAAGATGGACGGAAGCCTTCCATTCATGTGGACTGGCAGGCTGCCGCCATCTGGCTCAAACAGGCAAAGCCGCACTTCGATCCCTCGATTCACTCATGGCCCACTGAGATCATAGCCAACTACCGCGAGTGGACTCGCGAGGAGAACGGTGCAGGCAGCGAAGACGATGACAGGAGGCGTAGCTCTCCGGATCAGTGGAATGAAGTGTACTTCCAGGTCGAAGCGTACTGCCTGGCCGGACAGAGTGAGGCGGAGCTCGACGCAACACTCGAGAGTTTGTTCTCCGGATTGCCGGACAAGACACTCTGCGACTGTGTCTCCGACTTTTTGTTGAGTGTGGATCGAGCCTACTTCGAACGGAAGGCCTTGACCGTGGCACAGGCCGTGCAGATCCGCCGCAATCTCATCAAACGGGTGCAGGCCACCAGCATCTATGGGTGGAACAAAGATCGCGACGAGTTAAGTATGACCTCCGACCTTGTGCCCGCAGTGGCAACCATCTGTTTCAACGATCAAGCCCTCGGGCAGACGAAGTGCTACCTGCCTGTATCGTTCATCGAACGAGCCGACGTGTTTCTGCCACTCCTTGAAACATTCGTGCGGGACTGTACCTCACCTTACGTCACGCTGATGTACCTCAACTTTATGGAGGTCGCTCCCAGACCCGAACATGCCTCGTTCGTTGCGACCTGCGCCGGTATCTGGCTCGACCGTTTCCCCGACAGAGGTCAATTCTGGATCGAATGGGAGGTCGGAAGAAGAATATGCTCCATCCTGATTTCGATCTTCCAGCAAGCGCCCGAGACATTTTCCGATACGGTCATGCCGGAGGTGGAGCGGGTGCTCAGCAAGCTTGTGAGTCTTGGCGTACCGCAGGCATACGAACTCGAGCAGATGATCTACTATGGTCAACTCTGAGGCTTAAAGCTGTGCTCAGCGAGCAAACGAACTGATTCGACAACGCACGCTCGCCAAGGCGCACTGGTACGTTAACGAACTCATTGAGGACGATTTGCACTGGGACCACAGGATAGATCCCGAAAAACGCGCTTCTGTTGCGTGATTTCTGGTTTGTCGGCAATCCGGACGTTTCGCGGACTCGGCTCTCAATAGTCGCGGCACCGCCCAGTCACTCATTGAGGTCTAATGCAGAAGCTGATTCGCCAGGATCGGTAGTGAGAATCGCCGCGGGACTAATTTCGGGCACGCGGAATTTCAGGCACGCAGGAGGTTGAAGCGTTGCGCGAGCTTTGGTGGCAGCTGTGCACAACGATAGAATGGACATTTCGTCTGTTACGCAGGCGCAATGTTGGAGTGCGTAAATGGTTTGGCGTGTCTGCCGAGCGTTACGCAATTGATCTGCTACGCAGTGCGCAACGATGGAGTGCGTAGTGGTGGTGTCTCGCCTGTAGCGCCCTTTGGGGCGCAGAGAAGCGGGTGCGCCGCGGGAGCGCCGGAGGGCGGCGGGCGTCAGTAGGAAGAAAGAGGTTGCAGCTCACCAGGGAGCATAGGGAACAGGAGAAGCGAGCGTTCATGGTGAGGGTATCGGTGCCGGATCAAATCTACCGGATCGAATGATCTGAGGACTCTTTGAAGAGATGGTGCGAGCCTGGAAGCTGGAACCATTACGCACTGAGAAATCACCGTTACGCAGCTGTTTTCCTATACTAGAGCGGGGAATTTACAGGGCAAGACCAGCAGTTTTGTTAATGAAGTTACAAGACTAGGTAGGAAAAAGGCATTTCCCCGGCTTTTCATGCAGAATCTGCGACCACGATTTGGCCCTCTGAAATCGACCCTGAACCTAAAAAGTTAATCCCCTCGCTTGCCGACCCTGGGGAGGCAGCCAGCCTCCCCAGGACCGGCCCTCCGCGCCCGCGCGCGAGGGGGTTTTGGTTCCGGCAGGACGGAGAGACAACCGTTATACAGGCGGACATGGAACTGGGCGGCCTGCGATGAGGAGAGCCGCTTCTATGCGATCGATGACGTGGAGCCGCCCATTTGGGCGGCGGGCGTCAGTAAGAAGAAAGAGGGTACAGCTCAGGCGGAACATGAAGGACAGAAGCGAGAGTTCATCGTAAGGGCTTCGGCGCCGGACCAGTCGTAGGAAGGCCCCTCGCGCCGGAGGGTTTTTGGACCTGAAAACTCGATCCGTTATGCAGGAGAAATCACCGTTACGCAGATGTTTTCCTATAGGGCAGGTTGCACCGTAATCGGTGCAGTTTTGTTCGGTAAGTTACAAGGCTAGGTAGGGAAAATGCATTTCCCCGGCTATTCCCTGCAGAAATCGCGACCGCGATACGCACCCTCTGAAATCGACCCTGAACCTAAAAAGTTAATCCCCTCGCTTGCCGAACGCTGGAGAGGCCGCCAACCTCCCCAGGGCGGGCCTTCCGCGCCCGCGCGCGAGGGATTTTGCTTCCGCCAGGACGGAGAGACCTGGTCGCCGTGCCAGGGCACGAGCGAGAGCACCTTCCACTTGGCTGTGCGGACCCAGCCGGTGGTGCCGTAAACCAGCTCACCCTCCGGACCAACCTTCAGCTCGTAAAGCTTGTCGTAGTTCTTGGCGGTCTGGATGATGTACCGCTCGTAATTCGGGTAGGTCTGGCTGCCGTCGTCGCGGAAGACTTCGATGTAGCCGGTCGCGCGCTGGGTGTCGGTGTAGCCCATGCCGGCCTGCGGAAACTGTCCGGTGGCCAGCACGCCCGGCTTGTAGACCGGGGCAACGCCGCGGTAGATGGCGACGGTTTCCAATGTCTCGTGGAACTGCCATCCCTCGCCCTGGCAATACTGGCAATTGGGACGAGCGCTGCTGCCGGTGGTCGGATCCCAGCGGCCCGAACCGGCCGTTTGCTGGGTAGCTTTGGTGGACTACTCAACTGCGTCCATACTCATCCTGGAATTCAATCTGGGCGCGCCGGGTTTTTGCTTGACGGAGTGCCCTTGTCAGGAGTATGAGTATTTGAGTATGTCTTATTTAGTGTCTCACGCCCCATCCTCTGTCCCCCGCCGCGCCTGGTGTCAGATGTTCGGCGGCATGGTCCAGGACCGCCGCGAAGCCATCAGCCGGTCAGTCGAAGACGCCGCCCGCCTGTCCGGCATGGAGTCCTCGGAATGGGCCGCGATCGAAGCCGGTCATATACCGGCCGATCCGGCTCGGCTCCGTTCCATGGCTGATGCGCTCGAAGTCCGCTTCGACCACATGGCCCTCCTGGTCTACCTCTGCCAGGGAGCCTGGGCAGCCTGAACCGGGCTGGCCTCCGTACTCATAAACATATAGCCTCATCTCCAGCAGAGAGGAGGTGAGCAAGATCGCGAAAGCACAACAGGAGCCTGAGCTAAAACGCATGAATCTGAATGTCCCCATCGAGCTGCACAACAGCTTCAAATCCATCACCGCCTCGCAGGGCAAGAACATGACTGACGTGCTGCTGGAGTTCATCGAGCAGTACGTCGACAAGCACTCAACGAATCCGAAGGGGCGGCGCAAGTGAAACGCGCCGCCCTCTACATGCGGGTCTCGACCTCGATCAGCACCCCGAGACCCAGCTCTATGACCTCCGCCAGATGGCCGCAGCAGCGCGGCTATCAGATCGTAGCCGAGTACACCGACACGATCAGCGGCGCGAAGGCCCGCCGGCCGGGTCTCGATGCACTGATGCGCGACGCCCGCCGCGGCCGCTTCGATGTCGTGCTGGTCTGGGCCTCGGACCGGATCGCCCGGTCAGTGAAGCATTTCCTCGATGTGCTCGATGAGCTCAACCGGCTGAACATCGAGTTCGTCAGCTTCCGCGAGCAGATCGATACCGGCGGCCCGCTGGGCCGGGCGATCGTGGTCATCATCGGAGCCATCGCTGAACTCGAACGCAACCTGATCATCGAGCGGGTGCGCGCCGGCATGCGGCGCGCCCGGCTCGAAGGCCGTCCCATCGGCCGCCGTCCGCTCGAGCTCGACCACATCGCCATCCTGCGGGACCGCCAGCGCGGCCAGAGTCTGGGCCAGCTGGCGAAGAGCTATCGCGTCTCCCGCACCACCATCCACCGCGTGCTCCGCGAGCACGCCACCACTACCCTGGAGAAATCTGCGTGACAGAAAATACGGCTTCCATCCTGGTGTGGATGCTGATCGTTTTCAGCCTGGGCTTCATGATCGGCTGGGTCGGCGGTGAACTGCGCAGCCGAAGCAGGTGCGCAGAAGAGAAGGTCGAAGATCTCCGCGATCAGCTGGAGGAAGCAGCAACACAGCAACGCCAGCTCCAGCAAATGCGCAGCGTTCTGAACGACACCCACAAGCGCGTCCTGGCTGTTTCAAAAGGCCTCGAAAAACCCGCCCGCTAAACCCCACAAAATCAATGGCCGGATCTCTCGATCCGGCCTGTTCCACAAGGTGTGGGTTGTGTAACAAATTCTGCAGTCCGAATGTAGATCATTCGGTTGCCTTCCAAGAAGCCAACTCCCCGATCTCGGCTACCCCTAGCCGAACGCCGAGATCGGTGTAGACAATCTGTTCCTCGATCAGATATCGCTCATCTAATTAATCGCGATCTGTAACGCGGTCGAGGGCGGCCCTCCGGGGTTGGTCGCGACCAGCGATGCGGTTCCCGTGCTGACCAGATCGCTCGCCGGGATCGCCACAGTCACATGAGTTGTATCGACGATCGTGGTCGTCCGATAGCTTCCGTTCCACGTTACAGCTACCCCGGGCAAGAAATTCGATCCTGTCAGAGTGAGCATCGTATTTCCTGCGCCGTGCGTAATTGTTGTCGTTGAACTCGAATTTAGATGTGCCGCTGTGGCCGTCTGCAATAACTGCGGAGTAACAAACGGTCCGCGCAGAAGTATGAGCGTCGAGGAGGTTTGATTAGAGTAGTTTTCTCCTGAGGACAGGAGTGCCAGTCCAGCCTGACCCCAGCTAAAGAATCGTCCATCCGCCGTAGGTGTCCAGTGATTGCGGCAGATTGAGCAGCGTTTCGGGGCGCGTAGGTAGTCAAATCGTAGCGCGTAAGGCCATAGGCCGAAGTCCCTGCTATGTTCTCCAGCATCAGGAATTCCTTTTGCAACGATGGATCGGCAACAAAGCCATCGCCTTCGCCACTGACGCCGGAGCCATAAAAGTCAACCAACGGCAGTGTAGCGACCGAGAAGGGGGGGTCGTAGCCGGATTGATGATGCCTCCGCCAGCTCCATAGACCAATCCGTTTACAAACTGGATTGACCCGCTAAAACCACCCAGACCATTCAGGGTTGTGCCATCGATCTCGGTGAGGCCATTTGATTCCACACTATACCGATAGAACTCTGCGCCCGACGTCTGACTGTCATAGGCGAAAAGGTGTGAGGCATCGGCAAAGACGGGATTCACGCCGTTATAGATTCCGGACAGATTCGGGCGGAAGCTACCGGTATTGCCGGATATGTCGAATATGCCGAAGTTGTTCCAGCCATTCGTTACACCAACGGCTAGGGTCGTGTAGTTGCCTGGCATTGCGGCCAGCGAATTGGCCGTCACGCTGGTTGCAGAATTGTTTTGGGTTAGGTTGAGAGGGATGGTGGCCTTGAGGTTCTGGTGCAACAAATCGAATTGTGCAAGACTGTTCGCGCCGCTGAGACTGATGTAGAGGTAGTTTCCGTCCGAAGTCTGAGCCATCACGGTCGGCTGGCTACCGACCAGGAGCGGCGTTCCCACAGCACCGGTCATCGGATTGATTGTGACCACGGAATTGCCCGTGAGATTGGTTGCCGTGCTGGGGACGGCGGGATAGAGCAGTTGTGAGAATGGATCAAACAGGATTCCGCTGGCGGGCACATTGACTACATCGTAGATGGGTCAGCGGAAGAATCTGCGAGACGCCTCCACCCGGTGAGGGATTGGAGGCGGTAAATGGGCTCAATCCCAGACCCGTGATATCCGCTGCACTGACGGCAGCGGTGAGTTGAGTCGCGCTCACATAGGTTGTCGAAAGCGTGTTTGCGCCCAGATTGACAACGGAGTCCGCATTGAATCCGGTCCCTGTAACGGTGAGGGTAAAGTCCGCAGTTCCTGCCTGGACTAGATTCGGCGAAATCCCGGTAATAGATGGTACTGTGCTGTACAGGCTTCCCGTGACTGTGGTACTGGTCGAGGCTTGATTATTGGTCGCGACTGGATCATAACTGGTTGACGAGATTGCGGCGACGCCGACGAGCGTCCCTGAGTTGCTTGGAGTGGCACTCACTTTCACGGTCACGCTGGCGCCCTTGGCGAGATTTCCCACGTCGCATAGGAACGCTGTACCCGTCCCGCACGATCCCTGACTTGGTGTCACGCTGTTAATGATCAGCGACGAATCCAGGTTTAGTGCCAGAGTTACACCATCTGCCTGATTCGGCTCTGTCTCGCCGACGGTTGCGGTCCAGGAAATTGCTGTTCCGGTCCTGCGGCCGTCGACGGCGCGGTAAGCGTCACGGAAAGATCGGCTGGCAACGAGGAGAGATCCTTCACTAGTGGTGACTGGAAAATGAAGATCTGATTCGTAAAGCTAAACGCACTGGGCGCTGCGCTAAGTGATCTCTGCCTGGTCCCCAAAGGACGATTTTCAGGAAGTTGGTTGGATATCCCTGGACTCCAATGCCGTTTACCGGGATGCTGCCGTTTTGGTTGAAGGTGCTCTCGTCGAAGGCGAGCACCTGGCCGCTGGCACTGAAATATGTTTGGCCTATGAATGCCCTTCCTAAGGTGGAATCCGAGACGACGGGCCCGTTCGCAGCAGTTGTTGGTGTTGCTGTAGAAGGTGCCCAGCAGAGATCCTGTAGAGGCATCGAGCACC
>CAVRNK010000133.1:0-10900 GCA_963721995.1 uncultured Acidobacteriaceae bacterium | reverse complement strand
TCTCTATCTTGCAGCACATCTTGCACCACCCAATCCAAACACCGACCGTCTGCTCTAATGGCTAATGGCTAATGGCTAATGGCTAATGGCTAATGGCTAATGGCTAATGGCTAATGGCTATTGGCTATTGGCTATTGGCTGTCTCTCCGCCGTTTACACTAGCCTTTGTCGTCTTCGATGCGAGAAAGCCTGGAATTTACCGTCGTATGGATCCTGGTCAAGCTACTCGGGGCAATCCCCCGCCGCTGGGCGCGAACTGTGGGATCCGCCGTCGGTGCAGTGGCCTTTACCATCCTCGGCCGCCTGCGAAAAGTTGGCCTCACCAACCTTGAGCTCGCCTTTCCCGAAAAATCCGCCGCCGAACGCGAGCAGATCCTCCGCCGCCTCTATCGAAATCTCGGCTGGCTCCTCGCCGAATTCTGCCAGATGCCGCACTACACCCCCGGCAACACCCGTTCCTTGATCCGCTACGAAGGACTAGAGCACTATCTCGCCGCCCGCGACCGCGGCAAGGGCGTGCTCATCCTTACCGGCCACCTCGGCGCATGGGAGCTCTCAAGCTACTACCACTCGCTCATGGGGCATCCCATGAGCATGGTCATCCGCCGCCTCGACAACGCGCGCGTCGACAAGCTGGTGAACGACATCCGCTGCCTGCACGGCAACCGCGTCCTCCACAAGGACGACTTCGCCCGCGGCCTGATCGGCGCCATGCGCCAGGGCGAAACCGTCGGCATCTTGATGGACACCAACATGACCCCGCCGCAAGGCTCCTTCGTTCCATTCTTTGGACGCCTCGCCTGCACCGCATCCGGCATGGCCCGCGTCGCTCTCAAAACCGGAGCCACCGTCCTTCCCGGCTTCATGCTCTGGGAAGAGTCCGAACAGAAGTACGTCCTCCATTTCGGAGAAGCCATCGACCTCGTCTCCACCGGAAACGACGAGTACGACGCCCTCGAAAATACCGCCCGCTTCACCGCCGTCATCGAAAGCTGGATTCGCCGCTACCCCGACCAATGGCTCTGGGTCCACCGCCGCTGGAAGACCCGCCCCGAAGGCGACCCTCCCGTCTACCGCTAGAATGAATAGTTGGCCGACCTGTGTCTCGATTTCGAAACGCGGAATCCAGCTAACTGATCCCTGTGCCCTGAGCCCTGTTCTATGCGACTGGTCCAATTAGCCGAGCTGCTTCACGCCGAACTCAAGGGAGACGCCCCCGAGATCGAAATCTCCTGCGTAGCCAGCGCCAAAAGCGCCACCGCCGAATCCATCGTCTTCGCCCAGGACGCCGCCACATTCTACGAAGCACTCAATTCCGATGCCGCCGCTCTCATCGTCCCAGTCGCGATGGGCGAAGACGCCAACGTCCTTAAGCCTCTGCTGCTCGTCAGGAATCCCCGCCTCGCCTTCGCCCGCGCCGCTCAGCTTCTCCGCACTGAAGATACTCACCCGGTGATCCATCCCACCGCCGTCATCGACGGATCGGCCCTGCTCAGCCGCCGCGTCAGCGTCGGCCCATACGCTGTCATCGAGGCCAAAGCAAAAATCGGCGAAGGCTCTACCATCGGCGCTGGAGCAGTCATCGGCCGCGGCGTCGTCATCGGCCGCGATTGCCGCATCCATCCCCGCGCCGTCCTCTATCCCTGCGTCGAGCTCGGCGACCGCGTCGTTGTCCACGCCGGAGCCGTCCTCGGGTCTGATGGATTTGGTTATGTCCGCGACGAAGCCACCGGCGAATACATCCAGTTTCCGCAGCAGGGACGTCTCGTCATCGAAGACGCCGTCGAAATCGGTGCCAACACCACCATCGACCGCGGAGCCCTCGACGAAACCCGCATCTCGCGCGGCGTAAAAATCGACAACCTCGTCCACGTCGGTCACAACGTCCTCGTCGGCAGAGACGTCGTCATCGCCGCCCAGACCGGCATCTCCGGCTCGTGCACCATCGGCGACTACGCTGTTATCGGCGGTCAGGTCGGCATCGGCGACCACGCCACCATCGGCACAGAGGTCATCCTCGGCTCCGGCTCCGGCGTCCTCACCCACAAAAAGGTCCACGGCCCCGGCATCGTCTTCTGGGGACGCCCCGCCCGTCCGCTTCGCCAATACCTCAAGGAACTCGCGACTCTCGCCCGCCTCGCTCACGCACCCGAGAAACAAGAAACCGCCAAGCCTGCGCCCAAAAAATCCGCCCGTAAAAAGGCCGCGCCGAAAGGGAAGCAATAGCCATGGCCGTCATCGTCGTCGGAGGACACTCGCGCAGCATCGGCAAGACATCCGTCGTGGCCGGCCTCATCGCACGCCTGCCTGAATTCCAATGGACCGCCTTCAAAATCACCCAGTACGGACACGGCTTCTGCACCGCTGACGGCGCGCCCTGTGACTGCCAGACCGATGACCACACCATCGCCATCAGCGTTGAGCGCGACCCCGGCACCGGAACCGACAGCGCCCGTTTCCTCGCCGCCGGAGCGGTAAGGTCCCTCTGGGTCCGCACACGCCAGGGCATGCTCGCCGAAGCCATGCCGCGCATCCGCAAGGAAATCGCTGCTACCGAAAGCGCCGGCGGCAACGCCATCCTCGAATCCAACAGCATCCTGCAGTTCCTGCGCCCCAATCTCTACCTCACCGTCCTCGACCACGCCACAGCCGACTTCAAGGACTCGGCCCGCCTCTACCTCGACCGCGCCGAGGCCATCCTCTTGCGCGAATCCGGCCTGAATCTCGAGCCCCGCTGGACCGGCGTCGCCGCCCGTCTTCTCGAAGGCAAGCCCCGCTTCGTCATCGCCCCGCCCCACTACATGACCGACGTCCTCGCCCACTTCGTCCGGACAAAGCTCGGCACCGCGCAGTTGACTCCTCGCTAAATCTCTCCACTGTCGCACTCTCCGTGTGATAAAAACGTGTGCGTTCCTCCACGTGCCTTATCCGGCACGCAAACCCACGGGAGTAACTCGCTATGACAACGAAATCCGCCAACATCGGCCTGCTGGCCCTTCTCGCTTTCTGTTCGCTCGCAGCCGCGGCCGCACGCGCTCAGGACTTACCCGCTACGCCGCCCGTCAAGATGGGCCTATGGGAGTCGACCGTCACCAGCAAAATCGGCGGTCTCACCATCCCGCCGGATGTCGCCGCCCGCCTTGAAGCCATGGGAAGGCCGGTGCCGGGCAGCACACCGCACACCGTCGTCACGCAGTCCTGTATGACCAAGGAAGAATGGGCCAAATCCATCGAAAGGCTGAACAATAACGAAGCGAAGTGTGCCTACACAAATCGAACGTTCACCGCGCAGAAGTTCAGTTTTGACATGAGTTGTGCTTCAGAACACGGCGGAGTATTCAGCGGACACTTCGAAATGCTTGTCGACGACGACGAGCACACCCACGGCACCGTGCACATGAAGAGCGAGGCGGCGGGACCGAACGGCCAGACCATGACCATCGACACCACGCTGGCGTCACATTATCTCGCTGCCGATTGCGGCGATGTAAAACCGGGCGAAGCCAGGACCCTCAAGAGCGAATAGACGCCAACGCCGGGTGCCCCACGTCCCGAATCTGGGACGTGGGAATAGAATTCTGCATCGGAGCATGAATCGACGATGGGACGCAACAACCCAATCCAGCCGTCCTAGTCCCTGCTCCCTATACCCTGTCTTGCTTCAGTGGCGCAAAAGGCTCCCGTTCCATCGACCCGTTGCGCCGCTTCACCAGTAGCTCAACCTTGCCTTCCGCCTCTTCCAGTTGCTTCTTGCATTCGGCGGAGAGCCTTACGCCCTCCTCAAAGATCCGCACCGAATCCTCGAGCGGCAGATCGCCCCGCTCCAGTTGAGCGACGATCCCTTCCAGCTGCTTCAGCGACTCCTCAAACGTTGCCAACCGCCGCTCCTTCAATCGACATCGCAGGTTCTGCCTGCTCCTTAGGGCGGTCCAGCACGCCCGCAATCACATCCGCCGCCAGCGCATAGCGCCCGAACGGCGCACTCACCTGCACACCCTGCACCATCGACTGCGCCGCTGCGAGCATCTCCTGTGCAATCTTCACGCCCTCCGCCCGCGCCAGTTCCGGCGTCGACGCCGCCTGCATGCGCAGCAGAATGCTGTCCGGCACGCTCACCCGCAGATCGTTCTTCATGAACTCCGCATTGCGCAGGCTGGTCAGCGGCCATATACCCGCGATCACCGGAATCCGGAATCCCTCAATCCGCTTCAGGAATGTCTCCAGTATCCGCAGGTCGAAGACCGGCTGGGTAATCGTATATTCCGCCCCTGCCTCCACCTTGTACGCAAACCGCCGAATCTCGTTGTCGATATCCGGCACCCCCGGATTCGCCGCGCACGCAATCGTGAATCCCGTCGAAGCCCCAATCGGATTCCCGCCAATATCCAGTCCGTGATTCAGCCGGTTCACGATGTTCACCAGCCCGATCGCATCCACATCGAACACCGCCGTCGCATCGGGATAATTCCCCAGCTTGGGCGGATCGCCTGTCAGGCAGAGAATATTCTTCAGCCCGATCGACGACGCCCCTAACAAATCGCTCTGAATGCTCAGCACATTCCGGTCCCTGCACGTGTAGTGCAGAATCGTCTCAATCCCCGTCTTCTGCTGAATCTGGATGCACAAGCTCTGTGCGCTCATGCGCGCCGATGCACGCGGGGAGTCCGGCACATTGATCGCGTGGATGCCGCGCCCCGCCATCAGCGCCGCGCCCTCAAGCTCCTTGGCGGCGTCGATGCCGCGCGGCGGCACAATCTCCACCATCGTCACGAACGCGCCGTCATGAATCAGCCGCCCGATCTTCGACCGCTGCTCAATCGGCGCAGGCGGCGTCTCCGTCACAATCGGCTCCCGCGCCGTCACTGGCTTGGCCGTCTTCTGCGCCTCCACCGCGCGCAGCGCCGACTTCATCGCCCGCACGTGGTTCGGCGTCGTCCCGCAGCAGCCTCCAATAAACTGCGCGCCCGCCTTCAGAAACTTGCGCGCAAAGCTGGCCATGTACTCCGGCGAACACAGGTAGATATTCCGCCCGTCCACCGCCCGCGGCATGCCCGCGTTCGGCATCGACACCAGTGGAAGGCTCGTCGCCGCGGCCACCCGCTCCAGCGCTGTCAGCACGGTCGCCGGCCCTGTGCTGCAGTTCACGCCGATGCCGTCAACGCCCCACGACGTCAATCGCGTTGCCGCCACTTCCGGCGAAGATCCGTCCAGGCAGTTCGCCTCTTCATCCACCGTGATCAGCGCCAGTAGCGGCAGATGCGGAGCCACTTCCTGCGCCGCCTTGATCGCCTGCTCGGCCTCATTGAGTGCGACAATCGTCTCAATCACCAGCAGGTCCACGCCCACTCCCGGGCCACCCGCCGCCAGTCCTTTGATCTGCTCCGCGAAAGCGTGGCGCGCTTCATCCAGGCCCGTCTTGCCCAGTGGCTCGAGATGGATCCCCAGCGGACCGATCGATCCCGCCACCCATGCCTTGCCCGCCTGCTTGTCATTGAGCTGTTCGACCGCCTGTCGCGCCAGCTGTGCGCCCGCCCGGTTGATCTCGAGAACCTGGTCCTGAAACCCGTACCGCAGCAGCCGGTAGGAGTTCGCGCCGAAGGTATTCGTCTCAATCAACTCCGCGCCCGCCTGCAGATATTCTTCATGCACCGAGCGCACCAGGTCCGGCTGCGAAAGGTTCAGTTCATCGAAGCAGCGATTGATGAAGACGCCGCGCGCGTAGAGGGTCGTACCCATCGCGCCATCGCAAAGAATGGTGCGGCCTGCAAACATTTCCTGTATGCGGTCGGTCATAGAGAAGGCGCCTTTTTAGAATGGTATGACACTCGTCCCGCGATTGCCACTAATGCTATTCGCTTTGCTATACTTGGGTTTCCCACGCCTGGTGAGGTTTTGAGTTTTGAAGAAAAGAAGTCGACTGGTTTTCTGGTGTGTTTCCGTCCTGTGTCTCACGTCCCCCCTGCTCACCTCATGCGGTAAGAATTTTTATTTTGCGGGCCGCAATCTTCCTCCCAGCAAGGTTCTCAATCGCGTCCTCATCGCCGAGCAGAACCCCAGCGTCCTCACCCAGGGAGCTCTGCCCTTCGTAGACGCCTACTACGACATCCGCCATCCGTACAACAATCCCAACACTACCTTCGCCATCTCCGGCTTCTCCGGCAAACTCCCGCTCACCATTCAGAACATGCCGGAAGAGCAGGTGGGCTTTGTCTACGCGGTTGGCGACGGCAGCTTTACAAGCGTCAACTACGCAACCGAATCCGCCGGCACCGCGATCGGAATTTCCGCCGGCCTTGCGTCCAGCGTCTTCATCGACCGTCCCCGCAAGTACGTCTATGCGGCCAATGACCAGACGCACATTCTCTCTGCCGTCGATCTTCTCGCCAACAAGTCCTACCTGCTCAATCTGCCCAATGTCTATCGCGTTTCCGTGAATCCCGGTGGCACCATCGCTCTCGCCTTCGTGCAGAATTCCACCCAGGCAGCCGGCACCTATTCCTGCATCGGCGCCAACCCGGGCGACAATCCCGCACAGGATCCCAACGCGATTCCTCCCGTCGCCTGCACCGCTCCAGCCGGCCAGTTCGCCGTCTACAGCATCGTGCATCTTGACTCCGCGCAGCAGACGGCCGCGGCCAACAACCCGAATTATCTCGGCGCACAGGACTGCGAGCCGCAGAACCTGCCTCAGTACTGCGTCTTCCCGGTCAGCACCGGACCCTCCGCCACCTTCGATCACCCCATCAAGGCCGTCTTCTCGCCAGACGGGTCCACCGTCTACGTGCTCAACTGCGGCCCTGAGTGCGGTGGCACGACCTCCGGCGTTACCGTCATCCCCATCACCACCAGTGCTCTCAATCAGAATTCGGTCGGTGCCAGCGGCATCAATCTCATCGCCCAGAGCAACATTGCCGTCCCCGGAGGATCGACCAACGCCATCTTCAACGGCAACACGATGTACCTGGCCGGCCAGTGCTTCGCAGGTCCGAATCTCACCTGCGCAACCAGCGGCACGGGCGACGGTCTCTTCGTCGGGCAGCTTTCCGTAATGGACACCCAGAGCGGATCAGTGTCTGGTCCCTACGCCATCAGCGACGGCTCGCATAACAAGATGGCTTTCGGCGACGACAGCAGCCTCTGGATTGGCTCAGCGCAATGCCAGGCGGGCGAGCACTACAAGCTCAACCAGGCTGGCCAGGGCACGCAGTACGGATGCCTCACCCTGTTCAACACCTCCAACAACTCCGCGCTCATCGACTCCTATAAGGGAGACGCCACCGGCATCGCCCCCGTCACCGGGCTGCATAAGACCTACACCGCCGAAGGCGGCCAGGTTCACATATACAACACCGCCGACGGCACCGAGCGCGACAACTCCAACGTGACGGTTCAGGGAACCGCCATCGACGTTGCCTACATGGACGCAACCAGCGATGGCGACAACACGGATTACTAGTCTGTCCCAGAAATTCGTTTAATAAACTGCTGTCATCGTGGTGAATCTGAGAAGTTCGTGTGATCGCTGGGTGCCCCAGGTCCCGTTTTTGGTACCTGGGTTCTGATTCCCAATGGCTAATTCCGAACGCACCGTTGACATTCTCGCCATTGCCGCCCACCGCGACGACGTGGAGCAGACCTGCGGAGGCACCCTGCTCAAAATGCGCTCGCAGGGCATGACCACTGCCATCCTCGACCTCACCCGCGGAGAATCCGGCACCCGCGGAACCGCCGAGGAGCGCGCCTCCGAAGCCGGCGAAGCCGCTGCCATCCTGGGCGTCACCTGGCGCGATGCCCTAGACATCCCCGACGGCCGCGTCGAAAACACATACGAGAATCGCCTCAAGATCGTCGCAGTCCTGCGCCGCCTGCGTCCCCGCGTCGTCATACTCCCTTACGGACAGGGCCGCCATCCCGACCACTACAACACCGCCGCGCTCGGCTACGAAGCCTGCTTCCTGAGCGGCCTCGCCAAACTCGACACCCGCAACCCAGAGACCGGCTCAGACGAAAAGGCCGCGGAGCGCGAGCACCCCCACAGACCCTTCAAGATCGTCTACGCCAGCCTCTATGCCGACGTCCGCCCCAGCTTCGTCGTAGACATCACGCCGTTTATCGAAGACCGTCACCGCGCGCTCATGGCCTATCGCACGCAATATGCCAACCAGCAGCAGGGAAGCGGACTCTTTGTTCCCGAGGAAGAGATTCGCGAGCGCACCTTCTCTGTTGCGCGCCACTACGGGCTGCTCGCCAGTGTCCGCTACGCCGAGCCCTTCGTTCAGAAAGAGGTCGGCCTGGTCGACGACCTCACCCTCATCCCTGTCCAGTCGATGTAGTCTGGCCACACCGGTTGCCATGAGTCATCCGAAGCCCGGAATGTCGAATCTGTAAGCCGGCAAGCCTGAGAGTCCGTTCTCCAAATCGCTATTGGCTATTGGCTGTTGGCTGCTTTCCTACCCCACATGCGCCGTCGTCCGCGTCGATGAATTGGCCATCGTGCGCGTCGGCAGATACACACGAACACATGCGCCTCTCAGGTCTCCGTCATCGTTATTCGCGATGCGGATCGATCCTCCGTGCTTCAGCACGATCCCGTTGCTCACCCACAGGCCCAGGCCGGTCCCGTTCTCCCCCTTGGTCGTGAAGAACGGTTGAAACAGGTTTCCCGTAACTTGTTCCGAGATGCCCGGCCCGCTGTCGGCAACTTCCACCATCGCGCCTGCCGGCCGCAGTTCCGCCGCAGCCACCGGCTCAATCCGGATGCGGATTCGCCCGCCCTTGCCCGCTGCCTCCAATGCATTCAGAAAGACATTGGTGAATACCTGGCGCAGCTCGGCAGGGAAGCCCTCGACGATGCACGGCTCTGTAATCTCCCGCTCGATGGAGACATTCTGTTGCACCACGCGCCGGTCGAGCAGCAACAGCACTCCCTCCGCCAGATCCTTCAGATCGACTGGTATCGGCGCCTTCGGCTCGCGATAAAGACTAAGCAGCGTGCGGCTGATCTGCATCGTCCGGCCCAGCTCCTGCTGAGCCATCCGCAGGTACTCCATGCGCTTCACCGGATCAGTCTCGTTCTCCAGCAGGAAGTGAACATTTGCCACCGAGTCCAGCGGATTGTGAATTTCGTGCGCGATCGAAGCCGCAAGCCGCCCGGCCACCGCCAGCTTCTCGGCTGCAATCAGCGCCGCCTCGCTGCGGCGCGCCTCCGTCACGTCGCGAAAGACCAGCACGATACCGCGCATCTGGCCGTCCTCTGCCCGAATCGGAGCGGCGCTGTCATCGATGATGTATTCCTTGCCCTGCCGCGAAATCAGCGCTGTGTGATTCGCCAGTCCCACCACCGTCTGCAGCCGCCGCACCTTGTCGACAGGATTCTCCGCCACCTGCCGCGTCTCTTCATTGATGATGTGGAACACCTCGTTGAGCGGCCGGCCGAGCGCCTCCTGCCACGTCCATCCTGTCAGCTCCTGTGCGATCGCATTCATGAACTCGACATTGCCGTCCTTGTCGCATGCAATCACCGCATCGCCGATCGACTCCAGCGTTGTCTGGAACCACTGCCGGCGCTCGTAAATCTCCTCTGCCTGGCTTGTCAGTTCGTCGAGCGCAGCGTCGTATGTGGTCGATACACGGCGCAGCCGGCTGCGCGTAAAGATAGCCAGCAGGAGCCCCACCAGCAGCGACGAGACCAGCACGGCGGCCAGCTCACGGCGTTCAATGGACAGCGCGGCATTAGCGCGCTCCCTCCGGATGTGGCCCTCCGTCTGCAGCATCGCATTTACCGCGTCGCGCAGGCTGTCCATCAGCTCTTTGCCGTGCTGGTTCACCCGCGGATCATTCACTACCGCCGGGTCCTTGTTCAGAACGCCCTGTGCAAACCCCAGCCAGATCTGGTAGCGGTCGCGAACATTTGCCAGATGGGACAGCTGCGTCGGATTGTCCGCCACCAGCTCGTGCAGCGTCGTGAACTCCTTCGCGATCGGAGCCGTCGCCGCTCTGTACGGCGTGAGCATCGAGTTGTCCCCGGTGAGCTGGTATCCGCGCAGGCCTGTCTCCTGGTCGAGCACCAGCTTTTCCAGACGTATCGTCTGCTCCATCACGTCATCGCTGTGATCGATCCAGCGCAGCTCCGCGCTCGACCGGCTGATCTGCCAGATGATGAATCCGGCCAGCACCAGTAGCAGCAGCACAGGCAGAAACAGAGTCTGACGGAGGATGCGGTTGAACTCACGCAGGTTCACGGTGCGGCCCCTGGTCCTTCCCGCGGCTGCAGCATGCGGCGCACTTTGGACAGAAGCTCCGTCGGTCCTTCACCCTTCAACACGGTGAAGTCCACTACCGTCACCACGTCCTGCGGAAGATTCACATATGCCGAGAGCAGCAGAATCGGCACTTCCGGCCGCTGCTTGCGCATCGCGACCGCCACCTGCCCGCCGTCCATCCCCGGCATGAAGTAGTCCAGAATCACGCCTTGAACGGGCTCTCCGGCGAAAAGGTTCAGCCCGCTCGACCCGTCCAGCGCGGTCAGAACCCGGTAGCCTTCCCGCTCCAGTACGGCCTTGCGAATCTGCAAACCAAGCGCTTCGTCATCGATACACAAAATCAAGGGACCAGTTACAGCTTCCATTTGCTTTTTTCCAACGCGGCCTCTGGCCACTCTTCACGTCCATCGCAAATTGGGTCGAGCGGTCGTTCTGAAGTACTGGCGGGGGACGTCGTGCGCGGGTGCAATGCCGAAAATCCCTCCGCCGATTGATGAGGAACCGCCCGCAAAACCCGCTGCCAGCTGCGAAGACATTGCGAGTATAGCATCTGAAATCAGGTGTTTCGACCTGCCAAAGAGTGGGAAAACGGGTCAATCTGAAGTACTAGGGGCCATAGTTACCGAGATCGCCGTTTG
>CAVRNK010000132.1:0-95780 GCA_963721995.1 uncultured Acidobacteriaceae bacterium | reverse complement strand
GAGCGCAATAGCGCCGACCGCATCACCGTCTACGTCGGCATCCGCGACCGCCTTTCGCGTCGCTTTCACCAGCGCGTCCATCTGGTCGGTGTGCGATTGCGTCGCATAGTCAGGGTCTTCACGCTTGCGTTTCAGCGGATACTCCGCACTCGCCGTGCTCAGCCGCCCGCGCTCGCTATCCAGCAGCTGCACACGCACGCTCAGTGTCCCCGAAATCTACTCCCGCAACAATCGCCACTCTGGTTCTCCCCGACTATCGAAAGATAGCCATTCCGGTCAGTAAACGTTTTATCATCGACTCACAACAAAAGGCTACCGGCCTCTTTCGCCAGTAGCCTTTTCGGCGCCGAAGGCGCAACCGCGCCCGGTTCGTATATTCGAACCGACGGACAGTTTTAGTCGCTAGTTCTCCTCGTGGTGATGCATCTCCCACCCCAGATACCGCGTTGCCGCTTCATACACCGGGCTCGCCACCTGAGAGAAATTGGCCGCCACGTGATGCTCGAATCCCTTTTCGCAGATGTACCGCAACAGCTTCTGCATCCTCGGAATCTTCACCCGCCCCCGCCGCCAAAGGTCTCCAGCAGATCGCTAGTGAACTCGCCCTCGCCCACATAACCGCGAATCTTGCCAGTGTAATCGTCAGTCGAGAAGCGCAGATAGCTCATCGCTCCCGCTTTCACTCGGCCCACGCAAGTTCCAAAGGTGTTCTCCTTGCCCACCGTGCCGGCGATGATCGCCTGGAAGTCCATCACCACATCGGCGAAGAAATGCTTCGGGAGATTGGAGCAGTGGAAGCACACCGCCTTGTCCGGATCTTCGCCATAGTTGTTGTTCCAGTCCAGCAGCGCGCTCGGTGTCTCTGAGGCCAGCGCCAGCCCGTACATGCTCAGCACGCCAACCACATCTGTTTCGCAGGCGCTCGAGAAGAGGTTCTCGCTCATCATGCTCATGATCGTGCACGGCACCACGCCGAAATACTCTTCAAGCGAAGTCCAGCACTGGATTGCGCTGATCGTACAGTAAGTCTCCTTCATCCACCCGTCGATCACCGCGCCCAGCTTCGACATCTTGAGCAGCGCAGCATCCGGGATGCCGCTCGTGGGGACGTATTTCTTGATGGCAGCAAGCTTGTCCTGCGTCGCATCGTCTGTATCCTCCAGCCGCGCGATGCGTCCGAGGATCTCCGAAAGATCAAGGGTTTCCACCGAGATGCCGGCCCGTTCGAGCAGTTTCTCGCTATAGCGCACCGTATTGAACGCCGCCGGCCGCGCGCCGATCGCACCGATGCGTAGATTCCTGAAGCCGTTCACTACCCGGCACACCGCCGAAAACCACGCCAGGTCCTTCTTGAACGCCTCGGAACTCGGCGAGACGGTATGCAGCGCCGTCAGCGAATAGGGAATTCCGTACTGCATCAGGTTGTTGCATGCCGACATCTTGCCGCAGAAACTGTCGCGCCGGTGCGAGATCTTCATCGTCTCAGTGCGGTCGGGCGTTGCCTGCACCAGCACCGGAACCTTCAATCCCGAGAGCCGGATCGCGTCGACGATCGTCCGCTCCTCGCCGAAATTGGGAAGCGTGATGATGATGCCGTCGATCTCTTCGCGGTGCTTCTTGAAAAGCTCCGCGCAGTGGCGCGCGTCATCGGGAGTCTGCACCGCCCCATGCTGTGTCTGCTCCGGCGAAAGCACTATCGCCTTGTATCCGTTTGCATCGAGAACCTTGATGATCTCTTCGCGTCCCTCTTTGGCGAGGTGATGAGGAAAAAATCCGCGACTGCCGACAATGACTCCATATGTGAGTTGCTTTTTCATATCTTTCCGCCTTCCAGCTGTTTCAACTCGATGTAATTCTGATCGGAGCACGCGTAGCGTGTCTCCCGGGTTTCTAATCCCTAATCCCTAATCCCTGTGTTTCTTTGGCCAGAACTTCACCGTGTATGTCAGTCCCGCAATCACCATCATCGCCCCCCACCATATCGGGGCGTGCAGATTGTTCAACACCGGCGGGTTCACCAGCGGGTGGCCCAGTTCCCATAAGCCCTCAATGAAAACAATCACGCCATAAATCAGGAACAGCACGCCGCCAAAAAACCAGATCGAAATCTCTTCGCGCACCGCTGCCTCCACCTACCAGAAAATTATGTTGAGAATCACGAACAGTACGGCGATTACACCCGCCCATACGATCGGCTTCTGATACCAGTGATCGTCGTGCTCCACCGGCAGCGGAACCACGCCGTACACCAGACCCTCCAACTCCGACAGAGGTCTCGGCTTTGTGGCATAGCTCACCACGACGGTTACAATTACGCACACCAGCCACGACCACAGCGCGCGATACATATCCTCTGCCAGCGCTTTTGCATCCGGTGAGAGCGCCACGTAGCGCAGCGCCGAGGGATCGAGGTGAACCCACACAAACAGTCCGATCGCCGTGCACGTGCCCGCCAGCAGTCCCCAGAAGCCTCCGGCCTTCGTGGTCCGCTTCCACATCATGCCCAGGATCACTGTCCCGAACAGCGGCGCAATAAAGAAACTGAACAGTCCCTGCACGTAATCCATAATGCTCGCCGCGTGCTGCACCAGGTACGCGGTGCCCACCGAGATCAGTACGCCAACAAAGGTGCACCAGCGCCCCATCGCCACATAGTGCGAATCGGTGGCCTTCTTGTTCAGGAACGCGCCGTAGATATCGTAGGTCCACACCGTCGAGAAGGCGCTCACATTGCCGGCCATTCCCGACATGAATCCCGCGATCAGCGCCGTCACGCCCAGCCCCAGCAGACCGGGTCCGCAGTAGCGCACCAGCATCAGCGGCAGAACTTCGTTATAGCTGTGCTGGCCCGTCGCCACCGCCTGCGTCTCACCCACCAGATGATAGGGAAGTACTGACAGCGCAATCAGGCCCGGGAGGATCACGATAAACGGCACTGCCATCTTGAATGCCGCGCCAATGATCGGAGCCATCCGCGCCGACCGCAGGTTACGCGCCGACAGCACGCGCTGCACCACGAGAAAATCGGTCGTCCAGTATCCGCAGCTGATGACCAGCGCCAGACCGAAGACAAGCCCAGTCCAGTGAATACCCATCGGATTCTGGCTGAAGTGCCCCGTCGTGCTCCAGAGATGCACATATTCAGAGCCGAGCCGCGCACTGATCTGATGCTTCAGATTGACCCATCCGCCCGCTTCGATCAGTCCCAGAATCGGCACCAGCAGCGCGCCCAGCCAGATCAGCAGGAATTGCAGCACCTCGTTATAGATCGCCGACCGCAGCCCGCCCAGCCCTACGTACAGCGCTACCGTGATCGATGACACCCAGATGCTGAAGTTCAGGTTCCACCCCAGAACCACCTTCATCACCAGTGCCATCGAGTACATGTTGATACCGCTCATCAGCACCGTCATGAAGGCGAAGCTCACCGCCGACAGTGCCCGCGCTCCGTCGCCATATCTGAGGTGCAGATACCCGGGGACCGAATTGACCTTCGAGATGTAATAGAAGGGCATCATGATGATGCCGAGAAAGAGCATCGCCGGGATGGCGCCGATCCAGTACCAGTGCGTCGCCAGAATTCCGTACTGATAGGCCGATCCTGCCCAGCCCATCAGCTCCAGCGACCCGAGGTTGGCGGAGACAAAACTCAGGCCCGCAATCCACGCCGTCATTTCCCGGCCCGCCATGAAGAACTCTTCGCTGGTATTTGCTGAGCCCTTCAGGTAGAAGCCGATGAAGATGACAATCGCAAAATAAATTACGATGACGGCGATATCGACTGAATTGAGGTGTGCCAGCGAGTGACCCGGCGCAGCAAAATAAGTGGAGAGCGCTCCAAAAAGTTGAGCCTGCATGTATGTTTGTTTCCTTGGTTGTTACGAAATTCCTACACCCTGACCCCTGACGCCACACCAGATCCTCAACTACCTTGTTCCCGCGGCCCTGATCCCTGTTCTCTGTCCTTTTGCCCATACGTCGCCTTGGCGCCGTGTTTGCGAAAATAGTGCCGGTCCAGCAACGCCTGCGATACTCCCTCGCACGCTGCGTTCAGAGTCGCCGTGTAATATCCCATCCGCGCTACCGCTTCCAGAACCACGGCGTTGTGCGCCGCGTCCATCGCTGTCTCGCCCCACGCAAACGGCGCATGCCCTCTCACCAGCACCCCCGGAACGGCGGACGGATTCAGCTCCTTGAATCTCCGCACGATTGCGTGACCCGTATTCAGCACGTAATCGCCGCCGATCTCCTCGTCCGTCAACTCATCCGTCAGCGGAACGGGCCCGTAAAAGTAATCCGCATGCGTCGTCCCGTATGCCGGAATCTCCCGCCCGGCCTGTGCCCACGCCGTCGCATATTCCGAATGCGTGTGCACAACGCCGCCGATAGCAGGGAACTCACGATAGAGCAGCAGATGCGTTCCCAGGTCGGAAGAGGGTCGCAGTTCGCCCTCGACGATCTTGCCGTCCAGATCTGTGACCACCAGATCCGACGCTTTCATCGTCTCGTAGGGCACCCCGCTCGGTTTGATCGCCACCAGCCCCGTTTTCCGATCAATGCCGCTCGCATTCCCAAAGGTGTAAAGCACCAGACCGCGCTTCACCAGCTCCAGGTTCGCTTCCAGGACCTCTTCCCTGAGAGCGTTCAGCATTCCTCCATACCGCCTTCCTCACGAATAAGCATACTGCCATGTCGCTAAAGCGTTTTACTATCTTAATTCCGGCAAACGTTTACTGGAACTTTGAACTTATGCGTTCTACACTGGCCAAGTCAAGTTGAAAGGCTGCAAGGGTGCCCACTAAAAAACGTCCTCGTCAGAGCAGGAGTGAAAAGCGTCGTCTCGATATTCGCGACGTTGCCAAGCACGCGCGAGTTTCCATCGCCACCGTCTCCCGAACCATCAACCGCGTCCCTACGGTCGACAAACTGCTTGCCGACCGCGTCTGGAAAGCGATCAGCGAGCTCAATTACTTCCCCAACACGCAGGCTAGAGCTCTCGTCTCGGGCCGAACTCGCCTTCTTGGCCTGCTCATCTCCGAGATTACCAATCCATTTTTCCCCGAGCTCATCGAGGGCTTCGAAGAAATCGCCGTCGCCCATGGATACGAAATCCTCATCGGCTCCACCAACTACGATCTCGCCCGCATGACTAGCTGCATCCGCCGCATGCTGGAGCGTCACGTCGAAGGCGTTGCCGTTATGACCTTCGGCATCGAGCAGCCTCTGCTCGAGGAGCTCAGTTCGCGTGACATCCCCATGGTCTTCGTCGACGCCGGGCCGCCCAGCCCGCTGGTTCGCGCCCTGGTCGTCGACTACCGCCAGGGAATTCGCGAGGGCGTGCAGCATCTCGCTGCCCTCGGCCACCGCAACATCGCCTTCATCAGCGGGCCGCTTCGCCAGGGCTCTGCCCAGTCCCGCAAGATCGCCTTCATTGAGTCGATGGAAGAGATTGGTGTCCACCCTGATCCCGGGTGGCTCATCGAGGGCGACCACACGCTTGAGGGCGGGATGCGCGCCATGCAGCAACTTCTGTCGTTGCCCGAACAGCCCACCGCCGTCATGTGCTCGAACGATATGACGGCAATCGGCGCACTCCGCGTTCTGGCCCGCGCCGGACTCAAAGTTCCCCAGGATATGTCGGTTATCGGCTTCGACGACATCCATCTCGCCGAATTTGTCTACCCGCCTCTTACCACTGTCCGCATGTCGCGCAAGGATCTCGCTCGCGGAGCCTTCGAATCTCTTCGCGACGTCGCCGAAAGCGTCGAGCCGTCCCAGGAGCGCCACTGGACCATTCCCACACGTCTCATTGTCCGCCAGTCCACGGGATATCCTTCCGGATCGCCGCTCAATTCGCATAACAGCGCTCCGTCGCCGGCACGCGCCTCGCGCAAAACGTCGGCTAAGGCGGCCAAAAACGCCGATCACTGATCGCGGCCTGACCTAGCCTCTGCTTTTCTTCACTGGCGGAGCCGGAGCATGGGGGCGCGCCCTGCCGGTGGCGATTTCCAGGAAAGCGTGCGCCGCCCGGGTCAGTGTCTTGTCTTTACGATAGACCACCGCCAGCTCGCGGCTCAGCCGCACTCCGTCCACTTTTACGATCTGGAGTGTGCCCGCCTTTTCGTCTCCCAGCACATTGGTGCGCGGCAGAAACCCAACGCCCAGCCCGGCGACGATCAGCCTCTTGAGCAGTTCGCTCGACTCGACCTCCATCGCCACTCGCGGCTGCACGTCATAGCTGCGGAAGAGGTCTTCGATCAGCTCCCGTTGCCGTCCCTGCTTGGGCAGCAGCAGAGAGTGTTGCAGAATCTCCGGAAACTTGACCGACTCCCGCTGTGCCAGCGAATGGTTCTTCGGCGCAACCAGCACCACCTCGTCGCGATGAATAATATCCACCAGCAGCCTGGGATCCTTGAGTGGCAGCGACACCACCGCAAAATCCGCCTCGCGGCTCAGCACCGACTCGATCGAGCGCGCCCGGTCGGCCCTCACGATGCTCAACCCCACTCGCGTGTATTGCTGCTTGAACTGCGCAAAGACCGTGGGCAGCACGTACAGGCTCGTCGCCTCGTTCGCACTGACAGAAATCTCGCCCCGCGGCGACCGGTGGAGTTCGCCAATCGCGACCGTGATGTGGTTGTGGCACTGCAGACAATGCTCGGCAAATGGTTCGAATACCTTGCCGGCTGCTGTGAACGTGACCTTCCCGCCGTCGCGGTCGAAGAGCCGTGCGCCCACTTCATTTTCCAGCGTGCGAATCTGCGCAGAGATCGCCGGCTGCGTCACCATCAGTTTTTCCGCCGCTCGCGAAAAACTCCGCAACCGGCACACTTCCAGAAAAGTCCTCAACTGCTCAAAATCCATGCCTGCCAGCACCCGTCCTGCAAAGAGTAAACTGCTGTGCGCACCCATCGGTGGCGCGAAGTACATCTCTGCTCATGCACGCAATTTAATTGCAAGCATAAAGAACTTTCGTGCCGATTGTAAGGATTATCGTCGAACGCCGAACAATCCGGGAGCCGGGTGCCCCAGAGCTCGCCCTGAGAGAGACCGAAGGGTCCGGATCTTCGGACCTGGGAATCCTGATCGCTGGTCCGTCTCTTCGCCAGCCCTTATTTAGCCAGCTCTTTCTCCGCCTCAACCGCAGCCCGGAAGTAGTCCAGGCTCAACCTCAGCCCGGTCTCCAGATCGATCTTCGGCTCCCATCCGAACAGCCGCCTGGCCTTGGATATGTCCGGCTGCCGCTGTGTCGGGTCATCCACCGGCAGCGGATGATACACAATTTTGCTCGGCGATCCCGTTACCTTCAGCACCGCCTTGGCGCAATCCAGAATCGTCCACTCTTTCGGATTGCCCACATTCACCGGCAGGCGCTCATCGGTTCGGGACAGCCCTAGAATCCCCTCGATCTCATCCGACACATAGCAGAAGCTCCGGGTCTGATCGCCTTCGCCATAGACCGTCAGGTCTTCACCCTTCAGCGCCTGCACCATGAAGTTCGAGATCACGCGCCCGTCATTCTTCTGCAGCCGCGGCCCGTAGGTATTGAATATCCTTACCAGTCGCGTGTCCACGCCGTAATAGTGGTGATACGCCATGGTCATCGCCTCGGAGAACCGCTTCGCCTCGTCGTACACCGAGCGCGGCCCGATCGGATTCACATGCCCCCAGTAGTCCTCCGTCTGCGGATGCACATCCGGGTCCCCATAACACTCCGAAGTCGAAGCATGCAGAAACTTTGCCTTGTACTTCCTGGCAATATCGAGGGCGTTGGTCGTGCCCAGCGAGCCCACCTTCAGGGTCTCCACACCCAGCCGCGCGTAATCCACAGGACTCGCCGGCGACGCGAAGTTGAACACATAATCCATGGGCCCCACATCGAACGGCGTGCAGATGTCATGTTCGCGGTACTCGAAGCGCCCCTCATTTTTAAGGTGCTTCAGATTCTCAAGCGATCCCGTCGACAGGTTGTCGACCCCTACAATCGCATTCCCCTCAGCCAGCAGTGCATCTGCCAGATGCGATCCCAGAAAACCAGCAACTCCGGTAATAAGTACGCGCATATTCAGCTTTTATGTACCTTTATCCAATCCGTAAGAGTAAGTCGTTCTGGGGGAGGGGCGAGCGCTTGACGCCCAGAAGACAGAGGCTTCCTCGTCATCTTCGGAGTCCGGCCCTCGACCTCTACGATAGTAGGCAAGCAGGTACAAAACCGCAATTTGCGGCTTAAGAACCGCCTAGCCGCCTTCGTGAAATTCATAACCACCGCCGATGCGAGCGTATACTGCTGCCCTTTGTGAGCGACTCCTGCCATCAGATAGATGCAGTTTGCTCACCAGCGAAGATTTTACGGGGATTTGGCAGGCAGCCAGCCTTCGAGCGGCGGCTTCGGCACGTCTGCCGCCGGGCCGGCAAGTTCTTACACGCTGAGCACTGGAAATGGAGAGTCGCGAACCATCGCGTAGGTCAGGTCTCGCATGCGGCCGTGAGCGCCGGGCCGGGGGCTTCTCCCGATGAGAAGCGCATCGGCATCCGACTCCAGTGCCGCCTCGAGCAACGCCTCTTTGACTGAACCCACGGCAATGCGAACCGGAGCTTCCGAACCCACCATCCCTTGAAGCTCCGCAATGCGTTGCATGGCGTAGTGCCTCTCCGCTGATTTGATCTGCTCTTTGAGGTCCAGTTGAACGGGAATATCCGGATCTCCTGTCCGTACCGCGTGAATGATCGTAAACTTGCCGCGCGCTTCTGCCGCTGCGCCTCTGGCAAAACGAAGCATCTTCTCCGAACCGGGCCCCAGCCCTATTGCGCACAGCCATTCCCTGTGCTCCATGGGTCTCGGAGCGATGGTCTCGGCATGTGTGCTTGTCAATACCGGGCAATCCGCATCGTTGAGTACCTTGGCAGTGGTCGAGCCGAGCAGCATCTGCCTGAACCGGCCCGCGTGCGTGGGCATGATGATCATGCTGAAGCCTTCAGCTCGCGCAACCCTGGCTATCTCGGTTGCCGCATCTCCGGCAGCCAGGATTCTTGAAGCCTGGGCAGCAGGAAATTCATTCGCCAGGAACGAATCGAGTCTCTCCCGGCCAATCTCCAGAAGTTCCTCGTTAATCTCAGACATTGGCCGCGAAACCAGCGCAAAGCTGTTGAAGCTGGCCGGATCGACGACATGAATCAGCGACACTCTCGCGCCAAATATCGCAGAGGCTCGTTTCACATAGGGCGCCATGGCCACACAGGAGGGCGAGAAATCCACGGGGAAAAGAATCTTTTCGATCATGGGCATACGAAACTCCCTGCAACATCCGATTGAACGCGATCGCAGGAAGATTCATCTTCTGCCGCGCGCCGCGTCACCACTCCTTCGCGGCCTGGCCCGCATCGGCATATGTCCGCGCCCAGAGCGCCAATTGAAGCTGTAGTGACTTGCACCATGCCGCATGCATCTTGTCCACCTCCCCGGCCGGATGCCCCTTGGCCGCGAGATAGGGCTTAATCGTTTCGTTGATCACCGCGGTAAATGCGATGATGTCGCGCAGCGGCACATACGGAGTCGACCGGACCCGATCCACCTGATTCTTCTTCACGCTCGTGTGCCGCAACGCGATTTCCTGTTGATAGTTGAGCCAGTCCTGGTCATACGGCCTCAGGCAGGTATCCAGGATCCATTGCTCGAAACGAAGGTTACTGTTCGCCAGATATTCGGGGATCGCGTCGCCCTCCGGCGTGCGTGAGTGCCTTGCGAGATTGGGAATGCTGGCGATAATGCCGCTACGCCAATGATTCACGATCTGCGCGGTCCGGTCCGCGAGCACCACGCCTGCCAGTTTGAGGTAGCGCTCGTCTTCCGCCGTCAATCCGGCGGTGGTCTTCAACTCCTCCAGCTCTTTCATTGTCAAAGGAGAAGCGCCAATCTCCTCCGCTCCGTACGTGTATCCGTGGATATCTTCAGCAACTCTTTTCATCAAATCGCTTTCCGTTTGTGCGGATCTTTCAGGCACTCATACTTCTTCACACTCGAATCGCTCATGATGAAATCTCCAACGTTATCTGGTGATCTTCACTTCAGAGGCCCAATTCGCTTAATCCCGGATGCTCATCCGGGCGCCGCCCCAGCGGCCAATGATATTTGCGGTCCGCGTCCTTTATCGGGAGGTCATTGATACATGCATACCTTACCCGCATCAGCCCGTCGTCATTGAATTCCCAGTTCTCATTCCCATACGACCGGTACCAGTTGTTCGAGTCGTCGTGCCACTCATAGGCAAAGCGCACCGCGATGCGGTTCCCGCCGAAGGCCCAGAGCGCCTTGATGAGACGGTAGTCCAGTTCCTTGGCCCACTTGCGCGTAAGGAAGGCGATAATCTCCTGCCTGCCGTTCGCAAATTCCGCGCGGTTTCGCCAGCGGGAGTCCTCCGAATACGCCAGTGCCACCTTCTCAGGATCGCGCGAATTCCAGCCATCCTCTGCCAGCCGAACTTTCTCTATCGCCGTCTCGCGTGTAAACGGAGGCAGCGGTGGACGTGTCGTCATAGTTCCTCCTGTCGCATTCATAAAACCTTCGCCTGAAACTCCCTCACCGCGGCGTCAATCTCTTCCGCAGTTGCCGCCCACGCTACTCGCCTGCCTTCTCTGCCAGCGTCTTCACTACCGCGATGTTCTGCAGCAGATCCTCCGGCAGGTCGTGCCGCTCCTGCAAGTACTCCGGCCTGTTGTAAGAAATCCAGACCTTCCCCTGCTCGTCCTCCGCGACCAGAATCTTCAGCGGCAGATCGATCGCAACGCTGGGCGCGGCCTGCATCAGCGGAGTTCCCGCCTTTGGGCTCCCGAAGATCAGCAGTTTTGTGGGACGCATCGTCATCCCCACCTTTTCTGCCTCGCCGCTGTGATCGACGAGTGCAAACAACGCCACTCCCTTCGCCTGCAGAATGCCCTTGAGCTTCTCTACCGTCTGGTTCACCGAGTGATTACTGGTCACCTGAACAATCCCGCTATCCTTGCTGATCGTCATACCCGTCCCCTTACCGTGTTCAGAACCTGAATGAGTGGAATCCCGGACCGAAACGAGATAGATCGCCATCGCCAGCCCGACAAGTCCGAGAAAGAAAGCAATCGCGACCGCCTGCAGCGAAGGCCTAGAGTACGCCTTGTCGCCGCGATCGAGCGCCCGCATCAGTCGCAGGTGGTGCCATCCGGCAAACACATTCACGATTACCCCGACGATGATCAGCGCCGTACCCGACCAAAGCGAAAACCCTGAGTGCTCCTGCGGGAGGTCGGTCCGCAAAAGGTGAAGTTGCTGCAGGAAAAGAGCAAAACGCGCCAGCACAAAGCCGAATCCCATCAGGGCCAGTCCGGTGCGAATCCACGCCAGAAGCGTCCGCTCCGCAGCCAGATAATCGGCCAGGCTGGCCTTCGGCGTCGCTTCTTCTGGCATACCGATCTTTTCCTTTTACGCAGTCCGATCTTCAGATGCGGGCGCCGCGGGGCCCGATTCCGTTTTCCCTGACCCGAATACCTTAAACCTTTTGATCGCCCACCGCCGACCGCCGGACCATGAAATATGTCACCCTGAAGAGTGCCCATCACGCAGTCCCTGATCGACACGCTCGCTCGCGAAGCGGGTTTCACAGCCGCCGGAATCGCGGCCATCCCTGCGCCCGATGCCCCCGAGAGCAGGGAAGAGCGCCGCCGCTTTGAAGATTGGATCGCCTCCGGAGCCGCTGGCGAAATGGATTACCTCAAGCGCCGTACCGACAACGGCGAGCTCGTCCGCTCCTCCCTCCGCGCCGCGTTTCCTTGGGCAAATTCTGTAATCGTATGTGTTGCAAATTACAACGCCAGTCAGCCCCGCTCAATCGATCCCGCGCCCGCCGGTTCCGGCTGGATCGCCCGCTACGCCTGGTCCGGGGTCCAGTCTGAAACCGGCTCGATGCGCCCCACCGACTACCACAAGGTCCTCCTCAAGCGCCTGGATGTCCTGAATGCCAGCCTCCAGGAAGCTCTCGGCCCGTACGAATCCCGCTGTTACGTCGACACCGGCCCGCTCGTCGAGCGCGTCTACGCCCGCTACGCCGGCCTCGGCTGGACTGGAAAGAACACCTGCCTTCTCAACCAGCAGCTCGGCTCTTGGCTCTTTCTGGGAGTCATCCTCACTTCTCTCGAACTCCCCGCCGCCGAACTGCCCGCCCTCGCCGCCGATCGTTGCGGAAGCTGCACCCGCTGTATCGACGCTTGCCCAACGCAGGCCCTCACCCCGTACCAGATGGACGCCACCCGCTGCATCTCCTACCTGACCATTGAGAAAAGGGGAGAAATCCCCTCGGATCTCCGTGAAGGCATCGGCCGCCAGGTCTTCGGCTGCGATATCTGTCAGGACGTCTGTCCCTGGAATTCCGGAGCCTCTCGGAATTCCGGAGCTTCTTGGAATGCAGAAGCCGGGAATCGGCGAGCACCGATCGCCGCCGATCCCGAGCTCGCGCCGCGCCCGCAGTTGGTCAATCCCGCCCTCGACTGGCTTGCCTCGTTCGATGAGCAAGCCTTCGGGGCGTGGTTCTTTGGCTCGCCCGTCAAGCGCACTCGCTTCGCCGGCTTTCGTCGCAACCTCGCCATCGCCATGGGCAACAGCCGGCTCGCGCGCTTTCGACCGACGCTGGAGTCGTGGTCGCGCGCAGAGGATCCCGTCCTTGCCGAGTCCGCCGACTGGGCCTTGGCAAGGCTCGACGATGCACCCACGAAAAACTCACCGGAGACACGAGCGGCCTCGTCGCCTTAGGCGAGAGGCCGTTTAAGAGAGAACAGTCCCGGTCACTTCTTGTGGCGCGTCATCGCGCTCATGCCGGAACCGCTTTCAGGCAGCCCGGATCACGTTTGTCGCGTTCAGGCCCTTCGGGCCCTGCTGGCATTCGAACTCTACCGCTTCGCCTTCGTTCAATGTCTTATATCCGGTGTCCAGAATGGCGGAGAAATGCACGAACACATCCTCGCCTGTTGAACGCTGGATGAACCCATAACCTTTTGCGCCATTAAACCACTTCACAACCCCATGTTCTTTCACGTCCACTCCTTTGGTGAGCTGCCTATATTTGCCTTCAGTCCCGTCCTAAGACACCAAGAGCCGCCTGAGCCTCGCTCTTCTGTGGCGGTCAGACAGCTCAACATCCTGAAGACATTCCTGAGAACCTTGCAACCAGTACCTCAACAAAAAGGCCTTCCAATAACCCTTCCTCTCTCCTATGGAGAAGCTGGGTGTGATGTTGTTATGGCAGGAAATTGCCGTCGAATCAAGAAAAAACTGCTCGGAAAGAATCTCTTATCCTGCTGATTACCAAAGGACAATGTCCGTTCGTGCTCGAATACGCGCACTTTGAGTTACGTAATCCCGAAGTCCACCAGCTTTTCGTCCATTCAACCTTTGGCGGATTCAACCTTTCGATGGGTATCCGGCAGCTCACTCCACACAGTGCGTCAGCGAAGAGGGGACTCACCACCACCGCACCCCCTCTGCCCTCATCGGACAAACCAATCACTGACTCCGGCTGTCTCTTCAGGTAACATGGACGCGCTGATGGCGAATCACTAACCGCATTAGCCAGGAGGTTCTCGTGAACCCTCAGACCAGGCGCCTCCAGTCCATCTTCTCGAAGGCAATCCTCCTCATATTCATCTCTTCGGCGCTCTTCATCCCCGCCCAAAACCCGATGCTCCAGCAGCGTGTACAGGAGATCAAGCAGTCCACTGCCGCCAACAAGAAAGCTCTCGCCCGCTACACGTGGGAAGAGCAGCGGACCATCAGCCTCAAAGGCGAGGTCAAGAAAATCCAGACCTTTCTCGTGAGAATCGGCCCTGACGGCACTCAGCAGAAGCAGGAGATCAACGCCACTCCCGCGGCCCAGCCCAGCGGCGGCCGCCTGAAGCGTCACATCGTCGAAAAGAAGAAGGAAGAGTTCCAGGTGTACGGCGAGCAAATCGCCGCGCTGGCCAAGGAGTATACCCAGTTCGACCCCGATATCTTCCAGGACGCCTGTCAGAAGGGCAACGTCTCCCTGCAGCCCAATCCTGATCAGGGCACGATCAGCCTGATCATCAAGAGCTTCCTAAAGCCCAACGACACCGTAACGCTGGTCTTCAATCGCCAGCAGAAAGCCCTCCAGAGCTTCAACGTGAACAGCTACCTCAATGACCCCAGCGATGCCGTGAAAATCTCGGCCCAGTTCGCCAAGATCCCCAACGGTCCCAACCACGTCTCGACCGTTCTCGTCGATGGAGTCAAGAAGCAGCTGACCGTGAACATGCAGAACTCCGACTACCAGCCCGTCTCGTGATTGTAGAAGTTATCACGAAATGACAAACTAGAGACAAATAGCTGACAACAGCTCACCCCTCCTTCTCCTATCTTCGGTTCGGGCTTCGGAGCCGTCCGGGACCCAACCCACAGACGCTGCGGCCCCCACTCTCAGCAGCGTGATCCCATGTAGTCCGCCTCTCGAGAAGGAGAAATCCCACATGCTCAAGACCCGTAAGTGCAAAACTTTCGCGGAAGCGCTCGCGCTCACCCTCGTGTCAGTCGCCGCAGTGTCCTATGCCCAGTCAGCGCAACACTACAAGCAGACCAACCTGGTCTCCGATATGCCCGGTGTCGCCGCCGTCACCGATCCCAATCTGGTCAATAGCTGGGGCCTCTCCCGCAGTTCCACCAGCCCGTGGTGGGTTGCCGACAACGGGACCGGGCTCGCAACTCTCTACTCCGGAACAGGTGCAATTCAATCTCTCGTCGTTACAATTCCGCCATCCGACCCAGCCAGTCCTCCCGGAACCCCGACCGGAACCATATTCAACGGCGGCTCCGGATTTGAGTTGAAGAAAGGATTTCCTGCAGTCTTTCTGTTCGCAACAGAAGACGGCACAATCTCAGGATGGAATCCCAAGGTTGACGCCACTCACGCCGTCATCAAGGTCAATCTGAAGAGCAAGTCCGTCTTCAAAGGTATGACGATGGCTACGGTGAACGTCCCCTTCCTGGGACCGCAGAGCTTTCTGTACGTCGCCGATTTCCGCAAGGGCCACATCCAGATTTACGACTCGAACTTCCATCATGTCCCTGAAATGGAAGAACTCTTTGACGACGACTCGCTGCCGCCCGGCTTCGCTCCCTTCAACGTTCAGAACATCGGCGGCAACATCTACGTGGCCTTTGCTCAGCAGGACAGCGACAAGCACGATGAGATAGACGGCGCAGGTCTCGGCTATGTTGACGTTTTTTCCGCCGAAGGCCGCAGGTTGTTGCGGCTGCAGCATGGACCCTGGTTCAACGCCCCGTGGGGTCTCACTCAGGCTCCCTCTGACTTCGGAAGCAACAGCCACGACATTCTCGTAGGTCAGTTCGGCAGCGGAGAAATCCTTGTCTTCAACCCCGTCACCGGGAAATTCAAGGGCCGCCTGCTCGACACATCCAACAATCCGATCAAGATCGACGGCGTGTGGGGATTGAGCTTCGGCAATGACGCCAACGCGGGTCCCGCAACAACGCTGTACTTCGCCGCCGGCCCGAATCACGAGCAGGACGGTCTCTTCGGCACGATCACCGCTGTAGAAAATGCGCAGGGAAACGATCAGTAATCGCTGAGACTCGGGAAGCAGTGGCGCGCTCGTGTTGCTGCTTCCTTTTCTTATGTCTGAAAGGGCGGAATGCTCGAAGACTCGAGCACGTACACCGGCTGATCCACAAAATCATTCGTAATCGTGAACTGCACATTTGCCTTGGTTGGGTCCACGGCCTTCACCGTAAAAGCGATGACCGCCGAAAGGGAAGTGATCGCGTTCTGAATTGGCAGGTTAATGACTGTATTGCTCGCCAGGCTCAGCGCCGTCAGCATTGAGTTCGGAACCGCGACCGTCGGCAGCGAAGGAATCGTGATCGCAATATCGATCTCCGCAATCCCCATCGCGGCGAAATTCACCCCATTCGCCACAATCCCGATCTGATAGTTCACGCTCTGCACGTCTTGGGTTACGAACGACACGTAGCGCTGCAACGCGTCCTTGGTGAAAGGGTGTTCCAGCGCCAATGTGCGATCCACAAGCAGCGCGACACCCGGCGACGACGCCTTGTCGCTCAGTGTGAAGCTCTGCCCGGCAAGGATCTCCTGGTTCAGGCTCTCGGCCGGAGCGCTCGCGCCGTTGACGATTGCGTAGCGCGAAACCTCCAGGTCCAGCGGCGACACATTGATCAGCTGAATCGCGCTTCCATCCGCCGCGACGCTATAGGAAAGCTCGTCACTGCCGCCGGTGTCGTTCAGATTTACAACAACGCTGGCGATCACCGCATGCGGATACGCATCGTCCAGCACAATGCCGAAGCTTCCGGACAAATACGGCTCAACCGTCGTCGACAGCTGGTTGAGAAACAGGTTGGCATCGGCCACGGCCGACCCCGTCACGCTGCCGTCCGTAATATCGACATCGAGCTGGAACGTGTTCGGCTGCAATCCCGGCGTGTAAGACGCCGACGACTGAAACGGCGTCAACAATGTCATGGGCTGCGATGTGTCCAGCCGCTGCGGCAGAACCAGCGTGCAGTTCTGCGATTGTGGATTGGCCGCCAGCGCCGCCTGCAGGGCAAACAAATCGAATTGGCTCACCACCGGCCCCAGCACGAATGCGAATTGAAACTTCGCTGCGCCGCTGCCTCCGGCCGTGCTGTCAAGCAGCGCCTGGCACTGCGCTGCCGTGCCATTCTTGCTGCGCACAATACCGTAAGCCGCAGGTACCGCAACGATGGTTCGGCTGTGCCCTCCAATGTAGAGGCGGCTGAACGACGGGAACTGCCCCGGAACATCTCCGAGCGCCGTGAACTCGGTGAAATCCGATCCGCTTGAGCTGAAGTTCTTCAGATCATTGATGCTGAGGATCGGCCGCACGCCATTCGAATCTGTGATCGTGTAGGCCGGCGCGTAACCCGGCGCCGCATATTTCTGCGCCAGGTCCATCGCCAGCGCAAACGGATCAGTTCCAGTCTCATAAGTAGTCTCAGGTGCAGGCGTGGGCTGTGGTGTCGGCAGGGTCGCCGTTATCCTGCCCGGATCGAAGATCGGTGTGCCGACCGGTGCGATCATGAGCTGCGGCAATGGCCTCGGTCTTCCCGTGTCGATGGGCTGGCGGATCGGAATAGGCTGGCGAATGGGCAGTATCGGCACGCGAATCGGCGGTCTCGGAGGGAATACGCGGATTGCCCGCCACACTTCAAACTGTGCGGACAAACCCAGTGTCGCTCCGCCGTTCTGCAGATTGCTGTACGCGATCAGCACTTGCGTTCCGACAATAGGACCAAAGGAAACCGTCAGGCTTCCATCCGCATTCGCTGTCACCGTCCCCGTATAGACACTCTGCTGCGCCTGTCCGGTCTGCGGATCGTTGGCCGTCGTCGTCAGCTCCACTGAAATTCCCGCCAGCGGAATCTCCTGAAGCTGCTGTGACGGATTCGCCGTCCGATACGCCGTAACATCCGGTGGCTCGACCCTGGCCAGCGTCAGCGTGATCGTCGCTTGATAGTAAGGGTTGCCGTCCAGCCCGGCCTTTTGTCCTCCGCTCGCAGCAAACGAAAAGCTGGCGTCGATATCCGGAGCAGGCTGATAGCTGGGGAGAAACCAGCTCAGCTGCGCGTTGAAGCGGTCGTTGAAGACGTTGCCGTTCCGGCTCGACTCCAGCGGCAGATTCTGATTCACATCGGTCGGTATGAACTTGATCGGCGTGAACTGCAGGACAGGCACACGCGCAACCTGACGCAGACCACCAGGAGGGTTAACGGTCATCTGTAACCCTCCCGGTGGGGAAGGGGGCTCCCATTGTTTTGCTCCTAGGTAAGAGTGCCGCTCAACATCTCGCGCTGGTAATTGAGAATGTACTGGTTGATCGCCGCCACCTGATCGGACGGGGCGTCGGGCAATTGAAGACTCAGAAGCGGGTTGTACTTTACGCGTCCCGGAGGCAGCGGAACCGTGATCGCCTGGTCCGTCTGGTAGACGATGGGATCATCGGTGAAGTTCGGGCCCTGCACAGTAACCTGCACCGTGTATTGGAACGAGGTCTCGCCGACGTACTTGTCCGAAAAGATCTCCCAGATGGCACTCTTCTGGTTGGCGTTGGTAATGGTGATGCTGTCTTTGCGCGCACCGAGCGTGGTGTTAACGGCCAGAGTCACGTTGCCCGGAAGCGGTCTGCACGCGAAGCGCACAAAGACATATCCGACGGCATTCATGTCGAGCACCGGCGTGTGGTTGTTGTCGGTGGTCGTCACAACGTACTGGGTTTGGTTATTTGTCAGGTCGACGCGTGGATCGTTTCCGTCAAAGATCAGAGTCTTTGTGACCTGGACCTGGTCGGAGGGCCACTGCGAGATGGGGTTATCGAGCTTGAGGAACGAGATGTTGATGACATCGGCGGGATTCTTGGAACTCCACTGTGCCAGCCCGTCGGTTCCCGTCTGCTGACCGGTTATGTAGTGATAGCCCTGCCCCAGAGTCTTCAAATTCACATTGTTCTGGCCGGCCAGTGGCTGATCGTAATCGGGATAGCTGACCGAGACCATCGCGGACATGATTGGATCGGAGAGATTCGTTCCGTCAGGAAGGGTTTCGCTCCAGTTGATCGCGTTGGTTGCAGCGACCTGGATCTTCTGGAAGAACTGGCCGATATCGATGATGGCCAGATATTTGTTCACGTCGGCTTTGACTGCGGGCATCAGGTCGGAAAGGTCGCCCTGTTTGCCATCGGTCATGGCGATCGACGTATCGAGCGTGAGGGTCTGGGTCACATGCATGGCCCGCTTCTGATAGTTCAGCTTCATGGAAACAGAGGCGCCGCCGAAGATGCTGCCGAAGGGTGTCGGCGAGGCCTGGGCATCGCCGCCGTCGGTGGGATTCCAGTCGAAGATGAAGTCTTTGACCCAGTTGACGGCGTTGGTCTGCATCTGCTGGCACTGGTTCATGATGATCGTCTTGAGGTCAGCGGGAATCGCAGCCTCGTCGATTTTCATGACGGTCGAGATTGAGCCATTGGTGACGCATTCGGACCAGGCGGCTGAGAACGATGCGTTGGTAAAGAAACCGCTGACGTCCACAGCCATCGAGAAGGACTCGTAGGTCTTGTCCATGTCGATTACGACATCAACCTCGCAGGTAGGCAGGTAAAACTGCTCGGTGAGTTGATAGTTGACTGTGAAAGGCGGAGTGGTGCCGGCCTTCAGCGAACCGGCGATTAAACCTGCGGCAAGCTCGTTGCAACTTACCAGGAAGCTGCTGATTCCGGTTGCCTCAATGCTACCCTTCTGCGCGGACTGGGCTGACATCCAGATGGGCGGGGGCGCGCTGCCGCCGCTGGCGGGCGGGTTTTGAAAGACGAAAATGGAGACAGCATTTGCGAGGATGGGAACAATGCCGAGAATGGGATCGACTTCGTTCTGGCGGAACGGCGGCATGAATGCTGCCAGGCCGCCCGGTATGGGCCCATCGAATTTCTGGGTCTTTAAGGCGTTGGTTGCATTCTGGAGCACGTCCGGCGGAATGGCGAAGGTGGTCGAGAAGGTGCAGAATCCGCCGCCGGCCTCGACATCGCCTGAGCCCGTTCCCTGACCCGGGTTGACGCCGATGGTGTCTTCAGAGGTCATAAGGCCCTTGAAAACGGTCATGCCGAAGTCGAAGTCCGCGGGGTCATCCTGCCTCTTCGCCACATAAATCCGCTGGGGCATGAAGTAATACTGCTGGGGCAGGCCATTCTGTTGGAGAAGAACGTTATTGGCGTCGGGAAAGATCTCGAGCTGATAGGGAACCTTGTCGGCACCGGTGGTGGTGACGAAGATGCGGTCGGCGCTGAGAAGCGGGCCGAGCGGGGTGACGGCGCTATCCATGATGGTGTGCCTCCATAGACACTTTGGTGTGTGAGTCGAACAGCTGACCACGCAGTCAGCGGTTGCTTTCCGTAAGATTTCGCAGACAGGCTCAGTACTCCTGCCACGCAAAAGCATGAGAATTGCGCTGAAAGGGCGGCCGGCGATCAGGCAACCACCGATCAGAAATACTGCGCATCAACGGAACGTGCGAAAACCGAGGGGGGCGGCCTTCGCCAGACAATACGAATCCAACCTGCGCAGTCGCCAGCACCAAAAAACTGCCGGCCCGAAGACCGCAACAGTATATCCACTTCCTCGCTGTTGTAAAGGTCATTCGCCGATCAGAATCGTGGTTCCAATTCCGCTCTCGCTCGAGCCGGGAATTCCCCGCAAGCCCTTACAGTGCCTATAGTGAGGAGAATCCTGCTGCCGTTACACGAAGCAGCGGGATCAGCAATCCAGCGCCGGCACATCGGCATGCAGAAACCAACGATCCAGCACCACGCGGCGTGAAAACCACCGCGTCCCCAGCAGCACTCTCGCGACTGACTGCATCACCTGCGCCGGCAGCTTCCGACCGATGCGCGTCGACCAGTCCGGCCTCGCCTCCCCGAACCGCGCCGCAAGCATCCCGCGATAGCCGTCAAGCCGCTCTCGCGTGTATTCGCCACCAGCGGCAATGATGGCCTTCGCCGCCAGCAAGCCCGATTCAATCGCCGGCCGTATCCCCTCGCCGCTCTGTGAATACGCCAGCCCCGCCGCGTCCCCGATCAGCAGAACTCCATCACCCACCACCGGCCGCTTTGTCTCTTGAAAGATTAGATACGCATGGCCGCGCATCGCAGCCGGCAGATCGAAACCGATCTTCCCCGATTTCTTCAGCCCCCGCACAAACTCCGACACATGCGCGGGCAGCGAATGTGCGTCCAGCCTGCCCAGCCCTATGTTCAGATAATCTCCCTTGCGAAAGCACCATCCGTAGCCCTTCAGATCGGCGCAAAAATACAGCTCCGGAGCATCCCCGCGAATCGCGCACGCCTCGCGCTGCTCCGCGCTCATCTCGAATTCAATCTCCTGCGCCGCGACCGCCTCTTCTTTGCGCGCGCTCGCGCCCAGATGCCGCGCCACCGGGCAGAAATGGCCGCCCGCGCCAATCAGCATCCGCGCCCTGATCCCGCCATTGGTGACCTCACCATTCACGATCCACCAGTTGCCCGCGCGTTTCACGCTGCTCAGGCCCTTGCCCAGGATCAGCCGCGCGCCGCTTCTTTGCAGCAGGTAGTCGTCGAATTCAAAGCGCCGCACTCCATAGCTCACCGCCCGCCCATAGTCGGTCTCCACATCCGCATCGCCCATGCGGCTGATCCGGAATCCGGTGATCGGCTGCAGCACGCGCCCGCGCCCATACTCCGCCAGGTCAATCTCCAGTTCCTCCACCACCGCAGGCGTGATCCAGCCGCCGCACACCTTGTCGCGCGGAAATGTCGCCTTATCCAGAATGACCGTCTCGATGCCCGCCTCGCGCAACCGCCTCGCGCACGAAGACCCTGCCGGTCCGCCTCCGACAATCAGTACCTCGCAGGAGTCCATTCCGTCTCCAACCGCGCTTCGTCCGCATACCCTGCTTCTCCCCCATAAAGATGAGCGCGTGTCCACGGAATCTGCCCGCACTGGGGCCCGGCGAAAACCACTTGGAACAGCTGCAGCGTCCCTGTGCGAAAGCCTGCAATCGACCCCGCCAGGTAGAGCCGCCAGGCGCGAACGAACTCAGGCCCGAACATCTCCGTTACCCGGTCCACCGCCCGCTCATAGCGCTCCAGCCAGTGCTCCAGTGTCTTCGCGTAATGCAAGCGCAGATTCTCGACATCCAGCACCGCATAGTTATTTCGTTCGATAATCTCCAGCGCCTCGCGCAGCGTCGGAGCGTAGGCGCCCGGGAAGATGCGTTTCCGAATCCACGCGCTGAAAGCCTGCGGCCGGTTGCGCCCGATAAAATGCAGAAGTCCGCGCCCCGAATCGCCGATTGCCTTCTGGATCACCTTCGCCAGTTCTCCATAATGCTCGTGGCCCACATGCTCCAGCATTCCCACCGAGACGAACGCGTCGAAGCCGTCAGGAATATTCCGGTAATCGTCCTCGATGAACTCCACCTGCCCCGTCAGGCCTTCCTTCTTTGCCTGTGCCCGCGCATATTGAATCTGCTCGCGCGAAATATTGAAGGCTCGCACCGTCACGCCATAGTGTTTCGCCATGTAGATCGCCAGCGACCCCCAGCCGCACCCCGCCTCCACAACCTTCTCCCCCGGCTGTAGCAGCAGCTTCCGGCAGACATGCTCAAGCTTGGCCTCCTGCGCCTCTTCGAGTGTCGCCGACAGAGCAGGGAAGTAGGCACAGGTATAAACCATCTTCCGGTCGAGCCACAGCTTGTAGAAATCGTTGTTCAGGTCGTAATGATGCTGAACATTCCGCGCCGAGCCCCTGTGGGTGTTCCCCTGGGTGAGCGTCAGCCAGCGGGAGATGAACCCGCTATACCAGCTCCGCATTCGGCCCGACTGCCCGATGCGATACGCTTCCTCCAGAAAGCGAACCAGGTCGCCCTCGACCTTGATCCGCCCCTCCGTATACGCATCCCCAAACCCGACTTCGGGATCCAGCACAATCCGCGCCAGCGTTCGGTGGTCGCGAATCACAACCGTGTCCAGGCTCTCCTCAGCCGGGCCGCCAGACTCCTTCTCGCCCAGCCGCACCCGGATCGGCGCCTGCGCAACCGACTGCTCAATCTTTCTTAAAAGCAGCCGCTCAAACGGACTTTCAGAATCACCCCTCGACATGATGGACGACCCTCAAATGATCAAAATGGCTATCCGCCCAAATCCGCATTTTGACAGCGATCACGAATTTATGGAAGAGCGCGGCGCAAAGCGGCAGGTGTTCCCTCACTTCCAGCGCAGATTACAATCACTGGGTGATGAAGCACGTCGTCTGGATACCCCTGCTGCTCGTTCTCTCAGCAGCGCCCGCGGTCTCCCAGACAACACCCCCCACAACCCCTCAGAAGCCACCTCAATCCGCCGCCGCTCCAGACCAGGCGACGATCCAGTCCGCAAACGAGGCCTTCCGCGCTGGCCACGCCGCAATGGAGCAGAACAACCTAGCCCTCGCCCACACCGAGTTCGCCAAAGTCGTCCAGCTCCTACCCCAGGTCGCCGCCGGACATAGCGCCCTCGGAGCAGTGCTCTACGCCGAAGGAAACCCCTCCGCCGCTGTCCCCGAGCTCGAACAGGCCCATTCCCTCGACCCCAACGACACCACCGCAACCTTAAACCTCGCTCTCAGCTATTCTCAGCTCAGCGCTTATAACAAAGCACTTCCTCTTTTTCAGCAACTTGAAGCCGCCAGCGTCCAGCTTTCCCCGAGCGACCTCGCCGCCTACGCACGCGCTCTCGACGCCACTGGAGATCCTGAATCCGCCCGCGCCAAACTCGCCGCAGCTCTCGCCCAGGATCCCAACAACGCCGCCCTCCACGACAGTCTGGGCACCGTCCTTGCCGAGCAGAACAAGCTCGCCGACGCCCGCCCTGAGCTCGACCGCGCCCTCCAGCTCGATCCCACCCTCGCCTCCGCCCACCTCCACCTCGGCTCACTTCTCCTCGTTCAGCAGAACTACGCCGCAGCCATCGCCGAACTTCAGCGCGCCATCGCCCTCGCCCCCAATGACCTCCAGTCCAACCTGCAACTGGGCCGCGCACTCACTGCCGCTGGACAGGACGACGCAGCCATCACCGCTCTCCGCCACGCCACCGAGCTCGATCCGAATTCCATCGACGCGAAGTACGCCCTCGCCCTGGCCCTCCAGAGCGCCGGACACACCAAAGAAGCCATTCCCCTCTTTCAGAACACCGTCACCGCCCGCCCCAACGACTCCGCTGCTCTCACCAACCTCGGCCTCGCCTTGGTCCAAACCGGAGACGCCAAAACCGGGCTGGCCTACTACCAGCGCGCCCTCGCGCTCGATCCGAAGAATGCGATCCTCCATGAAGACACCGGAGTCGCCTGGCTGCAGCAGGCCGATCTCGATCACGCCATCCAGGAGTTCCGCGCCGGCCTCGCCATCGAGCCCGACAACCCGCAGCTCAACTACGACCTTGGCCTCGCCCTCAAGCTGCAGGACAAGGCCGCCGAAGCCATCCCCGCTCTGGAAAAGGCCGCCCAGCTCGACCCCAGCCTCGCCGATCCGCCGTTTACCCTCGGCATCATCTATATGCAGATGGGCCGCTTCCCTGACGCTGCCCGTGAGCTCGAGAAGAACCTCGCCATGCGTCCCGAAAACGGAGATGCCTGGGCCATCCTCGGCAGCGTCTACAAGCAGATGGACCAGCCCGACAAGGCCATCCCCGCGCTGCGCCGCGCCATTGAGCTCCAGCCCGCCCAGCCCAGCCCCCACGTCCTGCTCGGATCGCTTCTTGCCGCTCAGGGAGACACCGCCGGAGCCGCCGCCGAGCGCAAAAAAGCCGCTGACCTCAGCCGTGTGGCCGTCAGCCGCCAGCGTGCCAAATTCAACCTCGACAGCGGAGCCCAGCTTCTCAAGCAGGGCAAAGTAGCCGAGGCCCTCGTGCAGTTAAAGCAGGCCGTCGCCGCCGACCCCAACTACGCCGACGCCCACCGTGCCCTCGCCGACGCCCTCGCCCAGCAGGGAGACGCCGCCGGCGCCGCCCTCGAACGCCAGAAAGCCGCCACTTTAGAAACGCAACCTCACGCCTACGCCCCACCCAGCTAGTTCAGAGGGAAAGCACTCCACCAGGCTTTGTCATCCTCCACCACTCTCCGACCTTTTCCTCTTTGGCGGGGCAATCCCAGTGAAAGGCCTGCAACATGACACTCATCTTTCTTGCTCCGGTCTATTCTGCGATTCATTTTTTGGGCGATTTGGGGTTGCAGCGGCGCAATCTCCAGCGTCGGTACGATGCAGCGATTCCGCCGCATGTCGCCTGCATGTCGCGGGAATGCCGCAGGCTCAGCTCCAGGCAACTCGTTGTAAACTCAAGTACAGTGGCCCTGTAGCTCAGATGGATAGAGCGACGGTTTCCTAAACCGCAGGTCGGAAGTTCGAATCTTCCCAGGGTCACCATAGAATCAGTAACTTACATCAACAATCCCAAGACAACAATAGTGCTGGTGATACTTCCGGTGATACTTGTTATTATGTGCCGGAAGGAGACCAACCATGGCTCGAAAAGAGGTAGCTCGCAGAGGTGTTTGGGAGCGTGTACCCGGCTCTGGTGTCTGGTGGATTCGCTATCGGATTAACGGGCAGCTCCGCAGGGAAAAGGTGGGTCGCAAGAGCGATGCCATTCGGCTCTATGAGATCCGGAAGGCGTCAATTACAGCGGGCGCGAAGCTCCCGGCCAACATGCGCCGCAATGGGATCACAGTCGCCCAGATTGGTCAGAACGCGATCGACTGGTACTCGAATCACAACAGGAAGGACCTGAGGACATTCACGGGACGGATGAATTCAATCATTGCGGCTCTTGGCAAAATGGAGGCTGAAAGGTTGAAACCTTCGGAGATCGACGCCTGGCTGTCGACTCATTCTGAATGGTCACCTGCGACGGCGAACAGATACAAGACCGTGCTGTCAAAGGCATATCAACTCGCCGTCAAGAACGGCGACGTATCGAGCAATCCTGCCCGCCTTGTTGACCACCGGCCAGAGAACAACCGGCGCATACGGTACCTGCTCGATGAGGAAGATGTCCGGTTGCGCGAAGTAATGCTGGTGACCGCCCCTGCTCAGTTGCCGGCGCTGGACGTTGCCCTGAACACGGGGATGAGAAAAGGTGAACAGTTCAGCCTGGAATGGACACAAGTCGACTTGGACCGGAAGCGGATTTACCTCAACCAGACGAAAAACGGCTCCTCCCGCGAAATTCCGCTAAACCGGACCTGCCTGGCGGCTCTCAAGACTTTGTACGACATAAGGCCAGGCGACGGCGCGGTATTCCGGTCGTCACGGTACAGGAAGCCGCTGGCAGATCCGAAAAAGTGGTTTGAGACCGCTCTTCGCAACGCGAAGATCAGTAACTTCACTTGGCACGATCTCAGACATACTTTTATTAGTCGGCTGGTCATGCGTGGGGTGGACCTGCGAACTGTCCAAGAACTTGCAGGCCACAAGAGCATCACAATGACTGTGCGATACAGTCACCTGTCCCCCCAACACAATCAGAAGGCGATTGAGGTATTGGACGCACCGGACAATATCTCGACGGAACGGATTTGACGTCAGACAAGAAGCTGAACATCTGTCCAACTTCCTTTCGCCCGCGATCTTCATCCAGGAATCCAATGCGCAGTACGTCGAGCAACTCAATCGGCTGACAGCGGATTCCTGGAGAAAGCAAGCGCCGTAGGGGCGGCATCCTTGAAGCGCGGGGGACCTTTATTAATGCTTTATTTTTGCGCTTCATAGACGCAGCGTATGATAGCCAGCACCTTAAAGGTGTGCTCTGTAACGAGGTGCATATCCATCTTCGATGTATGAACGAACTCACCAAAGATGATCTTCGAGAGATTGAGCAGATCCATTCAAACTGGATCGAGTACGAAGTTGCTGGAGACAGCCACAGCGTAATCGCGTTGTGCGCTGATGATATCGAATTGTGGCCGCCTGACGAGCGGCCTCTGGTTGGCCGTGCGGCGGTCTCGGCGCAGATGGCGCGTGAAAAGACGAAGATTCACTCCGTTGAGATTGCTGACCGTCGTATTCGGGGTTCAAGCGAGATTGTTTACTTGACCGCAATCTACCGAACTACGTTTTCATCGCCCGAAGACTCGACCTGCAGACAAGCCCTCGGAAGCCATCTGTGGATGCTGCGAAAGCGGACTGGTACGTGGGTCGTTGCTCTCGTGAGTTGGTCAGTGTGGGGTCGTGCCGACAGTACCGCGACGAGTCGGCCCCCTCAATTCCCCGGCACCGGGGTCACACCCTGAGGGCAACTCCGTGTATGTGGCAGCCAGGCATTTCCTGTTCATCCGTGCGCAGCAGACTTAGACTTCCCTAATCGGGTTTCTTCCTGTTTGCCGGTAATACGGCCGGAACCGCAGATTGCCGTTCCAAAGTTCTCGATGAGTGAATTGGCGATAATGTGCTCATTGACGATCCGCAAGAGATCCTGGGACCGAAGCCCGTCTTTCATTGACGATCTTCGCCTTAATTCTCTAGAAGAAATTTCGTAGATCATTCGGACGACTGAAGAGAGGACCAATATGCTGGACCACGTCTTTCTGACGGTGAGCGAGATGAAACGCTCGATCTCGTTTTACGAAGCTGCGCTGGCGCCTCTTGGCATCAACGAGCGATTTGATTTCGACGGCAAGAATGGGCCGCCGGGCCACCCTGATCTGAAAGGCTTCGGTGCGAACGGCCGCTTGTTTCTCTGGCTTCGCCAAGGCGTCGCAGACAGCCGCGCCGCGCATGTCGGCTTTGTGGCCGGCAACCGGGATCAGGTAGACGCCGCCTACACTGCCGCAATCGCCGCCGGAGCCACCGACAATGGCGCACCTGCCGCCCGACTCTACTATGACCCGCGCTACTACGCCGCCAACGTGCTGGACCCTGATGGCTACAGCATCGAGTTCGTTTACAAGAGTTGGCAGCACCTATAAGAGGAGCGCCATGAAAGGATCGGGGGGCTAAAGGATGCCGGCCGAAGATCATTCCAGTTGATCGGCGCTCAAGATGAGTAATGGAAGGTTGGCTGGGGTAATGCGGCTCTCCGCGTTGCGAACTGTCGACAACCGCCAACCGGCCTTAGCGTGTTTCCAGAATGATGATGGTTGGAAACATGATTTGGCGATTTCGCGCCAACTGAGGTCTCAACTGGCGATTGCTCAAAAGAGACGCGTTTTGAGTACTAATCTTCCAAGTGTCCTGGATAGCGACACTTCGTTCAAGCGACGAGGCGCGCTATGGCGATTGCGGCCCCTTTCCCACAAGGAAGACTAAGATGGCCTTATGTCTGGCAGCAAAGAGCAGCAACAGGCGGCAATGCACTGCGTTGCGGATGAGCCTGGTGTAGCGATTCTCGCGCATCATGAGGTCCCCGCCGACTCTAGTTGTCTTATTCGTAAGTATCTCGAGGCCGTTGCACAACTGCGTTTGTCAAGTGGCGCTTCTTTGGTCAGCGTGATTCTCTTCGGCAGTGCGGCAAAGGGAGCGTTCGCGGCGGCCGTATCGGACGTTGACTTGGTCGTCGTTCTCCCCGACTCCGCGAGCCAAGCGGATCGCCGCGAAATTCAGGAGAAGGTGTTTGCCCTTGAGATTACGCATGGTTTCCGTGCGCCGTCTGATCGGACTCGCGGCTGGCTCGAAAAGTATTTAGAGCGCTGTGCGGGATATTCTCTGTCCGGTTTTGTTTGCACCCGAAGCGATCTTCTATCGGGAGAAATAAGTCGAGTGCTCGGACTCTCGCCATTTGAGACGGTCTTCATCGACAGAATCGTACTTGCCGGCGTGATCATCTCGGCTGTAACTGTGTGGGGTGAGGAACTGCTGGCGCAGGTTCCGATTCCTGCGCTTCGCAGGCTCGATGTGTTGAAGGCGCTCTTCAATTTCATGAGCGCGATCATCATGAGCGCGGCGGTATTTCCCGTGTTTCCGAAGGCTACGAGATACGCTATGGGAGTTCTCAAACACTCACTCCATAGCTGTTATTTCTGCTATCACCAGAAAACAGCATCTCTGCAGGAAGAAGTGGAGTTTTTTGGCTCTCGTGTGAGCCGGCCGAAAATGTGGGACGATCTGCTGAATCGGCGCCGAATATATACCCCGTCGCTCGCATTTGTGTTGGGCAGCTTACCAGTTCTGTTCCAATTGCATCTCCGAACTGCGCAAGATAACCAGTTTCCTCAACCTGTGTCACGGAACACGGTTCTACGAAAGAGTGACGCCTTGGAAAGCGAACTGCGAGGGCAATGATTGAACCTCTGTCGACGGCCTTTATGTAAGGTTGATTGCGGGGCCCCGCCGGCCCTCAGCAAAGCGATCGCCGTATGAGGACTGAAAGCAAATGTCTTTACCACGGTTACAGTTATTCGAATGGGAAGATCTGGAATGGTTTCCGCATGCGATTCGCGATCTCGCCCTGGACTACTTAGGATTTGTGGAAGTACGCTTCGCTCTGCACAAACCTGTGCTGCCTCTTCTGCGGAGGATGTTTGAACAAACCGGTACATTGAAGGTAGTCGATCTCTGCTCCGGTCGAGGAGGGATGGTTCTGGCGTTATACGAGGCGTTGGCCTCCGAAGGAATCAACGTTGAATTCACTCTGACCGACAAGTTTCCCAATTTGAGGGCATTTCGCGATATTTCCTCTCAATATCCGCTATATATCCGCTATATCTCAGGTTCCGTCGACGCCACAAAAGTACCAGCCGAGTTGGTTGGAGTGCGCACCATATTCAATGCCTTCCATCACTTTTCGCCGGGGGCGGCAAGAGCCGTGTTGCAGGATGCTGTCAAAGCAGGGCAGCCTATCTGCATTCTCGAAATCCCGGAACGCAGGTTGCTTACGATCATTTCACTGCTGCTTACGCCCCTGTTTGTCCTCATTGCGACGCCGTTCATAAGACCTTTCCTATGGAAGCGATTGCTATGGACCTCCTTGATTCCGCTCGTCCCTTTTATGTGTTGTTGGGACGGCGTGGTCTCTCAACTTCGGGCTTACACGATAGCCGAGCTATCGGAACTTACTCAAGGATTCGAAGGCCACGAATGGAGTGCAGGAAGCACATCCATTCCTGGACAGCCAGGACATCTGACATACGTGCTCGGAGCGTCACACTCTGACAATGTTTCGCGTATTACGCTGCCGGTACTGGATCGCCAATAGGTGGATGACCTGCACATGAGCCTGATTCATCCCTGTCAGTTATGCGCCGCCAACCCCCTCGACTATTTGGTCGAGCAGCAGGGCCTTGCACGGAACCTGGCGGCCCGGCCCATGGAATGGGTCCATTGCAATTACTCCGAAACAATCAAGCGAGCCCAAGCATGATCACCGTACCGCGCTCGATGGCTGTCATTGTGGCGCTATTCGTTTGCTTAATCGTTATTCCACTGGCACATGGAGTGCTTCCGTGGGCACTCTCAACGCGTATGCCACGTTATGGATGGGCAGAGGGGTCACCGGGGATCTGGAATCGGTTTGGCCTGATCGTGGTTGCTCTCGCGGCCGCCCTTCTAATCTGGATTCTGGCCTTAGCTATTACCCAGACTCCTGAGAGGGTCAAGTTAGGGCTGACTCCCTCCTACTTGATGATGCGTGGCCCCTATCGATTGACACGCAATCCGATGTACGGGGCTGAACTGGGACTATGGCTCGGCTGGGCCATTTTTTTCGGAAGCCCGCTCGTCTTGATCGGATTTCTGGTGTTGTGGTGCGTTGTGACGTTGATCATTCTGCCGCGTGAGGAACGCAGCCTGGAAGCGGCATTCGGTCAGACCTATCTCCAATACAAGAGCAGAGTTCCACGTTGGTTCTGGAAGACTAAAAACTAAGACGACCTTCCTGCAATCAGCGAGAGGCAAGCTCAGTCAGCAATAACAAGCCAAATGCACGTTTCCAGCACCGGTGATCCGTCGAAATACGCCTCGGCGATTTACCACTCACCGCGTAGGTCCTGGCGAGTCGTCTGGCGAAGATCACTTGCCCAACAGGGCGGTGAGACACCGAGAAGGTTCCAGAGACAATCCGCATTCCTTCTGCCCCTGATGCCAGCGCCATAACCCTTGCCGGCTCGCCCTCCTGCGCAGAGGATCAATCAGCGCAGGTGTCAGGGTTCAGAGATCAGGGAACAGAAATTAAGAATCGCAAAATTCACACTTGACATTAACAGGAAATCCACAACCATACGGTTGTGGATAAATTGGGTACAACATTTGCGGCTTTGTCTGATCCAACCCGTAGAGCGATGATCGAACGACTCTCACATGGGCCTGCCTCTGTGCATCGATTGACGGAACCGTTTGCACTCTCGCAGCAGATGATTTCAAAACATATCGCCTATCTGGTGCGGGCGCGGATTGTGATCAAGACGAAGCGTGGACGAGAGAGTGTGTGCACGCTTAGGCCAGCGGCGATTAAGACAGTCAGCGACTGGGCGTTTAGCTATCGCCGATTCTGGGAAGAGAGCTTCGACAAACTGAATGTAGTTATCAACGAAATGAAAAAAACGGCAAATGAAGAAAGAGGAGGTCAGAGATGACAGAAAACAAGGTTAGCGAAATTGAGAGTGGATTGCCCGATGTTTTGTGCCAGTGAGAAGTTAGTGTAGCGCAGTTATCGGTGTTGCTAGATAGCCGCCGTCGGGGGTGTGGGGAAGTGGGAAGCGTTGTTTGCTTTCCACTTCTCCATGCCCCATGTTTGTTGCCAGCCATGCCTCGGGCGCTGGTGGCCGATATCCCAGCGAGGAGTGAGGTCTGACGGTGTTGTAGTGGACGCGCCAGCGTTCAGCCAGCACCCTGATCTCCTTCATCGAGTAGAAGATTTCTCCGTTGAGGAACTCATCTCTAAGCTTGGAGTTGAAGCTCTCGCAGTAGCCGTTCTCCCACGGAGAGCCGGGTTCGATGTACAGCGTCTTTGCTCCAGTGTCCGCCAGCCATTTGCGCAGGTCCTTTGCCACGAACTCTGGGCCATTGTCGGAGCGAAGATGTTCCGGTACTCCCTTGATGACCATTGATGGGCCCGGCTAAAACTGAGCCAAAATGAGAGTTAGAAAAATCGGCAAAAATCTAAAGGATTAGGAAGAGGAGATTTTGTCGATGAAGAAGAAGTTTTCCGTGGAGCAGATTGTAGGAGTGTTGAAGCAGGCTGAGGTGGGAGTGCCAGTGGCGGAGTTGATCCGCAAGGTAGGGATCAGCGAGCAGACGTTTTATCGTTGGAAGGCGAAGTATGCTGGCCTAGAGGTAGATCAGGTCCGCCAGATGAAGCAGCTGCGCGACGAGAACACACGGCTCAAGCAACTGGTCGCGGAGCTGACGCTGGACAAGACGATGTTGCAGGATGTGCTCAGAAAAAAGTTGTAAAGCCTTCCCGGGGCCGCCCGTTGGTGAAGCATCTGGAGCAGAGCTACCGGGTAAGCGAACGACACGCATGCTGCGTACTGGAGTTGGCGCGAGCGACGCATCGCTACGAAGGCCGTCAGGAGCAGTGGATCGAGCTACGCATGCGGATCCGGGAGATCGCACAGACGAGAGTGCGCTACGGGTACCGCAGGATTCGCGTGCTGTTGAACCGTGAGGGCTGGAAGGTCGGCAAGGATCTTGTCTATCGACTGTACAAGGAAGAAGGGCTGGGACTGCGCAAGCGTCCACCAGGAAGGCGGCGCGCGGTTGTGCATCGGCAGGAGCGCTTCCGTCCGAGTGGTCCCAACCAGGTTTGGGCGCTGGACTTCGTCTCCGATCAACTCTGTGATGGGAGACGCTTCCGTTCGCTGACCATCGTGGATATTTACACACGGGAAAGCCTGGCCATCGAAGTCGGCCAAAGCCTGAAAGGAGAGGATGTAGTGCGGGTGTTGAGCAGGCTGATGGAGCAGCGTGGTGTGCCGAAGGTGCTGTTCTGCGACAACGGCCGCGAGTTCACCGGGCAAATGATGGATATGTGGGCCTATCGGAACGGCGTGAAGATCGACTTCTCCCGCCCGGGCAAGCCTACGGACAATGCGTATGTCGAAAGCTTCAATGGCAGCTTCCGTGACGAATGTCTGGATACTAATTGGTTCCAGTCACTGCCCGAAGCCAGGCAGGCTATTGAAGCTTGGCGGCGGGAATACAATGAGAGTCGTCCTCACAGGGCGCTAGCCAACAGGACGCCAACAGAGTTCGCCAGCCAGATCGCAGTTAACCGCGATCTGGCTGAAACAAAAACAAGCCGGTCTCTAACCATCTAACTGGTACAGAAAAACCGGACCCTTCACCTGGCCATGACACGGCCCCAGCACAAGAGTTTTGAGAATGAGCAGGTCCAGGGTTCCCTGCAACAGAGGAATACGGTCGTCGGGATTCTTTTGGGAAGGCATCCGACCTAAAGAATGTCACTCGCCGGGTCGGATGTCAACATGAGTAGTGAGGCTACTCATGTGAATGCGAATCGCGCGGTGGCATCATTCAGAACCTGGCGAGTGGACTCCTTGTTCTCGATTGTTGCCAACAGGGCGAGTCACGCATTATGAGAGGGCGCCCTGCTTAGAAGGAAGTTCTGAGGCTGACGCAGGGTGCAGGGGCTTTGCCCCCGCACCCCCAGGATTTATTGCTTGGTGCCTCTCCCGATGCTGGAGTTCTGTGCAGGAAGACGGATTGAAAAGAGGATGCCGAAGCATCCCCTCTAGCGATCGGTCGAGGCCACTGAGTCGGCGCTCGGGTTGCTTCCCAGTGTGGGGCCATGGGGACATGGGCAAAACGGGGAAGGAACTGACAGCATAATGAAGTGGCGGGGACCAAGGTACAAGCCGAGTTTGCAGTGGTGCTCAATTCGAGCCCGTTTCTCCAGTGTGGCTCCGGGTTCCGTGATCAAAACAGTGGTGACGCCGACAGCCGCGAGGTGAGCCGGCGATCCCGATTGGGAGAGTCCTTACGTTCACGACTCGGACCTGTGGTCTCCGCAAATCGACCCAGGAGTCAATGATGCCGCGCAAGAAATTACACAAGAAGAACCAGAGGGTGGCCCCGCCGATCATGAATCCCGATGCTGCCGGAATCGATATCGGCGCGACCGAGATTTACGTTGCCGTACCGGCGGATCGCGATCCAGAACCTATTCGCATGTTTGCGACCTTCACGCAGGATCTAAACCGTCTTGCCGACTGGTTGCAGCAATGCGGGGTCCGCACGGTCGCCATGGAGTCCACCGGAGTCTACTGGGTTCCGTTGATACAGATCCTGGAAGTGCGCGGGCTGGAGGCCTATCTGGTCAACGCGAAACACGTTAAGAACGTACCGGGACGGCGCACAGACGTTTCCGACTGCCAGTGGCTGCAATACCTGCATTCAGTCGGTCTTTTGCGCGCGTCCTTCCGCCCCGCGCCAGAGGTTTGCGCCCTCCGATCCTTGCTTCGGCACCGAGACAGCTTAGTGGAGATGGCGACCACGCATGTCCAACATGTACAGAAGGCTTTGGATCAGATGAACCTTCAGATTCACCATGTCATTAGCGACATCACTGGAACAACTGGGCTTGCGATCATCGATGCGATTCTTGCTGGGAATCGCGATCCCCAAGTGTTGGCCACACTCCGCGATCCCAGGATTCGAGCCAGTAAAGATACGATTGCTAAGAGCTTGGTGGGAGATTACCGCCCAGAGCATCTGTTCACACTGCGGCAATCTGTCGACTTGTACCGGGAATACCAGCAACGAATCGCTGCCTGCGAGGAAGAAATGCAGCGCTTCTTGAAGTCTATGGAAGCGAGTGCCACTTCATCTGCGAGTTTGCCGGCTGCCAAGGATTCCGTAAGGAAATGCAAGGTGATGGCACCGGCCAAGGCTCTGGCATTGCGTGAGGAAGCCTATCGCATCCTGGGAGTAGACCTGACTACGATCCCAGCAATCAGCGTCTTGCATGCTCAGGCTATTCTCGCCGAGTTGGGCGATGGCATCTCAAAATTCCGTAGCGCCGGCGCCTTCAGTTCATGGATGGGGTTATGCCCGGACAACGATATTAGTGGCGGAAGAGTGCTTTGGACCGGAACGAGAAAAGTCAAAAACCGCGTTGCCGTCACTTTACGAATGGCAGCTCAGTCACTCCAAAAGAGTGAATCGGCTCTAGGAGCGTTTTACCGCCGCATGCGAACTAGGCTCGGAGCTCCCAAAGCGGTTACTGCCGCTGCTCACAAATTGGCGCGAATTATCTATCACATGCTCAAAACCAGAGAGCCGTACGACGAAAGCGTCTTTGCCAGAACAGAAATCAAATATTGCCAACGGGCAGAAAACCGCCTCCGAGCAATGGCCCAGAACCTCGGCTACACAATTGCACCAGCCCAAGCCAAGTAAACCCTCCAAATGGTGTAGGAGTTCCTTGGGAGCATTGCCCTATCCTCCGCTCAGTCCGCACTCATTCTACTGCGGCGGGACAAGAGACGCGGATTCTCTGCGGGCGGTCTGAAGGCCTGACACTTGACCTTGGGGGAAGTGGTCCAGTGAAGAATCACCTTCCCCCCAAGGAGGTACTCAGCATGCTGAGTAGCAATGTGAAGTATATCGGCTTGGATGTTCACAAGGAAGCGATCGCGATTGCGGTTCTGAATGGCGCCGGCAAATTGGTGATGGAATCGATCGTCGAAACCAAAGCCAGCACTCTGCTCGATTTCCTGCATGGGCTGAGTGGAGAGTTGCATGCGACCTTGGAAGAAGGAACCTGGGCGGCTTGGCTCTACGACGTGCTCAAGCCTCATGTCGCGGAAATCGTGGTCTGCAATCCACGTCGCAACGCCTTATTGAAAGAGGGCAGCAAGAGCGACAAGATCGATGCACGAAAGCTGGCCGAGCTGCTGCGCAGTGGAATGCTGCGCGCGGTCTACCACGGAGAGAACGGACTAGGGACGTTGCGGGAGTTGGCGCGTAGCTATCTGACTATCAGCAAAGACATGAGGCGGGTGATGAGTCGGCTCAAGGCGCTGTATCGAAGCTGGGGCATTCCCTGCTCGGGTAAGCAGGTCTATACATCACGCCATCGCGAGCAGTGGCTGAACAAGATTACGCAACCCGGTGTGCGCCGCCGGGCAGAGATGTTGTATCAACAGATGGATGGCCTGTCGGTTGTGCGGCACACAGTGCGAGGAGAACTTCTAGCCGAGAGCCGGAAACATCAGGCTGTGAAGATATTGCGCCAGATTCCGTTGATTGGTCCGTTGCGAGCCACACTGTTGCTGGCCCTGATGCAAACGCCCCACCGGTTCCGCAGCCAACGGCAGTTGTGGACCTACAGTGGCCTGGCGGTGGAGACGCACGACAGCGCGCAGCATCGTTATGTGGATGGCCAACTGCAACGTTCCAAAAAGCCACAACAGGTCCGCGGTCTGAACCAGAATCACAACCACGAGATGAAGGAGATCTTCAAGAGTACGGCCTTGAGCGCCAGCCGTTGCGCCGGTCCATTGCAGAACTTTTACGAAGGCTTGCTGGCCAAGGGAATGAAGCCGGATATGGCACGGCTGACGCTTGCACGGAAGATCGCGGCCATCACGTTGACACTCTGGAAGAAAGGAGAACGTTTCGACGCTGAACATCTGAAATCGCAAGCAGCTTGAGCGTCTACCGGAATCAGGCAGGCCGGCTTTACTTCCGATGGCTAGGCAATCGGTTCCTGCGACGCTCCAGGTCGAGGGAGAGTATCAATCAATGAGTTAGGCCCTGTGTGCTGTTGTCCAGCACCGAGCCTCCAAAGTCACCCTATGCCCCCTCGCATAACCAAATAAAGCTGTAGGCCTTGAGTCTCAGATAGGACCATGGTTGGCCCGCTAAAGCCAACGTCTCTGCTTGCGCAGCTTCCGGAACCGAAGGCGTCCAAACCACCCTCGAGTCATGAAACCGTCGAGAGAAACTATCGACGGGCTACGGTCTGTCTGGAGTACACGCGGCCAAGGACTTCTCCAACTGGAGATCGGGCTGGATGCAAGCACAACATCGGCCTCTCCTGCGGAGAGGAGGGAGGAGTTTTTTTCTTGACATCCCCTCTTATAGGACATCCCCTCTTATAGGACTCATTGACAGGGTTCTGGGAGGTTTGTCGGCCATCCGGACGTTTCGCGGAATGGTCGTTGTGTCCGTGTTGCCGGTCAACCAGCCAGAACATTACTGCCGCTATGCCGACTTGAACGAAGCCGCTTCGCCGGCAGACGCATGCGCGTGTTCCTGGGCCGACATTTGAGACTGCCGGGGTAGTTTGGGACGCAGAGAAGGAGGATTCTCTGTGAACCAACTACGTCAGCTCATGCTTGAGGAGTTGCGGCGTCGCAACTTCGCCGATACCACCATCCGCTCATACCTTCACGGCGTCGAGCACTTCAGCCAGTACTTTCATCGCCGGCCCGATCAGCTTGGCCCGGAGGAGATTCGCAAGTATCAGGCGGCTCTATTCACCACCTTCAAGTTCAGCCCGAACACCGTAATCCTGCGGTTGGCTGCCTTGCGCTTCTTCTATATCCACGTGTTGAAGCGCGGCTGGAGCATCGCCGAGACGCCCTATCCGAAGAAGGTTCGCCACCTTCCGCAGGTACTCAGCCAGGAGGAGGTTGCGCGTCTGATCGACGCCGCAGAAAGCCCCTTTCATCGCATCCTGCTGATGACGCTCTATGCCACCGGCGCACGCCGCGCAGAAGCGTCCCACCTGAAGGTCAGCGACATCGACAGCCAGAGGATGGTGGTTCATATCCGGGGAGGCAAGGGCGCCAAGGACCGCGACGTCATGCTCAGTCCGAAGCTGCTCGAAGCGCTGCGAACTCATTGGCGCGGCCTCCGTCGCAAGCCGAAGGAGTGGCTCTTTCCCGGCAACCGCTGGCACACGGCAAGTTATCCTGTCACCACCAAGGTCCTCTGGACTGCCTGCCAGATTGCCACGGAACGGGCTGGCCTTCAGAACAGGCACATCCACCCTCACACTTTGCGCCATTGCTTCGCGACACACTTGCTTGAAGCCGGCGCCGACCTGCGAACCATCCAGATACTGCTCGGCCACCGCGACCTCGAAGTAACTACCGTCTATTTGCACTTGTCCCAACGGCATCTGAGCGCAACCGCCAGCCCGCTCGATGCACTCACGTTCCCTCGACAAGGAGGACACAAGCACAACTCATGAGCCGGCCTCCGCTGGAGATGGCCGACATCGTTCGCTGTGCTGGAGAGTCTTTTGTTGAACACAGTCGCAAGTGGATCAACTGGCAACACCGAAAAGTGCTGCTGGCCATCGCGCGCTGCCGCACCGCCGCGCTGGGTGGACATCGCGATCGCTGCACCGGCTGCGGACATACGACCACCATCTCGTACAACTCGTGCAGAAACAGGCATTGCCCGAAGTGCCAGGGCAACGCGCGCAGGCGCTGGCTCAAGGCGCGTGAACGGGAACTGCTGCCCACCCGCTACGTCCATGCCGTCTTTACTCTGCCGCGGGAACTGGCTCCGCTCGCCTTGCAGAACAAACGACTGATCTACAACCTGCTCTTTCACGCCAGTGCCGAGACGCTGCTTGAGATTGCTCGCGACCCTCTACATCTTGGAGCCGAGATCGGTTTCTTCAGCGTGCTCCACAGCTGGAACCAGCGCCTGCAGTTTCATCCCCATGTCCACTGCGTCGTTGCCGCCGGCGGCCTCACGCCGGATCACTCCAGCTGGATCTCCGCCCGGCATTCGTTCTTTCTGCCCATCGGCGTGCTCAGCCGCGTCTTCCGCGGTAAGTTCGTCGCCGGACTGCGTCACGCCTTCCATCAAGATGCGCTCCAATTCCACGGAAATCTCCTGCATCTTGCCCAGCCACGCGCCTTCGCTCGATGGCTGCGGGTCTTGTTCCGCCACGACTGGGTGGTCTATTCCAAGCCGCCCTTCGGAGGACCGGAACATGTGCTGCGCTATCTCGGTGCTTACACCCATCGCGTCGCCATCTCCAACAGCAGGCTGATCGCTCTTGCCGACGGCAACGTCACTTTTCGTTGGAGAGATTCAGCGCACGGCAACAAGAACAGACTCATGACCTTGGCTCAGGAAGAGTTCCTGCGCCGATTCCTGCTCCATCTCCTGCCGCCCGGCTTCGTGCGCATCCGCAACTTCGGCTTCCTCGCCAACAGACGACGTGCCACTCTCCTGCCACTCTGCTTCCATCTGCTTCTCGGGGCAGACAACATGCCTGCTTCGCCGGCATCACCTTCCCCGGAGCCGCCTGACTCGCTATGGAACTGTCCCGTCTGCGGTGGCACCATGCACGTCGTTGAACGGCTCTCCGCCGCCCAGCTTCTGCTTCGCTCACCACCGCAACCGGACCGGTGCGCTGCATGAACCTCTATCCGCATCCTCGACCTAGACTCGTGCTTCTGCGCGAAGGCAGACCCCTTGTCTCATCGGCCCCGGAACGCTCTGGCCGCAGTCTCTTCAGCCACTGCCTGACTCCTCACTGCCACGCTTTGCCGTTCCATGCCAGCCTCAAAGCGACAGATCATACTCTTACCGCGACTTCCTTAAGCCGTCTACACCTCGCTCAGCCCATTCAAAGTACATAGCCTTCCATGAGGGCGGCTTCCTTCAAGTCGCTGTATCCGAAGCGCCCTCCTTAAGAGCATCCACTGCGAACGACTGCGTCGCGAGGCGCTCCAGATACAGCACTAAGACTTGTTGTTCCCAATCATTGAGTCACAGAATTCGTGGTCAGTTAAACGAAGGGCGCTCGATCCGTTTAACGGTGTATACGGCCAGGATTTCCTCTTGCCGATGCAGTTCGAGACCGAGCTTGCCCAGAACTGTGAAAATTGTGGGCAGGCTTCCGAAGTTCACGTTCCCGTTCCGGTTACCGTTTGGTGGCGGTGGGGGCAGCCGCATGGGTAGCCAACCTTCCGTGTGCACGGTGAACAATCCGCCAAGATTGGTGTGGTTCCCAACTGGCAGATCGGTCCAGTTTTCGATGTAATGGGCAAGGTCGTCCATACTTATCGCGTTCGCGTCCAGAGGATGGCCGAAGCCGATGACGAAGTGGTGGCAGCCTTCCGGCGCGGTATCGAGGATGCAGTCTTTGGTGGTGACCGCCGACTTCTGGAGCTTTGGCCCGCTGGCGGAGACGGTAAGAGCATAGGCTGACATGCGTTCATGCTCAACATGCATCACGAGGCTGAAACGATCGGCGAGCAATCGCCGGATCATTTGTTGAAGACGGGATTGTGCCTCTCCATCCTGAGAACTCGCAGCGATGGCGTTGGCGGGCGCTTTGGCTTCGATATCGTAGCTGTGGCCGACGGTCCAGCCCGGAAGAGAGTTGAGACGCGGCGAAGGGTTTGATGGCACGCCGTAGGCGTAACTCAAAAGCTCAATCACGGGAACCGCATTCGCAATCAAGTCGCCATTCGCTAGCACTCGCATTCGGTTGCTACGCGGGTCAGTTGAACGAGCGGGTTTTATAGTGATCCTTTCAAATGCTTGCGACTGAATGGCGGTGGGCCAAGCTACTAGGAGACATAAAACCGCCCGGTAGAACACTGACATAGTCCATCTCCTCCACTCGAATGACTATGGGAGCAGAGTACTTCACTCGAATACCTATGGGAAGGCATCGTTTGAATTTTCTGACAACCGGCTCTCGATAGACCTAGGCGTAGCAAAGCCAAGAGGCTGAGTCACCGATTGACGGCGATTTGGGCGCCGCTCAGACATAGGTGTCGGTAAATGCTCTTGTGTTGAGTAACGTCCGTATTATCGCCTTCTCGTACACTTGTCCTCCTGCAAATCCCAGACACTCACTTTGGCTTGATGCCTGGATTTTTATCGTCTGATCTGAGGCCGATCGCGCGCTGCATGGGCCGCATCTCGGGGTTGGACATGAAAGTGTGCCAGATCAGACCGGTTCGACCATTCTCAATCATGACGGTCTGAGGCGCCTGATTGAGACCCATCGTGATTCCGGAGACCCAATTTAGTTGCTGGTTAAAGGCGTCGCAAAAGCCGTAGATGCCCCAAAGTTGTGCCCCTAGATCGCGATACCAGTGTTTGAGCGCCGCTAGGGAAGCTCGCGGCGTATAAGCATAAGAAGCAATCGCTCCCGTAGGGGCAATCGTTCCGTCGTCTGTTACAAATGGCTTGTACTCGTGATAACGTCCATTGGGTCCGTCGACGGCCGTCAGTCCCCAGCTATCTTTGCCATAACCTCGAAAGTGAAACGGATTGGCGATGGCATAGGCCTGGCTCACGAGGGCCTCGTTCCGGCTGTTCTGGAAATAGTCGGAGTAGGTATCTCGAACACCGCGAGGATCGTAGCCAAGATAGGAATATTGTGTGAAAAACAGCGGGCCGGGTGAGCCGGGCACATAACCCTGGGTCAGCGGGATGCCAAAGTAAGTATGTTTGATCCCGTATGGACTGCCGGTGCCCTCCCTGTTAAATCCGGTCCAATAAACCGACGGAGGAATTGGGTGAGTTCGTGACGCAATCGCCAGCAGATAAGTGATCATGACCTCATTCCAGCCCTGCAACCTGTTAGCGATGTGGAAGGCATAGTTCGGCGACCAGTGCCAGTAGAGTGCGTCACGCTTTGGAGTCGCCCGGAACCAGTTCCAATCCATATCACGCCACAGGGTCGTAATCCCTTCCCGCAATTCGCGCTCCGATGGATCGTCCGAATTGAAGTATTGCCGCGCAGAGAGTAAGCCCTCCACCAGAAAAGAGGTTTCTACCAGGTCGGCTCCGTCGTCGTAGATGCCGAAGAGCGAAATCCCGTGACCTGTCTTGCCGTTCATGAAGTGCGGCCATGCACCATGATAGCGGTCCGCATGCGCAAGAAAGGCAGTGATCCGAAGCAGGCGCTCGACGCATGCCTGACGGGAGATAAAACCGCGATCCACTGCAACCACCATCGCCATGATCCCGAAGCCGCTGGCGCCCGTCGCGATCAGGTCGTCAGGGCCGGGCTGCGACTCGCGCGCCATTCCCGATACTGGCTCCGCCGCTTCCCAGTAATAGCGGAAGCTTGCCTCCTCCACCATGGACAGAAGTTCGTCGTCGGTCATCGGATGCGTCTTCGCCGTGACCTCGTCGGTCTTCGCAGACTCGGCCAGCGTAGAAGTGCGTGCTGCGATCCGGTAGCTGGCAGTCGCGTGCGGGTCGCCGATGTAGTCAGCATAGCGATCGACTCCGTAGCGCTGAACGCCGATTGCCTTATAAGGCCCGCCATTTAGTGAGCGGTAGATGACGTATTGAGCGATTGTCGGGTCATCTGCTCCTTTCCAGTGCAAGTCGATGTGCCGCTCATAACCGCGCGCTTCGAGGTTGGTCGGTGGTTGCGGCGGATGATCTAATCCTCGATCGGCCTCTATCCGGATGTCGTCTATATAGAGTGTGTGCGGCTTTCCATCTGCTGAGCCCTGCGATAGCACAATTGCCGTGAGGCGGCGCGGTACGAAAGGGTGAAGGGACACACTTGCAAAGCGGCCCAGCGGCACGCGAACGCGAATCCAGCGCCCCGCCGGTAAGTCCGTCGTGAACTGGCTCAGCGGCAAGGGCGCGGTATGTCCGTTTTCCTGATCAACGAACGCGATGCGCGGCAGTTCCGCAGCGGATATTCCCTCGGTACTCCAAAGCCACAGGTAAAGATCTTCGCCGTTCCAATTCAGGTCACGATTGCGCCACAGGTAGAGATTCAGCTCCGCGTCCCAGCCGCCATTTGCAAGAGATTGCCAGGTCAGTTCCAAGGCGTTGGGCCCACTCACGAACTGAGCGGTCTCTACCGGCAACTTTCCATCGATGAGTCTGAGCGTGCTTGGTGCAGAGATCTTTCCCGCGCTGTAGAAGCAAGCATCTGGCGTGGCGCTGTTTTCAAAGAATACTTCCTGCGAGTAGTGCTGATCGTCCTGCGCATGCAGCGTGGTGGAAACAAGCAGCATTGTCACGGCTGCATGGAACGCGAGTAAGAGTCTTGTCGTCTTTACTTGCATCTGAGTTCCCGCAAAGAAATAGTTGTATCCGACAGCTGGTAATTACTTCCGATCTGCCTGGAGATGGTCGAGCGTGCGCTTGAGATCTTCGAGCTTTTGGCCAGCCTCTCCGAGCTTGCCCTCCGCAGTCAGGCGCTGGTAGTCGGCTAAATCCTGTGCCGCCCTCGCGATCATTGTGCTCCGATCGGTTGCATTGCCGGAGATGGCTGCGGCCTGCCCGGGCTCCGGCGTCGCAGCGACCCCGGTGAGCGACGAAGTCTGGCCGCCGAAGAGCGCTGCCATGGCGGATTCGAATGTAGGTCCGTAGGCAAGCCGGTCCTGCAGCGCGAGCACGACCAGACGCAGTTCCGGCATAGGGCTTTGCTGCGCCTGCAGGTATATGGGCTCAGCATAGAGCAGCGCGCGTCCGCACGGGATAACAAGCAGCGTGCCTCGGCGCACGTGGGAGCCCTGCTGGTTCCAGAGGGTGAGCTGTCCGGATAGCTGAGCATTCTGGTCGATGCGTGCCTCGATCTGCATGGGGCCGTCCACCAGCTTGGTCTTGGGGAAGTCATACACGATGGCATTCCCATAATTCGCGCTGTCGCTGCGCCCGGCGATCCAGCCGATCAGGTTGTTCCTGTTGGCAGGCGTAAACGGAAGGATCGCCGCGAACTCGACGGCAGATTCGCCCGGGAGCTTCATCAGCACGTAATTCGGTTCCATGGTCTGCGATTGCTGTTCGCCGGAGCCGCTCAATCCGAGTTCTGAAGCGACGGCCCAGAGGTCCTCGCGGTTGTAGAACACCTCCGGATCGTTCATGTGATAAAGGCAGTAGACGGCAGCCTGCTCTTCAAGCAGGAGCTGCGGGTAGCGAATGTGCCGGCGCAGGTCCGGAGGCATGGCCGCGGCATCGTGGAAGAGCGAGGGAAAGATGCTGCGCCAGGCGGTGATGATGGGATCCTTCGCGTCGAAAACGTAGAAAGAGGTGGCGCCGTTGTAAGCGTCGATCACGACTTTGACGCTGTTCCGCATGTAGTTGATAGTGCTGTCGCCGAGGGGATAGTGTGCGGAGTAGGGATAGCCGTCCGAAGTGGTAAAGGCGTCGAGCATCCAGCAGAGGCGTCCGTCGTCGCCGATGACAATATAGGGGTCTGCGTCCCAGGTGAGGAAGGGAGCGAGGGTGTGGACGCGAGTAAAGATGTCACGGCGCATCAGGAGGCGGCTCTCTGGGGTGATGTCGTCGCTGAAAGGTAATTTCCCGAGGTCGCCACGATCGGCAGCGATGAGGACGCGGCGCAGCAGTCCGCCGAGAACGATGCCGCCGGTTCCCTGATAGAACGTGAGATTGTTGGTCTGCCCCTGCGGGTAGTTGAATTCCTGCTGCCGCGTTTTGACGTAGACCTCGGTGTTGGTCAACTCGCCGAAGTAGATTTCCGGGCGCGTGACGTCGAGGCCGGGCACTGTGCTCTCGAGGGGCATGTTGCTCAGGTAAAGGGTGGGCAGGCCCTCCGGCGTAAAGCCGTTGACGGGGTTCATGGTGATGCCGTAGCCATGAGTGTAGATCAGCCTCTCATTAATCCAGTTGCGGCTGCTCTCCGGCAGTTTGTCGACGTTGAGTTCGCGAGCGGCGAGCATGACCTGGCGCAGCTCGCCATTGATGGTGTAACGGTCGATGTCGATATCCGGAAAGTCGTAGTAGGTGCGAATCTCTTGTATCTGGCGTAACGTGTCCTGCAGCGCACGCCAGTCCCAGAGCCGAATGTTTTTAAGCGTCGCCTGGTTGTTGGCCGGGTCGGCAGCATCCGGAGTCGTTTCCGCCGAGAATTCTTGCCGCGTAACGCGATCAAGGTCCCAGGCGCGGCGGGTGGAGGCTATATTCCATGCAATATAAGAACGCTCGCGATCGAGCTGATTCGGCTTGACGATAAAGTTGCTGACGTACCAGCCGATCAATTGCACCACCAGGAAGCATCCGATGGCTGGGATGACGGCGGCCACCAGCCTTCGCCCGCGCCACCCGGTTACCGTATTGCTGGCTGCGATGCCAGCGCCTAAGAGCAGCGCTAACGCGATGACCATCCTGCCCGGAATAATGACGTGAGCGTCAGTGTAGTTGACGCCGCTAAAGATGGTGTGCGCGTTCAGTGGTGTGCTGAAGCGGCTGAGGTAGACCTCAGCTGCGAGAACAAGCAGGAAGAAGGCGAAAGCGATCGAAAAGCCTCGCCACGGCAGCGGCAACATCAGGCCGCGCTCCTTGTCGAGGACCCTGCTGCCGCCAGAGATGAAAAGGAAGCCCGCGGCCCCGATGCAGGCAACGACGGCGAGCACCATCAGCCAGCTGGCTATGAGTTGCCATGCAGGAAGGGCGAAAAGGTAGAAGCTGACGGCTTTTCCGAAAACAGGATCGAGGCTGGCGCCCGCGGCGCGAGGCGCCTTCCAGAACAGCGTGAAGGTCGGCCAATCCGCCATCATCACCGCGCCGCCAAGAACAGAGACACCCAGTGAAACAACGATGCCGAGGACTCTCAGGGAACGGCGTAAAGGCAGACTCAGCCTCTGGCGGCCGATAAAGATCGCGCGGTCATGCGGCAGGTCCGGCTGATGCATCTGCCAGAGTGCCAGGAACCAGCCGTAAAGAATCAGAAATGTGGCGGCGAAGAACACCGCGAACACACTCCACTCCAGGCCCAGGCTCTTCCAAAAGACTTCACCGTATCCGAGAGACCCAAACCAGAGAGAATCGACGTAATACGACAACGCCGTGCTCTTGCCGAGAAGGATTACAACGACGGCAAAGATCAGGAAGAGGATCAGGCGGTTGGGGCGGGCCCTTCGCCCGGGAAGCTCAATCATCCGTTGCACAAATTTGTTCTCTCACTTTCACGCGGAAAATGGTGGGCAAACCAACGCTCTGGACCCTAAGGCCTGACAATCATCTTTTCTACACCGTCGCGATACTGGATGGCGATTGCGAAGGCGTCATCGATCTGTTCAATCTCTCTGGTATGCGTAAGCAGCGGTGCAAACCACTCCGGGTGCGCGTGGAGCAGTTCCAGAGCCTCCTGCGTCTCGTGGTTTGATCGGCGGACGTTGAAGATGATGAGTTCCTTGCGCCTCATTGCTGAACTATCCATAGGTACAAAGGGGATGAATGTATACCTGTGAGCGCGACGCGGCCGGCATTGCGGGTTATTTGAATCACCTGACCGGTGGTATGTTCTCCGGCCGCACAGTCAATTCGGAGCCATGCCGTCACCCTCGCGACAGATAATCTGCCCCGTTCTCCCGTGCGGCGGAGCCGCACACGCCCCCAGCCTTGGCGTTCCGACATGCGGACATAGTCAAGCGTCGTCACCGTTGGCACCTGGACGTCTTCGGCAATACACGTGCCATGGAACTCACTGAGATCTACTCGTCGCCCAGCAACGATCGATCACTGGCGGCATCGATCCCAAGATCTACCCGAGCGTCACGCCTTTGAACGCCACCTTTCGGAAGGAACCTGATGCAGGTGGAACAAATCGCCGCCATCATTGGACTGCTCGGCGGCATACCGACGTTTCTCGCCCTGGTTGGGCTGCTAGGCTGGTCAGCTACGCCGTCTCGCAACAAGCCAAACAGATTGCGATCCAACTTGCTCTTGGAGCGAATTTTGTGGATACCATTTCTGCTATTCTGCGCCGACGATTTACCCGGCATGTAGTGCCCGGGCTGCCGGTCAACCGTCCAGGACCTTGTGAATGAGATGAGTGGCCTCTCTAACGCCTCTATCGTCCACAGTCTGAACATTTAATTCATGAGATGCCTGCTTTGGAATCCACAGTGTCCACGAAAAACCAAAAAGCTGCGGTGCGGCCTTGCGGACGAGGGCTAACGCAAATTCGTCAGTTCCACCGACCGAGTATGTGGGATTTCGTTGGTTTGACAGCATCGCCTTCGATATCCGTCAAGAGAGCAATTCTACGACCTGGGTAACTCAGTTTGGATCCAAGGGCGAGGCGAGGATTCGACTTCCTCGAGGCGTAGTGAGCGAGAGTCGCCTCAGCTTAGTAATCCTCAAAACTGGATATGGCCTTATACTTTGAGTGGCCAGACAATGACAGCTCGAAAGAAACCTGGCATTGGTGCGCTGTGACGTGTTCGCCTGATGTGGAAGCCTTCAATGTCTAACGACTAATTGCGTTGGGGCGCCCAGATGAGTTTTGATCTTGATGCTTTCATTAGCTACGCCCACCTTGACAACTGCTCCTTGATTGAAGGTCATCCGGGGTGGATCACGAACCTCCACCGTGCGTTGGAGCTAAAAGTTACACAGCTTCTTGGTAAGCGGCCCGAGATTTGGCGGGATCCCAAGCTCCAGGGAAACGACGTTTTTTCACTTACCATCCTGGACCGGGTACGCGGCGCTGCTGTACTCATTACTATCCTTTCGCCTTGCTACCTGAATTCGGAATGGACTCGAAAGGAGCTTGTCGAATTCTGGAAAACTGCGGAAGCACAAGGCGGGGTGGTGTTGCACGACAAAGCGCGGATCTTCAAGGTATTGAAGACGCCCGTCCGGCGCGACATGCATCCACCCGAACTTCAGTCGCTCTTGGGATATGAGTTCTTTGAAATCGACCCGGATACGAAAAAGGTACATGAACTTGATGAGGTTTTTGGAAACAAGGCGCAGATAAGCTTTTGGATGAAGCTCGATGATTTGGCGCAGGACATTTGTGCTCTCTTGATGGAACTTGAGAGTTTTGGGCTGAGGCAGTCGGGTCCGGTGGAAGCGAAACCAGCGATCTTCCTCGCCGAAGCGACGCTCGACATAAAAGAACAGCGAGAGATGATAAGGCGCGATCTGCAGCAACACGGCTACACGGTGCTTCCAGCGGGCGGTGTGCCGATGGTCATGGCTGCGGCAGCTTCATCCTACAGAGACGATCTGGCGCGATGCCGCATATCCATTCATCTATTTGGCAAGAACTACGGTTTCATTCCGGAGGGAAGTGTAAAGTCGATTGGGGAAATTCAGAACGATTTGGCAATCGAACGGGGCAGGCAAGGCGACCTCTCCCGTCTGGTGTGGATTCAGCCTGGCCTCGCGGTAGAAGACGAACGCCAAAAGAGATTGCTTGAGCAACTGCGCACGGATCCGTTGGTCCAGGCGGGGGCGGACGTGCTGGAAACCCGTCTCGAGGACCTGAGGACAGTGATTCATGATCGACTGACGAAATCTCAGGAGCCTTCACCGCCGGTACGCAATCCTGTGCACGGGTGCGAGCACTGTCCGCAAATTTACCTTATCTACGATCGGCGCGATGCGAGTTCGAGTTCGGCTTGGGCAGATTCCCTCTTCGACTGCGGATTCGACGTGGTTCATCCCGTTTTCGAGGGCGACGAAACGGAAGTTCGGGAGAGTCACGAGGAAAATCTTCGGGAGTGTGATGCTGCAATCATCTTCTACGGCAAAGTCAACGAGCTATGGGTTCGGCATAAGCTGCGGGAGCTTCAAAAGAGTGCCGGTTATGGTCGTACTAGACCTCTACGAGCTCTCGCAATTTCCCTGATCGATCCCGAAACCCCGGAGAAGCAGAAGTTTCGCACGCACGAGGCAATGGTAATCGCGCAATCAAGCGATTTTGCCCCGGAGCGTCTACAACCGTTTATTGCTCAGCTGAAATCCTAAAGAAAGGACTCCAGCGTACTGTTCAACCCGTTCCCAGGCCTACGTCCCTTTGAGCCCGATGAGGATCATCTTTTCTTCGGGCGAGAGAAGGAAATTGACGAACTGCTACGGCGGCTGCGTACGTGCCGATTTCTGGCCGTCGTCGGCACTTCTGGAAGCGGCAAGTCTTCGCTGGTCCGGTCAGGGCTCATTCCTTCTTTGTACAGCGGATTCATGGTCGGCGCTGGCTCAAGCTGGCGGGTCGCCACTATGCGTCCGGGAGAGGATCCCATTTACCATCTTGCCGCAGCGCTGGATACAAGACAGGTGCTGGGAGCCGAAGGGGAACTGGCCAGCACCAATCGTGTCCTTTTGGAAGCCACGTTGCGCCGCGGTGCACGAGGCCTCGTTGAGGCGGTCCGGCAGGCAAGAATCCAATCTGAAGATAACCTACTCATCGTGGTTGATCAGTTCGAGGAGCTATTCCGCTACAGAGCCAGTTGCCACGATGCTTCAAAGAACGAGGCGGTAGCGTTCGTCAAGCTGCTGTTGGAGGCCGCTAAACAAAGTGAGTGTCCCATTTATGTTGTACTCACGATGCGCTCCGACTTCATCGGCGATTGTATGGATATCCCCGGGTTGCCGGAGATGGTCAACAACGGTCAATACCTCGTTCCACGGATGACGCGAGACGAATTGCGCTCTGCGATCACGGGACCGATAGCCGTAGGCGGCGGGCAGATTGCTCAGCGTCTTGTCACACGGTTACTGAATGAGTTCGGGGACGAGAGCGATCAGTTGCCCGTATTGCAGCATGCCTTGATGCGAACCTGGAACCATTGGCAGCAGCACAATGCTGGCGACCATTCGTTGGATTTCGAAGACTATGAAGCCATAGGCACCTTTCGAAATGCCCTTTCAATGCACTGCGAAGAGGCCTATCAGGAAACGAGAGCAGGTCACGTAGAAAAAGTCACTGAGCGAATGTTCAAGGCGCTCACTGACACGTTTTCCGATCCTCGCGGTGTACGGCGTCCGACGACTGTGAAGGAACTCTCCGCCGTCTGCGAGGTTCCTGAGATAGAGGTGATCCGGGTTATCGAAATTTTCCGACAGGCCGAACGCTCCTTCCTGACCCCTCCAAACAGAGTGGCGTTAAATTCCCGCTCTGTCATCGACCTGTCTCACGAGAGCCTGATGCGCGGCTGGACGCGACTGACCGAATGGGCCGAAGAAGAGCGAGCCTCGGCCGCCATCTATGTACGTTTGTCGCAGGACGCCGCCTGGTTTGCCGAAGGTCAGGGAGGACTTTGGTCCAATCCAGAACTGGACCTGGGATTGAGATGGAAACAGGAGAATCAGCCAATCGCGGCATGGGCTGAGCGTTATAACTCTTCTTTTCTACAGGCGATGGAGTTTCTCGACCGAAGTGAGCAGGAGCGAGGTCGCGCTGCTGCCGAGCGGGAAAGAGAACGAAAGGAAAAGCTCAGGTACACTCAGTTGGCTGCCGGCATTCTTGGAATATTAGCCATAGTTGCTTTTGTTCTTGCCCTTGTTGCCTTCAAGGAGAAGCGTCGTGCCGAAACAAACCTACAGTTGGCCAAGAAGGCCGTGGACGAGAGTCTGTCGTCGGCAGCACCTGACCCAGCGCGTGCTGGCGCCGATTCTCCTCAAATTGAGGAGCTTCGCAAGGAGCTGTTAGTCAAGGCAGAGACCTTATACTCGGTTCTCAGCCGGCAATACTCTACAAACGAAGCGCGCAATAGCGAGAAAGCCTCCTCACACTCCCGCCTGGGTGATATTAACCGTCTGCTTCGGCGATATGAAGATGCAGTCCGAGAGTACAACGACGCCATCGTTCTCTTCGAAGCATTGAAATCTGAACATCCTTCCAAGCCTCAATATCCAAGGGCCTTGGCATACGCTCACAACTGGATGGGAGAAAGCTTTCGGCTGTGGTGGGAGACCGCACCGCAAGCGGCACCCAGTGGCCGCTCGGATGCGGAAAAGCAATACGACGCAGCACTAAACATACAGCAGCAAATACACGAGCGGGAGCCAGAAGATTCTATTGCGCAGCAGGAATTGGCGCGTACCTATTACAACCGAGGAATTGTTCGTTACGACGACGGTGATATTTCCGGAGCGGAGGCCGACTTTCGCAAGGGAGTATCATTGCTCGAACCGTTGGCCCGGAGGACCGACCTAGGCAATACAGACCTATCAACTCCAAAACCTGCGCAAGAGCTCGCCCGCGTTTACAACAATCTCGCGAAATTATTGGAGCAAGGAAACGAAAAGGATTCTGACGAACTATACCAACGAGCAATCGAAACTGCTGATGAATTGAGTAAGAGTTGGCCAGACAATCGCGAGTACCGGATGGAACTGGCGAAATACTATGACAATTATGCGAGCTTGCTGGCACAGCAGAATCAATTCGCCGAGGCGCAGCAGAATAATCACAAAGCGATCGATCTTATGGAGGGGCTAATCGTCCCTAGTCCATCACTTTCGATGAGCCTGGTCAGGGCGCTTCAGCTTCGCACAGAGATACTGGGGGCACAAGGGTCTATCAGCGAGGAGAAACAGGAGTCTGATCGGCTGTTTGAAACATTGAAGAAATTGAGCAGCAATCAGCCTTCTCAAGAACATCCTGAATTTCACGTATTTTATATGAACCTAGCCATAAACTACGTTGACTTGGCTAAAAATAATCTGCGGTCGGGGGACCTAAAAGGAGCTGAAGCTGCGCTCGAGCGATTAGTTCAGGTTTTCCCCGAATTGTCTGAAGCGGACAGAGAAACACTCACCAAGGCCTACAGAAAATTACAAAGCCAGATTTCGGAAAAGCAGGGCAGGCGCGACCAGTAGAAATCCCTATCTTCTTAGAAGGCTACCATGAGAAACGCAGCTCTATTATTGTTACTTTCTGCGCTAGTAGTACATGCACAGCAAAGCAATCCGATTGAACAGAACCGGTTGAAGAGCGCTTCGTGGATTGACGCGTCCAAATCAGCGGACGACGCAAGTCGGCCCGCAATAGAAAACGGCAGTTCCGCAAACGTAACATCGCAGGAAGCGAAGCCTACAGCCGACTCTAAAAAGAAGCCGACACCCGAGAAAGATATCGAGATCAAGCGTCCGCCAATTGAATCGAGCATGGTCGGCTACATCGAGAACGCTATTGTCGGATCTGAAGTGCGGATTCGCTTTGACGCCGCCTTCAACGATGCCTTCCCTGATCGGGCCGAGTTTATCTATGCCAAGTGCGGCTGCTATCGGGGTCCTGGGGGGGGAGATCCATTTGCGCCCGGTCCCGGACTGGGGATTCCAAAATACGTAAACTTCCAGACTCTCTCGTTCATGGGAGAGTACGCTGTCTTTCCGCGGCTTTCCGTCTTTGTGCAAATTCCGATCCGCTGGCTGCAACCCGAGGGCGTGATCGTGCCCCCGCCCCCGCCGCAACCCCCAACGCAAGCATTTCCTAGCAGCAGCGGTATTGGCGACGTAGAAGCTGGAATGAAATTTGCGGTTCGGGCTTCTCCGAACGGATATGTGACTGCCCAGCTCAAGGGTTATTTCCCGTCCGGAGATCCTCGAAGGGGTCTTGGCACGAATCACTACAGCCTTGAGCCGTCGCTCCTGTATTACAGGAAGTTTTCCCAACGCCTCGAGTTGGAGGGTGAACTAGGCGGATGGCTTCCCGTCGGAGGCTCAGCGGGAGTTCCAACGTCTAGCCCCTCCGGGTTTGCCGGCAACATCTTTTTCTACGGTATAGGTCCGAGTTATAGAGTTATCGACGGCGAGCGTTTTAAGCTTAGCCCGGTTATCGAACTGGTAGGCTGGACTGTTACTGGCGGGGACCAGACCGGCACACCGACGGACGCGAGCGGTACGAACATCGTGAACTTAAAGATCGGTGCACGCATGTCCTTGCCCGCAAACAACTCCATTTATGTCGGGTACGGGAGGGCGCTGACCTCTGCGGCTTGGTATGACGACATCGTAAGAGTTGAGTATCGCCACGCCTTTTAGCTCAATTTACGCAACCGGGCGAGCGGAGATTGAAGCCAATTTTCAGTGTTTATCGATAAGAGTTTTGACGGCCTGTGACCACTGGATTTGAGCGGCCTCCTTCAGTTTCGCGTGTTGAGTGCACCAATGGTCAAGTAGCCAGAGTGGGAGAGAAAAGTTAAGCCACCGCTCCACTACTGTTAAGCCACCGCTCCACTACTACTGAAGTTTGACTGGAAAAACCGAACTTTCGTCTGTGACCGGCGACTTCAACCCAAAGCGCCTTCCTGAGTTCGCCGATCGGGAAGGGAACCCTGTGGAGGTTGTGGCAGCCTCCTTCGGCGAATTAAGGAATCGCTTCCGCTATGACGACTTGAACGAAGCCGCTGTGCGGCGGACGCATGCGCGTGTTCGTACACCGACACTTGAGGCTGCCGGGGTAGTTTGGGACGCAGAGAAGGAGGATTCTCTGTGAAGCAAATGCGTCAGCTTATGCTTGAGGAGTTGCGGCGTCGCAACTTCGCCGATAAAACCATCCGCACTTACCTGCACGGTGTTGAGCACTTCAGCCGATACTTTCATCGCCGGCCCGATCAACTCGGCCCGGGGATATACGCAAGTATCAGGCAGCCCTGTTCACCAAGTTCAGGTTCAGCCCGAACAGCGTCATCCTGCGACTGGCCGCCGCTCTGCGGTTCTTCTATACTCACGTCCTGAAGCGCGGCTGGAGTATTGCGGAGACGCCTATCCGAAGAAGGTGCGGCATCTTCCGCAGGTGCTCAGCCAGGAGGAAGTCGCGCGTCTGATCGACGCGGCAGACTCGCAGTTTCATCGCATCCTGCTCATGACGCTCTATGCCACCGCGCACGCCGCGCCGAAGCGGCCCACCTCAAGGTCAGCGACATCGACAGCCAGAGGATGGTGGCGCATATCCCGGGAGGTAAGGGTGCCAAGGACCGCGACGTCCTGCTTAGTCCGAAGCTGCTCGAAGCGTTGCGAACTTATTGGCGCGGCCTCGGGTGCAAGCCCAAGGAGTGGCTCTTCCCGGCAACCGCTGGCACACGGCGTAGCGCCGGTTCCCAATCCGCCGGCTGCCAAGTGTACCCCGCATGCCGACTTCAGGTTCCAGAGCACCCTGCCGATCTGTCTCCGACAGGCTACGTCGCGTTCAAGATCAGCCAACGGGAACTTGTGGTCGAAATCGATCGGAAGCCCCAATACTCTGGTTGACGAACGGGCCGAAAAGGCGCGCACAGATCATTATCACTACTGCCGCAAGCGTCTCGCGGGAATGTGGACTTGAAGGCGATCTCTGCGGTTACTTTCGCCCCGGCTCGGTAGACATTTCGGGGCAGGGAAGTGACGGTACGCGCGACCTTACAGTGTGCCAACCGATTCGCTTGGTGATTTCTAATTTCACGATGGCCGGATGGATCTGTTTTCGCATGATGCCCTGTCCCCAGATAGGACGTTTCTCCGGGACCGGCGTGTGAATGATGTGCCGAATAGACACCAACTTGATCGAATTGACCGCGCAGACCCCGATTTAGTATTCATGGTGCGCCCTTTCAAATCTTTTCGTGAACCATGCCATGCTTCCACTTCAAGGAGAACCTAACCGTGACTCCCAAACCAAGTTCTCCACGAACTATCGCGGCGCTGCGGGTCAGGAGCGGACCGCAGTCAGAAATGGGTCGAGCGAAGAGAGCGGGCGAACCAAAGCTGCTCAACTGCAGTCTTCTCGCCCTTGCTCTTCTGCTGGTCTTCAGTCCTCCGCTGACCGAGAAAGCCACGGGCCAAACCGTCAGCACCGGAAATGCGCAGGTGCCGCGTCCATGGCATCAGAATGCTAACGGCATGCACATATATATTTGGGCGGGCCTCAAGTCGCATCTTCCTGGACAGCACGACTACCCCCAGTTTCTCGCTGACTGGAGCAAGATTCTCACCGAGCATGGCGCCGTGATCGACGGTGCCTTACACGGACCAAGCGCTGCCGATCTGGAGCGTATCGACGTCGTGATCATCTACAAGGGTGATGCAGGTTACCTTGGCGACGAAGAAAAAGCCGCCCTTGGGGCATACGTCAAACGCGGAGGAGGACTGGTTAGCATTCACGACTCACTGTGCGGTCCGGATCCCACATATTTTGCGACCCTGGTTGGCGGCGCAAAGAAACACGGCGAGGTTAACTACACCTTGGACGCCCCCATTCCCTACACAATAGTCGACCCTGCCAACGCGATCATGAAGGGCATGTCGAACTTCACCATCTTTGATGAAGCCTTCTATAACATGACCTGGGCGAAGAATCCCACCGTCCATGTGTTAGCCACCACGGTGATACCGGGCACCCCAAGCGCAGGCACACACAAGGGCGAGGTGGTGCCGCAGATCTGGACCTATGAACACACGTTGCCCGGTGGGCAGCCGGCCCGGGCGTTTGTCTGGATGCAGGGACATGAATATGCGAATTTTGACAACTATCAGATCCAGCAGATGCTCCTGCGGGGCATCGCGTGGGCGGGGAAGAAGCCGGTCGACTCCCTGGTTGATTATGTGCTGCCCGCTCAGGGAAACAAGTAGCCGGGCGGTCACTTGGCGGTCCAGCCGCCGTCGATGATGATGTCGGTTCCGGTAATAAATCCCGCCGCTTCCGAGCACAGATAGCAGGCCAGTGCGCCAATTTCTTCAATCTTCCCCCACCTCCCAACGGGTAAACTCGACAGGAACTGTGCGTTGGCTTCCGGATTGTTTATTACCGCCGCATTCATATCCGTGGCGAACGGTCCCGGACTGATGCCGTTGACGGTGATCCCTTCGCTGGCCAACTCCAGCGCGAGTGCGCGCGTGAATCCAAGAAGCGCCGCCTTTGCCGAGGAATAGGCGGTACGTCCAGGCAAGGAAACATGGCTCATGATCGAAGTCATGTTCAGAATGCGGCCGTAACCGGAACCTTTCATGCCGGGCACAAATGCCCGGCATATAAGAAACGTCGAGATCAGGCTCGAATCCAGTACGCTACGAAACTCGTCGAGCGAATAATCCACTAGATGTTTCCTGATATTCGTTCCGGCGTTGTTGATCAGAATTTGCGGAGGTCCGAGCTGCTGAGTGACAGCCTCGACCAGGCCGGCGACCTCGCTTTCCTGCGTCACATCGGCTACATAGAAGGCGGCAGTTCCGCCCCGTTCTGCAATGTCATTGCGCACCGATTCAAGGCGCCCACTATCGCGCGCCACCAGCGCTATGCGTGCGCCAGCTTCAGAGAGAGCTTTGGCCATTGCCTCGCCCAAACCTCGGCTTCCACCGGTAATTACGGCGGTTCGACCTGTCAGATCAATCTTCACGTTTCCATCTCCTCTGAAGCTGTTGACTTGCGCCGTGTGCTTAGGGCGAAAGGTTCTCTGCGTCCATTTGTGTCCGGGCTGTCTCCATGCTAGGCTCCCGTTCTCGTAGTGCTTTCCGGATCAAGGGTGAGCCAACAGACAGCTGATACAGTCGCTGCTGTCGCCATGGTGTAGATCAGAATGTTCCAGTTGCCGCCTGTCCCCTGAAGGATCACTCCGCCAACCACGGGCGCTACAAAGCCCGCGAGGTTGCCCAGCATGTTCATTGCGGCCGCGACGGTTGCGGTATATGGACCACCGATTTCCGCGCAGGCGTCCCACGAAATCGGCATCGTCAGATCGCTGCAGAAGCTGGCGAGTCCCATGACCAGCATGGCCGGACCCACCGCGCGAATATGCGTTAAGGCAACCAGCAGAATGGCCGTTCCAAGAAAGCCGAAAAATGCAATGGCCCGTCGCGACAGCCGCACGGGCGCAAGTCCCGTAGCCAGCGAACCGAAGCCGCCGAACAAAAGAGGCAGTACCGCAAGAGCTGCCGCGCGGGTTGGAGACTGTCCCCGGCCTTCGCGCAAATACGTTGGCAGCCACGTGATGTAGAAGTACCACACATAGGAAAAGCAGAAATACTGCAGAACGAGCGTCGATACTTTTCTCGTTAGGAGCAAGGATATCCAGTGTCGCTCGCCTGCCCGATGAGTGGTACGCACACGCGATGCCTGCAGCATTTCCTTTTCTGCGGCGTTCACCGAGGGATGTTGACCCGGATCGTTCCTGAACCAGAAGAGAAATACGGCGCACCATGCCAGCCCCAATATTGCGAAGCCCACAAACGCCCATCTCCACCCAAACCATGTAATGCAGAGCAACGCCAGTGGCGGTGTCGCCGCGCCGCCCCATCGCGTAAAAGCCCACATCAGTGCCTGCGCCTTCACACGTTCCCGCGCCGGCAACCATACGCTGAGCATTCGCGTCAGGTTCGGAAAGCAGCCTGCCTCACCTGCTCCAAACAGAAATCGGATTACATACAGCGACGCGACATTCCACGCCGCTCCAGTGAGAGCAGTGAAGGCCGACCAGGCGAGAACGATCTGTGCCAGCACTCGTCGGACGCCAAGACGATCCCCGAGCAGCCCCATGGGGATTTCGAACAATGCGTAGGACAATCCGAAGGCCCCAAAGATCAGTCCCATTTGCCCCTTCGGTATATGCAGATCACGCGCGATGGGTCCGGCCGCTACAGAAATGGCGACGCGTTGTACATAGGAGATTATCGCCAGGCCGATGGCCAGCATGACGATGGTGTAGCGAGTTCGGCTGGGGGCAAGGTTAGCCTTCATCGGTCGCACTTCATTTGGGCAGGCTCCATGCATGGAAGCTGTCACCCGCTCCGAACAAAATATATTGTTTTCCGTCCAGGAGGTAAGTAATCACGCCACCAGACTCGTTGGCGCCAATTTCGTTGTGCCAGAGTACCTGACCCTTGTCGGCGCTGTAGATAATCACATTCTTCTGGTCGTCGCCAGTGATGAGCAGATTGCTCGCAGTCGTCAGAATGCTCGGGCCAACCGTCGTCGGTGCATTGTTCAGGTTCGGATACACATGCCTCCACACCGCATCGCCGGTGAGCGGATCGATCGCCTGCAGCACGCGTTGCACATGGCCGATTGCATCCCCCGTGCCTCCATAGCCAGAGGGCTGCTTGCTGTCGTCGGTAAGGTAGTAGATGGCTTTACCCTCAACCGAGTTGACATAGACCAAACCGGTTTTCGGACTGTACGCCGGCGCCTGCCAATTCGTGGCATTGACAATGTTGATGGAGCCGCCAACGGTAGGATCCTTGTCCGGGATAGGGATAGGTTCTCCCTGCGGCGTAAGGCCCGAGTAATAGTCGAGCGGCACATACGGCTTGACCACCAGATGTTTGCTTGAAACGCGATCCAGCGTCACAAAGAAACCGTTGCGTGCCGCCTGCGCCACCAACCGCTGCGCTTTGCCGTCCACTACGCGATCGAAGAGGATCGGAGCGGTTGTATTGTCGAAATCGTGCGTGTCGTGAGGCGAGACCTGGTAATACCACTTCAATTGCCCCGTATCCGCATCGAGCGCGACGATCGATTCGGTCCACAGATTGGCGCCGTGACGTCCCTGGCCGGCAAATACGGGATTGGTGTTGCCCGTCGGCCAGTACAACAAGTTGAGTTCAGGATCGTACGTTCCCGGCATCCACGTCATTCCTCCGCCATGCTCCGACGCCGTTTCGTTCGGCCACGTCTTCAGCGCTGGATCTCCGTTGCGCGGTGTCGACCACCATTTCCATTGAAGTTCGCCCGTCACGGGGTCGAAGGAGTCGAGAAAACCGGGCATGTCCATCGCATCGCCGCCCACTCCGACAATCACGTGGTTCTTCACCACCAACGGTGCTGCCGTCGAAAAATACTGCTTGCCCGAATCCGCATAGTTCTTCCGCCACAACTCCTGCCCGGTGTTTGCATTCAGAGCAACCAGCCAGTTGTCCGGCGTAAGGAAATACACAGTCGACTTCCAGATCGCAACGCCGCGTTGCCCAATCAGATGTCCGCCATGATCGACCCACTCGTAGTGCCACAGGGCGTTTCCGGTTCGCGGGTCGAGCGCCCATACGTGATCCGGAATCGTGATGTAGAGCACGCCACCGACCAGGAGCGGCGTGCACTTGATCACGGGAGCAGGGACGCCCCGCTGCGCCCCGATTCCCGTAATCTTGTAGACCCATCGTTGCACGAGCTGGTTCACATTCGCGGGCCCGATCTGGGTAAGCGTGCTGTAGCGCTGGCCGCTGTAATCTCCATTGAAAGTAGTCCAGGCGGTGGTCGGAGCCTTGCCGATGGCATTCGGGTCAAGGAAGACATGCGGTGCATGCGTCGTAACTGCGAGGGTGGTGGTTGCAACCGCCGCCCAAAACCCCTTAGCCAGCTTCAACGCAAAGTCTCCAGGTACGCAGTCACATTGTGCATATCTGCGTTTGTCAACTTCATGATCAGTTCCTGGTGCGACGCGAGGGGATCTTTGATTTGCACCTCTACGCCGGGTTCGCGGTCGATCACATGCATCTGGCCTGCAGCGTCCACAAGTGTGATGCGAAAATCGCTGACCTGTGCGACGCGTCCGGCTGTGACACGGCCATCCGGCATTCTCACTATCGCTGTGGCCGATAGGGAACTGTCCCCATTACGGGTCGGCCAGATCCAACCGCGCTGAAGTTGCTCGGGTGATCGGAATCGACTCGCAATGTGCGCGAATGTTTCCGCGGCATGGCACGACATGCAGTGAGCAGTCACATAGGCCTTTCCTTCCGTCGGATTTCCCACCAGAATGTTCAGCACATGATAAGTACCGCGATTGGCGACGTCTTCGACCAGCAAGTGCAGAAACTCAGCGATATCCTTCAGCTGGTCGTCGGACATTGTCGCGAACGCCGGCATGCCATTTCCTGGCCGTCCTTTTTTGAGAAACGGCAACAGATGCTCCCCATGGTCGTCGCCGAGTACCTCATCCGAAGTGATCAGGTTTGACCCCGTCGCGCCTCTCGCCTGCGGCCCATGGCAGAAAGCACAATTCCGCTGGAACAACGGCTCCCCGCGCCTCGCGGCCGCCTTATCCGGCTCAGGCCCCAGTCCCAGAAATGTGCGCGTGGCGGCTGCACGTTGTTCAGTCGTCATGTTCTGGTATGGCTTCTGTTGTGCACTACCGTTCTGATCGCCGGTGGGCATCTCTTGACTGATTGCGATTCCCGCCAAAGCAAGAAAAACCCCTGCGAGCACTGCACGGAAAGCCGAATGGCGCATCCCCGCCCATTCCTTTCGATTGACCAACCTCGATCGGTTACAGATCAGACACAGCATCTTCGTTGCCGGTGGCGTACAGCCCCGTCCGGCGACGACGGCAAGTATACAAATCCATCTCCATTCACGGCGACCCACGGCGCACTTTATGCGAACGGAGTTCCTTGTATCCTGTAGCTCGTAAATAAATTCACTTCTGACATTGTGGCCACGCGAGCAGGGAACAACCGTGATCAGGAAGCAGAAATCCACGAAAAATATTGTGCCGGCAGATAAAAGACGGCAGGGGATCAGGCTGAAAGCGGTACCGTCGATTAGCGTTGTCTGCCTGCTATTGATCATGCCATTCATGGCTTCAGGTAGACGAGACCAAAGCGGATCGAAGTCTGCGATAGCACCTGCAGACTGGCCGATGGTCGGCCATGATCCAGGGGGCGACAGGTATTCGCCGCTGACCCAGATAACACCCGCCAACGTTCGTGACTTGAGGGTAGCATGGGTTTATCACATGAAACCCTCCGCGAAGGCAGATGCGAGTCATGCCGGAGCTGACTCTTCGTCCACCGGGACCGGTCTTCATCAGTCTGAAGATCAACCACTGGTGATCGGGCAGACGATGTACGTCGTCACGCCATATAGCCGCGTGGTTGCTCTCGATTCCGCGACGGGTCACGAGAAGTGGGCCTTTGAGATCCCGGACGGAGATAACGCTTCTTTGCGCGGCGCGGCGTACTGGCCGGGAGGCGATGGCTCTCCGTCGGCCATCATCTTCGGAACACGGCGCGGCAGAATGTACTCGATCAGCGCGGACACCGGAACGCTCAATATGGACTTCGGCGTCAACGGAATGGTCGACCTGAAAACGCCGGAGGTGATGAAGACCGGCATGGACAAGAGCTACAGCCTGCCGTCTCCACCCGTGATCTACAAGAACCTGGTGATCACCGGCGCGGGCACCGGCGAAGGACCGGGCGGCAAGGATGGCGGCATCGGCCCCGCAGGCGACACGCGCGCCTGGGATGCGACGACCGGCAAGCTCGTCTGGACCTTCCACTCCGTCCCGCTTCTCGGCGAGACAGGGCACGAGACCTGGGCCGGTGATAGCTGGAAGAATCGGTCGGGCGTAAATGTATGGGGCTATATGACAGTGGATGTCGAGCGCGGCATCCTCTATATGCCCTTCGGCGCGCCGAACAACGATCGCGTAGGCGTCGACCGCCCGGGCGACAATCTATTTGGCTCGTCCCTGGTGGCCGTCAATGCCGACACGGGGAAGCTGCTGTGGTATTTCCAGGTTGTGCATCACGACATCTGGGACGTAGATACGGAATCGCCTCCAACCCTGCTCGATGTGAGGCACGGCAGAGAGGTCATTCCCGCCGTCGCCACGGTCAACAAGAACGGATTGATGTTCATTCTCAATCGCGTGACGGGAAAGCCCATCTATGGCGTCGAAGAAAGATCGGTGCCGAAGAGTGATGTGCCCGGCGAGCAAACCTCACCCACGCAGCCTTTTCCGGTTGCTCCCGCACCGCTTTCGCAGGTCACGCTGAGCCGCTCGAATCTCTATAAAGACACGCCAGAGCACATGGCATGGTGCGAGAAGTACGTCGATGACAACAACATGCTTCTGGGCGACGTGCAATATACTCCGACCCGGCTCGACCGATATACGGTCCCTCTGCCTGGGACGCAGGGCGGCGTTAACTATTACGGCGGAGCGTTTGATCCCAGCCGCAGCCTTTTCGTGGTCAACGTCAACAACCTCGCGCAGCCCATGCGGATCGTTCGCAATCCTGATGGAAGCTACGTCAATTCTGGCCCGCTTGCGGGCCTCCAACGCTTTTGGAATTCGGCCAACCACCTGCCCTGCACTCCGACTCCGTGGGGACAACTGGTTGCGGTCGACGTCAACACCGGAAAGATTGCCTGGCGTTCGACATTAGGCGTCACCGACAGCCTGCCCTCAGGCAAGCGGAATACCGGGCGCCCGGGCCTGGGAGGAGCGATCATCACGGCGAGCGGACTGGTCTTCATCGGTGCCACGGACGACGCCCGCTTCCGCGCGTTCGACGAAAAGACCGGTAGGGAGGTCTGGACGGCGGAGCTCCCTGCCGCGGCTGAAGCCACGCCAATCACCTATGCCGATGCTCACGGGAATCAGTACGTAGCTGTCGTCGCTACGGGAGGAGGCCTTATCGGGGCGCCGCTCCTCAGTGACGTTGTAGTCGCTTACTCACTGAATGGATCAAAACCGGTCTCGTCTGTTCTGGAGGGCCACTTGCCGGGCGAGGCGACGCCGCCTACCACTAGAACCTCGTTCGAAACGTATAGCGCAGCTTCAACGAACACGACCGCCACGTCTGCTTTTCCTCCTGGGCCGGGGCGAGATCTGATGTTCAGGGTCTGCTCCGGATGCCACTCGGTGAATGTGTCGGCAACGCGGCGCATGAGTGCGAAGGACTGGAACGATCTGGTTCAGGTGATGGCCAGCCGCGGAGCCATCGCGACAGACGAAGAGCTCGATGAGATCACCGCCTATCTGGCGAAGAACTTCCCCAGCTCGGGCGCACAGGCAGCACCTGCCACAAGATAAGATGTAGTCCTCGAACTCACCAGGTCTGCCTTGACAGTTAAAGGAGGAGAGGTAACTGCAGAGTAGCCATGCGGAGTTGCCAACAAAGAAGGAAAGGCCCTGCTTGAAGAAGATTAGGTGTTGACAATCTGTGGACCTGCTCATAGAAAGTCGGCTTCTCTTTATCTGGAGTACCTTATCGCGAGACTTATGTTTCTCTGGAATGAACTTAGCCGATGCGAAGGTGACTGCGCCCCGTTTGGACGATGGTGGCGGGCTCATGCAAGAGTGCCCATTTCAAGAAATGCAAAGAGGAGACACACCAAAGGGTGAAGTCACTCACGCATCTCGATACCGACCCGATTCCGCTCAGCGCGAAGCTCAACGCCGATTTTCTAGTACGGCAGATAGGCTGGAGATGATTTCCGATCTTGCCCTTTGGAGGAGCAGCGAATCAGGCGGATGCCTTGCTCGTTGAGACCTGCTCGTCCATTAGAAAAGACTTGGGAGAAAGAATGAAGAGAAGCTCTTTTTTGTGCTGCAGATGGCTGCCTGTGGCCGCTCTGCTTGTGATCGCCGGCTCCATGGACGGGAACGCCCAGCAGCCCCCGTCGCATCCAGATGCAGTGATCAGCCTGCAGCAAGAAGATGGCGCGGTGATGATTCAACTGACCGTTGGTCTGCTGCGCATTAAACCCTGTGAAGGCGAAATGGCGCGCGTCACGTATGTGCCAGGCTCAACCATTCCTGATCTGAGTAACCCGGCGATTGCGGATTCGGCATGTGTCGCGGCGCCGTTTTCCGTCCATGAAGCACCCGGGGAAATCGAGGTCGCGGCGCCGAATCTTCACATCAGAGTCAATCGGAACAGCGGAGCAGTGCGCTTCAGCGATGTCCAGGACCGCCCCATGCTGGCGGAGACGGACTGGCCTTATCCGCGAATCGTCACCGCAACGGTTACGGATGGGCAGCCAGCGCATGAAGCGTCGGTCTGGTTCGCGCTTACTCCCGAGGAAAGATTGTACGGACTGGGCCAGCACCAGGCAGGCATTTTGGACCAGCGAAATACCGAACTGGTTTTGTCACAGGACAACACCAATATATCGATACCCTTCTTTCTGTCTTCGGCAGGCTATGGAGTCCTCTGGAACAGCGCGTCGGTCACGGACTGGAACAATCGATTCCGGCAAGTGCTCGCCATCCGCTCCAACTGCGCGGATGCAGTGGACTACTACTACATCGCCGGCCCTTCCTTCGACAAGATCATTGCCGGTTATCGGCGCCTCTCGGGAGCCGCGCCGCTCTTTCCGCGATGGGCTTACGGATACTGGCAGTCGAAACTGGCGTACGCGAGTAGCGAAGAACTGCTCGGCACGGCAGCGAAATATCGAGAGCTGCATATTCCGCTGGACAACATCGTTCTCGACGCCGGTTGGGAGACAGTCTTCGGCTCGCGGACATTCACTGGGAAATATCCCGACCCGAAATCGATGGTTGCACGCCTGCACGAGCAGCACGTGAACCTCATGGCTTCGATCTGGCCACTGTTTCAGCCGGGCAGCGCGAACTTCGACGAGATGAGCGCGACCGGCCTCTTTGTGACGCCCAGGCCGAACGCGCTTCCCGCGTATCTTCCGGGAGCACGTCTCTACGACGCGTTTAATCCGAAAGCGCGAAAGCTCTACTGGGCGCAAGCCAGGAAATCGCTGTACGATATCGGCGTGGATGCCTTCTGGCTGGATTCGACTGAGCCGGCCGACCTGTATGCGGAGGAGCATGGCCCGATGCTGGCGGGCGCGAAGACGGCGCTGGGTAACGGGTCGAAATATGCCAATCTCTTCCCGCTGATGACGACGGCAGCGATCTACGATGGCCAGCGCAGCCAGCCGGAGAACAAGCGTGTCTTCATCCTTACGCGCTCGGCATTCACAGGCATGCAGCGCAATGCAGCTGCGGCCTGGTCGGGCGACACGCTGACCACATTCGACTCATTTCGGCGGCAGATTCCCGCCGGCCTGAACTATTCGCTGACAGGGCTGCCGTATTGGACGACGGACATCGGCGGTTTCGTCGGCGGCGACACCACCGATCCTGCGTATCGCGAGTTGTTTGTGCGCTGGTTTGAGTATGGCGCCTTCTGCCCCATCTTTCGTGCTCACGGCGCCCGCAAAAACAGCCAGAACGAGCTGTGGTCCTTCGGGCCTGAGGCGCAGCAGATTCTCACTCTCTATGACCGGCTGCGGTATCGCTTGATGCCTTACATCTATGGTGTGGCCGCGAAGACAACCTTCGACGGGTACACGCCGATGCGGGCGCTGGCCTTTGACTTCCCTGGCGATAGCAAGGTCCTCGATATCCCTGACGAGTTCATGTTCGGCCCTTCGCTGCTGGTCGCGCCAGTGACCGAACACGGAGCAACATCCCGCGATGTTTATCTGCCGAGTGGAGCGGACTGGTATGACTTCTGGACCGGCGAGCGCATTGCCGGGGGGCAGAAAATCCATCGCGATGCGCCGCTTGCGGTTCTTCCGCTCTACGTGCGTGCGGGCAGCATCCTTCCGCTCGGCCCCGAGGAGGAATACACGGGAGAACATCCCACCGCGCCGGTGGAGTTGCGCATTTATCCCGGAGCCAGCGCTCAAACCGGCCTCTATTTCGACGACGGCTTGACGTACGGCTATGAGAAAGGCCAGTACGCGTGGATTCCCATGAACTGGAGCGATGTGTCGCGCGAGCTTACAGTCGAGCGGCCGAATGGCCCATTCGCTGAGGCGAAGAGCGCCCGCGAGTTTGATGTGACGGTCGTTGCGCCTGGGCATGGCGTGGGCGAGGCGGTCAGCAAAAGCGATCGAACCTTAACCGCCAACGGAAGCCGGTATGTTGTTCGCTTCTAGTTTCTAATTTACCGGCTCGGTGGCCTTAAAGACCTGGTCGGCCTTCACATCCTTGAAGGTCTGCACCTTGCCGGATGGCCAGTGAATCTCGACGGTTTCCGCAAGGGCATCGGCTCCAAGTCCGAAATGTACTGGGCCGTCGCTTGAGGACGCATAACCGACGCTCGTGGTCATGTGGTTGTATTGCGTGCCGCTCTTTGTTACGACCATGATTCGCGCACCAATGCCGTTGCGGTTGCTCTTCGTGCCGCGCAGGGCTATGTCCAGCCAGTGGTTTTTGTTCGCGCTGCGATTCATCCAGATCTCTGCGTCCGCTCCCAGCGCGGTCGCCACCACATCAATGCGGCCGTCGCCATCGAGATCTCCAAAAGCGCAGCCACGATGCCGCGCCCCGGGAGCGGCGGTGAGTCCCGCTTCGGCAGTCAGCGGAATCCACTTGCCGGTCTTGCCAGGGTTCCGAAAGACCGTGTTGTACTGATCGATATCCGCGCCGGGAATCGCCATGGATTCGACGTGGCCACGAGTGACAAAGAGATCCTTCCATCCATCGTTGTCGAAATCGTAGAAACCCGCGCCGTACCCTGCCATAGACATGCTTGCCTCTCTCATGCCGCTTGGAGTCGTCACTTCGCGGAAGTCTCCCTTGCCGGTGTTTTCGTAAAGGGGAAAGGTCTGGTTGTTGAGGGCGACATAGGCTATATCCGGATAGCCGTCGTTATTGAAGTCGCGAAAATCGAGTCCCATGCCGGAGATAAAATTCCCGTCTTCGGCCAGAGCCACACCGGCATCGAAAGCGACCTCTTCGAATTTGTTTCCGAGATTATGAAAGAGGAACTCGTAACCAGCGTCATTGGTGACGAAGATGTCCTGGCGCCCGTCGAGATCATAATCCGCCATGCCCGCGCCCATGCCTTTGCCCGGATGATCTCGCAGGCCCCACGCCGCCGAAGCGTCGCGAAATGTGCCGTCGCCATTATTTATGAAAAGCTGGTCAGGGGTAGGTTTGTAATACCGCGGATGACAGTAGTCAGCAACGCCGTGAAAGGCGCAGAGTGGCAGATCTGAATACTTCCACTGCATGTAATTAACAACGAAGAGATCGAGCAGACCGTCGTTGTTCACGTCCACCCAGACGGCGGCAACGGCCCACAACGGCCCATACTGAGGATCGTTCGATTTGTCGAGGCCTGCTTTCGCAGTCACGTCGGTGAAAGTTCCGTCTCCGTTGTTGCGGTACAGCGTGTTCCTGTATAAGCCAGCCACAAACAGGTCCGGATGGCCGTCGTTGTCGTAGTCGCCTACGGCAACACCCATGTCGTATCCCGTGCCAGCAAGACCAGCCGCGTCGGTTACATCGGTGAAGACACCATTGCCATCGTTGCGGAAAAGCCGGTTGCGGTATTTCGGCGAATCTTTTTTCAGCGTGGCGATATTCGCACCGTTGGTGAAATAGATGTCCGTGCGTCCGTCGCCGTTGTAATCGAAGACCGCAACTCCCCCGGCCATCGCTTCGGGCGCATTTTTTGCCGGCGTTTCATCGTTTTCCAAGCGGAACGGAATTTTTCTCAGCTCGAAATGAATGGGAGATGGGGAAGACTGGGCGTTGAGGTAAGGAGCCGCGAACCAGCACGGAAGCAAGCCCAGAACGATTACCAGTTGCGCTTGTCTCAAAAAAATCACCCTGGCGTGAGAAAGGGGCAGCGTGAGCCGCCCCTCAAGATTGTAGTGGATTACAAGGTTAGAAGTAGAATTTGGCCGCCAGCGTCACAAACCTTGAACCGGTTTTGAACTCGGGCTTGCCGGTGGTCAGAGGATTTGTGTTGGTCGGCGATAAGTAGGTGACTTGCAGCGGGTTTCCACTCGAGTCGACGCAGCCTCCACATGTTGCGCTCGTCGTTCCGACAAAGTTGAGTGTTTCATCGCTCGAGTTCGCCAGTCCGAACTGACGGAGGGGGTGGTTGAGCCAGTTCGTCGCCGAGGCGCGAATCTGGATATATCTGCTCTCCGTGATATGGAAGTTCTTGTAGACTCCCAGATCGCTGTCCCAGTAGTTGGGCTCCCTCATATAAGGAAGATTGTTTGGTCCGCTCTGGCCGAACGCGGGGGGTGTGAAGCAGGCGGGATTGAATCTCTGCCCCTGATGCAGGTTAGCAGTCGGATTGCAGATGAGCTTGGGCATGATGTCTTTGATCGCGAAGGTGCCGAACCACACCGACGGGTTTACGCTCACGGCTTTGAGTCCATTCGGCATCGTGATGCTGTTATCCGGGAGGTTTGGATGCTGAACCGTGGGCACTGTAAGCCCGCTGGGATATGTCGCGTTCATGAATCCTCCCATATTGGGCTGTAGAGGCGCGCCGCTCTGGAAGGCTGTGTATCCGGAGAGTTGCCAGCCGTTTGCGAGTCCAGCGAGAAGATGCATGCCGATGCCGTCACCGTGAACCGCACTGGGAAGTTGCCAGTTGTAGACGAGATTGAGGATATGAGTGTGATCGTAGCTCAGCGGTCCGTAGTTATTCCGGAGCACAAATGGATCGGTACCCGAGCCATTCTGGTTACCGTTGTTCGAGCCGCCATCACGAGTTCCCAGCGCCTTTGAGAAGGCGTAGTTAGTAATAAATGTTATCGGGCCCGACTGCTTTGTATAAGAAACCTGCAGTGCGTTGTAGTTGGAGTAAGGGGCGTGGGTTATAAACCATACGTCTTGATAAGTCCTGAGCGGACGCCAGTCGTTTTGGATGTAGGTCCGACTGTACAGGGCAGGATTGTTCTGGCAGTACAGCGACCAGTCGGTGGCCCCGTTTCCAGGACAAGAGGGAGCCGCTGGGGAGACGTACTGGCCAGTAATCGGATCGGGATTGAAAATATTGCCCTTTGGAACATTGTTCAGGTCGAAGAGGTTGCTGTTTGTCCCATCCATGTACTGGTTCGCACTTCGGTTGCCGACATAGGAGATTTCAAGCACCGAACGCCATGGCAATGCCTGGGAGATAGTAGCGTTCCAGTTGTTGGCAAAGGGCGCGCGATCGTCGCCTTGCTGCATGGCGTATATCGTGGAGCCGTTCTGCGCAACCGAAGAGGGCGGAACGAAGGTTGCCACGTTTGCATAGCCGTTAAAGGTCGTAGGAGTTGAATACTCGAAAGAGCCCGCCGATCCGTTGCCGTTTTCCGTTACTTCGCTGGTGACCTGGAAACGAAAGACGCCGAAGCCTCCGCGGAAAACTGTCTTCCCGGTGCCGAAGATATCGACGGCAAGGCCGAGCCGTGGCGCGTAGTAGAACGTCGGGGATATCCAGCCGGAGTTTGGAATCTTGGAGTCTATAGCATGCCACAGCAACCCGGTGTTATTAGGCGCATTGGGGCCGTTGTCGTAGCTCCCTGGGTCCCACACCTGGAAACCGTTGGTAAAGCCGTTGAATCCGTACCACTGGCCGACGTGGTCGAAGCGAAGGCCGAAATTGTAGGTGATTCTTGGTCCCATTTTCCAGGAATCTTGAGCGTAGATTGACCACTGGTGAAACTTGGCATTGTTAGGCACGTTCTGGTTCTGCTGCTGGTATTGATTCACGCGGCCCAGCATCATGTCAGCCACAAGGTTTGTTGTCGAATTCTGGCCGTAGGTCTGGAAGTTATAGGAACCGTTATTCGGCGCGTTGCTGTTCTGTTGGTTTTGGCTGGAGTCCCAGTAAAAGCCTACTTTTACTGTGTGAGGTCCAAATACCTTTGTAAAGTTATCGTAGATAGCCGGAACCTGTTTGATGCCGCCAAAAGTGCCGGTGGACATCGGATAGTAGTTGAAGCTTGCCATTTGTTCGCTGCAGCAATAATCCGGGTTGAAGTTCGGCATCTGGTCGGTGGTGCTACCGAAGAGCCCGGGGACGTTGAAGCCGATCGCCTTGCGCGAGACTTTGCTGGGATCGGCGAGAGCGTATGGATTCACGAAGTGCGACCAGGTGAAGACGGTCTCATTGGTCGTTGTCGGATTGAAAACATGCGTCAGGTTCGTGAGGATGACGTAGGTGACGGTGTTCGAGGCTCCCGGAGTGGGATAAGGAAGTGTATTCGGAGTTGCCCACCAGATAGAAATCGGAGCAAGGTCGCTCTCCTTCTGATAGGCGTACGAGCCGGTAAGCTTGGTGTTGTCGCTGATCGCGTAGTCGAGCTTGCCGGTCGCCTCCCATCGGTTCTGAGGAGAGGTGTTGACGTACCGATAGTTGCTGTAGCCGTTCGCAGAGCTCGGTGTCTGGTTTGGCCTGGGATAGAGATTCAGAACGCCGACGATGTTGGGGTCGATCGCTGACGTCGGAATTGACGTAGGCGTACCTCCGGCAGGCGCGTTCTGCGTGATCTGATTATAAAATTTTGGCCAGGTGGTGATGGCATCCGCGGGGATACCGGCATTGCTAAAATCTCCGGAGAGCTGCGCCGTGTTGGGGACGTTGTAGTTGATGATGGAGCCAGCCGGCTGCTGCTTCATGTACTCATAGCCGACCCAGAAAAACAGCTTGTTGCGTTGACGGTTGAAGTTGACCCAGGGCAGCAGCACCGGGCCGCCGACGTTTCCGCCTATGTAGTAGTAGCTCTGAGCTGCATTGGTGCCGCCCTGGCTCTTGGTGTAGGCGTCGACTGAGTTGAGAGAAGCGTTGTGAGTGTACAGGTATGCTTCACCGTGGAAAGCCTGGCCGCCGCTCTTGCTGAAAGCCTGGAAGATGGTGGGTCCCTTGGCGTACTCGGCGCTGTAGTTCCCCGCGAGAAACTTGATGCTGCCGACCATGTCCTGATTTATATTGGCGATCTGTGTGCCGAAGTTTCCGGGATCGACCAGATTAGCGCCATCGAGCATATATGCCGTGGTGCCGTAAGGCAGCGTCCCGTTCGAGGTGTATTGTCCGATCGGGCCGTTGTTGGAGCCGACAATCTTGTCGTTGAAATTCGAGCCTGTGCTATTTCCGCTGTTGAGGCCCACTCCGGGCATGATCTTGATTAATTCGCCAGCATCGCGTCCCTGGAGCGGGAAACTGTCGATGATTTTGTCGTTGATCGAGGTGCTGAGTTCGCCGGTGTCTGTCGGCACAATTGCTCCGGCACCTCCTTCGACCTGGACTTTCTGCGCCACGTCGCCGATTTTCAGCCTGATATTGGGGACGTCGCGATTGTCACCCTGGTTCATGACGACGCCGTTTTCCTGCCAGGTACTGAAGCCTTGAGCCGTAATTTCGAGCGAGTAGCTAGCGGGCTGGACCGCGGTGATGACAAACCGGCCGGAGCCATCCGCTGTGGCTACGCGCACATCGCCGCTGATTTGATTCCTCAGCGTTATCTTCGCTCCTGGAATCACGGCTCCAGACTGGTCGTAGACTGTTCCGCTGAGAGTGCCAGTCAGCTGTTGCGCAACTGCAGAGTGATGGATGAGTGAGTATGCGAGGAGAATGAGCACTGAGACGGCGAGGCGGAGCTGCGGGGGAATCATCTTTACGACCTCCTGAGAAGTGGCGAACAGGTATTCGAACAGGTCTTTCTCGGTGGCTGTCTAGCTTGGTGGCTGTCCTTATGTAATTACGTAAATTCGCGCGTTAGCGCATTTCAGGAAACCTTTACTGGCGGAAGGCATTTGAGCGACTTAGCGTACATATGCCGATCGCCAAGCTTGTTTCGGATTTGATTCGTCTATCTAATTAAACTGCAGATGATAACGTTAACAATTACGCACGAAACAATTACTCCTCTGCTCAATTGATTGTCAAGTCAGTGCCCGGCGGTCGTGTTATTGTGAACTTCGCGGTATGTATTTTGGCAGTGGATGGCTCCTCCTGACATGAACCGGCAAACGGTCGATGCGGGCGCGGCTGCAAATGCAGCTATGAGCCGCCTGATTCTCAAATGGCTAGCCGGATTGGCGCTGTCGGTTCTGTTTGTCGGACCAACGCTGATGGAGGCTCAGCATACTGCCGGAGATTTTAACGACGTAGCCGCTGCGGCTGCGTCGGCCCGCGAACAAGGCGATATTACGCAGGCGGTAAAGCTTTACCGGCAGGCGGTTCAGCTCAATCCCAGCTGGCCGGATGGCTGGTGGTATCTGGGAACGCTTGAGTACGGAGGCAGCGACTACGTTCCGGCCGCCGATGCTCTCTCGCGTTACATCGAACTCACCCCGGCGGCTGGTCCGGCGCTCGCGCTGCGAGGTCTATGCGAGTTCGAACTCGGGCAATATCCGCAGGCGCTTCAAGACCTGGAGCATGGCATCGCGCTCGGCGCAGCGAATCAGCCTAAGAATGCCGGCATCATTTTTTACCACGAAGCGATTCTGCTGACCCGCCTAGGGAGATTTGAAGAAGCCCTCGAAAAGTTTACGGTCATTGTGAAGCATGGCAATATTGGCGACGATGTCACGAACGGCGTCGGGCTCGCGGCGCTCCGCATGCCGATTCTTCCGAGTCAGATTGATCCGTCCCGGCAGCAGCTGGTATCGCTTGTCGGAAGCGCGTCAACGAGTGTAATGAACGGCGATCTGAACGCAGCGAGCCAGGCATTTTCCGATACCTTCCGGCGTTTCCCTGCGACTCCGAATCTTCATTACTCCTACGGATATCTGCTCTCGACGGTCGACCCCCAACAGGCGATCTTTGAGTTTCGAAAAGAGCTGGACATCTCTCCGTCCAGCGCGATTGCTCATTCCATGCTGGCGTGGACTCTTGGACTAGAGGGGGATTTCATTGCTGCATTGCCCTATGCGAGAAACGCCGTCGAGGAGGACCCTTCGCTGGCGATCGGGCAGCTTGCACTTGGAAGAGACTTGATCGAGGCTGGAGACATCCAGGCCGGCCTGCCTCATCTCGAGGCGGTGCTGCAAGGCGATCCCAACAACCTAGAAGCGCACTTGGCCCTGGCGAAAGCGTACTCCAGGCTGGGACGAAAAGATGATGCCGAAAAGGAGCGTCTCCTCTGTCTGACGCTTACGTCGCAACATAGGACGGCCGATGCGAATCCGTAGTCTTGTCTGGGCCCTGATGCTTTATAGCGCGTGCCTTTCCGCTGATCCAAGGAAGGCGGCTGTAACCTGTGCAAGCTGCCATCCGCGACAGGCCGATACTCAGCCGGACACGCAAATGGGGCGCGCCATGCAGTTACCTGAAGGCAACGAGACGCTCAGAGCGCATTCCAAACTCAGCTTCCGGCATGGTGGATATACCTATTCGGTGGAAACGCGCGATGAGCGAACCCAGTACAGCGTGAGCGACGGAACCGCGACCATATCCGTGCCGGTGATTTGGTCGATGGGCGCACAGGCGCAAACATGGGTTCTCGAGTACGACGGTCACATGTACGAGAGCATGGTCAGCTACTATCCCTCGATTGAGGGCCTGGATTTTACTGTGGGAGACGACCACATTGCGCCCAAAAGCCTTGAGGAGGCTATTGGGCGGCCACTCGATCAGCGGGGCGTGACCACCTGCTTTGGATGCCACGCAACGAATGCCGTCATTGAGCACAAGCTGAATCTCACTTCGTTCAAGCCGGGGGTGACCTGCGAGCATTGCCATATTGGCGCGAGCGCTCACTTTTCCGCCGCCGCGCAGGGAGATTTCAGCGTGCTGCCGCCTCGCCTGGCCAAATTTTCGTCGGAAGACATTTCGGATTTCTGCGGCCAGTGCCATCGGACGTGGGAACTGGTGGTGAGAGCTGGGTGGCGCGGCCCCGCGAACGTACGCTTCCAGCCGTATCGTCTGGCTAACAGCAAATGCTTCGATGGGGCCGATCCCCGCATCAGCTGCATCGCGTGCCACGATCCACACCAGAAGGTTTCGCGCGACGCGGCATATTACGACCAGAAATGTCTCGTCTGTCACTCTGCGGCAATGGCGCAGGCGCCGCCACACGCGAAGGTCTGCCCGGTGGCACGCGCAAACTGCTCAACGTGTCACATGCCGAAGGTGCCCTTTCCAGGCGGCCACTTTGTTTTCACTGATCACGATATCCGAATCGTGAAGCCTGGCGAGGCTTATCCGAATTAAAAAGCGCTCTCGGAATTCTGCGCCTTTTAGACTGTGCTGTTTCTGCAAATGCTCTAGGGCGGCGGCAACTTCGGAGGGCCCTTACTCTGTTGCTGTGCGCTTAGCTGCGCGACGATCGCCCGTTCCCTGGTTCCATCGGCCGGCCGATGAAGCCGGTAATAAACATTCGCCAGCTGCACGTGTGGATCGAGCCACTTGGGATCGGACTTTACCAGCGCCTCCAGGTCCTTTGCCGCGTCATCGTATTTACCGGACGTACTTTCCCACATGGCCATCTCATAGCGGGCTGTCGGCGAATTCGCCTGGAGTCGAAGCGCCCGATCGAGATACGGCTTCGCCTCTTCCATCTGGCGATGCTTGTAGAGAATCGATCCAAGATAGAGGTTGGCGTCGAAGTCGTTGGGATCCTGCTCAAGAGCCTTGCGGAAGGCTGGCTCCGCGCTCGTCGCGTCGCCATTCATGTCTCGCGCCATTCCGACCAGGGAATAAATGCGAGGCAGATTGGGATTCAGCCCCAGCGCGGCTTCCAGGTCGTTCCTCGCCCGTTCGAATTCATTCAGATCTATCAGCGTGGAGCCTGCCAGCAAATATGCATCGGCGCTCTGCGTCTGTTGAGCTACCTTGTCGAGCCGGTCGGCGCCCTCGCTCTTTGCGCCCGACTGTATCAGCGCCGTACCAAAAACATATTCGAAGTCGGAATTCGCCGCATTGTCCGGCTCAAGTGGACGGAGGATGGCTACGGCATCCGCTGCATGACCCAGACGGACATCGCTGTCGCCGAGCAGAATTGCAAGCTGCACATTGGCGGGCTGCGTTTTTCGAATCTCCTCAAATTCGCGCCGCGCGCTCTCGAGATTACCCTTCTTGTAGTAGGCGATTGCCATGTTCAGACGGATCGCGGCATTGTCCGTGGGCACAAGAGCCAGCTTGTACTGGGCAATAGCTTCGTCATAACGCCCTTCGTGCGCCAGCGCAGCGCCCAGATTCGCACGGGCTTCGACCAGCTTCGGATAGAGCTTAAGGAGCTTTTCGTAGTCCTGAATGGCGGCCTGCATTTCGCCACGTTGCTGGGCCTCAACCGCGCTCTTGAAGAGTACTTCCGGTTCCGGCTGCTGAGTCCAAACTGTCCACACGAAACATATCAGGACGAAAACGGAACGCATCACATCAAGCATAGCCTACCGCCTGCTACGAGCGACAGCCACGACCAAGAGAGGGCTCTCACGTCCAAACTACAACTCGTGAATTCCTCGTGATTCAATCATGATAAAGAAATGTCGCAGCGTCGAAGGAGCTAGAAGTACAAGAATTGACGCGGCGCGCACTGCTTCAACGAGCAATTCGCAGGTAGGAAAGTTTTCGCGTACGCGACTACCTCCATTTCGTCCCGGCATGTTTGCGTTTCCTTTTGCTGTCACAGCAGACGTCTGATCGTGGATGGATGAGATTAGTATTGCCAAACGCACTTCAGATGAAAGCGCCCAAGGACGGCGCCGAATTGGGAGTTGGAAACCGCCTACTGGCTGTCCAGTGGCCTCCGCATAAGCAAGTAATTTGGTGGGCAGAGCGCAGAGGAGGACGCCAAAGACCAAAAAAGGAGCGCCACGGCGTAAGGTCCGGGCGCGCCGGGAGTGAACATTGCCTTCGAAACGAGGGGATAAAAGCTTCCCATAAGAAAGCCGGAAAGAAGACTGAGCAGAATTCCTTTTCTGCCGCCAACCACTAGTGTCTTCTCTCTCAAGTGATACGCGCCAGAATCGGGACAATCGCTGCCAACACTAATGCAATTCCGCCGAACAATAGCCAAGGTAACCCCTTGGATAAATGAAATAATTGCTCACTGTGCCGATGATGAGTGCCAGACCGATGCCTACGGGATTTGCGCAAGCGGCAAAATAAATCCGCACAAAACCGCAAAATTATAGTACTCTGCCACCGTTCGCCTGCCCGCGCTTCGAAAACGCTAACGATTCCGAGCGAACCGCCCTTCTCGTCCTCTGTTTCCGGGTGGCTGGCGAATACTCCCTTCCGCGCGAGTACCGATCAAGAAGGGCTCTCATTAACATTTCGAATGATTCCGCAGCTTGCGGTGCAACGTTGTCGTGTGAATGACACCACCATCCCGTGGAGGTCTGCAGGCACGACGACCTGAACCTGTCGGCGATGCCCCATTGGATCGGGGCTGGTCCACGATTGGAGAACCATGGGGACCCCGGGCCAGCAGTTATTTCAGACGGCCGCCAATTCTCTTTGGGATGTGCTGAAGCGGGTCCGCCAGGACGCGTCTGCAATCCTGAACGGCCTGGGTCCGGAACCGGGATTCGCGGGAACTCCGCTGGATGGCCGCCTGCTGGAGGCTATCAATCCCGGCCAGATCAGCACCGCGGATCCTGCCGCGGCGGTCCTTCTTAACGCCCTCAAAGCTATCCTGCCTGACGTGGGTGCCGGAGAGGTTCCGGTCGCGCTTCATGGGTTTGATCCCGGCAGCGGAGCACCACGCGGGCTCGCTCTCGTCGCAACCACCGACACGGCGGTCGCCGCCGTGGCGGCACTTACCGGAGCTGGAGCCCAGGGCCTTGCTTTTGAAATCGCCTCTGTCGGCGCAGGGGCATTCGGACCCGTCACACTGAATCTGCTCCAGAATTGGGCTCTGCAGATTTCTGGAAACGTCAACGGCGGCGGTCGCCTGCAATTGCCGCGCGGCGGTCCGCCGCAAGTGCTCGATGCGGGCGCGCCTGTTGCAGTGAACTGGGCAGTCAAACGCTCCGGGACATCCACGACATTCGGCGCCGACATCGGTCCGAAGATTGTCGCGTCGACAGTCAACCTCAGCGCCAAAACGAACGTGGATGGCGGCGGCTTACCCACCGTCAACTATGAAATCTCGCTCGGAAATGCCAAGCTTTCGCTCGCGCCCGATTTTTTGGCCGCGTTGATCGGCAATGCGCTTACCTTTCCGATCACTCTCGACCTTACCGCCGACCCCTCCAACGGAATCCAGTTCGAGAGTGGGGGTATCAAGGCAACGCTGCCCACAAACCTCGACCTTCCCGGAATTGACATTCAGTCTTTAACCGTCGACGTCGAGACGCAGGGCAGTGCAATCGACTTCAGCTTCACAACCGCACTGACCGGAGGCTTCGAGGGTCTGCCCGTCTCGTTCAGCGTCTCTGGATTAGGCGTTAAATTCCCCGTTGCGGTGGGCGCGGGAGCGCTCGGCATCGATCCGCAAGGCGTTCAGCCGGTGCCTCCCAACGGCATCGGCGTCGACCTCACTCTTCCTGTGCTTTCGGGTGGAGGCTTTCTTGAGGTCATCGGTCCAGGCGGCTTCGGAGGTGTCCTCGATCTCGACCTGGTCGAGGTGACCATTCAGGCGTTTGGTCTCCTGCAGCTTCCAGTGAACGGTCAGTCTCTTTCATTTGTCGGCATTATCGCGGTTGGATTTCCACTCCCTGGAATCGAGCTGGGCTTCGGCTTTGCTTTGACGGCGGTCGGAGGAATCGTAGCCGTTAATCGCAGGCTGGACGCGCCGTCGCTCGAGGCGTCTGTCCTGGATGGCTCCGTCAATCAGATCTTCTTCCCCGTAGATCCCGCATCTCATGGCCCTGCCATCGTGGCGACCCTCGGAAAGGTCTTCCCGCCAGCGGATGGCCACATTGTGGTCGGTCCAATGCTGCAGATCGGCTGGGGCGGCAGAATCCTATCCCTTTCGATGGCAGTGGTCATCGACCTGCCCAATCCGGTGCAGTTGGTGATCATGGGCCGAGTAAAGCTCGCCCTGCCGGATCCATCTGCGCCGCTGGTGCTCTTGCAGGCGACGGTGGTCGGCATCTTTGAATTCTCGCCCTTATTCAGCCTGACGGTGCTGGCGAGCCTCTCCGGCTCTTCAATCGTAAGTTTTCCGATACATGGCGACCTCCTGTTCCTGTTGCGCACAGGAGACGATGCCGAGTTCGTGCTCTCCGTGGGAGGTTTCCATCCGCGCTATCTTCCCCCGGCAGGCGTGCCGAAGCTGGCGCGAGTGCAAATCGATATCACGCCGCCCGGCTTTCCGGGGCTGCGCTCCGAAGCCTACTTCGCCGTGTCCCCGAATAGCGTTCAGTTTGGCGCTCACCTCGAGCTCTGCGATGAGATTGCCGGATGCGGCGTCGACGGCTGGTTTGATTTCGACGCTCTCTTCCAATGGGATCCGGTCTTCTCCTTCCAGGTGAATTGCTCCGCCGGAGTCGCGGTGCAGGTTCTCGGCGAGACACTGGCGGGCATTTCGTTCCAGCTAGCGGTGTCCGGACCGGCTCCCTGGCACGTGCATGGCACCGGCTCCATCAGTCTGTTTCTCTTCAGCGCTTCTCTTGATTTCGATGTCAGCTGGGGATCAGCTCCGCCCGCGTTGCCCCCGCCGGACGATCTCGGTGTTGTCTTCGCCGCCGCGCTCGCCGATCCCTCGGCGTGGGTTGGAACCCCGCCCAAAGGTGACGATGCGATGGTCACCCTTTCAATCGACTCGAACGCTGCAAAGGGAATGCATCTCGTTCATCCGCTGGGAGGAGTCACCGTTCGGCAGCGTGCTGTTCCGCTCGGAATCCGGATCGAGCGCTATCAGAACCAGCCCATTACACCTCAGACCTGGTCCATTTCCGCCGCCGAATTCAACCCCGGAAACAACGCCTCACTCGGCGACCCAACGCAGGATGAATTTTCGGCAGGTGAATTTCTTAATTTGTCCGACGACGAGAAGCTGTCTCGGCCTTCATTCGAGAAGTTCAATTCCGGCGAGGCATTAACTGATCCCGATCCGACCTCCGACACGCTGGTCGTCGGCGACACCTCCCCTGAGGTCGTCCTCATCCCGGCTGCCGACTTCGTCTTCACCGAAAATCTGAAATTCACCCTGCTGAGCGCCGAAATATTCCTCGCCATCGGTGACCTTCACGCGCTGCCCAATCTCTGGAATGCCGCGGGCACCCAGTTCGTCAGCGTCGCGCAACAACAGCCTGTCGCTGTAGCGAACACCGCAACCATGGAGGCGCAAGCTGTAACCGCTGTCTCGCCCGGATACACGGCGAATCTTCAGGCTGCCCAGGCCCAGTTCGGATCAGTCGGTCCCGCGGCCAGCGTGCAGGTTGTCGAGCGTTGGGAGGTGAGCGCATGAGCACCAATCTCTTCTGTTCGTGGGTGCGGCGCGGCGCTGCATCCGGCATCGCAGAGGCCGATCCCCTCGCTGGCCCCTACGCCGGACCTGCAACATTCGATCCCAGCGTGACCTTTTCGAAGGACGGCGTGACGCAGCCTGCGGCCACCGGTCCCAATCTCCAGTTAATCGGCCCCGGAGCCATCCTGGGACTTCACCGTAAGGCGATTGCTCGCACCGATCCTGCCAGTCACGCGACAGGTGTAGAAGACAACTATCTGGCCCTCGTCGAGCTGACCCGCCCCGACCTGCCATGGCTCTTCACTCCGGCCAGCGCGAACAACCAGAACCGCCTCCGCCCGTGGATGGTGCTTGTCGTCGTCGACGCATCCACTGTCTCGCTCGAGCAGGGAACCCCGCTCCCCAGAATCACCGTCAACGACTCCCAACTCCCCGACCTGAATGACTCCTGGGCCTGGGCGCATGGACAGGTCACAGTCGACGATCCTGCGACTGCCTCGCAGGCGCTGGTTCCGTCATCAGGAGGTTCGGCGATCGCCCGTCTGCTCTGCCCGCGGCGCCTGCAAAAGGACACATCCTATCTCGCTTGTCTGGTGCCGGCCACGCTGATCGGAGCGCAAGCTGGACTAGGCCTGCCTCTCGATCCCGGACCAGCCATCGCACCGGCTTGGACCGCGGGCACTGGCGCTGACGTCGTCCTGCCCGTCTACTATTCGTGGACCTTCTCGACCGGCGATGACGGCGACTTCAAATCGCTCGTGCAGCGGCTCGCGGGCATAAGACCCGATGAGATCGACGGATTCGGTACGCGAACCATCGATATGTCCGCGCCCTGGGAGAGTCCGCCGCAACTCGGCGACGGCGCAACTATCGAGCTCGATGGCGCAATCAGCATCGGTGTGGTTCGCCCGGGCAACTTCGCCGGAGTGCAGGCGCAATTCGAGGATCGCCTGACAAAGCTCCTGAATTTCCCTGCGCAGCTTCAGCCTGCGAACCCGGATCCTACCCTGTCCGCCGTCGCACCTCCTATTTACGGTGGCACCCACGTTGGTGCGACCCAGGTCCCCACCACCAATTTTTGGCTGAGCCAGCTCAATCTCGATCCGCGCCGTCGCATCGCCGCTGCATTTGGTACGAAATACGTGCAGGACCATCAGGAATTCCTGATGGCGCAGGCGTGGGATCAACTGGGCGCCGTACGCGAGGCGAACCGGCTGCGCGCTCGGGCAGAGATGGCCTCTGCAGTTGCCGACCGCCTCCACGCGCGGCATCTCCAGACGTTGAGCCCATCAGAGTTGTTTTCCGTCGCCGCACCCGCGCGAACCCGCGTGCTCGTCGCGGAGGCGAAAACCCTGCAGGCCGCTGCTGCCGCGACTCCGCTGCCGCCCGGCGCCGCAACCGTCGCCTTTACAAGATTCGCCCGCCCGCAGGGCCCGATTGGACAGCGCGCCTTCGCCGGAACCTTCGCCACGGTCGTAGCTCAAGGCATCGCCGGCACCGTGCGCGCCGCCGCGCCGCCCGTGCAACTCGATGGAATCGCGCAGATAATCTCAGCACCCACGCAGGTGGCGCCAACCTCGACCGGCATCACGATTACTCAGGCGTGGAAGAACATCCAAATCGTCGAGAAGACGATCACTCCTCCTCCAGATCTGCAAGCCATCCGCCAGGTCCTCAAGACGATGCCTGTATCGGGTGGCTTGGGCTTTACGGGAGGCCGTCCGGTGTTGCTCAAGTTCATCCCTGTGCCATCACCAGCCAGCCCGCCGTCGCTCGCCTCTATCGTCACCAGCGCACTAATGCCTTCAGCCGGGATTCTCAAGCGTGTCGCCGACCGGATACAGGTGCCCGATTGGCTCGGCGGAAGCAGCACGGTGTCGCCCATCATGGCGGGCCCGCAGTTCACCGCGCCGCTGGCGCTGGCGCTCAAGCAGGATCACAAGGAATATCTGCTGCCGGGTTTGGGTAATTTCCCCGACGACAAGGTCACGCTGCTCGAAACCAATTCGGCTTGGGTCGAAGCCTTTCTGGCCGGCGTAAACAATGAGATGAATCGCGAGCTTCTGTGGCGGGGGTATCCGACGGATCGAAGAGGAACGCCGTTCCGTTATTTCTGGCCGCGGCCCGACGGCCAGCCCGACATCGCGCCTATAACAAACTGGCCGCTCACTAACAATCTCGGAGATAACACCGCCGGGCACGGAATCGACTGGGAAAACATTCTCGTGCTGCTCGTACGCGGAGAAGTCCTGCGCAGATACCCGAGAACCATCGTTTACGCCGCGCCGGGAATACTCAACGGAAACATATACTCGCTGGACTCCTCGGTCCCATGGACCTCGCCCGAGTTTGTGCTGCCCCTCGACACGCGCACCAACGCCTACGCCTTCCCCCTCACCGAAGATCAGGTTCGCAGTAATTCAGTCACAAATTCCGCCGGATGGTTCTTCGTTTTCTGCGAGCCTGTAACCGGGTCGCGTTTCAATTTCGACGTTCTGCCTTCGACACAGCCTCCGGCGCCCCCTCCGCCCCCTCCCCCGGCTCCCCAGTTCTGGACAGATCTCAGATGGGACCAGGTTCCGCAGCAGCGCGGATTCGCCATTGCCGGCGTCAACGTCACGCCTCCGGCGCAGGAAACGGGTGCCGGAGCGGCTCGCTGGAACAACAATGCCGCCGATATGGGTCGCATCGCCTTTGCGCGCCCCTACCGCGTTGGCTATCACGCCGACCAACTGCTGCCGCCGAAAGAGGATTGACCATGGCCGACGTCCTTGCATTGCGAACGCAACTCCGAAGTGCCCAGACGGATCTCGCAGTCCAGCAGCAATTACTCGCGACTCTCGAGAACGAGATCCAGGGTCTGCCTCCTATAATTCAAATTCGCATCCGCCAGGAGATCATTGCGCAGGAAGCCAAAGTCCGTGCGGCTCAGGGAACCGTGGATGCAGCGCAGGCTGCGTACACTGCGGCCGTCCGGGCAGATCCCATGCACGCGACAGATGTCGGCCTGCCGCTCGTCCTGCTCCCGGTGCGGATCGAAACCGCATATCTGCCGGGAGCGAACGGCGGCAAGGACCTGGCAATTCGTGTCTATCCCGATGACATTCACGTCGACTCTCATGAGCCCGAATTGACCGCCACCGAGTTGGCCGCCGGCACCACATACTGGAAGGCCGTCTGGGGCGCTGGCTCCAACACCGATCGTTTGAACAGCGCCTGGAACGCGGTGGTGCAAAAGTTGAAACCGTCCCGTGCGGCTTGGGCAGTCGAAGTTCTTACCCCCGCAGTTGCCCGTCCAACTGACGAGACCCCACTCGATCAACCGCAGCCGGTTCCGCCGCTGCCTTCAGTTGCTTCCCGGCCGTCCACCTTCACGCGCGCACCCCAGACAACTTTGCTTCCCGATCATTGGAGCTTCATCGGCTTCCAGGGCGGAAACGAATTGTTCAATGTAGATGGCGGCGCCATCCCCGACCCTCTGAACGTCAGCTTCGGGCCGCCGGGTACTGGCGCGAATTCTTCTGACCTGCCCTTCGACGACGCGAGCCGATGGCTAGTCGACCTCGATGCCGCCATCGCAGCCGGAATGGCTGTGAAAATTCCACTCCCCAGCCTCAACTTTAACGTCGATCAGTTGTTCGTGCTGGGCGTCAGTGCACGCCTCGCGCCCTCTGATGCTGCTGCTCGTCTCGAACAGACATTCGTCGCCCACCAATACACCAATGGCCTCGGCTTTCTGCCGCCAGGATCGCCAACCAACAACACTCCTTCCGTGAAGTCATTGTGGCAATCGGCGCCACAACCTCCATCGCCCACCGATGTTGCCGCGGCCCGTACTACGTACAGTCCGGGAAGCAATCAGAACGCCGCACGCATTGCGAGAGCGCTGGGCATCGACGGGTCTGAATCGCTCAGTGTGGCTCCGCATGGGCTCGACGACCAGGAGACTCCCGTAGCGCTGTTTCAATCGCAACTGTGGCCGGCTTTGGGGGGACGAACGCTGTCCAAACTCCATACGACTTGGGACGTTCCTGCTGGACAGTCGCCCTCGAGCGGTGGATGGGTCCTTCATGACGATCCCACGGGGACGGCTACCCTCGCGGACCAGGCGAATGGCTGGGTGCGCAGCCGCGGAAATCTGCCGGTGATGCGCATTTCGAACCAGCCCTATGGGCTATTACCAGCATCATCCCTTGCCGACTGGGCCACGGACCCAAGTGATCCCACCAATCAGCTCATCCAGTGGCTGCGCCTTTTCCGCCAGTACTGGCTGGCAGGGCTGATGAATGTTCCGGCGGTGATCAACGGTGACCCGCAGCCGGACACCACGATCGTGAACATACTCAGCAGGCAGCCGGTCTCAGAAAGCCTGATGATCCGGCAGGATGGCGATCCGGCATCGCAGGAGGTTGCAAATCAGCCGTTTCCGGTGGCTCCCATTCCGGGGCTGCCGATGTCGAGCGAGCTGTTTCTCGCCTCTCCGGCAGCGACCGCAATTCCATCTCCGGTCCCGTTCGTGGGCGGTGCACAGGCAGATCAGGGCCTTCTGGTGTTCTACCGCGATCTCTTCAAAGACTGCCTCGCTCTGATTACCGGCACCATGTCGCAGGAGGACTGGACCGCCAAATATCAGCCCCTATTGAATAGCAACAGCATTCCCAATGCGCCCCCTGCAGACCTGTTCACCAGCATCATCAAGGATTCGTGGGTCTCGGAAATCGTCTTTGGGATTGTCTTCGGTGCAGTTTTCTATCAACAGAACAAGGACAAACCGGATTTTCAAAAGAGCGTACAGCAAAACCTGCCCGCCATGAATGCATTTATGGCTCAGTACAACCAGCTGTGTGCGATTGATCCCGTCAACTACGACCCCATTCTGCGGGAGATCCTCGACCTCTTCTCTCACCGTTACGATGCGTGGGTCACATCGCTCTCTGCGCGCCGCCTAGACCAGCTGCGCTCGGCCAAGCCCTCCGGTATCGTGCTCGGCGGATACGGCTGGGTCGAAAACCTCTCGCCGCGAACCGATTTGTCTCCGGCCACCAATCCGCCCGTTGGCTTCGACTCCGTATTTACGAGCGACAAGCAGAAGTTCATCCACGCCCCCTCGCTGCAGCATGCTGCCACGGCAGCGGTGCTCCGCGCCGGATACGAATCACACGCCCACCCCGACGCGCTTGCCGTCAACCTGGTCTCCAGCCGCGTTCGCATCGCCACTTGGCTCGCGGAAGGCATTCGAAACGGACAGACACTTGGCGCGCTTCTCGGCTATCGCGTCGAACGCCAGTTGCACGAAGGCGGCCGTGATGACCTCATCGCGCAACTGCGGCAGGAACACCCGCTCCCCTTGCCTACTGGCTCGGACAATGACACAAACGCAGGCACCGCGCGCCAAACCATCACTGAGCGCAATGTTGTCGACGGTCTCGACATGTATCGCAATCAGGCCGCTGTTCGCGCTGAGTACGCGGCAACGCCTCTGATCGGCCAAATCCTCGATGATCTCACCAACTCCATCGACGCCCTCGGCGACCTATTGCTCGCCGAAAGCGTTCATCACCTTGTCGGGGAAATCCCCTGCGCTCCGGACTCGCCGCCGACACCATCGGTAGAGGCGATCCCGTCCCGGATCGCTTCGACGTGGTTCGCACTCCGCGCGCCGGCCGCGCCCTCAGTTGGCAGCTCGGCCTCTTGCTGCCTTCTGCGTGGAAGGGTGCGGCGACCGGATGGAACACGAACCGTCCCAGGGCCGTGACCGAGCCGCACGTCGAATCCTGGGCGGAAAGCATCCTTGGGAACGCATCCTTATGGACCTTCCATTGCACCGTCACCTCAAACGGTGCCGGCACGGATGCGTCCGTCGGCCTTGACTCGCTCAATCTCTGCGCCCTCGATGTAATCTGCGAGACATCCGGAAGCCCATCGCTTCTCGAATCGCGCATCATCGATTCCGTCGCACCGGGCCAGGCCGCCGATGCGCAGATCACCGTCGTGACCGGTCCCGCCGCAGACGGATCGCTGGGCTTCGGCGCGCTCTCCGGGATGTGTGCCCGTCTCCGCACACTGCTGGCCAAGGCCATGCCTCTCGGCCCTCAGCACGTGATCGGCCCTGCCGAATCCCCTGTCACCGGACTCGATGTCACCGAGCTCCAGACTCGCGCCGCTGCTCTTCAGACGTCGCTTTCAAACGCCGTCAGCCAGCTATCAGCGGCAATGCAGTCCCTAACGACCGCCTCTGCTGAATCGGACACCGGCGCACATCCAAACGGCAGTCGCGGCAGTGCGCTCCGCGTTGATCGCCATTGCCGATCAGGGCATTTCCTCGGCATATCCGCCGCCCGTAGGCTCCGACCTGACCGCTGCAGCCACTCTCTTCGCCTCTCGCGGCAGCGCAGTTCTCGCGGCCGTCGCCCCGCTTCCGGCAGCGACACCACCTGGCGCGCCCGCGAGCGACGCGACTACAACCGCCGTCACGCAATGGTTCGGAGCCATAACCGACTACTTGCAGAGCATCATCGGCACGACCATCCCCATCACCGCTGCATACCAGCTCCCCGCAGACTCCGTATACGCGCAGTCCTTTATAGCGGGCAATGCACCCGCTGGAAGTGACGAGACCGCCGTGATGATATGGTTGCGTCGCCTTGCGCGCGTGCGCCCGAATTGTGCGGCGGCCCACGATCTGCTGCTCGCCGGCGAGGCCCTCCAGGGATCTCTGCCATCGATCACCGTCGCGCAGTTGCCCGTCAATGCGGGAGAGCAATGGGTTGGCCTTCCCTTCAATACCGCCGTCGCACCCAAGGCACGCCTGTGCACAGTCGTGCTCACTCCGTCGACCATCGACGTGAATGCCGAATTTTGCGGGCTCCTCTTCGACAACTGGACCGAGCAACTTCCTGGACTCACCAGCGTGACGACTGCCGCATCCGGCTATGACCCCTCGGAGATCACCGGAATGTCCTTCACCGTTGAGACTCCCGATGCCTATCCCCCGCAGTCGATCCTTGTCGCTGTCCCGCCCGACCAGACTGCCGGATGGTCGCTCGACATCCTCTGCGATGTTGTACAGGAGACCCTCGAGCTTGCGAAGGTGCGCATGGTCGACCTTGGCGATCTTGTCCGCCTGGGCCGCGTGCTGCCTGCTCTGCACTCCAGCACCAACGTCGACGACATGCTTACTCAAGCGGGGGTCACCCAATGAGCTGGAGACTTGAACCATCGCCGAGAACCGTTGGCATCGAAGAAGGGCTAGCCGCCAAAGTCCACGATCCTCTGTGGCTGCTTGGCCGCCAATGGCAGCTGGGTGAGTTCAACGGAAAAGATGCAGGCACGCCCGCGCTCGTGCAGGTGGCCGGAACCTCAGCCCCGGTGAATGCGTGGCGCGGCGCGCAGCAAACAGACTGGACACCCTTCGACGGCGCAACCGTTCCTCTCGACGCCCTTATCGAGCCCGAAGATGAGCCTTCCCTCAGTCTTCGCGAGCGGATCGAAGCTGGCGCGCACTTCCGTCGCCTCCTCATCGCAGCCGGGCTCGGCAAATACGACGATGCCTTCGTCTCAGCGCACGCATTTAACTCTAGCCGCGCTCGCCGATCCCGCCTTCGCCGCAGACCTTATGCTTCTCGCCGTCGCTGGCCGTACCGCAGACGGAGCAGCATTGCTGACCACCGCGCAGGATCTCGCCGCGCGGCCAGTCTTCCCCTGTAAGCGTCGATGCCGCCGACACCGCCGCCGTCCAGAAGGTGGCCACCGCGTGGATCGCCTGGTATTCGAGCGAGCTTGAGCCCATTCTCAACACCGGAACCGCCGTCAGCTGGCAGGAGAACCGCCTTGAATACGGCTTCGCCGTCTCGAGCCCTGCCGCCAACGGAACCGTGCTCGCCGCCGATGCTTATCTTGGTGACGGACTCGACTGGTTCGACTTCGACATCGACACTTCGGCCACCGCCGGCCCATCCGGAGATCAGGCTCCCATCAGCCTGAAATCCGTTCCCGCGCCGGTGCGTTACGGCGGAATGCCTCTGCCCCGCTTCTGGGCTATGGAAGACGCGACCAGTGATCTGGGAGCTATCGACGCGTCAGCCTGTGACATTGGACGCCTGCTCCTGGTCCAGTTCGGCACCGTCTACGGAAACGACTGGTTCGTCCTTCCCATCAAGCTGGACGCCGGCACCATCACCATCCTCGATTCCGTCGTCGTGAGCGATGTCTTTGGCCGGAACCTCCTGCTTCAGCGCGCTGGCGAAAACGACCCCCAATGGAACCTCTTCTCGCTCGACGTGAAACAGACCGGAGCCACGCATCCCGTCCAAAACGCGCTCTTCCTGCCGCCGACCTCCGGTTCTCTGACGGAGAGCAAGCCCGTCGAAACCGTGCTCTTCCTGCGCGACGAAGTCGCCGATCTAGCCTGGGGCGTCGAAGCTCTCGTTCAGGACGGCCTCGAAAGCGTCCTCAACCGGCGCGCTCTGTGGCAAGGAAGCCGCTCTCTTCCCCCTGGTAACCACGCCGAACCCTCCTACCTGGTCGAAACCATTGTGCCCGACTACTGGATTCCGCTCGCCCCCGAACAACTGCCGGGCCAGACATCGCTGCACCTGAGGCTCGTTCCCATGGAGGTCGACAAAGGCGGCACACCCACGCTCGTCCAACCGCTCGGCCGCCTGCTCGCGCCGGAAAGCGACGGCAGCACGCTCTGGGTCTTCGACGAAGAGGTGCCCCGCGAAGGCACGCAGGTTGATCGCGTCCACCGCTATATGCGCTGGCTTAGCGGACGCACTGTCCTCTGGACCGCGCGCAGCCGGCAGACCGGACACGGCGAAGGCTCAAGCGGACTCCGCTTCGACATGCTCAATCCGGGTTAATGTCTGGCCATCAACCGACATTGTCTGGCGTGCTGCGCGAAATAAGCCAATTCATATCGCGATGAGGCTTGTTTTTTGGAGCTTTACTAAGGATATTTGCGTTGCGCGATCGAGCTTTGCAGTTGCATCATCCCAGTTTCGCCATCCGCGATGTCCGCATCCTCCATTGATAAAGTGCAGGAAATAACGGTGTGAAGTTGAGGAAGGAAATTCGAGCGAGTGGGTCTGATCTACGCTGTACGAAGAAGGCCGGCATTTGGCACGTGGGGCGTCGGAAAGACCCATCGTGCAATCGCGATAGCCGCATATTCTAGCCGCCGCAAGTTGCAAAAATAGATAGGAAAGGCTAAAAAGTTTGATCAGCGTACGGTCGTGAGGGATCGCGAGCGAGCGACTATTTGGCCGACCTGAGGTAACCCGGCTTTCAGTCCTGTTCCATAAGTGACATCGCAAACGAAGCGCGATGGAAGGGACATACGATTTCCAAGTGTTCTGTCAGCCAATGTTGTTGATCTTCGCGAACTTGTTGATCGAGTTCCGGACCCGGGCCCCAAAATCCATAGACCTCGCGACATTTTTTGCAAGAGACATCGAAGTGATGAATGACGTCGACTTGCGTGACGGTTAGTGGTTCGGTTGATCGAATCGCAAGGTATGGAGTATCAATAGCCATAGTCTGTTCCGGTTAGTAGGATGCGGCCTTTCACCGTGTCACCGCTCCTAAATGGAAAGGTAAAGTGGAAACGATGGAGAATCCTGAACAAAAATCTCGCGAAACTCAAGGAAGGGGTCGAGGTTTGGAATCGATGGATGACCGAGAAGCCGAAGCTACGGCCGCCTTGTCGGGTGTCCGGTCAGCGACGCACGCTGGGGTTTAAGCTAACGATTTCCGAACTGATACTTATGGAGCGAGACATTAGCTTCTAGCTCCGGCAAAGTCGCGCCAATCGCGGGCCGGCTAGGATAGCGCCGGTTGCGTGTTTTCCGCCCTTCGGACTGAATGCCGATGTACTCATCACAGATATCTCCATGCCCGTTGTGAATGGGCGTCAAGCTGCCGGACGGCTCCGGATGGTTAATTGTCGAGCCCGGATAGCATTTCTAACCCTCCATGAGGAAGAGGCCTATGTTAGAGCAGCATTCGCTGCGGGGGCTTCCGCCTTCGTCATCAAATCCCGGCTCAGGACCGATCTGATTCCAGCAATCACGAGGCGCTGCTGGAAAACATATTGTGGCTCAATCCCTGAAAAACTTAGCCTTCTCTTGATTCTGCCACCCACATGGCATTTGCTTCGTGAAAGGGGAAAGAAGTGAAAGGAGTTATCTTTGGCACCTCCTTTCTCAAGACAGCGGACCATTCTCCATAGATTAAAAATATCGCGCCACCACCGTCTTCGGGATTAAGGAGCTTCACTCTTTTCCGACAACTTTCTCCACGACTTATCCCATCAAATTTACATTCGTTGTGGAGAGATCCTCGGCGGCCGAAGCGCATGGGCCGCCCGCACCATGGGAGGGCCCCCACACTATGGGCCCTCCTTCTTCTTGTCTGGTACCTGGATGTCGAAATGTCCCTGAGCTGCCGGAGGCCAGATACGATGGGAAACTTAACGAAATTGCAATGCGGGAAAATTGAAATCGAAGTGCGGGAGATCATTGCCGAACTTAATGTGCCCTGTCCTTTCTTCGCGAAGCGAATGAAACCTCCGATACACAACGTGAGCGGCAATTAATCAGGTATGCGCAGATCGCCCATCAAGCGGTTCTTCGGTTACTGCCCAGTCTGCCTCTGTCCGGTCTCGACGAAATACAGATCACGATTCGGCTGCTCCAGATTCGAGCTGGCTTGAAATGCCATGGCATCTCGGTCGCCTGGATGCTGCAACGACCAGAGGAATGACAGAAAGCTGCCGCGCTTACTCCCGTATCCGGGCCCGTCTACACGATCACACGCCCTGGTCTCGCCGGGAGGCTTGCGGCGAGGGGCCTGGTCCGCCTCAGATCGGAATCGCGATCGCTTGCAAACGCGAATCAGATGCAGCAATACCTGGAACTCGCGGAGATTCGGGCAGCGTTTCGCAGAGCTGGCGTGCTCCGGGATTGGGCCAGCGATCCTGAAATCCGATCCATTAACCAGTCGATCGACGTGCCGCTGGCGAAGGATTACGACGCGATTGCGGACGTGGAATGGGAGACAAGGACGCATAGAATTGCAGTCGGAATGAACGGTCCCTCAAAATCCTTCGAGCGTTATCGCGACGTCGTTTCGGCAATAGCGGGCGAGCACCAGGTCCGGTATGGTTCTCTATCTCACCTCTTCGGCCAACCTTCTTTATCAGCTGAAGGCGGAATTCGACCGTCTGCATTTCCCGGTTGCACTGGCGACGTCGCGATCGTTTTGCTTCAATTCGCTCGCAGCGCGACTTTACCGGACGCGTGCATTTGACGTACAGAGAGCAACGTTGCCGGCGCTGTTGCGAACGCTTCCAACTGACGGGAGCGCCAAAGGAGCAAAGTAAGCTCCTTGCGATCAGACGCCCAACATTCCAAATTGCGCAGACGTCGTCGGCTCTCAGCCACGGATGGCAGCGCGTGTGTGCCTTCCGAGTGCTTGTCTGTTCAGGGCGAATGCCAGCCAAATGTACTATTGCCAACACCCATGCCCGGGCCATTCCCCTCGGCCTTTCGGGCCTTCCAATCGTCTACCTCGCGTCCACCTGCAAGGGCGCGAAGTTGCTGAGCGGTAAGGGAAAATCTATGACTGTCCCCAAAAATGATCAATTGTGGGCACCATTTTAATTGACTGAGAAAGGTTGCCCTTTTTTGCAGATCTGGCGCAGGCGACAGTGAGGATAATTCTGCCCGATTAAAGAGCAGGATGTTTGGGACTGTAGATAGACCCCGCACCTTGTAATTGGAATCATCTCATTCAGGCACTGGTGCTGCTAATTCGTCCCGCCGCCAACTTGCAAGGGAATGTGGTGCGCGGCTGGATGTGTGCAGCAAAAGACGCCGCGAAATCGGCTAAAGTGGGAACACGGAAATAGAAAGCTCTAAACGGAAGTAAGATCAATCTATGACTACGCTCCTTCGGATTGACGGCGAAACACTGCCGCGCGTGCTGGTCCTCGATCCGCCCATCTCGGACGCGGAGTTCGAGGCGTTGTGCCGGGAAAATGACAATGTCCGCCTGGAACGCACCAAGGAAGGAGCCGTTCGCATGAACCCGCCCACAGGGGGATGGACCGGTAGCGGAAACCAGGAAATCGCACGAGAGCTGGGCAACTGGTGGGCCTCCCATGAGCGCGGGCGTGTCTTCGATTCCAGTACTGGCTTCCGTCTTCCGGACGGATCGACGCTGAGCCCGGACGCGTCGTACCTTTCTGAAGTGAGCCTACAGAGCCTGCCGAAAGGCGCGCTCCGTGGTTTTCCGTGCATCTGCCCGGACTTTGTAATCGAACTACGTTCGGAGTCCGATAAGCTTGAGGATCTCAAAGACAAGATGAACGACTGGATCGCCAACGGGTCCGACTGGGGTGGTTGATCGATCCCTACGAACGCCACGTTCTGGTCTACCGTCCGGATCGCGCAGCCGAACTGATCACAGGCAACCAGATTGCCGGTGATGGTCCGGTCGATGGCTTTGTTCTGGATTTGGCGCGAGTCTGGAAGTGCTACCAAGACTGAACATCCATTCCACATCCGAGGCGATCTGACGGCAGCGTACTTCTCCGGCTTGAGTTCCTATCGCTGATTCTCTCCGGTCTGTTCCTGGATCCGCGATAGACGATTATGTCGGCCGGATCGATGGATATGCCCATTGTCTTTTGTGGTCGACAATCCCCGCAAAACTGGCCTGTTGTTCCTCAGCGGATGGGTGACGGCGGTCGCGCCCCCGATCTAGGGCGCGCTTACGCTGATCCGAGGCCTGCACGGGGCTGAATCGAACGTCTCCGTGCGCATCACGGAAAAGGCCTCGACCCGCATTCGCCTCCGGGGCGATCGCTATAACGGGGGAAGACCGACAGGCGCACCTTCTGAGCGTATTCGGTAATGACTCGGATATCAGCGCAATCACAGCGACCGTTCACGAGAAGGCAACTTTCAGATTGACCTTCCCCGACGGTACGACAAAGCACATCTCGCTCGGCGAACATGCCCCCCGCTAAAAAGGAGCTGTGACACTGCCCGGACGGAAACATCCTGTGCGTCATCTGCTGGCGGTGTCGCAGGAACTCTACACCAATGGGAGCGCGGGCGGATGATCCTCCTGCAATATCGGCCCGAGGGAGGCGTGGCTGCTCAAGAACGAGAGCGGTCGGCAAACTTCGGGGAATTCTCGGGGCAGGTTTTGCGACAATTTGGCAGTGATCTGTTGCCGGATTGGATGCAGGGAATCGACCTCGGCGCGATATTGTCAGCTATGAATTTGTGTCACGAAGGGTTGCTAATCAGCTGCAGGATCTGGCTGGCAGCGTGAACTGCATCGGCGCGGTGCCCGGCGTAGCAGACAGCCCCCGCAACGGCGCGCTGGAATGCCCCTACCATATCCGGCGAGTCCGCCAAAATATGAGGTGTGTTCCGTAACAGGTTCAGCAAAGCTTCGCTTTGGCTTGTTGGCGAGACACTCCAGGCGGCATCGGGCAGATACTGAAGGGCGAAAATCCAGCCAATCGGCGCCGGAGCATCTCCCACCAGAGCGTTACATTCCTCTGGAAGCACCGGCAATTGCTCGGGGCAGGCATTGCGGACAAGCAAAGGCCGCGGATAGGGATGTACCAGCCCCTCCGCATCGATCAGAGCGTACTCATCGGAGAAGTACGTTGCACCTCGCCGCAACAGCTCGGCCACCAGCGACGATTTCCCCGCGTGCGACACTCCCGGGAGCAGCAATGCACGCCCGCCCCACAGAACCGTTCCGGCATGCGCGGCACGCAGCGTCGTCAGGCGTTGAAGCACGGCGTCATCCAGCACCCTGATGATGTCCGGAACCAGGCTGATCGCCTGGCTGGCGTATGCCACCACGGCATTATCTGCCAACAATTGCAAATGATCCCGATCTCGAATTATGCGAATAAAAAGATCAGGCTCGTCGACACCAGCAATCCTTGGCAGGGAAGGGAAGACATAGCGATCCAGAATGGCATACGCCTCAGGGCACGACGACTGCACTTGAACCTTACACCCGAAAGCGTCAACTCTAAAATCTTGGGTGCTGGACATATCTGCTACGTCGTTGTGCTGGTCGACTGGCGTCGAATTGCCGCCTGCCAAGGTGGTCCCAAGAAACCCAGTTCTTGAATGCTAGCATCCAGCCTACAGCTCAGCCGACGGGCTTCGAGTACCCGGACGACAGTGCGACGACATTATCCCCCAATCGCACCTTCTCCGAAACTCAAAAAAAATTGACTTTTCGGCCCGCCTGTCTTTTGGACAAACGGCATCTTGAAACGTCGAGCCGACGTTATTTCGCAACAGGTTTGCAGTTAGGATTCGTAGTTGCGCAAGGCTTGACCGACGTTGCGTAGACCGCATGAGCCCGCTGATCTGCGATCGTCAAGGAGACGACGAGAGGCACCGCCACAGCACCAAGTGTTGCGAGGAAGTTGCGCCGGGTGGCCTTTGAAAATGATCCCGTCGTCGAGACCAGTTTCTCTTCCTCCAATTGGAGAATTGCCTCCTCAGCAAGATCCTCGGTTATCCCTGAGCCCAGCGAACGCTGCATGTCTTCCGCCACCTTGGACAGTGTCGTAGGTCCACAGCAGGCGTCCCAGGCGACGCCGGCTGCCGCATTTAACGCCACGACCCGCTCGTTCTCAGGATCGACAATCACTCTTGAACCGTCGGGGAGCCGATTTACAGCCAAGGCATCTGAATTCGTGCGTTCAACTTGCATATTGACCTCACCCTTTTGAATCTCTTGTTCCTTACCCAGTTTCCGGCGGAGGGGGTCTGGGTCCGCAGTCACTCAGTTCGGGTAAGTGTACGCGAGCCTGCTGCTTTTATAAGGGCACCTCTTGGTAACATGTTCTGTCTTTGTGGTAATCAGCCACATTGTTACCCTACCTCCGAGAGGGTAAGCCCACTTCTTTCCCGGGCTTTGATCGGACCGATCGAGGACGCCCAAGAAGTCTTCCACTGTCGCATATCCCACCTTCGGAAAATCTAAGGCCACACGCACATCAAAGTGGACGTCTCCGAGCTATGGCTTCCGTGGTGGCGGCGGAGGGGCGGTTGACCTTGCAGTTAGCGCGTATGCCTGCTGCTCGGGCAGCGACAAGGACACGACCAATGGCAAAGCGGCGGCGCTCAACGTTGCGATGAATTTGCGGCGGGTGGTCTTTGAGGACGATCCTGAAGTAGTGACCAGCTTCTTCTCCTCAAGTTGAAGAATCGCATTCTCAGCAACTTCCGCGGTTATCCCTGGCCCAAACGAACGTTGCATGCGTTCCGTCACCTGGGCGAGCGTCGTCGGATTGCTGCAAGCATCCCAAGCCACGCCAGCCGTGGCGTTCAGTGCGAAAACCGTCTCGTTGTCGCGATTGACGATAACCTTTGAACCGTCGGGTAATTGATTTACCACCAAGGCATCTAAATGCCTGCGTTGTACTTGCATGCGAACCTTCCCATCTAACCGGCCTGGCCTTTGGCGGAGGGGAAGGTCGTTCCGCGGTCACTCGGTATTGCAGAGTTTACACGAGCTTCCTTTTTTGCAACGATACGTCCTGGTAACGTGGCACGTCTTTCTGGTGATCAGTTACTGCTCGTATCGTTCCAGACGTGCATGCCGTCTGGCGATCTCACTGGTTATGCATTCGGTGAATATTATGTGAAATGCATGTGGGTCTACACTTGTGCGGAAGCTGCGAGCCGAATGTGATTCGACAACATTGAAAGGGCCGCGGCGACGTGGCAATGAGTCTCGACCGTGCATCCCGTAACGGGCGATCGAGTCGGTTGGCCGAGAGGAATGCTGCAACGGAGTTACCGGGCAGTCGGACATTCGGACTGGTGTTATCGTTTACGCTGTGTCCGCTCTGCCGCTTGGCGCAAGGCGGCGCCGTGATGACTCAATGAAATCTGACGTATCCATTGCCGCTGGCAGACTGCTGGAATACATTTCGGCGGAGCGGCGGGACTGAATGGCTGCGGATCGAGAAAGCTGCGAACTGTTGCGCGCTGTCGCCCGACGGCCGACCGGCGCCGCCACTGAGGGGATCGATCAGCTCGCGGCGAAGTTCGGCGACTGGGAGTCTCTCTTGAGGCTAGCTGAGGAGCATCGTGTGTTGCCGATGCTGTTTTCGCGACTCACGGACACTCGAGCGCCAGTTCCTCCAGTCGCGCAGGAACGCCTGCGAGCCGAATACGATCGCAACGTGTTTCACTGTCTGACGAACGCGGCAGAATTGATTGCCGTGCTCAAAGCCTTCGATGGCGAGAAGATTCCGGCCATGCCGTTTAAGGGGGTTGTGCTGGGAGCATCGGTCTACCACGACCTTATGGCACGTCCCGCCGGCGATCTGGATGTACTCATCCATTACGAGCACCTTCTTCGGGCGACTGCTATTCTCTTGGAAAGAGGATACGAGCTGAAAACGGCGGTGCGTGCGGATGGAACGCCGGCTGCTAAGGACTATTATGAATACCACTTCGAGCGGCCAGCCGACGGGATGGTGCTTGAGCTCCGCTGGAGGCTTGAGCTTACGCAGGCAAGGTTCAGACGCGATCTCGGCATGGATTGGGTATGGCCGCGGCGCCGAATCGTGATGCTGGCTGGCGCTGAAGTTCCAGGTATGAGTCCCGAGATCGCGTTGCTGGTGCTTTGCATGCATGGGAGCAAGCATGTGTGGTCGCGGCTTATCTGGATCTGCGATGTCGCACAACTGCTGGATTCGTCGCCCGGCCTGGATTGGAAAGACGTCACCGGAGAAGCGAAACGATCAGGGTTATGGCGCTCGCTCGCTCTGGGCGTACTGCTTGCGCGCCGAGTCGCGGCTGCCAAGGTTCCTCATGATGTACTGCGGCGCTTCGAGAGGGATGCTACCGCATACAGCCTGGCGCGACATATCCAGGAAAATTTGTTTGATGCGCCTGGCAGCACTCCTATGAGCCGCATCCCTTACAGCATCCAGTTGCTGGCGCTCCAGGATCGCGTTCGATTGCTCTCGTCGTTTGATTTCTTGCGGCCGAATGAGAGAGATCGCGCAGCCATCCGTCTTCCGCAATGGCTGCATGCCATCTACTATCTGGTGCGCCCCGTCCGTATCCTTTGGGATAGATCTCCGCGGTGAAAGCTTAAGTCGGAGTGGCGGCAATGATAAGAAAAGGTTGGTCGCAACCAGCGGATCAACCACCTTCCCAGTTTTTTGCGACCGATTCGCCGTGCCAATCCTCTCTTACATTGGAACATTTCTGCTGCAAAGGCGCAGACGCTGGCTCGAGATCCAAATCGATCACCTTGCGCCGCAGGGAGCCAATATTACTTTGGTTTGGCGATTTGAATGCATATTCATCGACAGAGCCTTGAATTAGAAGGCCTATTCCTGTAAAAAAGACTCAACAGCCAACAATTTGTTACCTATGCAATAACTAAACTACTGGAATTGTCGCCTCGTTGGGGTGAGATTCCGGCACTACGCGGAACATGCCATCTATCTCTCCTACCCTGTCGTTGTCTCGCGGGTGTACAGGCCGATGAGGTTTGCATACTAAGAGGCGACAACCAGAGAACCTCGCGATACTTCCAGACGCCGAAAGTGTAGTCTCTCCAGCCGGACACTACTTTAAAACGAGAGGGACTGCAGGTTTACAGAGTCTCAACCATCACCCCATATCTATCACTCTTATTCTTTAGATCTGCCTCTGAATGCACGACTAACTATAGAGGTGAAGTTGATG
>CAVRNK010000131.1:0-24884 GCA_963721995.1 uncultured Acidobacteriaceae bacterium | reverse complement strand
AACTCGAGCCTTCCCTATCCGCAATACGACGATGCCTGCACGATTGTGTGCAGGCCCGTACCAGATTTCGACTATCGAACCCCGTTGCTGGTGGAAGCTGACGGCGAGGTGATCGGAATGGAACGGGCGACCATCACGATCGCCCAACGGCGTCTGCGGCTTCTTTGGCCGCAGACCGCGAATTCGTAACCGTTATATATACGATTCGTCGATCGGCTCGGCCGAAAACACGCCCGACCGAAAACATGTTGGAGGGCCCGGCTGGCCGAGCCCGGCCTTTAGTTCAGGGCAAGCAGCGTTGTGTTCGGACCAAGCCACGCCCTCTGGTCGCGAACCTGTCGCTCCAGTTTGGATGGAGGAATCTCCACGTTGAGTGCAATGGAGGGGCAGCTGATTTCGCGCAGGAAGTAGCGATCGCCATACCTGTCGAACACAAGCCGGCTGCCATGTCCAACCGAGCTACCTTCCTCAGTTCTGCTCAGAATGGTGACCTGGTAGTCCACGTTTCGGATCACGACGGTATCGTTCGGCTCGGTAAAGAATGTGTAGTGGCCTGCCGGGAGTGTTTTGCTACCCACGGCGAAATCGAATGGAACATTTGCACGAACTTCATGGCTGGCGCCTGCAGGGGCGCCAGAGATGCTCGCCCCAGGACGACCAATGTGATGGCTGCGAATCGTTTCATGATATCTCTTTCAAGACAGAACTAGCTGCCCATGAACCATCCCGTCGTTAAACTGTTATCGAAAAATCACCAATTTCCGTGGAGTGTTTAGATGCGTTCCACGGAAACATGATTTGTAGCTGGCAGTGGTGACGATCGCGTCGGCGTGCTCTGTGTTCGCGGCGGAAGGCTGTACGCCGCTCACCTTCCAGCCTTTGTCACTCTTCACCAGAGGGTAGCCGTCGCCGTCTGCTGTGCTGACGCTTTCGGCGGCGAGGCGGGGGAACGCCGTTTTCATCTCCGCACTGTTGGCCCAGTCCCTTGCCGGTACGCCCGTCACGCTGTAGTGATAGTTCACCGTGTATTGTGTGGCGTTGGTGTCAGGAGGAGTAAATCCATCAGCTCCAGTAGTGACGCTCGCGCTGGCCGAGAAAGGTCACCATAGCCGGGCTGCGACGCATCTGCCGTCCAGACCGAGCGGCCTTTGTCGGAGATGTCATAATCGTTCACCTGCTTGATTTGATCAGGAAGCGCTTCTCCCCGGCCGATGTCCGTGTCAGCATCCCGCGTTGGTCAGTGCGTCAAAGCCCTTTGTCTGTTCGTCGTTGGAAGGGTTGCTCTGAGCCGGAAACTTCATCGGATCCCACCAGAGGCATGCGGGCTTGCCGCGATAGTAATCATTGATCGCCGACTTGATAATGCACTCTGATCCACTGGATTGCTCCTGCAACCTCCCACCGTCAGCATCGCGCCACACACAACAAGACCAAGCAGGTTTCTTTTTCCAGACTCATCTCGTGGGAATCTCCTCCCCTGCCGAGATGCGTAAATCCGGCCGGAATTAGCCCAAAATCAGTCTTTTCCGATCATCGTGCCTTAGTGTGCGCCAGGCGATCCATTTCCGACCCGGCCAGCAGAAACGCCCCGACGCCATACACGTCTCCACGAAGGCTTGAAAACGCCAGCCACCGATCGGCTGAATGCACCGCCGCCCGTCCACATCGATATGTGACAGCAGCCCGGCCCAGCCTTTGTGGACGACAGGAGGTATTTGGCGCGGTCCAGCAATCGATGATCCATGCCCCACGCCAGCGAGTAGATGAAGAACGCCGATCCCGAGACTTCCGGCAAAGGATACGCGTCGGCATCCAGCAATCCCGAGCGCCACAAGCCGTCGGCTCCCTGCAAAGCAGCGACACGCTCGGCCATCTGCCGGAACTGCTCGACATACTTCTGCCGAGTGGGATAGTCCTCGGGCATCGCCTCCAGCACTCGTGCGAGCCCCGCCATCACCCACCCATTCCCGCGCGACCAGAAAAGCTTCTTTCCGTTCGCCTCTGTCTTGTGGAGATAGGTTGCATCGCGGAAATAGAGATGTTCCTGCCGATCGTAGAGAAGGTTGGACGTGATCCACCATTCACGGTCCATGTAGTCGAGATACGATTTATTCCCCGTGGCCTGATGAGCCGCGCCCACACCGGAGGCGCCATGAACAGTGCGTCGCACCACCACCAGACCGGCTTCTCCGGGTCGTCGGGCATCTTCATCAACGCATCGAACTGCTCGCGAGTGGGCGCAATCATCTTTGGATCGTGGTGATCGCGGTAGAGTTCGAGATATGTCTGCCCGATCGCCTGATCGTCCGCATGTGAGAGGCGCGGCCCCAGCTTCCACTCGAACTTGTTGCCTACCTGCATCATCGCGTCTTCGTATCGCGGCTCAGGCAACGTCTTCGCCGCGGCCATAAATCCGGCATAGAGCGCCGCGAAGGTCCAGTCCTGGCTGAAGTAAGGACGCGAGCGCTCCAGTTCCCAATCGCCGATCTTGCGCATCGCGGCTTTAATTGCCTTCTGCTTGAAAGCGGGAGAAAGCTTGGCCAGCGGCGGCGGGTTATCCAGCGTGTCTCCGACGCCGTCCTGACTCGGCTTGGCCGGTGGCAGGGCTTGGCTGTTCAGGTTGCTGAACTGAAGAAACAAAACACAAGCCGTCACGACAGAAACCAGAAGGCCTTTACGCATCAGACATCCCCGATCAATTAGATATTGAAGAGCCATAGTAAAGTCCAATCGCCATTCAAGAAAACGCGCCATCCCGTATAGCGGGACACGATTGCACGAATGTCGAGACACGGGTATGTCCGTTCTGGTAAACAGAATTCGCGGGCGTGAGTATTAAATCTGTTCGGCCGCAGCAGGCTCTACCATGCCTCGAATCAATTTCTCTGTGACACCAATGCGCCGTAGTTACAGTCACTGTCTGCTGGCCCTGTTTCTCTGCGTGGCTTCGGGCAGCATAATCGGCGCACAGCCGACTCCAGGCGAAAACGTAGCGTACTTCGCAAGCAGCGGCTTGAATCTGCTCTCAACCACGGAAGACGCTCACAGCCAGACCGTAATTGTCGACGCCTGGTTCAACAGCCAGCAGAGAAAGAATGCTGCCGGCCAGATGGAATATTTTCACTACAAGTGGAATGACGAGAAGGACAGCGGGTTTTCACTCCTCGGACAGATCTTCGAGAGCCACGGTGTCACTCTCGACACACTCTATACCGCTCCGACCGTAGACAACTTGAAGCACGCGCAGTACTACATCATCGTCTCGCCCGATATTCCGGTAAAAAATCCCAATCCTCATTACCTGCAGCCCGCTGATGCGGAGCAGGTAGCCGAATGGGTGAAGCAGGGCGGCGTTCTTGTTCTGATGGATAATGACCCGGCCAACGCCGACATTGAACATCTCGATCTGATCGCCGACCGCTTCGGCATTCACTTCAACAATGTGCTCAGCCACCACGTTGTTGGCGACGACTATCCCGCGGGCCAGATCCACGTCAACGGCGGAGGTCCGCTCTTCCACGATTCGCACACCTTGTACATGAAGGACACCTGCACGATTTCGCTGAAGCTTCCCGCCAAGCCGCTGCTCGAAGACAAGGGCGACATCATGATCGCGACGGCGAAGTATGGCAAGGGAACTGTCGTGGCGGTCGTGGACCCCTGGCTCTACAACGAATACACGAATCCCCGCAAAAATCCGCCTCTGCAGGACAACTACGCAGGCGGAGAAGAATTTGTCCGCTGGCTCATTCAGCAGTCGCCGGCAACCCGCTCCGCAAGCGCGAAATAGCTCACCGCTCGATTTTGTGATGAATGAAGTTGATTGAAGGAAATCATGAAGACCCATCTGATCGCTGACCCCGTTCGCTACCCCTCCATGACAACTGCCCAGATTCGCGATGCGTTCTTGATCGACACCCTTTATGAGCCGGGTGCGCTGAACCTGGCCTATGTCGATCTGGACCGCGCCGTCGTGGGAATGGCTGCACCCTCGGGCGCGCCCCTCGCGCTGGCCGCTGACTCGACGCTGCGTGCGAATTACTTCACAGAGCGTCGTGAGCTGGGGGCGTTGAATATCGGCGGCCGCGGCCTCATCCATGTGGATGGCACGGCTTACACGCTTGATAATCTCGACTGTCTCTACATCGGGCGCGGAGCGCAGGACATCAGCTTCGAATCGACAGATCCTGCCAATGCAGCGGTCTTTTATCTCCTCAGTTATCCGGCACATATCAGCCATCCCACCACGCTGATTCGTAAGGACGACGCCAATCCTGTCGAGTTAGGCAGCGCCGAGACGTGTAACCGCCGCACCGTCTGCAAATACATCCACCTCGACGGCGCGCAGAGCTGCCAGCTGGTCATGGGCGTAACCCATCTTCATCCGGGCAGCGCCTGGAATACGATGCCGGCCCATACGCACATGCGCCGCTCGGAGATCTACATGTACTTCAATCTGGGAGAAGGCGGACGAGTCTTTCACCTCATGGGGCCGCCCGACGAAACGCGCCACATTGTCATGAAGGATCGCGAAGTCGTCGTATCGCCGGGCTGGTCAATTCATGCGGGCGCAGGCACGCAGGCCTACAGTTTTTGCTGGGGCATGGGCGGAGAAAACCAGGACTACGCTGACATGGATCCTGCTCCGCTATACAGCCTGCGCTGAGGTTAGCTCCCCGCAATAATTCTGGCTGCAATAGGTCTGCCGCAATGGTTTTGGGAGGATAGATGAAACTGTTTCCGATTCTCGCCGCCGCCCTCTTCGCCGTTCCCGTCTTTGCGCAGACAGGCGGCAGTGCCGAGGTGTTCTCGGGTAAAGATGTGGCGGCACAGCTGACCGCCCTTGTCGAAAAAGCCAGGCCCTCGGGTAGCAGCGGGGCCACGCTTGGCGACTACAAGTCGCATGCCATCAAGCTCTCCGTCCGAACGGCCAGCGGGGGAGCGGAGATACACGCGCACTACGATGACATTTTCGTTGTTACCGATGGGAGCGCCACACTGATCACGGGCGGAAGCGTCGTTGACGCGAAAACAGGTGCTGATGGTGAAACTAAAGGCACACGCATTCAGGAAGGGAAGTCGCAAACCATCACGAAGAGCGACATCGTTCACATTCCTGCGGGCACGCCGCACCAGTGGATCATCGCGCCCGGCGACACATTCAGCACGATCGTCGTCAAGGTGAGGGAATAGCTGATCAGTTGCCGTAGTGCCGCAGGAACGGCGACAGCACGTGTGACTTCTTCTTGGTGTGCATCCCCAGCGAAGCGGAGATCTCCCGGCAGCAGCGAAGCAGGTGTTCGGCGATGGCCGGCACGCTCTGCACAGTAATGCGCGACGCCGGTCCCGACACGCTTACGGCGGCAATTGCGCGATGGTTCTCGTTGAAAATCGGAGCTCCGATGCAGCGAACGCCCAGTTCGATCTCCTCATCGTCGATCGCGTAGCCTCGCCGCCGCACTCTTTCGAGGCCCTTCAGCAGCGCCTCGCGGTTGCCTATCGTCTTCGGCGTATAACGCACAAAACGGATCTTCGCGATGATCTGCTCGATGGTCTCGACAGGCTGAAAGGCAAGCATCGCCTTGCCCATTGACGTGCAATAGACCGGATTCGACGTGCCGATCTTCGAGCTCATGCACACCCGCCGATTCGGTTCGACCTTATCCAGATAGACCACCGACGTCTTCTGCAGGACGCTCAGGTGCACGGTCTCGCCCACCTGCATCGACAGACGGCGGAAGTACGGGTGCACACGCGCGCGCAGATCGATCTGCTCCACCGCACGATTGCCCAGTTCGTACAGTTTCAGGCCCAGCCGAAAGCGATTCTCCTGGGTTCGCTCGATCAACGCGCTGCGCTCCAGCACCATCAGCGAGCGATGTGCCGTGCTCTTGTGCAGACCCATGCGCAGGCAAATCTCGGCCAGACTAAGGGGCGTATCGCTCTCGCCCAATACTTCCAGAACCGAGACGGCGCGGTCCAGGCTGTGCAGTTGATAAGGCCCGTCAGTTCTGGCCACCGTGTCTGAAAGCGGTGCTGCAAACGATGTGCTGAGTGATGCTGCCATGCGAGTACCTCCAATCGTTGATTCATGCCGCCGCTGTTATCCCGGAGGAAGTCCACCGAGGTACATGTAGCTCAGCGACGGCGCCTTTGCGAGCAACTGCGAGATCTCCGGATCAGGGAATCGTGAAACATACAGTCGCGCCCAGCTGATTTCCTCCGCCGTGGGAGGGCCGTTGGGCGTGTCCTGCGCGATTCCTGCATTCTTGGTGAAGAAGCTGTTGTCTTCCAGCCCCTGCGTTGAGAGCATAGCCAGTTTCTTCAGTGCGTAATTGTGTTCGGCGTAAAGATTCAGTCCGTTGTCTTCGCCGAACTCCGCCACGTAAACCAGCGGCGCCACCGCGTACAAGTGATAATGCAGGGCGCGTTGTCCGCGTCTCATTTCGAGCGGCAGCGATCCGTCAGGTTCAATCTGTGCAACGCCGATCTTATACGCATCCATGCCCCAGTCGAATAACTTCCGATCATTGGCGGCGATGCCCGCAGCGGAGATTTCGACTCCTGCCCAGTAGAGATGATTGTTCTCCGCGTCGCCCGTGCCCTTCTGCCGTCTCGCGTCGTAGTAGTCCATAGTCTGGTGAGTCACATTCACGATCCACGGCATAATCTCGTGCGCCTGCTCAGCAGTAATCAATCCGCTGCCGCGCACCTTAAGATAAGCGATGGCGATGGCGCCAATCACCCAGCCCTGCACGTAATACGCCTGGTTCGATGACATCTTTCCCGTGAACACACCATCTTTCGCAGCGGCCTGCATGTGCTCTAAGGCGCATTGCACCGCTTCGCGGCTGCCTGTTGTGCGATAAGCATCCGCAGCGTCGACAATTTGCTGGCCGAGTGCTTTATATGGGCCGGAGGTCGCGACATACGCCTTCCATTTTTCCGGATCGATGATCGAAGACTTAGCGTCCGAATAGAAGCGATCGGTCGTCAGATCCGGCGAGAGATGGACGATCGCGGGGCAGGCGTAGGAGGCGTCCGTCAGCTTCACATCTTTGCCATCCCATGGAGAACGCAGTGGCTCCGCTGCATTTGCAGCCAGTGGAATCATCAGAATCGTGCTAAGCGCAAGCAGCTTCGCCATCATGTCAGCGCGTCTCCGCATAGTCTTCACGAAAGGGAGTGAACACATCCAGAACCTCGGACTCCTCGAGCGCGCTGGCTTGATGTTCCATTCCGCCGGGAACCACGAAGCTGTCTCCACTTCGCGCTTCGAAGGTACTGTCGCCCCCGCTGAACCGAAGGTGTCCCCGGATGATGTAAACCAGCTGTTCATGCGGATGACTGTGCCTCGCACCCACCCAGCCCTTTTCCATCAGGTGCCGGACAAGCATCAATTGGTCGTTGTACGCCAGCACCTGCCGCGACAATCCTGTCTCGGGTGAAAAGAGCTTTGCCGAATTCTGCTCCACGAGAGTTACGTATTCAGTGGTCATGCTATTCCTTCGGAGTCAGCGTGACATCCAGCCGCCATCAACAACGAGCACCTCGCCGATGAGGTAGTCGCTTGCGCGCGAGGCCAGAAACACGGCAGCCCCTGCAATATCCTCCGGTTCGCCCCAACGGCCAGCGGGAATCCGTTCGAGGATCTGCCGGTTTCGGACCTCGTCTTTTTGCAACGCGGAAGTGTTCTCCGTGCGGAAGTAGCCGGGAGCGATCGCATTCACCTGCACGTTGCGGTCTGCCCACTCATTCGACAGGGCCTTCGTCAACTGCGCCACGCCACCCTTGGATGCCGCATAGGCTGGGACACGAATGCCGCCCTGAAACGACAGCAGCGACGCGATGTTGATGATCTTGCCCTGCTGGCGCGCGAGCATCGCCCGCCCGGCAAGCTGGCAAAGCCGAAACACGCTGTTGAGATTCACCTGGAGGACCGTCATCCAGGCCTGCATGTCGAAATTCTCAGCCGTATCCCGATAAATCGTTCCCGCATTGTTGACCAGAATATCCGGCTCGCCCATCGCTGCCGAGACCGCCTCGTATAGAGTGTCCGCGCCATCGGGCTTGCTCAGATCCGCAGCAAAGCTCTGTGACTCGCGCCCGAGCGATCGGATCCTCTCGCTTGTTTCATGCGCGGGCCGCCGGTTCCCGTGGCACGCCACCGACGCTCCCGCCTCAGCGAGCGCAACGGCAATCGCCGCCCCCAGGCCACTCGCCGCCCCTGTAACCAGCGCAGTCTTTCCATCCAATCGAAACCGGTCGAGTATTCCCATTGTCCTGTTTGCGGTACGGCGTACTGCTATGCGAACCGCAACGCAGAGCCATTCTTTTAGTTTGGGGGAAGTGTTGTCAACGCTGCATGACTCAAATCCGGACAGATCGTACCGCGATGCGGGACGGTCAAGAGCTGCGGGCGGTCCGAATGATCTCCAGATAGCTGCGAGCTGTATTTGTGATGAGCTCCGGCTTCCCTTCCGCAATAGCCTTGGCATTTACCAGGTCGGCGCCCACACCGAGCGCTCGCGCTCCGGCCTGCAGAAAATCCGCCGCCGTTTGCAGTGTCACGCCGCCCGTCGGGATCAGCTTCAGGTCAGGGAAAGGCGCAAGAAGCGACTTCAGATAACTGGCTCCTCCCATCGCCGAGCAGGGAAAGATCTTCACGAAATCGGCCCCCGCGCGCCACGCGGTAATCACCTCGGTCGGCGTGAGCGCGCCGGGGATCGAGACCTTGTCCAGTTCCTTGGTTCTGGCAATCACATCGAAATGCAGACTGGGGCTCACCACAAATTCCGCCCCAGCTTCAATCGTCGCTTCTACCTGTTCCGCATTCGTCACGGTGCCGGAGCCCAGCAGAAGGCTGCTTCCGTACCTCTGCTTCAAGTCACGCAGCAACGCCACAGCATTGGGGACGGTCATCGTGACCTCAACTACATTCACACCCCCCGCCAGCATCGCATCAACCAGTGCATGCGCCCTCTCGACTGAACTGGCTCGCAGAACCGGAATCAATCCCTCGCGCTCAAGTGCCGCCTTAATCTCTTCGGACATTTCTTCTCCTGAAATCAGCGTTCGATTCTCGCCGAACTGCCCTTCATCACGCGTTCTACTTCCGGCCTTGTTGCCATGCTCGTGTCGCCCGGCGTAGTCATGGCGAGCGCGCCATGAGCCACGCCGCAACGCACGGCCCATTCGATCGGTTTGCCGGCCAGCATTCCATAAACAAGCCCCGAAGCGAACGAGTCTCCGCCGCCCACGCGATCGAGTATGTCGATCTCGCGTTGCGGCACATGCACAATTTCATCCTGATAAAGCGCAATCGCTCCCCACGCGTTCCGGCTGGCGGTATGCGCGGTGCGCAGAGTGGTGGCAATCAGCTTCAAATTCGGATACGCCGCCGCCACCTCCCGCAGCATCTTCTCGTAGCTGGCAACCGGCAGCTCGCCGAAGTCTTCCGTTACGCCCTCCAGCGCTATTCCGAGCATCGCCGAAAAATCTTCTTCGTTGCCCAGCAGGAGATCCACCTTGCGCACCAGATCGCGATTCACCTCCTGCGCCTTGGCCTTTCCGCCGATGCTTTTCCAGAGCGAATCGCGGTAATTCAGGTCATAGGAGACGGGCGTCCCATGCTTTCGCGCCGCATCCATCGCGTCCGATGCGACCAGTACCGTCGACTCCGAAAGAGCCGCGAAGATTCCTCCAGTGTGGAACCAGCGCGAACCGTTCGCCGGACCGAAGATTTCCTCCCAGTCAAAGTCGCCTCTCTTGATCTGCGAGACCGCCGTGTGTCCGCGATCGGAACAGCCCGCAGCAGCGCGGACGCCGAAGCCCCGCTCGGTAAAGTTCAGGCCGTTGCGAACCGTGCGGCCGACGCCGTCGTAGGGAACCCAGCGGATCAGCGACGTGTCCACGCCGCCCTGCAGGATGAAGTCCTCCACCAGCCGGCCGACCGGGTTGTCGGCAAGCGCGGTGACAATTCCGGTGCGCAATCCAAAACAGCGCCGCAGCCCCCGTGCGACGTTGTATTCGCCTCCGCCCTCCCACGCAGTAAAGTGGCGCGCAGTGTGAACGCGGCTTTCGCCGGGATCGAGGCGCAGCATCACCTCGCCAAGGCTCAGACTATCCCAGCGGTACCCCTCAGATTTCATGACGATCGGCTGCATGCAGTTGTCCTTGTCGCTGTCAGTTCAGCGGCTTTGTTGGGTTTTCCCGTACGGGAAAGAGCGTACCGCATAGCGGTATAGAGGTTCTTGAACGCGAGACACAGACAGTCATTTTCCACATCACCTCTGACCGCTGTCAAGGATGCAGTCGCGGCTATTGGGGTAATTGTCTAGCGAATGGAGAATACTTCGTCGTAAAGTGTGACCGGCGTCACTAACAGGAAGGCGTGATTTCGCTATGGTAAGCTTCGCATGATGAAGCGCGCAGCCAAACGTCCGAAGAAACCGCCCTACAAGGTGCAGGTGCTGGACCGCGCCATCAACATACTCGAATTCATCGGCCGGCAAAGCAGCGGGGAAGCTGCTCTTCCTGAATTGTCCGCGGCGATGAAGCTTCATAAGACGACCACCCATCGCATCGCCCATGTGCTCGAATCGCGAGGCTTGCTTCGTCGCGGGCTCGATTCGAACCGGTATCGCCTTGGTTTGCACCTCTATGACCTCGGTTGCCAGGCGCTCGACCACGTGAATATCCGCGACGAGGCCCGTCCACTGATGACGCGCGTGGCCTACGAAGTTGGGGAAACCGTGCACCTGGCCTTGCTCGACCGCGCTGAGGTGCTGTATATCGAGCGGGTCGAAGCGCAGCGCTCCCTCACCATGGGCTCCAAACTCGGAGCGCGCAATCCCGTTTATTGCACGGCGCTTGGCAAAACGATTCTGGCCTACTCCGCTGAGACGGAAGTTGATCGCACTCTTACCGGCCTTCGCATGGAGGCCAGGACGCGTAACACAATCACCAACGTGCTCACATTAAAACGCGAGTTGGAGCGGGTCCGGGATCGCGGGTATGCCATCGATGACGAGGAAATCGAAGAAGGCATACGCTGCATCGCCGCACCAATTCTCAATGCGAGCGGTCTGGCTGTGGCCGCAGTCAGTGTTTCCGGTCCCTCATCGCGTATTACGCCGGAGCGTTATCAGCTCATTGGAAAGACCATGATGAAAGCCGCGCAGGAGCTCTCCACGCGCATGGGACATCAGGTGATCGGCTCCGAACCGCCGCGCCGCAAACGCTGACCATTCATCCCTTCCAGAGCACCGTTCGTCTCATTCTTTCCCTGACAAGCCGGTTCCGCTATGAATCTTTCGCGACCTGAAGCGGGGAGCCGCGGTGAACATCTTTTCCGTCGTCCCACATAGCGGAACGGTGGTAGCACAATCTGCTTGACACTTGTCCGCGCTGATTTGAAGAATACGGGACTGTATGTTGAGGGAGTAGATCAGTGAAAACGATAAACGCACGATGGGTTCACTTTGGAGGCACGGCCAAAAGGTTCCAGCACACGCTGGCCGCAATTCTGACCATGGTCACACTGGTTCTGACCTCTGCGTTAACTTCTTACGCGCAGCAGATCACCGGGTCCATCAGGGGAACAGTCAAAGACGAGCAGGGAGCAGTCGTCGCAGCAGCTGCCGTGAACGCGACAAACGTCGAGACTGGATTGTCGCGGTCGGTAAAGAGCGATGGGGAAGGCGCCTATCAAATCGACCATCTTCCGGTTGGCAAGTACACCGTTGAAGTGGACGCCCCAGGCTTTAAAAAGTTCGTTCAGCAGAACCTGGTCCTGACCGTGGACCAGACGCAGGCTCTGAACGTCACCCTGGCAGTCGGCGCACAAAGCCAGACGGTGACGGTCACAGAAGCCCCAGCCCTCGTCGACACCACGTCCGCGACCCTGGGAAGAACAGTGCAGCCTGCCGAAATCATCGGGCTGCCTCTGGTCAACCGCAACGCCTACGCGGAGCTGTCGCTCACGCCCGGTGTCCAATACAACAGCGCCAGCCCGCTCACCAATCCGAGCGGTACTCCCAACTATGTGATCGGCGTGCCGTCCACGCAGGTCGTAGTCAATGGCGGCATTGATGGCGGCGTTCCCATGGTCAGCTATTTTCTCGATGGCGGAAACAACATGACGGGAATCCGCAACTACGGCAACCCGCTGCCCAATCCCGACGCGCTGCAGGAGTTCCGCGTCGAGACCAGCAACTTTTCGGCGCAGTACGGACGCATGTCGAGCGCCGTGGTTACGGCCGTTACGCGTTCTGGGACCAATCAGTTTCACGGCTCGCTGTTTGAGTTCGTGCGCAACACCGCATTGAACGCGACTCCCTGGAACGCGACGCTGAACCCGCCCTATCACCGCAACCAGTTCGGCGGCACGATCGGTGGCCCAATAAAGCGCGACAAGGCATTCTTCTTCTTCAGCTATGGCGGACTCCGCCAGACCGTGGGTCAGTTCCTGAGCGGTGGCGTGGTTCCGACTTCCCTTGAGCGGCAGGGCGACTTTACGCAGTCGAAGGTGATTCCGGATCTTCCCGGCACCAAAACCAAGGTCATGGGAACGAATAGCTCGCCCAACTGCCAGGTTCCTACCGTGGGATGCGTGCCGTCCTCGTTGCTCGACCCAACAGCTGCGAACATCATCAACAAGTTCATTCCTCTTCCCAACAGCGCGAACAATGCCTGGACGGGTTTCTTCACCGGCCCGACCAATCAGGACGAGTACCTGGGGAAGTATGACCAGATGCTGGGCGCCAGTGATCATCTGGCTGCGACGTACTTCTACCTCAAGTCCACGCAGAATGCTTTCGGCAACGGCAATCTTATCTGGGACACCAATCAGTCCTTTTCGACTCAGCAGAACGCGAATATCAGCGAGGTGCACACCTTCAGTCCTACGACCGTCAACGAAGCCTGGCTCGGATTCACGCGGGTTGCCGGAGGGCGCGTTAACCTGCCCGCCATTTCCCTCGGAGACCTCGGATCAAACTTCACCATCCAGGGTCCAAAAGGGCTGCCTCAGCTCAACGTGTCGGGATATTTCAATATTGGCGGTGCGCTCGCGGGACCTGTAACTACCACTGACTTCTATTCGCTGCGCGACCTTGTCAGCATGACCAGGGGCAAGCACACCATCAATTTTGGCGGTGAGCTGGCGCTGGATAAAAACATGATCGTTGGAAACCTCTACAACTTCGGGGTTTTTACCTTTCAGACCTCTGCTCCCACGACGACCGGGAATGCCCTCGCCGATTTCGTCACCGGACAGGTCAACACCATGGAGCAGGACACTCCCTACCACGGGCTGCTCAGCGACTGGCACACGGCCTTCTTTATCGAAGACGACTACCGGATTACTCCAAAGCTCATCGCGAACCTGGGACTGCGCTGGGATATTGATGTGCCTCCGGTTGAGTCCAATAACCTCACCGGCACCTTCGTCCCGAACGTTCAGTCCACGGAGGTTCCCAGCGCGCCGCTGGGTCTGCTCTATCCGGGAGACAAGGGCGTGCCGCGCGGTATCGTCGACCTGCGCTGGCACCATATTTCGCCGCGCGTAGGTATCGCGTGGAATCCTTTTGGCGATGGAAGGACCGCTGTCCGCGCCGCTGGGGGCCTCTTCTACGGCAGCGTGAGCGGCAACGAATGGAACCAGCCCGCCAATGCACAGCCTTTCGCCATTCGCCAGACCTTCAACTCTATCGCCTCGTTCACTAACGTGTACGGGAATCCAGCTTCCTTCCCGACTGGAGATCCCTTCCCCTACACGTACTCTCCGTCGAATCCGCGTTTCCTTCCCGCGGCCAGTGTCGAGACGATCGCGAAGAACGTGCAGTGGCCACTGGTCTACCAGATCAACACCTCCGTTCAGCAACAGCTTCCTGGCCAATTCACCGGCACGATCGCTTATGTCGGAACGCTGTCACATGACCTCCCGCTCATGATCGACGACAACTATGCTCCGTATGCGCCGGGAGCCAGCACCTCGCAGACCAGCATCAACGCACGGCGTCCTTACGATCCAGGTGTACTGGGCCAGAACATCTTTCTCATCTCGAACCAGACTGCGTCCTACCATTCGCTACAGGTTTCGATGCAGCGGCGAATGACGCGCAGCCTCATGCTCAATGGCTTTTATGTCTGGAGCCATTCGTTCCAAAGCGCAAATGAGTCTGCTGTGGGACTGGCCTATGCCCAGGATTTCGCCAATCTGTGGGAAGAGCGAGGACCGACGGACAATGACCGGCACAACATGGCCAGCATCTCCGGCATCTGGGATCTCAACTACTACAAGGGATCGAACTCCTTCATGCGGCAGCTGGCCAATGGCTGGACGATCTCGTCCATTGCCACTCTCTACAGCGGACCGCCGGTCAACATCGTTACCGGCTCAAATAAGAACTTTGACAGCGCCAATAACAACCGTCCTAATCTGGTTCCCGGACAGAACGCTTTCCTGAACACGCATCGGAATCGGTTCACGGCCGCCTCCGAATGGTTCAACATCAACGCGTTCACGGCCAACGGTCCCGGACTGGGCATTGGACCGGGCGGCGCCGACGGCAACGCGCCGCGCGACTACCTGCGCGCGCCGGGTTACCGGGATATCGATCTGGGAATCTTCCGCAACATCAACTTTGCTGAACGCTTCACATTGCAGTTACGCGGCGAAGCCACCAATGCCTTCAACATGGTAAGCCTCAATGCGCCAACTGCGAATCTTGCCTCAGCACTCAACGGTAAGATCACCGCCGCCGCCAGCCCTCGCCTGATCCAGATCGGCGCACGGCTGACGTTCTAGCACTACGGCTCACTTTCCAGAGCTCGCATCACTTGACTCCCGGCGGGACTTAGGTCCCGCCTTCTTTTTACCAATCGTCCTTCTTTACCAGTCGAAGAGCGTTCCATCGAGCTTGCGATTGATCGGCAGGTAAGCGCGCTGGTAGGGATACTTCGCCGCCAGCGTCTCGTCGATCGCCACACCCAAACCCGGTCCATCTCCCGGATACATATATCCAGCATCGAACGAATAACCGTGAGGAAAGACGGCATCCGTCTCTTCGTTGTGCGGCATATGTTCCTGAATGCCGAAGTTATGCACCGCCAATCCGAAGTGCAGCGCAGCCGCCATGCACACCGGAGATAGATCCGTCGCGCCATGACAGCCGGTGCGCACATGAAAGAGCGCGGCAAAATCTGCGACTTTCTTGAGGTGCGTCAGGCCGCCGCCGTGCACCACCGTCATGCGGATGTAGTCGATCCACTGCTTTTCGATCAGGTCCTTCGCGTCCCAGATGGTATTGAAGACTTCGCCCACCGCAATTGGAGTCGTCGTGTGCTGCCGGATAATTCCGAAGCCTTCCTGCAACTCCGCCGGAACGGGATCCTCCATCCAGAAAAGGTGAAATGGCTCCAACTCTTTGCCCAGTCGCGCGGCTTCTATCGGAGTTAATCGATGATGGCAGTCGTGCAGCAGATGCACGTCTTCGCCAACCTGTTGGCGCACTCGCTCGAATAGCTGAGGCGCATGCCGCAGGTACTTCTCCGTCGACCACAGACTCTCCGACGGCAACCCGCGCTCCGCCGGCTCATAAGGCTTGTCCCCTTTGGCGACTCCGTAGGTGGAGGCCAGGCCGGGAATGCCGCTCTGTGCTCTTACCGCGAGATACCCGCGCTCGATCTCCCAACCAACGGCTTCGACGGTCTGTGCCATATCCGCGCCGTTGGCGTGCGCGTAGACCATCACACCGTGACGGCTCTTGCCGCCCAGCAGGTTGTAGACAGGCGTGTTGAGCGCTTTGCCCTTGATGTCCCAAAGCGCCACATCGACCGCAGCGATGGCGCACATCGTAACCGGGCCCCGCCGCCAATACGCACCACGATACAAGTACTGCCAGATGTCTTCTGTCTGAAAGGGATCGCGCCCGATGAGGCAGGGAATAACGTGCTCGGTAAGATAGCTGACGACGGCAAGCTCGCGCCCGTTCAGCGTCCCGTCTCCGAGGCCGTAGATGCCTTCGTCGGTTTCTATCTTCAGAGTTACGAAGTTCCGCCCCGGAGAACAAACGATTACGGAGGCATTGGTGATCTTCATTCAGACGGTCCTTATTTGAAAGCCGTTCAGTGAGCCCCGCTCGATGGCGAAATCTCCAGATAGTCCAGCGGCGCCGGCTCGCCATCGTCCGGATGGCCTTCAATCTTCAGCGCATCTCCCGGCTTCAGCGCGACCCCGCTCACAGTAATACGCGTAGATGTATCGCCATTCATTCGGTCGGCAGGCAGACTGTTATCGGCGCGCCACTCCTTGAGCAGCTTACCGTTGAGATACAGGTCGTAAGTCGACACGCCGTGCCGAAAGTCGAAGTACTGGACACCGATGTCGTAAGTTCCTGCGGGGCGATTGATTGTCGTCTCGGCCGTGCAAACAGCATGGCTCTGGCACGCGACTCCTTTGCCTCCCGACGCCGTCTCCCACGGATTCGCATTGGCTGTCGTGTAGCCGTCAAGCCGCATGTCTTCTGCTTCAATGCGGTCCGGATCATGACCGACCCGGCCTTTCGCATCCGCGATTCCGGACATCTTATAAAACCACTGATCGACAGCGTCGCGCCACACGTCCGCGTGGCCGGCCTGGTACTCCTGCAGCGCCAGAACCCTTTCGTAGCGCTCATCGTCCACAAGCCCCTTCAATCCCTGCCAGTCACTCACAAACTTTGCCGCGCTCGCTGCGCCTTCATGGTGCGAATCGTAGATGTGCTGAATCACCGTTTTGCCGGAGTGAAGCCTGTACGTGTACGCCACATGATGCATGAAGAGCAGCAACTGATCGGGACACGTCGCCGGCGACTCATACATGCTCGCCACCTCTGGCGGATACTGGCCGATGTAGCCCGTTCCCGTCGCCACCGTGCGATCCATGCCCACGCCCTCATGATCGGCGCGAATCCACTGCCCCCAGCCGTTTCTCTCCGCCGACTCAATCCCCGGTCCATAGTGCGAGTGCAGGATGTCGGTCAGCGTACCCAGGCCGAGCGGCCCGGTGTAATCCTCGTAGGTGCTCCACGAAGACAGCAGCATGCCGTCAATCGTGCTTACCACCTTTGTATCGTTCCCGAATGTCAGGCGCGTCCAATCGTCGGCGATAGTCTGCGACGTCGCGTCCGGGTTCCATGCCAGCCGCCCAAAGCCGTAGAGATTTGCCATGGACATCGGATGCCCCAGCCAGTTGGCATCGAGTCCGACATTCGCCACGCCCGCAAAACCGCCCAGCGCCCGGTTAAACGCTTTGCCCTCAACAATCTCCTTCACCGGCGTGTTCCGGTTATCGGCGCGCAGATCGAAATCGAGCGCCTCTTTCCACATCGGGACAAGAAACACCAGGTGCCGCCCCTGGCCGGTGTATTCCTGCGTGATCTGAAGCTCGATGGCCTCATTCGTCATCTGCAGCCCCGCGAAGAGCGACGATACCGGTTCTCTGACTTGAAAATCGATCGGCCCATGCTTGATCTGCACAATCACGTTATCGTCGAATTTTCCATCGAGCGGATGAAAGATGTCGTAGGCCGCGCGCGCCCGATCAGCCTTCGGATCATTCCAGTCGAGATGATGGTTGTAGACGAATGCCCGATAGAGCAGAACTCCGCTGTGCGGCTTCAACGCACGTGCCAGAACATTCGCCGCATCCACAGGCGTGCGCCCATATTGTGACGGTCCTGCACGCCCTTCCGAATCCGCCTTCACAACAAAACCGGCGAAGTCCGGAATCTGCGCGTAAAGCTGGTCCACTGCCTTCTGCCACCAGGCGATCACGCGCGAATCGAGCGGATCGAAAGTATCCAGCCCGCCCACTACTTTCGGACTGCTCAGGTCAACGGACATGGCCAGCCGCACGCCCCAGGGCCGAAAAGCATCGGCGATCCGTGCGACCTGCGTGATCATCTCAGGTGTCAGCATCTTCAGATCGGCATTGACATTATTGATGGCGCAGCCATTGATACCCACCGAAGCCAGCAGGCGTGCATACTCACCGGGCCGCGTTACGTCCTCCCGCACCGCTCCGTTGTCGAAAAAGATCGACCGCCCGGCATAGCCGCGCTCGATCGTGCCATTCAGATTGTCCCATTCATCGACCCATCTGACCGGCGCCGCTGGCGACTCGCCGATCGCGAGCGAACGCACGTCGTGTTGCTCCGCGATCTCCTGCAGCAACCGAAAAGCCCCGTACAACACACCGCGTGGATCGGCCCCGGCAATCAGCCAGTAGGTGCGATCATGCTCACGCAGGGTCGCCAGCGCATAGCCTTCCGGGCGGATCTGCGCAGCCGGCATCCAGTGGGGAAACTTGGCCTGCAATTCTGTAACTGTACCGAGTACGAATGCGCCGTCGGTTGGAACGGTTTGCTCTACGCGCAGCTTTCGATCGAGCATCCCATCGATTCCGCGAACGATTTCGCTCTGTGCGCTGCGCGTCAGAGCCGACTCGTCGAGAGACACAACGCTGCCCGGCAGTGTGCTGTATTGGGCCCTTACGCTCGCGTCCTCGATTGGCGCATAGCGAAGCCACCCCGCTGCGCCCGTTTCAGCGGCAGACCAGGTGCTTCCCACGATCAGCGTTCCAGCCAGAACGAATCCAAAAGCGCGCACAGCCTATGCTCCTTAGCGCGGAAGGGGGGCGCTTCCCTCGATCGCAAACTCGCTGCTCTGTCCCGTGCCCGGCGCGGGCTGCGCGCCGCCGACAAAGATTCCGTATGTTCCCGGCTGAACGCTGCGCTTACCCGCTGCATCCACTTCGCTCAGCTGCCGCGAGTCAAGCTCGAAGCGAACATTGCGCACGGTGCCGGGCTCAAGATGCACCCGCTGGAATGCCTTGAGTTCGCGAATCGGCGAAACGTCGGTGGCCGGCGGAGTCAGGTAAAGCTCGATGACCTCATCACCCGCGCGCTTACCCGTGTTGCGAACTTCGGCTTCAACGGTGAGCGGCTCACCGGCCTTCACTGTCTTCGTCGAGAGCTTTAACTTCGAGTAACTGAACTTTGTGTAACTCAGTCCGTAACCAAACCCGTACAACGGAGTGCCATGAAAATAACGGTAGGTCCGTTCCTTCATCGAGTAGTCGTCGAACTTGGGCAGTTGGTCGAGGGAACTGTAGAAAGTAACGGACAGCCGGCCGCCGGGATTATTCTTGCCGTCCAACGTCTGCGCAATCGCCTCGCCGCCGGCCTCGCCCGGATACCACGCCTCAAGCACCGCCTGCGCATTCTGCTGCGCCCAATCGACCGCGAGCGCGCTGCCGTTCATCAGCACCACTACCAGCGGTTTGCCGGTGGCGGCCACTGCCTGCAGCAGATCCTCCTGCGCCTTGGGCAGCTTGATGTCCGTGCGGTCGCCGCCGGAAAATCCCTCGACGTGGACCGGCATCTCTTCGCCCTCAAGTTCGGGCGAGAGCCCCACAAATGCCAGCACCACATCCGCTTGCTTCGCCGCCGCCACCGCCTCCGCGCGCAACGGCTCAATCGGAGGAGTCCAGTTCAGCGTAATCCCGGCTCCAAACAGCGGTGCATTATGTTCGTACTCCACGCGGAGCGCATGCGACAGCGTGTCGGAAAACTTCAGATGAAACTCCGGCGTCGTGCTTGCACGGGAGTCCGACTTCTCGCTGCTTCCGAAGCTCGCGACCTCCTTGTCGTCGAGATAGACCTTGTAGCCTTCATGATCCTGGCAGGGATAGCAGTGGGCTAGAGTGATGCTGAACGGGTAATCTCCCGCAGCCGGTGCCGTGATCGTTCCTGTCCACCGCACGCCGAAGTTTTTCGCCGGCAATCCGGGTGCCGGGCTTGCCGCATTCCAGTCGAAGTCAATCTGCGGATCGACCCGTGTCATTACCGGAGCGCCGCTCAGGTCTGACGACGCAAAATACTCCGCCTTCAGACCCTCCTCCGAAGATCCCGCCGAAGAATGCAGCGCTGTTCGCGGCACCGGCACCGGCAGGCCTTCTACATAAGGAGAGCCCTGCGCATACAACACCTTCGCGCCGCGAAACTCCTCGCGAATCCCATCGATCGGCAGCACCGGATGCGATGGCACCGCGTTATAGTTCCCCTCGAGCGCTGCTAACGCCGCAGCATTCGGACCCACCACGGCAATCGTCTTTATGCCCGCCTTCAGTGGCAGAAAATCCCTTTCGTTCTTGAGCAGCACCATCGATTCGTATGCTGTCTTGAGCGCCAGCGCACGGTGAGCCGGCGAATCGTCTTCGCTGAAGGGAATCTGCGCATACGCCACCTTGTCCGCGGGATCGAACATCCCCAGCCGGAACCGCGCCGTGAACAACCGCTTGACCGCTGTATCGATCGCGCTCTCCGGCAGCAGCCCGTCCTTCACTGCTTTCACCAGAGCCTTGTAGGTGTCACCGCAGTTCGTATCCGTTCCCGCGAGCACGCCCGCTGCTGCCGCATGCTCCGCGTCCGGCGAATAATGATGTCCGTTCTCGTGAAAGAAATCGTCGATTGCGCCGCAATCCGACGTGACGTAGCCGTTGAACCCCCAAGCCTTGCGCAGCGTCTGCTCCAGCAGCATCTTGCTTGCGCAAGCAGGAACGCCATCGACCGCGTTGTAGGCACACATCACGGAGTCGGCACGGCCCTCCGTCACCGTCGCGCGAAAAGCAGGGAAGTAGGTGTCCTCGAGATCGTTCGGCGAAGGATCGACATTGAACCGATGCCGCTCCGACTCTGGTCCGCTGTGAACGGCAAAGTGCTTCGGCGTTGCCACCGTCTTCAAATACGTTGGATCGTCTCCCTGCAACCCCTTCACAAATGCAACGCCCAGGCGGCTGGTCAAAAATGGATCTTCGCCGTAAGTCTCCTGGCCGCGACCCCACCGCGGATCGCGAAAGATGTTGATGTTCGGAGACCAGATGGTCAATCCGAAATATATGCTGTGCACGTTATCGCGCATCGCCTGGTTGTACTTGGCGCGAGCTTCGGTCGAGATCGTCGTCGAAATCTGCCCAATCAGGTCCGTATCCCACGTCGCCGCCATCCCGATCGCCTGCGGAAACACCGTCGCGTACCCTGACCGCGCGATTCCATGCAGACCCTCACTCCACCAGTCGTACTTCGGAACGCCCAGCCTTGGGATCGCGTCCGCGCCGTTCATCATCTGCGCAACCTTCTCCTCCAGAGTCATCTTCGAGACAAGGTCATCCACCCGCTGATCGACGGGCAAGGCCGCGTTCATGTAGGGAGCTGTCGCCTGGCAAACCGCATTCCTACCAACCAGAGCGAACAACGCCGCGAACGCCAGCGCCGCCGCCTTCACGAGCCGCCTGAAATCTGCGCTATTCTGCACAACCCCTCCTGTTGCTATTTGCTTTTCGATAGCCGGCTCTCATCCGAATCCACTCTGGCGCGCCGCCGGTATTACGCAATTTAGTATGAGGCCCAAACTATAGTTGCCTCTAAGCAGAAGTGTCAATGGTCGGTCAGGTCGAGTCGAATCATTTCCGCGCAGCCTGGCGCGCTCCCGCCCCTCTGCGCCCAGGCGGACGCCTGGCAGTAACCCCGCGCGCAGCCTCATGGTTTGCCTCCTGGCTTGAGCGCCGCTGCAGCACCAGCGCCGCGGCTCCGCGCAGTCGCGCCACCTCGCCCTCGTGGGTGGGCATCAGCCGGGGAGGAGACCCGGCGAGCGTTAACCTGGCAATGTGCTCCTCGATAATCGGTCCGAAGCGATGCCACGCCGATGTAACGTCGCCTGCAACGAGGATGACCTCGGGCGAGAGGCCTGCGAGAATCAGCCGCATTCCTCGTCCGATTGCGGATGCCTGACGCCTCAGCGCCTCCACCGCGTTCGGGTCACCGCCTTCAGCGGCGCTTAGCAATTGCTGGAATGTCAGCGCCTTCGACGTGCGGGCGAGATCACTGTAATAGTGCAGGGCAGCGCGGCATGACCCGAGAGTCTCCCAGCAGCCTTTCATGCCGCAGGCGCACAACGGTCCATCGGGTTCCAGGGTGGCATGCCCGAACTCGCCGGCCATCCCGTGCTGGCCGGTGACAAGATGTCCATTGGCAAAGATCCCAGTGCCGATGCCTTCCGAGACGGTGATTAGCACAGCATTGCGCACGCCTTCCATCCTGCCAAACCACAACTCAGCGAGCAGGCACGCATTGGCGGCATTCTCAAGCACCACCGGCATCCCCGTCCGCCGCTCGATTGCCTTTTTGATGTCGAACGGCGGCCAATGCAGATTCGGCGCGAAAATCAGCCGGTCGTTTTCCGGATCGACGCGGCCGGGCAGGCTGATCCCGATACCCTCTACCGATTTGCGCGGGAAATTTGCCTTGAGCCGGAGAATGCAGTCGATCAGCAATTCGATTGCCGCCGCGGGATCCGCACCCAGCGGAATGAGAGACCGCGTAAGCAGGCGGCCATTCAGGTCAACCACCGCCACCGAAGACTGTGCAGGGTGAACATCGGCAGCGATGACCACCAGGTCTTCATTCAGGCCGAGCAGCGTGGGCCTGCGTCCGCGCGGCCTGCGTGCGACCGCGCCCTCCTGCACCCATTTCTCTTCGATCAGCTGTTCGATGATCAGAGAAACCGTGCTGCGCTGTAATCCTGAAAGACGCGCCAGCTCGGCACGTGAGATCGGTTGCCGCGAGCGGATCATCTCCAGCACAATGTCGCGGTTGATATTGCGGGCGGTTTCGCTTGAGGCGAGTTCAATCGAGCTGAGGTCAACGCGCCGCATGCCCCTGGCGGTGCGTCCCTGCGGTTTCCGTTCCTTACCCATCAGCACACAAGCATAAACGCTAACGCTGGTAAGGCAATCACGATTTTCAAGGTCGAGACCCGAACTTGATAGGCAATCGTGAGATCTATGACCGGTTTCAGACCCTCAGAGCATCAGTTTCGTCGCATCCCGCCCGGTATGCCCGTCGGCTTCGGCTTCACCACTCCCGCTGCCTGATCCACCGGTCGCACCGCTGCGGTCGTACTCACCGGGGTGCCCGGGGGAACGCGCGAGCCGAGTGCCGTTCCCAGCGGGCGCAGATTCATCGCCGGCTGAGGCAGGTGTTGCTGATGCATGGTCACGATCAGCGCCACGGCTGAAGTCTTGCCCGCGCAGCGGTAGGAGTGGGGCGTGCTTGCGTCGAAGTAAACCCCGTCGCCGGCTTCTACTGTGTGGATCTTGTCTCCGTGCCGTATGTCGAGTTCTCCTTCGAGCATGTAGAGGAATTCGTAGCCGGGATGCACATGCGGCCGGATGTCTGTCGATGCCTTGAGCGGAATGAACTCGGCATAATAAGGATCGAGATGCCGGTCGGGCACCATGTAGCCCAGGCTCTCGAAATAGTAGGTGGGGTCATCGGTCCCCGTCTGCGGCAGTCGCACGCGCTCATGCTTTCTGTGAACGCGAAACAGGGTGTGCGGCTCAGGCTCGAAGAAATGCGAGAGGTCCTTGCTGAAGACCATGGCAATACGCGCCAGATTGCGCAGCGTCGGCACCACCCGGCCGGTTTCGAGTTGCGACAGAAAGCTCGCTGACAAACCCGTGTGCTTTCCCAGCTCCACCAGGCCCATCGACTTCTTCAGCCGCAGCTTCTTGATCCGTTCACCGATCCGGCGTTCTGCAATGAACGCCTCGGCAGTCGCCGGATCGATCTGAGTATTGGACAGATCCATCCGCGACAACGCCGGATCGGCCTTTGCAGCCCCGGGATCAGCCTTTGGTGACTCCGGTTCTGCCCCGCCGTTTACCGCTTGCTGTTGCTTCTTCCCCTGCTTGGTGGCCATGTCAACCCCCGTGCCAATGCGCTGCCACTTAGACTGACGCTTGTGGATAATGTTACCACATCACAATAATTTTTTACCGCGTGAAATTACATTGAGATTTCCCCAACCCGCTGCCTCCACTTCATCCGCGCGCCATCGAATGACCATAATCTGCGATCTGCACTAGAATCAGTGATCCATATCACCAGTTCCCTTGAGAGATATCCATGACCACTACGCCAGGCAAAGTCCTGTTCAGCGGAGCCACCGGGGTGATCGGCTCAGCATTGGTACGAGCTGCGGAGGCTGACCGGATTCAGGTGGTGCAACTGGTTCGCCACCAGCCCGCCAGCCCCTCGGAGATCCAGTGGAACCCTGATGCCGCCGTGCCTGTCTCCAATTCCGCGCCGCTCGAGGGCATCGGCGCCGCAATTCACCTTTCCGGCGCGAATCTGGCCAGCCATCGGTGGACGGCCGACTACAAGCGTCAGATTGCTCGAAAGCCGGGTGAACAGCACTCGGGCCTTGGTAAACACATTGAAGTCCCTGAAGCAGCGGCCGTCGGTTCTGCTCTCTGCCTCCGCGACGGGTATCTATGGCAACCGCGGCGACGAGATCCTCACCGAAGAATCGAGTCCCGGCCGAGGCTTTATCGCCGATACCTGCCTCGCCTGGGAGGCAGAAGCTGCGCAGGCTCGCGCGCTGGGAATCCGCGTCGTGCATCTCCGCTTTGGAGTGGTCCTGTCTCGCCAGGGAGGTGCGCTCAAGCATATGCTGCCCACTTTCGGCTCGGGCTCGGAGGCAATCTGAGTAGCGGGCGCCAGTGGATGAATTGGATCGCGCTGAGCGATGCGGTCCGCGCCATCTTCCAGCTGGTCGACTCCTCAATCGACGGCCCGGCCAATCTCGTTGCGCCCAATCCGGTGACGAACGCAGAATTCACCCGCGCTCTGGGCCACGCCATGCATCGGCCTGCGATTATCCCTGCACCCGCCTTTCCGCCTTCGTTCCGCTCTCGGCGAGATGGCCGACGAAGTCCTGCTGGCCTCTACCCGCGCCATTCCCGATCGCCTCCTGGGCAGCGGCTTTACCTTCGAACT
>CAVRNK010000130.1:0-81719 GCA_963721995.1 uncultured Acidobacteriaceae bacterium | reverse complement strand
CGTGCCGATCTTCGAGCTCATGCACACCCGCCGATTCGGTTCGACCTTATCCAGATAGACCACCGACGTCTTCTGCAGGACGCTCAGGTGCACGGTCTCGCCCACCTGCATCGACAGACGGCGGAAGTACGGGTGCACACGCGCGCGCAGATCGATCTGCTCCACCGCACGATTGCCCAGTTCGTACAGTTTCAGGCCCAGCCGAAAGCGATTCTCCTGGGTTCGCTCGATCAACGCGCTGCGCTCCAGCACCATCAGCGAGCGATGTGCCGTGTTCTTGTGCAGACCCATGCGCAGGCAAATCTCGGCCAGACTAAGGGGCGTATCGCTCTCGCCCAATACTTCCAGAACCGAGACGGCGCGGTCCAGGCTGTGCAGTTGATAAGGCCGGTCAGTTCTGGCCACCGTGTCTGAAAGCGGTGCTGCAAACGATGTGCTGAGTGATGCTGCCATGCGAGTACCTCCAATCGTTGATTCATGCCGCCGCTGTTATCCCGGAGGAAGTCCACCGAGGTACATGTAGCTCAGCGACGGCGACTTTGCGAGCAACTGCGAGATCTTCCGGATCAGGGAATCGTCAAACATACAGTCGCGCCCAGCTGATTTCCTCCGCCGTGGGAGGGCCCTTGGGCGTGTCCTGCGCGATTCCTGCATTCTTGGTGAAGAAGCTGTTGTCTTCCAGCCCCTGCGTTGAGAGCATAGCCAGTTTCTTCAGTGCGTAATTGTTTTCGGCGTAAAGATTTAGTCCGTTGTCTTCGCCGAACTCCGCCACGTAAACCAGCGGCGCCACCGCGTACAAGTGATAATGCAGGGCGCGTTGTCCGCGTCTCATTTCGAGCGGCAGCGATCCGTCAGGTTCAATCTGTGCAACGCCGATCTTATACGCATCCATGCCCCAGTCGAATAACTTCCGATCATTGGCGGCGATGCCCGCAGCGGAGATTTCGACTCCTGCCCAGTAGAGATGATTGTTCTCCGCGTCGCCCGTGCCCTTCTGCCGTCTTGCGTCGTAGTAGTCCATAGTCTGGTGAGTCACATTCACGATCCACGGCATAATCTCGTGCGCCTGCTCAGCAGTAATCAATCCGCTGCCGCGCACCTTAAGATAAGCGATGGCGATGGCGCCAATCACCCAGCCCTGCACGTAATACGCCTGGTTCGATGACATCTTTCCCGTGAACACACCATCTTTCGCAGCGGCCTGCATGTGCTCTAAGGCGCATTGCACCGCTTCGCGGCTGCCTGTTGTGCGATAAGCATCCGCAGCGTCGACAATTTGCTGGCCGAGTGCTTTATATGGGCCGGAGGTCGCGACATACGCCTTCCATTTTTCCGGATCGATGATCGAAGACTTAGCGTCCGAATAGAAGCGATCGGTCGTCAGATCCGGCGAGAGATGGACGATCGCGGGGCAGGCGTAGGAGGCGTCCGTCAGCTTCACATCTTTGCCATCCCATGGAGAACGCAGTGGCTCCGCTGCATTTGCAGCCAGTGGAATCATCAGAATCGTGCTAAGCGCAAGCAGCTTCGCCATCATGTTAGCGCGTCTCCGCATAGTCTTCACGAAAGGGAGTGAACACATCCAGAACCTCGGACTCCTCGAGCGCGCTGGCTTGATGTTCCATTCCGCCGGGAACCACGAAGCTGTCTCCACTTCGCGCTTCGAAGGTACTGTCGCCCCCGCTGAACCGAAGGTGTCCCCGGATGATGTAAACCAGCTGTTCATGCGGATGACTGTGCCTCGCACCCACCCAGCCCTTTTCCATCAGGTGCCGGACAAGCATCAATTGGTCGTTGTACGCCAGCACCTGCCGCGACAATCCTGTCTCGGGTGAAAAGAGCTTTGCCGAATTCTGCTCCACGAGAGTTACGTATTCAGTGGTCATGCTATTCCTTCGGAGTCAGCGTGACATCCAGCCGCCATCAACAACGAGCACCTCGCCGATGAGGTAGTCGCTTTCGCGCGAGGCGAGAAACACGGCAGCCCCTGCAATATCCTCCGGTTCGCCCCAACGGCCAGCGGGAATCCGTTCGAGGATCTGCCGGTTCGGACCTCGTCTTTTTGCAACGCGGAAGTGTTCTCCGTGCGGAAGTAGCCGGGAGCGATCGCATTCACCTGCACGTTGCGGTCTGCCCACTCATTCGACAGGGCCTTCGTCAACTGCGCCACGCCACCCTTGGATGCCGCATAGGCTGGGACACGAATGCCGCCCTGAAACGACAGCAGCGACGCGATGTTGATGATCTTGCCCTGCTGGCGCGCGAGCATCGCCCGCCCGGCAAGCTGGCAAAGCCGAAAACGCTGTTGAGATTCACCTGGAGGACCGTCATCCAGGCCTGCATGTCGAAATTCTCAGCCGTATCCCGATAAATCGTTCCCGCATTGTTGACCAGAATATCCGGCTCGCCATCGCTGCCGAGACCGCCTCGTATAGAGTGTCCGCGCCATCGGGCTTGCTCAGATCCGCAGCAAAGCTCTGTGACTCGCGCCCGAGCGATCGGATCCTCTCGCTTGTTTCATGCGCGGGCCGCCGGTTCCCGTGGCACGCCACCGACGCTCCCGCCTCAGCGAGCGCAACGGCGATCGCCGCCCCCAGGCCACTCGCCGCCCCTGTAACCAGCGCAGTCTTTCCATCCAATCGAAACCCGTCGAGTATTCCCATTGTCCTGTTTGCGGTCGGCGTACTGCTATGCGAACCGCAACGCAGAGCCATTCTTTTAGTTTGGGGGAAGTGTTGTCAACGCTGCATGACTCAAATCCGGACAGATCGTACCGCGATGCGGGACGGTAAGAGCTGCGGGCGGTCCGAATGATCTCCAGATAGCTGCGAGCTGTATTTGTGATGAGCTCCGGCTTCCCTTCCGCAATAGCCTTGGCATTTACCAGGTCGCGCCCACGCCGAGCGCTCGCGCTCCGGCCTGCAGAAAATCCGCCGCCGTTTGCAGTGTTACGCCGCCCGTCGGGATCAGCTTCAGGTTAGGGAAAGGCGCAAGAAGCGACTTCAGATAACTGGCTCCTCCCATCGCCGAGCAGGGAAAGATCTTCACGAAATCGGCCCCCGCGCGCCACGCGGTAATCACCTCGGTCGGCGTGAGCGCGCCGGGGATCGAGACCTTGTCCAGTTCCTTGGTTCTGGCAATCACATCGAAATGCAGACTGGGGCTCACCACAAATTCCGCCCCAGCTTCAATCGTCGCTTCTACCTGTTCCGCATTCGTCACGGTGCCGGAGCCCAGCAGAAGGCTGCTTCCGTACCTCTGCTTCAAGTCACGCAGCAACGCCACAGCATTGGGGACGGTCATCGTGACCTCAACTACATTCACACCCCCCGCCAGCATCGCATCAACCAGTGCATGCGCCATCTCGACTGAACTGGCTCGCAGAACCGGAATCAATCCCTCGCGCTCAAGTGCCGCCTTAATCTCTTCGGACATTTCTTCTCCTGAAATCAGCGTTCGATTCTCGCCGAACTGCCCTTCATCACGCGTTCTACTTCCGGCCTTGTTGCCATGCTCGTGTCGCCCGGCGTAGTCATGGCGAGCGCGCCATGAGCCACGCCGCAACGCACGGCCCATTCGATCGGTTTGCCGGCCAGCATTCCATAAACAAGCCCCGAAGCGAACGAGTCTCCCCGCCCACGCGATCGAGTATGTCGATCTCGCGTTGCGGCACATGCACAATTTCATCCTGATAAAGCGCAATCGCTCCCCAGGCGTTCCGGCTGGCGGTATGCGCGGTGCGCAGAGTGGTGGCAATCAGCTTCAAATTCGGATACGCCGCGGCCACTCCCGCAGCATCTTCTCGTAGCTGGCGACCGGCAGCTCGCCGAAGTCTTCCGTTACGCCCTCCAGCGCTATTCCGAGCATCGCCGAAAAATCTTCTTCGTTGCCCGCGGAGATCCACCTTGCGCACCAGATCGCGATTCACCTCCTGCGCCTTGGCCTTTCCGCCGATGCTTTTCCAGAGCGAATCGCGGTAATTCAGGTCATAGGAGACGGGCGTCCCATGCTTTCGCGCCGCATCCATTGCGTCCGATGCGACCAGTACCGTCGACTCCGAAAGAGCCGCGAAGATTCCTCCAGTGTGGAACCAGCGCGAACCGTTCGCCGGACCGAAGATTTCCTCCCAGTCAAAGTCGCCTCTCTTGATCTGCGAGACCGCCGTGTGTCCGCGATCGGAACAGCCCGCAGCAGCGCGGACGCCGAAGCCCCGCTCGGTAAATTCAGGCCGTTGCGAACCGTGCGGCCGACGCCGTCGTAGGGAACCCAGCGGATCAGCGACGTGTCCACGCCGCCCTGCAGGATGAAGTCCTCCACCAGCCGGCCGACCGGGTTGTCGGCAAGCGCGGTGACAATTCCGGTGCGCAATCCAAAACAGCGCCGCAGCCCCCGTGCGACGTTGTATTCGCCTCCGCCCTCCCACGCAGTAAAGTGGCGCGCGGTGTGAACGCGGCTTTCGCCGGGATCGAGGCGCAGCATCACCTCGCCAAGGCTCAGACTATCCCAGCGGTACCCCTCAGATTTCATGACGATCGGCTGCATGCAGTTGTCCTTGTCGCTGTCAGTTCAGCGGCTTTGTTGGGTTTTCCCGTACGGGAAAGAGCGTACCGCATAGCGGTATAGAGGTTCTTGAACGCGAGACACAGACAGTCATTTTCCACATCACCTCTGACCGCTGTCAAGGATGCAGTCGCGGCTATTGGGGTAATTGTCTAGCGAATGGAGAATACTTCGTCGTAAAGTGTGACCGGCGTCACTAACAGGAAGGCGTGATTTCGCTATGGTAAGCTTCGCATGATGAAGCGCGCAGCCAAACGTCCGAAGAAACCACCCTACAAGGTGCAGGTGCTGGACCGCGCCATCAACATACTCGAATTCATCGGCCGGCAAAGCAGCGGGGAAGCTGCTCTTCCTGAATTGTCCGCGGCGATGAAGCTTCATAAGACGACCACCCATCGCATCGCCCATGTGCTCGAATCGCGAGGCTTGCTTCGTCGCGGGCTGGATTCGAACCGGTATCGCCTTGGTTTGCACCTCTATGACCTCGGTTGCCAGGCGCTCGACCACGTGAATATCCGCGACGAGGCCCGTCCACTGATGACGCGCGTGGCCTACGAAGTTGGGGAAACCGTGCACCTGGCCTTGCTCGACCGCGCTGAGGTGCTGTATATCGAGCGGGTCGAAGCGCAGCGCTCCCTCACCATGGGCTCCAAACTCGGAGCGCGCAATCCCGTTTATTGCACGGCGCTTGGCAAAACGATTCTGGCCTACTCCGCTGAGACGGAAGTTGATCGCACTCTTACCGGCCTTCGCATGGAGGCCAGGACGCGTAACACAATCACCAACGTGCTCACATTAAAACGCGAGTTGGAGCGGGTCCGGGATCGCGGGTATGCCATCGATGACGAGGAAATCGAAGAAGGCATCCGCTGCATCGCCGCACCAATTCTCAATGCGAGCGGTCTGGCTGTGGCCGCAGTCAGTGTTTCCGGTCCCTCATCGCGTATTACGCCGGAGCGTTATCAGCTCATTGGAAAGACCATGATGAAAGCCGCGCAGGAGCTCTCCACGCGCATGGGACATCAGGTGATCGGCTCCGAACCGCCGCGCCGCAAACGCTGACCATTCATCCCTTCCAGAGCACCGTTCGTCTCATTCTTTCCCTGACAAGCCGGTTCCGCTATGAATCTTTTGCGACCTGAAGCGGGGGGCCGTGGTGAGCATCTTTTCCGTCGTCCCACATAGCGGAACAGTGGTAGCACAATCTGCTTGACACTTGTCCGCGCTGATTTGAAGAATACGGGACTGTATGTTGAGGGAGTAGATCAGTGAAAACGATAAACGCACGATGGGTTCACTTTGGAGGCACGGCCAAAAGGTTCCAGCACACGCTGGCGGCAATTCTGACCATGGTCACACTGGTTCTGACCTCTGCGTTAACTTCTTACGCGCAGCAGATCACCGGGTCCATCAGGGGAACAGTCAAAGACGAGCAGGGAGCAGTCGTCGCAGAAGCTGCCGTGAACGCGACAAACGTCGAGACTGGATTGTCCCGGTCGGTAAAGAGCGATGGGGAAGGCGCCTATCAAATCGACCATCTTCCGGTTGGCAAGTACACCGTTGAAGTGGACGCCCCAGGCTTCAAAAAGTTCGTTCAGCAGAACCTGGCCCTGACCGTGGACCAGACGCAGGCTCTGAACGTGACCCTGGCAGTCGGCGCACAAAGCCAGACGGTGACGGTCACAGAAGCCCCAGCCCTCGTCGACACCACGTCCGCGACCCTGGGAAGAACAGTGCAGCCTGCGGAGATCATCGGGCTGCCTCTGGTCAACCGCAATGCCTACGCGGAGCTGTCGCTCACGCCCGGTGTCCAATACAACAGCTCCAGCCCGCTCACAAATCCGAGCGGTACTCCCAACTATGTGATCGGCGTGCCGTCCACGCAGGTCGTAGTCAATGGCGGCATTGACGGCGGCGTTCCCATGGTCAGCTATTTTCTCGATGGCGGAAACAACATGACGGGAATCCGCAACTACGGCAACCCGCTGCCCAATCCCGACGCGCTGCAGGAGTTCCGCGTCGAGACCAGCAACTTCTCGGCGCAGTACGGACGCATGTCGAGCGCCGTGGTCACCGCCGTTACACGTTCCGGAACCAATCAGTTTCACGGCTCGCTGTTTGAGTTCGTGCGCAACACCGCATTGAACGCGACTCCCTGGAATGCGACGCTGAACCCGCCCTATCACCGAAACCAGTTCGGCGGCACAATCGGTGGCCCAATAAAGCGCGACAAGGCGTTCTTCTTCTTCAGCTATGGCGGACTCCGCCAGACCGTGGGTCAGTTCCTGAGCGGTGGCGTGGTTCCGACTTCCCTTGAGCGGCAGGGCGACTTTACGCAGTCGAAGGTGATTCCGAATCTTCCCGGCACCAAGACCAAGGTGATGGGAACGAATAGCTCGCCCAACTGCCAGGTTCCCACCGTGGGATGTGTCCCGTCCTCGCTGCTCGACCCAACGGCCGCGAATATCATCAACAAGTTCATTCCTCTTCCCAACAGCGCGAACAATGCCTGGACGGGTTTCTTTACCGGCCCGACCAATCAGGACGAGTACCTGGGGAAGTATGACCAGATGCTGGGCGCCAGTGATCATCTGGCTGCGACGTACTTCTACCTCAAGTCGACGCAGAATGCTTTTGGCAACGGCAATCTTATCTGGGACACCAATCAGTCCTTTTCGACTCAGCAGAACGCGAATATCAGCGAGGTGCACACCTTCAGTCCTACGACCGTCAACGAAGCCTGGCTCGGATTCACGCGGGTTGCCGGAGGGCGCGTTAACCTGCCCGCCATTTCCCTCGGGGACCTCGGATCAAACTTCACCATCCAGGGTCCAAAAGGACTCCCTCAACTCAACGTATCGGGATATTTCAATATTGGCGGCGCGCTCGCGGGTCCTGTAACTACCACTGACTTCTATTCGCTGCGCGACCTGGTCAGCATGACCAGGGGCAAGCACACCATCAATTTTGGCGGCGAGCTGGCGCTCGATAAAAACATGATCGTTGGAAACCTCTACAACTTCGGGGTCTTCACCTTTCAGACTTCTGCTCCCACCACTACCGGGAATGCCCTCGCCGATTTCGTCACCGGACAGGTCAACACCATGGAACAGGACACTCCGTACCACGGGCTGCTGAGCGACTGGCACACGGCCTTCTTCATCGAGGACGATTACCGGATTACTCCAAAACTGATCGCAAACCTGGGATTGCGCTGGGATATCGATGTGCCTCCGGTTGAATCCAATAACCTCACCGGCACCTTCGTCCCCGGCGTTCAATCCACAGTAGTTCCCAGCGCGCCGCTGGGCCTGCTCTATCCGGGAGACAAGGGCGTGCCCCGCGGTATCGTCGACCTGCGCTGGCATCATATTTCGCCGCGTGTAGGTATCGCGTGGAATCCCTTTGGTGATGGAAGGACCGCAGTCCGCGCCGCCGGGGGCCTCTTCTACGGCAGCGTGAGCGGCAACGAATGGAATCAGCCGGCGAACGCGCAGCCCTTCGCCATCCGCCAGACCTTCAATTCGATAGCATCGCTTACAAATCCCTACGGGAATCCCGCGTCCTTCCCTAACGGAGATCCCTTCCCCTACACGTACTCTCCATCGAATCCGCGTTTCCTTCCCGCGGCCAGTGTCGAAACGATTTCAAAAGACGTGCAATGGCCTCTCGTCTACCAGATCAACACCTCCGTTCAGCAACAGCTCCCTGGCCAGTTCACCGGGACGATCGCTTATGTCGGAACGTTGTCACATGACCTCCCGCTCATGATCGACGACAATTATGCTCCGTATGCGCCGGGAGCAAGCACCTCGCAGACCAGCATCAACGCACGGCGTCCTTACGATCCGGGTGTACTGGGCCAGAACATCTTTCTCATCTCGAACCAGACTGCCTCCTACCACTCGCTACAGGTCTCGATGCAGCGGCGAATGACGCGCAGCCTTATGCTCAATGGCTTCTACGTCTGGAGCCATTCGTTCCAGAGCGCAAATGAGTCTGCTGTGGGACTGGCGTACGCGCAGGACTTCGCCAATCTGTGGGAAGAGCGAGGGCCGACGGACAATGACCGGCACAACATGGCCAGCATCTCCGGCATCTGGGATCTCAACTATTACAAGGGGTCGAGCTCCTTCATGAGGCAGCTCGCCAACGGCTGGACGATATCGTCCATCGCCACCCTTTACAGCGGACCGCCGGTCAACATCGTTACCGGTTCAAATAAAAACTTCGACAGTGCCAATAACAACCGTCCTAACTTGGTTCCCGGACAGAACGCTTTCCTGAACACGCATCGGAATCGGTTCACGGCCGCCTCCGAATGGTTCAACATCAACGCGTTCACGGCCAACGGTCCCGGACTGGGCATTGGACCGGGCGGCGCCGACGGCAACGCGCCGCGCGACTACCTGCGCGCGCCGGGCTATCGGGATATCGACCTGGGAATCTTCCGCAACATCAACTTTGCTGAGCGCTTCACATTGCAGTTACGCGGCGAAGCCACCAATGCCTTCAACATGGTGAGCCTCAATGCGCCAACTGCGAATCTGGCCTCAGCACTCAACGGCAAGATCACCGCTGCCGCCAGCCCTCGCCTGATCCAGATCGGCGCACGGTTGACGTTCTAGCACTACGGCTCACTTTCCAGAGCTCGCATCACTTGACTCCCGGCGGGACTTCGGTCCCGCCTTCTTTTTTCCAGCCGCTCTTCTCTACCAGTCGAAGAGCGTTCCATCGAGCTTCCGATTGATCGGCAGGTAAGCGCGCTGGTAGGGATACTTCGCCGCCAGCGTCTCGTCGATCTCCACCCCCAGCCCCGGCCCATCTCCCGGATACATATATCCGGCATCGAACGAATAACCGTGCGGAAAGACCGCATCTGTTTCTTCGTTGTGCGGCATGTGTTCCTGAATGCCGAAGTTATGCACCGCCAGCCCGAAGTGCAGCGCAGCCGCCATGCACACCGGAGATAGATCCGTCGCGCCATGACAGCCGGTCCGCACATGAAAGAGCGCGGCAAAATCCGCGACTTTCTTGAGGTGCGTCAGGCCGCCGCCGTGCACCACCGTCATGCGGATGTAGTCGATCCACTGCTTTTCGATCAGCTCCTTCGCGTCCCAGATGGTATTGAAGACTTCGCCCACCGCAATTGGAGTCGTCGTGTGCTGCCGGATAATTCCGAAGCCTTCCTGCAACTCCGCCGGAACGGGATCCTCCATCCAGAAGAGGTGAAACGGCTCCAGTTCTTTGCCTAGACGAGCCGCCTCGATCGGTGTAAGCCGATGATGACAGTCGTGCAGCAGATGCACATCTTCGCCAAATTGCTGGCGCACTCGCTCGAATAGCTGAGGCGCATGCCGCAGATACTTCTCCGTCGACCACAGACTCTCCGACGGCAACCCGCGCTCCGCCGGCTCATAAGGCTTGTCCCCTTTGGCGACTCCGTAGGTCGAAGCCAGGCCGGGAATGCCGCTCTGTGCTCTTACTGCGAGATATCCGCGCTCGATCTCCCAACCAACGGCATCGATGGTCTGTTCGATATCCGCACCGTTGGCGTGCGCGTAGACCATCACACCATGGCGGCTCTTGCCGCCCAGCAGGTTATAGACGGGCGTGTTCAGCGCTTTCCCCTTGATGTCCCAGAGCGCCACATCGACCGCAGCGATGGCGCACATCGTAACCGGACCCCGCCGCCAGTACGCACCACGATACAGATACTGCCAGATGTCTTCTGTCTGAAAGGGATCGCGCCCGATGAGGCAGGGAATAACGTGCTCGGTAAGATAGCTGACGACGGCAAGCTCGCGCCCGTTCAGCGTCCCGTCTCCGAGGCCATAGATGCCTTCGTCGGTTTCTATCTTCAGAGTTACGAAGTTCCGCCCCGGAGAGCAAACGATTACGGAGGCATTGGTGATCTTCATTCAGACGGTCCTTATTTGAAAGCCGTTCAGTGAGCCCCGCTCGCTGGCGAAATCTCCAGATAATCCAGCGGCGCAGGCTCGCCATCGTCCGGATGGCCTTCAATCTTCAGCGCATCTCCTGGCTTCAGCGCGATCCCGCTCACAGTAATACGCGTAGATGTGTCGCCATTCATTCTGTCGGCCGGTAGAGTGTTGTCGGCGCGCCACTCCTTGAGCAGCTTACCGTTGAGATACAGGTCGTAAGTCGACACGCCATGTCGAAAGTCGAAGTACTGACACGGCGATGTCGTAAGTGCCTGCGGGGCGATTGAATGTCGTCTCGGCCGTGCAGACAGCTATGGCCCTGGCACGCGACTCCTTTGCCTCCCGACGCCGTCTCCCACGGATTCGCATCGGCTATCGTGTAGCCGTCAAGCCGCATGTCTTCTGCTTCAATGCGGTCCGGATCATGACCGACCCGGCCTTTCGTATCCGCGATGCCGGACATCTTATAGAACCATTGATCGACCGCATCGCGCCACACGTCCGCGTGCCCGGCCTGGTACTCCTGCAGCGCCAGAACTTTCTCGTAGCGCTCGTTGTCCACAAGCCCCTTCAATCCCTGCCAGTCACTCACAAACTTTGCCGCGCTCGCCGCGCCTTCATAGTGCGAATCGTAGATGTGCTGAATCACCGTTTTGCCGGAGTGCAGCTTGTAGGTGTACGCCACGTGGTGCATGAAAAGCAGCAGCTGATCGGGACAGGTCGCCAGCGACTCATACATGCTCGCCACCTCCGGCGGATACTGCCCGATGTAGCCCGTTCCCGTCGCCACCGTGCGATCCATGCCCACGCCCTCATGATCGGCGCGAATCCACTGCCCCCAGCCGTTTCTCTCCGCCGACTCGATCCCCGGTCCATAGTGCGAGTGCAGAATGTCGGTCAGCGTGCCCAGGCCGAGCGGGCCGGTGTAATCCTCGTAGGTGCTCCACGAAGACAGCAGCATTCCGTCAATCGTGCTTACGACCTTTGTGTTGTTCCCGAATGTCAGGCGCGTCCATTCGTCGGCGATAGTCTGCGACGTCGCGTCCGGGTTCCACGCCAGCCGCCCGAAGCCATAGAGATTTGCCATGGACATCGGATGCCCGAGCCAGTTCGCATCGAGTCCGACATTCGCCACGCCCGCAAAACCGCCCAGCGGCCGACTAAACGCTTTGCCCTCCACAATCTCCTTCACCGGCGTGTACCGGTTATCGGCTCGCAGATCGAAATCGAGCGCCTCTTTCCACATCGGGACAAGAAACACCAGGTGCCGCCCCTGGCCGGTGTATTCCTGCGTGATCTGAAGCTCGATGGCCTCATTCGTCTTCTGCAGGCCCGCAAACAGCGGCGATACCGGTTCTCTGACTTGAAAATCGATCGGCCCATGCTTGATCTGCACAATCACGTTATCGTCGAACTTTCCGTCGAGCGGATGAAAGATGTCGTAGGCCGCGCGCGCCCGGTCAGCCTTCGGATCATTCCAGTCGAGATGATGGTTGTAGACGAATGCCCGATAGAGCAGCACTCCGCCATGCGGCTTCAACGCACGCGCCAGTACGTTCGCTGCATCCACAGGAGTGCGCCCATATTGTGACGGTCCTGCACGCCCTTCCGAATCCGCCTTCACAACAAAGCCGGCGAAGTCCGGAATCTGCGCGTAAAGCTGGTCCACCGCCTTCTGCCACCAGGCGATCACCCGCGAATCGAGCGGATCGAAAGTATCCAGCCCGCCCACTACTTTCGGACTGCTCAGGTCAACGGACATGGCCAGCCGCACGCCCCAGGGCCGAAAAGCATCGGCGATCCGTGCGACCTGCGTGATCATCTCCGGTGTCAGCATCTTCAGATCGGCATTGACATTATTGATGGCGCAGCCATTGATACCCACCGAAGCCAGCAGGCGTGCATACTCACCGGGCCGCGTCATGTCCTCCCGCACCGCTCCGTTGTCGAAAAAGATCGACCGCCCGGCATAGCCGCGCTCGATCGTGCCGTTCAGATTGTCCCATTCATCGACCCATCTGACCGGCGCCGCTGGCGACTCGCTGATCGCGAGCGAACGCACGTCGTGCTGCTCCGCGATCTCCTGCAGCAACCGAAAAGCCCCGTACAACACACCGCGTGGATCGGCCCCGGCAATCAGCCAGTAGGTGCGATCATGCTCACGCAGGGTCGCCAGCGCATAGCCTTCCGGGCGGATCTGCGCAGCCGGCATCCAGTGGGGAAACTTGGCCTGCAATTCTGTAACTGTACCAAGTACGAATGCGCCGTCGGTTGGAACGGTTTGCTCTCACGCGCAGCTTTCGATCGAGCATCCCATCGATTCCGCGAACGATCTCGCTCTGTGCGCTGCGCGTCAGAGCAGAATCGTCGAGAGACACAACGCTGCCCGGCAGTTTGCTGTATTGGGCCTTTACGCTCGCGTCCTCGATTGGCGCATAGCGAAGCCACCCCGCTGCACCCGTTTCAGCGGCAGACCACGTGCTTCCCACGATCAACGTTCCAGCCAGAACGAATCCAAAAGCGCGCACAGCCTATGCTCCTTAGCGCGGAAGGGGGGCGCTTCCCTCGATCGCAAACTCGCTGCTCTGCCCCGTGCCCGGCGCGGGCTGCGCGCCGCCGACAAAGATTCCGTATGTTCCCGGCTGAACGCTGCGCTTACCCGCTGCATCCACTTCGCTCAGCTGCCGCGAGTCGAGCTCGAAGCGAACATTGCGCACGGTGCCGGGCTCAAGATGCACCCGCTGGAATGCCTTCAGTTCGCGAATCGGCGAAACGTCGGTAGCCGGCGGAGTCAGGTAAAGCTCGATGACCTCATCACCCGCGCGCTTACCCGTGTTGCGAACTTCGGCTTCAACGGTGAGCGGCTCACCGGCCTTCACTGTCTTCGTCGAGAGCTTTAACTTCGAGTAACTGAACTTTGTGTAACTCAGTCCGTAACCAAACCCGTACAACGGAGTGCCATGAAAATAACGGTAGGTCCGTTCCTTCATCGAGTAGTCGTCGAACTTGGGCAGTTGGTCGAGGGAACTGTAGAAAGTAACGGACAGCCGGCCGCCGGGATTATTCTTCCCGTCCAACGTCTGCGCAATCGCCTCGCCGCCGGCCTCGCCCGGATACCACGCCTCAAGCACCGCCTGCGCATTCTGCTGCGCCCAATCGACCGCGAGCGCGCTGCCGTTCATCAGCACCACTACCAGCGGTTTGCCGGTGGCGGCCACTGCCTGCAGCAGATCCTCCTGCGCCTTGGGCAGCTTGATGTCCGTGCGGTCGCCGCCGGAAAATCCCTCGACGTGGACCGGCATCTCTTCGCCCTCAAGTTCGGGCGAGAGCCCCACAAATGCCAGCACCACATCCGCTTGCTTCGCCGCCGCCACCGCCTCCGCGCGCAACGGCTCAATCGGAGGAGTCCAGTTCAGCGTAATCCCGGCTCCAAACAGCGGTGCATTATGTTCGTACTCCACGCGGAGCGCATGCGACAGCGTGTCGGAAAACTTCAGATGAAACTCCGGCGTCGTGCTTGCACGGGAGTCCGACTTCTCGCTGCTTCCGAAGCTCGCGACCTCCTTGTCGTCGAGATAGACCTTGTAGCCTTCATGATCCTGGCAGGGATAGCAGTGGGCTAGAGTGATGCTGAACGGGTAATCTCCCGCAGCCGGTGCCGTGATCGTTCCTGTCCACCGCACGCCGAAGTTTTTCGCCGGCAATCCGGGTGCCGGGCTTGCCGCATTCCAGTCGAAGTCAATCTGCGGATCGACCCGTGTCATTACCGGAGCGCCGCTCAGGTCTGACGACGCAAAATACTCCGCCTTCAGACCCTCCTCCGAAGATCCCGCCGAAGAATGCAGCGCTGTTCGCGGCACCGGCACCGGCAGGCCTTCTACATAAGGAGAGCCCTGCGCATACAACACCTTCGCGCCGCGAAACTCCTCGCGAATCCCATCGATCGGCAGCACCGGATGCGATGGCACCGCGTTATAGTTCCCCTCGAGCGCTGCTAACGCCGCAGCATTCGGACCCACCACGGCAATCGTCTTTATGCCCGCCTTCAGTGGCAGAAAATCCCTTTCGTTCTTGAGCAGCACCATCGATTCGTATGCTGTCTTGAGCGCCAGCGCACGGTGAGCCGGCGAATCGTCTTCGCTGAAGGGAATCTGCGCATACGCCACCTTGTCCGCGGGATCGAACATCCCCAGCCGGAACCGCGCCGTGAACAACCGCTTGACCGCTGTATCGATCGCGCTCTCCGGCAGCAGCCCGTCCTTCACTGCTTTCACCAGAGCCTTGTAGGTGTCACCGCAGTTCGTATCCGTTCCCGCGAGCACGCCCGCTGCTGCCGCATGCTCCGCGTCCGGCGAATAATGATGTCCGTTCTCGTGAAAGAAATCGTCGATTGCGCCGCAATCCGACGTGACGTAGCCGTTGAACCCCCAAGCCTTGCGCAGCGTCTGCTCCAGCAGCATCTTGCTTGCGCAAGCAGGAACGCCATCGACCGCGTTGTAGGCACACATCACGGAGTCGGCACGGCCCTCCGTCACCGTCGCGCGAAAAGCAGGGAAGTAGGTGTCCTCGAGATCGTTCGGCGAAGGATCGACATTGAACCGATGCCGCTCCGACTCTGGTCCGCTGTGAACGGCAAAGTGCTTCGGCGTTGCCACCGTCTTCAAATACGTTGGATCGTCTCCCTGCAACCCCTTCACAAATGCAACGCCCAGGCGGCTGGTCAAAAATGGATCTTCGCCGTAAGTCTCCTGGCCGCGACCCCACCGCGGATCGCGAAAGATGTTGATGTTCGGAGACCAGATGGTCAATCCGAAATATATGCTGTGCACGTTATCGCGCATCGCCTGGTTGTACTTGGCGCGAGCTTCGGTCGAGATCGTCGTCGAAATCTGCCCAATCAGGTCCGTATCCCACGTCGCCGCCATCCCGATCGCCTGCGGAAACACCGTCGCGTACCCTGACCGCGCGATTCCATGCAGACCCTCACTCCACCAGTCGTACTTCGGAACGCCCAGCCTTGGGATCGCGTCCGCGCCGTTCATCATCTGCGCAACCTTCTCCTCCAGAGTCATCTTCGAGACAAGGTCATCCACCCGCTGATCGACGGGCAAGGCCGCGTTCATGTAGGGAGCTGTCGCCTGGCAAACCGCATTCCTACCAACCAGAGCGAACAACGCCGCGAACGCCAGCGCCGCCGCCTTCACGAGCCGCCTGAAATCTGCGCTATTCTGCACAACCCCTCCTGTTGCTATTTGCTTTTCGATAGCCGGCTCTCATCCGAATCCACTCTGGCGCGCCGCCGGTATTACGCAATTTAGTATGAGGCCCAAACTATAGTTGCCTCTAAGCAGAAGTGTCAATGGTCGGTCAGGTCGAGTCGAATCATTTCCGCGCAGCCTGGCGCGCTCCCGCCCCTCTGCGCCCAGGCGGACGCCTGGCAGTAACCCCGCGCGCAGCCTCATGGTTTGCCTCCTGGCTTGAGCGCCGCTGCAGCACCAGCGCCGCGGCTCCGCGCAGTCGCGCCACCTCGCCCTCGTGGGTGGGCATCAGCCGGGGAGGAGACCCGGCGAGCGTTAACCTGGCAATGTGCTCCTCGATAATCGGTCCGAAGCGATGCCACGCCGATGTAACGTCGCCTGCAACGAGGATGACCTCGGGCGAGAGGCCTGCGAGAATCAGCCGCATTCCTCGTCCGATTGCGGATGCCTGACGCCTCAGCGCCTCCACCGCGTTCGGGTCACCGCCTTCAGCGGCGCTTAGCAATTGCTGGAATGTCAGCGCCTTCGACGTGCGGGCGAGATCACTGTAATAGTGCAGGGCAGCGCGGCATGACCCGAGAGTCTCCCAGCAGCCTTTCATGCCGCAGGCGCACAACGGTCCATCGGGTTCCAGGGTGGCATGCCCGAACTCGCCGGCCATCCCGTGCTGGCCGGTGACAAGATGTCCATTGGCAAAGATCCCAGTGCCGATGCCTTCCGAGACGGTGATTAGCACAGCATTGCGCACGCCTTCCATCCTGCCAAACCACAACTCAGCGAGCAGGCACGCATTGGCGGCATTCTCAAGCACCACCGGCATCCCCGTCCGCCGCTCGATTGCCTTTTTGATGTCGAACGGCGGCCAATGCAGATTCGGCGCGAAAATCAGCCGGTCGTTTTCCGGATCGACGCGGCCGGGCAGGCTGATCCCGATACCCTCTACCGATTTGCGCGGGAAATTTGCCTTGAGCCGGAGAATGCAGTCGATCAGCAATTCGATTGCCGCCGCGGGATCCGCACCCAGCGGAATGAGAGACCGCGTAAGCAGGCGGCCATTCAGGTCAACCACCGCCACCGAAGACTGTGCAGGGTGAACATCGGCAGCGATGACCACCAGGTCTTCATTCAGGCCGAGCAGCGTGGGCCTGCGTCCGCGCGGCCTGCGTGCGACCGCGCCCTCCTGCACCCATTTCTCTTCGATCAGCTGTTCGATGATCAGAGAAACCGTGCTGCGCTGTAATCCTGAAAGACGCGCCAGCTCGGCACGTGAGATCGGTTGCCGCGAGCGGATCATCTCCAGCACAATGTCGCGGTTGATATTGCGGGCGGTTTCGCTTGAGGCGAGTTCAATCGAGCTGAGGTCAACGCGCCGCATGCCCCTGGCGGTGCGTCCCTGCGGTTTCCGTTCCTTACCCATCAGCACACAAGCATAAACGCTAACGCTGGTAAGGCAATCACGATTTTCAAGGTCGAGACCCGAACTTGATAGGCAATCGTGAGATCTATGACCGGTTTCAGACCCTCAGAGCATCAGTTTCGTCGCATCCCGCCCGGTATGCCCGTCGGCTTCGGCTTCACCACTCCCGCTGCCTGATCCACCGGTCGCACCGCTGCGGTCGTACTCACCGGGGTGCCCGGGGGAACGCGCGAGCCGAGTGCCGTTCCCAGCGGGCGCAGATTCATCGCCGGCTGAGGCAGGTGTTGCTGATGCATGGTCACGATCAGCGCCACGGCTGAAGTCTTGCCCGCGCAGCGGTAGGAGTGGGGCGTGCTTGCGTCGAAGTAAACCCCGTCGCCGGCTTCTACTGTGTGGATCTTGTCTCCGTGCCGTATGTCGAGTTCTCCTTCGAGCATGTAGAGGAATTCGTAGCCGGGATGCACATGCGGCCGGATGTCTGTCGATGCCTTGAGCGGAATGAACTCGGCATAATAAGGATCGAGATGCCGGTCGGGCACCATGTAGCCCAGGCTCTCGAAATAGTAGGTGGGGTCATCGGTCCCCGTCTGCGGCAGTCGCACGCGCTCATGCTTTCTGTGAACGCGAAACAGGGTGTGCGGCTCAGGCTCGAAGAAATGCGAGAGGTCCTTGCTGAAGACCATGGCAATACGCGCCAGATTGCGCAGCGTCGGCACCACCCGGCCGGTTTCGAGTTGCGACAGAAAGCTCGCTGACAAACCCGTGTGCTTTCCCAGCTCCACCAGGCCCATCGACTTCTTCAGCCGCAGCTTCTTGATCCGTTCACCGATCCGGCGTTCTGCAATGAACGCCTCGGCAGTCGCCGGATCGATCTGAGTATTGGACAGATCCATCCGCGACAACGCCGGATCGGCCTTTGCAGCCCCGGGATCAGCCTTTGGTGACTCCGGTTCTGCCCCGCCGTTTACCGCTTGCTGTTGCTTCTTCCCCTGCTTGGTGGCCATGTCAACCCCCGTGCCAATGCGCTGCCACTTAGACTGACGCTTGTGGATAATGTTACCACATCACAATAATTTTTTACCGCGTGAAATTACATTGAGATTTCCCCAACCCGCTGCCTCCACTTCATCCGCGCGCCATCGAATGACCATAATCTGCGATCTGCACTAGAATCAGTGATCCATATCACCAGTTCCCTTGAGAGATATCCATGACCACTACGCCAGGCAAAGTCCTGTTCAGCGGAGCCACCGGGGTGATCGGCTCAGCATTGGTACGAGCTGCGGAGGCTGACCGGATTCAGGTGGTGCAACTGGTTCGCCACCAGCCCGCCAGCCCCTCGGAGATCCAGTGGAACCCTGATGCCGCCGTGCCTGTCTCCAATTCCGCGCCGCTCGAGGGCATCGGCGCCGCAATTCACCTTTCCGGCGCGAATCTGGCCAGCCATCGGTGGACGGCCGACTACAAGCGTCAGATTGTCGAAAGCCGGGTGAACAGCACTCGGGCCTTGGTAAACACATTGAAGTCCCTGAAGCAGCGGCCGTCGGTTCTGCTCTCTGCCTCCGCGACGGGTATCTATGGCAACCGCGGCGACGAGATCCTCACCGAAGAATCGAGTCCCGGCCGAGGCTTTATCGCCGATACCTGCCTCGCCTGGGAGGCAGAAGCTGCGCAGGCTCGCGCGCTGGGAATCCGCGTCGTGCATCTCCGCTTTGGAGTGGTCCTGTCTCGCCAGGGAGGTGCGCTCAAGCATATGCTGCCCCACTTTCGGCTCGGGCTCGGAGGCAATCTGAGTAGCGGGCGCCAGTGGATGAATTGGATCGCGCTGAGCGATGCGGTCCGCGCCATCTTCCAGCTGGTCGACTCCTCAATCGACGGCCCGGCCAATCTCGTTGCGCCCAATCCGGTGACGAACGCAGAATTCACCCGCGCTCTGGGCCACGCCATGCATCGGCCTGCCATTATCCCTGCACCCGCCTTCGCCCTTCGTCTCGCTTTGGGCGAGATGGCCGACGAAGTCCTGCTGGCCTCTACCCGCGCCATTCCCGATCGCCTCCTGGGCAGCGGCTTTACCTTCGAACTCCCCGATATCGCCTCCGCCTTCAGGGCAATCCTCTAAATCTCCGTGACCTCGAACCCTGCTAACCTGAGCTTGGCATGATCGTTGCATTGCGCGTGGCGGTAGCCGCACTCATTCTGCCGCCTCTCCTGATGATGGCCGGTTGTGGCCTGCCCTCGGCGCCACAGCCGCCCAGTCTGAAATTACCCGAGCCTGTGACCGACCTCACTGCCCAGCGCTACGGAGATCAGGTCCGCCTTAACTGGACGATGCCCAGGCGAACCACCGACAAAGTCCCCCTCAAGGAACCCCAGCAGGCACACATCTGCCGTCGCGTCGAAGCCGGTCCCTGCGAAGCCGTCGCCGATCAGGCCTTCACGCCGGACGCGCCCGCGGAGTTCGTCGACCATCTCCCGCCCGCCATTACCACCGGCTCCCCGAAGCCCCTGGCCTACACGGTCGATCTGGTCAACCATGCCGGGCACAGCGCCGGCCCGTCGAATACCGCAGTCACCGCTGCCGGAGCTCCGCCCCCACCTGTCGACGGCCTGACAGCAATCGCCCAGCCTGACGGCGTCGTTCTGCGCTGGCACTCGACCGGCGCAGACCAGCTGCTCCGCATCCACCGGGTGCTTGTATCCACGCCGGGTGCGCCGAAATCCTCGCAGGCCGCCGGTTCTCCCGCGCCGCCAGAACAGACCCTCGAGGTTACCGGCGCCGACCAGGGACAGGCGCTGGATCGCGATGCCGCCCTCGACCACGCCTACCGTTATTCAGCTGAGCGCGTGCTGCGGCTCACGCTCGACGGCAAGAGCTTCGAGGTGCTGAGCAAGCCCAGCGAAACCATCACCATCAACGCCCGCGACGTCTTCCCGCCCACAGTGCCGCGCGATCTTCAGGCCGTGGCCGACCCCGAAGCTCGTGCCATCGATCTCTCCTGGGCGCCCAATACTGAGCGGGACATCGCGGGTTATGTCGTCTATCGACGCGACACAGCATCAGACACGCCCGCCGCCCGCATCTCGCCTCCGAACGAAGTCGCGCCCTCCTTCCGCGACCCCAACCCACTCCCCGGACACCGCTACGCCTATTCCGTCAGCGCCATCGACCTCGACAGCAACGAAAGTCCGCGCTCCGCGGAAACCGAAGAGAGCCTGCCGCAGCAGTAAGGAGGATTCCCAATGAAGTATTGCCGTTTTGAAACCGACGCCGGACCGCAATACGGAGAAGTTGTCGACCGCGCCGGCACCCTCTGGATCGAGCGGCTGCTGCCCACGTTCGAAGAAGATCCCTGGACGAAGTGGGGCTCAGACGCCATCGATCCGATTCCGCTGGCGACAGCAAAACTTCTCGCACCCGTAGTGCCGCGCAAGATCGTCTGCATCGGCCGCAACTACCGCGACCACGCGGCGGAACTCGGCAACGAAGTCCCGAAAGAGCCGCTGCTTTTTCTCAAGGCGCCGTCCGCGGTCATCGCACCCGAAGAGACCATCCGCATCACTGAGCAGTCACAGCGCGTCGACTTTGAAGGTGAATTGGCTGTCGTTATCGGTCGTCGCGCTTCAAAGATCGGCTCCGACGAGCCCGTCGCGTCCTATATCCGCGGCTACACCATCGTCAACGACGTTACCGCCCGCGACCTGCAGAAGTCCGACGGCCAGTGGTCCCGCGCCAAAGGCTTCGACACCTTCTGCCCCGTTGGCCCGCTCGTCACCGACGAGATCGACCTCGCCGCCGGCGTCACCGTCGAAACCCGTCTCAATGGCGAGCTGAAGCAGCACGGACACACCCGCGACCTTATCTTCTCGATTGACTACCTGCTGCGCTACATTACCGCCGCCATGACCCTCTATCCCGGCGACCTGATCCCCACCGGAACCCCCGCCGGCGTCGGACCCATGCAGCCCGGGGACCGCGTCGAGGTTTCCATCTCAGGCATTGGAACCCTGGCAAATCCGGTGATTTAGCTGTTCAATTCGTAGCCCCGGCCACGGTTCACCAGCCGTCGTGCAAAATGAATATGTCACGCTACGGATGCCGGCTCGCATCTAACGGAAGTAAAGACCTGAGCAATAGAAGCCAGAAGTTCTCATCGAACTGTAAACAAACCACGCCGTCTCTCCATTCCATTCCGCCCGTCATTGGCGGATAATGGGAGCGAATAGTGGCAAGGAGGAATGATGCCGAAGACTCTTCTGCAGCAGTTGCGCACCATGACCACGGTGGTTGCCGATACCGGTGACATCGAAGCGATCGAGCAGGTAAAGCCGCAAGACGCCACCACCAACCCGTCCCTTATTACCGCCGCCGCGCAGATGCCGCAGTATCAATCCATCGTCGACGGCGTCTTGCAGGATGCCAAGAAGAAGCTGGGCGAGAGCGTCAGTGATCAGGCCGTCGCCAAAGAGGCCTTCAAACACCTGGCCATCGCTTTTGGTAAACAGATCCTCGCCATCGTGCCCGGCCGTGTCTCCACCGAAGTCGACGCTCGCCTCTCCTTCGACACCGAAGGCACCATGAAGATGGCGCGCGACATCATCAAGCTCTACGCCGATCAGGGCATCTCCAAGGAGCGCATCCTCATCAAGATCGCCTCCACCTGGGAAGGCATCAAGGCTGCCGAACAGTTGGAGAAGGAAGGCATCCACTGCAACCTGACTCTGCTCTTCGGAATCCACCAGGCGGTCGCCTGCGCCGAAGCGAAGGTCACGCTGGTCTCGCCTTTCGTTGGACGCATCCTCGACTGGTACAAGAAGGACACCGGCAAGGACTACCAGGGCGCCGACGATCCCGGCGTGCAGTCCGTCACCAAGATTTACAGCTACTTCAAGCACTTCGGATACAAGACCGTGGTCATGGGCGCGAGCTTCCGCAACATCGGCGAAATCCGCGAGCTGGCCGGATGCGACCTGCTCACCATCTCCCCGCACCTGCTCCACGAGCTCGACTCCGTGCAGGAAGACCTGCCGCGCAAGCTCGATCCCGAGAAGGCGAAGTTGGAGCAGATCGAGAAGCTCACCATCGACAAGGCGACCTTCGACAAGATGCACGCCGCCGACCGCATGGCCCACGACAAGCTGAAGGAAGGCATCGAAGGCTTCACCAAGGCCCTCGAAACCCTGGAGCTGCTGTTGGCCAAGCGCGTCGCCGAACTCAGCGAGAAGGAGCCCAAGCCGGTCGGCGCCGACTGATCGCTGTTCACGACTCCGAAAGAGGCGAGCACATGAGGCTCGCCTCTTTTAATTTGTGCCCAGCTGGCCGTCTGCGCCGGTGCCTTTCTCCGTCTGGTCCTTGACGTATTGGATATTGCTCTTGATCAGGACCGTCGTAGGGTGGTCCTCTCTTTCCAGACGAAGCTGAACCGCCAGCGCATCATCGAGCAGACGAAGTGCAGCCGCCGACTCTCCCTTTCGGTGGAGCACCAGCGCAAGATTGCTCATCGACGTCAACGTCTGCGGATGCTCCTGGCCAAGAACTCGCCGTCGCAATTCTAGCGTGCGCTCATGCAGCTCCTGCGCCGCAGGTAAATCATCGTCATCACCCAGGGTTTCAGCAAGATTGTTCATCGCAGTCAGTGTCGACGGATGTTTCGCGCCCAGTTCCTCGCTGATGACCTTCAAAACATATTCCTGCAGCTTTCGCGCCGGAGGCACATCTCCGGTTCTCCGCAGAATGTTTGCCAGATTGCTCATCGAGACCAGCGTGTCAGCGTCCCTTTCGCCCAGCAGGCGTTTTCTGATCTGCAGTGTGCGCTCGTGCAACTTCCGTGCTTCAGTCAGCTCATTCTGAGCTGCCAGAGTTTCAGCCAGATTGTTCATCGGTCTGAGTGTGGCTTTATCCTCTTCGCCATACACCCTCTTACTCGCATCCAGCACCTCTTCCTGTAGCTGACGGGCCTCGGGTAACCTACCCTGAGCAAAGAGAGTCAAAGCGACATTGCTCTTTGAAATCAGTGTGTCCCGATGCTCCTCACCTTGAACACGCCTGCATATTTCCAGTTCCTGCCGGTGCATTTGCTCTGCCGCTTTGTAGTCGCCCTGGTTCAACATCGTTTGGCCCAGATTGTTCATCGCAATCAGCGTGTCGCGGTGATCCTCTTTTTGCACTCGCTTGCGAATTTCAAGAACGCGCTCTTCAATTTCTCTCGCGTGCGAATAATCGCCCTTGGCGGAAGCAAAAATCTCCGCCCTGAGACCCATCCCGCAAGCCGAGACTGCGGTCGCATCTGAGTCCACGCCACGCCCAAAAAGCGCCTCCGCGTGCGGCCGGCACAGATTCATTAGCGGCCAGAACTCCGGATCTTCGCATCGATCGAACGTCATTACCTCGGCGATCATCCGGCATGCCGCCTCGAAAGAGCCATGTTCCGGCTCTTCCGGCAAACTGCGCAGAAAGTCCGCCGTCAGCCGGTGGATTATCCCGAAAGTTTCTGCATCGCTGGGAATCACGAAATGGCGCGAGCGCAGCGCGGCGCGCGCTCCGGGAACGTCGAGAACCTCTGGCAAAGCATCGAGAAACTCGTTCGGAATCGGCGTGGGGGCAAGCTGGGCGAGGATGCGCGCGACCGTCTGGGTGGAGGGAAGAAGCTTTTCATATGAGATGGAGAAAGCGGCCGTGACGCCGGCGGCCGCCTTTGAGCTGACCTGGCCGCGCAGGGCTTTGCCGAAGCTGTCGAGCCGGGTCGTCGCGCTCGCCGTTGACCCGGTTGCAAAGGCCAGCAGTTGCTTCGGCGAGATGGAACCGAGCGCCAGAGCGCGGTTGAGCAGCTCGAGGGCAACAGGAAGATTTCCAATCCACTCGGCAATGCGGTCCCAGTCTTCCCAGGAGAGCGAAGCAGGGGCAGGAACGTCTTTGCGAAGCAGCAGAATGGCGGAGTCGCGCTGAAGCTCGTCAATCTTGATGGATTCGACGCCGGATTCGCGCGTGTCCTGGCGGGAGGTGGCAATGACGGTGACGGCCGCGAGGGCAGGGCAAAAGGTTTCCAGCGGCAGCGGATCTTCATTCGGCACGGCTTCCGGTACGTTGTCGGCAATGTAAAGAACAGGCTTCTCGATGGCGCGTAGCGCAGAGTCAAGCCTCTCGCGGACCGTCGGCTTCTGCCCGCGCAGCAGCGTGATGTCGGGCGTGTCAGAGTCGATAACGCGGAGGACACGCCAGAATTCCTCGTCGAGGACGGACGACTCAGCATTGATCCAGAAGATGCCGCCAGCGTAGTGGCGCGGGCCGTAGCGATTGAGATATTCGATGGCGAGCCGAGTCTTGCCAAAGCCGGCTCCGGCGGAGATGCGGCCTGTAAGGCGCGCGGCGCTCCCACTGCCTTCCGAAAGCAGGTTGTGAAGATGGCGGAGATCGGAGGCGCGGCCGACGAAACGGCGTCCGATGCTTTGCGCCGCGAGACCGGGCGGAAACGAAACCGGGATTCCCTGCAGGGAGCGGGGCTCGGGGATGCTTGCTTCCTCAATAAACAACGACGCAACGACGCGGGCCTCCTGCGCCGGAATTCGGCTGCTGAGGGGATTGGGATTCCTGTCGAGACGTTTCTTCACCAGTACAGCCAGATCGTTGGTCTCGCTGGCCGGCGGCCAGTTGGTACGGGCCACCTGCTCGGGCATCCCGTCCCGCACCGCCTCGGCGTCGTCGCCGGACGCCAGCACAAGGTGCGACGCATTTTCATTGCCCGCGTGGAGCGCCAGGCGCATCTCCACACGGCAGAAGCGGCGCTCAAGATAATTCTTCGAAGCAAAAATGACGACAATCCGCGAAGCCAGCAGCGCATCCAGCAATCGCTGCGGAAAATCGTCGCCGTCATCGATGGATTCCGTGTCCAGGAATGCCTGCCCGCTCAGAGCGGCGGCAAGAGCCTGCGCCTGTGTGGCGCTGTCGGCACGGGCATACGAGATGAACACAGGCTGAGACATTGCGCTTTGGTCGGGAATCAAGTGTAGCCCAGGCATGCCTCATCCGCACGCGATCCATTTCGGACAATCTCTGCACCCTGCCACCTCTTTCTCGTCTCAAACAAGTGTTCCTTGATCCTCAATCGATAGCATTTAAGGAGTGACATGAAGGTTTTCGTCGCAGGAGCCAGCGGAGCCATCGGCCGTCCGCTTGTCGCCAAGCTCATCCGCCAGGGTCATCAGGTCACCGGAATCACACGCCGCGCGTCAAGCCTCGAGCACCTCGCAAAACTGTGTGCAACCATCCTCGAAGTCGACGTCTTCGACGCAACCGCCGTCGAGCGCGCTCTCCGCGAATCCGAGGCCGAAGCGGTCATCGATCAGCTCACCTCGCTTCCAGCAACCCCCGCCGAAATTAGCAATGCCCTGCCCGGAGACCGCAAGGTCCGCCTCGAAGGCGGAGGCAACCTCCACCGCGCCGCAAAGGCCGCCGGAGTCCGCCGCTACCTCCAGCAGTCGAGCGGTTTCTTTCTGAAGGCAGCGTCCGGCCTCGCCAGCGAGTGCGACCCGCTCGCCATCGACGCCGGCGGCAACGTCGCCTCCAGCGCAACCATGTACCAGCAAATCGAGGAGCGCCTTTTCTCGGCCTCGCGACCCGCCGGCACCGTTCTCCGCTATGGATTCTTCTACGGCCCCGGCACCTGGTATCACCGCGAAGGCGCATCAGCCGACCAGGTTCGCAATCGCGAATTCCCCATCGTGGGCGACGGCGGCGGCGTCTGGTCCTTCGTCCACGTTGAAGACGCAGCAGCCGCCACCGTCGCCGCACTCACCGCAGAACCCGGCATCTACAACGTATCCGACAGCGACCCGCTGCCCGTGAGCCGCTGGCTGCCCGAATTCTGCCGCTGGGTCGGAGCTCCACCGCCACCGCACGTCTCCGCCGAAGACGCCCTCGCCGCGGCTGGCCCCGACGCCATCTACTACGGCACAAAAATCCGCGGCGCCTCAAACGAGAAGGCTCGCAGGATCCTGAACTTCCGCCCCCGCCGCCTGGAGTGGCTGAGCAAGACAGCCGGGCCGGGCAAGCCTCGCCGGCAGTGATCGATCATCTTCCTCCGATTATTGAACGCGTTCAAATTTTTTCTTGACTCGGCATTTCTGTCGATGTCAGGATGTTGAACGTGTTCAAGTCATCCCGAAAATCTCCAACAGACATCGATCCCCAAGGCCCGCCGGCCGGAAGCAAAATCACGCGCGGCGAAGCCACCCGCGATCAGATCCTCGACACTGCCATCCGTCTCTTCCGCAAAGAGGGCTTCGACGAGACCACCATGCGTCAGGTCGCCGCGGAGGCAGGAGTCGCCCTCGGCCTCGCCTATCACTACTTCCCTGGCAAGGAAGCGCTCGTGATGGCCTACTACGAGCGAGTGCAATGGCAGCATCGAGCCATTGCTCAGGAGCGTCTGCCGCGTCTGTCCACGCTTCACGATCGTCTTTCCATGCTGTTTCAAACCAAACTGGACATCCTCGGGGACGACCGCAAGCTCCTCGGCGCATTGTTTCGCTACACCGGCAACGCCGAACATCCTCTGTCGTTCCTTGGCGAGGCGACGGCTCCTCTACGCGAAGACTGTATGAGCCTCTTCATGGAAGCGCTCGAGTCGGAGCGGCTGCCCGACGATCTGCGCCTGCTGCTTCCGCTCGCTATATGGAGCCTGCATATGGGGGTGCTGCTCTATTTTCTGTACGATTCTTCGCCTGGCCTCAAGCGAACCCGAAAACTCGCGGATGGCTCGATCGATCTGCTCGTGACCTTTTTGAAATTGGCCCGGCTTCCACTGCTTCGCCCAGCGCGTCGCAGCGTGATTGCCGTGTTGATTGACGCTCGATTGCTCCCCAGAACAGCGGAGGTATAAACACATGCGACAAAGCTGGTTGTGGCTCTTCACATGGCAGGGAAGGATCTCACGCCTGCCCTACTTCCTGAGCGGAGTCTTCCTCGCGCTACTCAAGTATGTGGTCGACCGCTCGGTTGCCCTTCACTTCGGCGAAGATTGGCCTCTCTCGACCTACTTCCTTCCTTCGCAGCGGTTGTCGGTCTTTCACCTGGGCCACAATCAGTCGGGTCTCTACCTTCTTCTCTGGACAAACGCCATCCCATTCTTCTGGGTCGCCGTTGCCCTCAGCCTTCGTCGCCTTCGGGATGCGGGCAGGCAGGCGGCATGGATTTTTCTGCTTTTCCTGCCCCTGGCCAACCTTGCTCTCTTTCTGTGGCTCTCGGTTGCTCCATCCCAGCCTTCCGTTGATGCGAGCGATGCTGAGCCCGGCGAAGCGGCCGCGAAGCCGAAGCCTTACCTGTCCGTGCTCGGTGTCGTCGTCGCCACCGCGATCGGAATCGCGCTCGTCCGGTTCAGTACACAGACATTGGTGGAGTACGCCAACGGCCTCTTCCTGGGCGTGCCCTTCGTCGCGGGGTTTATTGCTTCGTGGTTTCTGAATGCCACAGCGGTCCAGTCCCGCGCTCTGACATGCGAGGTCAGTGCGATCACAGTCGTTCTGATCGGGTTCGCCCTCATCGGGTTCAGGTATGAAGGATTGATCTGCCTCATGATGGCCATCCCTCTCGCTGTGCCCTTCGCGATCGCGGGCGGCCTGGTCGCCAGAGAAATCCTGCGTCGTTGTAACCGGCCCACGGGTCAATCCACGTTTGCCGCCTGCGTTGCCATCGTTCCGTTGATCATGCTCGCCGAGTACTACGCAGGATTTGGCCCGCCCGTTACTCCGGTAGTCTCCAGGATCACGATCGATGCGCCCGTAGCCGTGGTCTGGAAAAACGTCATCGCGTTCGCGCCGCTTGAGCCGCCCACTCTCTCGTCTCCCGGAGGCTGGTTTTTCCATGCCGGCATCGCCTATCCCAAAGTGGCGACGATCGTCGGATCCGGCGCGGGAGCAGTTCGTTACTGCAGATTTTCGACCGGTGACTTTGTCGAGCCCATCACCGTCTGGGATGAGAATCGGCTGCTTGCCTTCAACGTCGCTTCCGAGCCCCCGGCTCTCGACGAATTGAGTCCGTGGAAAATCAAGCCTCCGCATCTGGAGCGGAACTACATGCGATCCCTGCACGGCCAGTTTCGGCTCGTCGCTCTGAACGATCATCAGACATTGCTCGAAGGAACCACCTGGTATCAGGATTACTTCTGGCCGCAGTTCTACTGGCAGCGATGGTCCGACATCATCGTGCACAAAATACACATGCGCGTCCTTGAACACATCAAGACTGAGTCTGAACGTATGAGCGTTGCTTCGAGATAGACATGTCGTGCGTCAAACCCTCGTAATCGTGATCCCGAGGCGCTCGAATTCCGCAGTCGCTTCTTCCGGAACGCGTCGGACGACAACGATCTCGCTCGCTTCTGTAACCGGAGCGATTACAAAAGGAGAAGCCGCGTTCAGCTTCTCAGCCGAGGCCAGAAGAATCGTCTCCGCGGCGCTCGCGCTCAGTGCCCGTTTCACGTGAGCCTCTTCAAGATCGCCCGTGCTCAGACCGACGACCGGGTGAATGCCGGTGACGCCCATGAAGTAGAAATCGGCGCGTATCCGGCTGATGGCTTCGATCGTCGCCGCGCCTACCGCCACCACTGAATGCTTGAAAAGGTGGCCTCCCAGCATCACCACCTCGACCAGCGGATGCTCGACGAGTTCCACAGCGATCGTCGGGCTGTGGGTCACAACCGTCGCCCGCAGATCCGCAGGCAGATGACGCGCCACCTGAAGCGCCGTCGTCCCGCCGTCGAGAATCACCACCTGTCCGGGCCGGATCATCCGGGCGCCCGCCTGCCCCAGTGCAACCTTCTCATCGGTGGCGAGATTCTTGCGGCCGGCAAAGTTCACCACAGCCGGCGACGCGGGCAATGCTCCCCCATGAACCCGTTGCAGAAGCCCTTCCTGTGCCAGCTCCCGCAGGTCGCGCCGGATCGTGTCCTCCGACAACCCAAGGCTCTGGCTCAGCGTCTTGGCAACGATCTGGCCCTCCTTGGCCAGTTTGTCGAGAATCAGGCGGCGTCGTTGACTGGTCAGCATGATTTCTCTTGTTATTTCACGATCTCACATGAAAATCCAAATATTCCGCGAAAGATTCCTTGATATTGCACGAAACTGCACGTATTATCGCAATTGTGAGGGAATCCCAAATGAATCAGAAGCCATTTCTCGTCCTTATTGCTGGTCCCTACCGCTCCGGAACCAACGACGATCCGGCTCTCATCGCCGCAAACCTGAAAATGCTCGAATCCCATGCGCTGCCCATTTTCCGGCTGGGTCACATTCCACTGATCGGGGAATGGGTCGCTCTGCCCATCATCCGCGAGGCAGGCGGAAAGCAGATCGGCGACTCGATTCACCAGCAGTTCCTCTACCCGGTGGCCAGCCGTCTTTTGGAACGGTGTGACGCAGTTCTCCGCGTTCCCGGCGAATCGACGGGAGCCGATCAGGACGTGCGGCTTGCCAAAGAGCGCGGGCTTCCGGTATACCACCGCATCGAAGATCTTCCCGCGATCCCAGCTCTAATTGAAGCCTGGTGAAATTCAGCGGGTGCGCCGTGGCTCAGATCGCTAGCCAGGTGCAGTTGAAAAGTTGGCCGGGAATTTGCCTAAAACCGCCATAATAGATTTAGGGGCAGTTCTCGAGACCAGCTCAGCTTCGTTGATAAACCCTTTATTTTGTATGAAGAAGCCGTAATCGTTTGACAACATGGGAGATAGAATAGACCTTCCCCTAACTCCTTTGTAATGAATGAGCGATATAAGCCAGGGGGAGGGGGTACCCCGCGGAGACGCCACACAGCGGAAACAGCTACAATCGGCAGGGAACTTTAGCTGAATACCGCCCCCGCCGTACGAATGACCATCCGACTCTTCAACACTCTCTCCGGCCGCGTCGAGGAACTCACGCCCGCCGACGGCCAGACGCTCCGCATGTACGCCTGCGGACCGACCGTCTACGACTACGGCCACATCGGTAACTTCCGGACCTTCCTCCAGGTCGACGTGCTGCGCCGTTTCCTCCGGCTGCAGGGCATCACCCCCCGCCACGTCATGAACATCACCGACGTCGACGACAAGATCATCCGCAACGCCGCCGCCGCCGGGGTGCCCATCGGCGAGTACACCCCGCGCTTCGAAAAAGCCTTTTTCGAAGACCTCGATGCCCTCGCCGTCGAGAAGCCCGAGATCATTGCCCGCGCCACCGAGCACATCCCGTCGATGGTCGACCTCATTCAGAAGCTGGCCGCGCAGGACTCCGCCTACCGCACCGACGATGGCTCCTGGTACTTCCGTATCGCCTCGTTCCCCGAATACGGCAAGCTCTCCAAGAAGGACTTCACCGGCATCACCGACGGCGCCCGCGTCGACGTCGACGATTACGACAAGGACTCGGCCCGCGACTTCGCCCTCTGGAAGTCGCCCAAGCCCGGCGAGTACCACTGGCAGACTGAGCTCGGCCCCGGACGCCCCGGGTGGCACATCGAATGCTCCGCCATGGCCACCGAATACCTTGGCGAGGATTTCGACCTGCACGCCGGCGGCGAAGATCTGATGTTCCCCCACCACGAGAATGAGATCGCCCAGTCCGAGTCGGCCTCGCACACCACCTTCGCCCGCCACTGGTTCCACGTGCGCTTCCTGCTCGTCGAAGGCCGCAAGATGTCGAAGTCCGAGGGCAACTTCTACACCCTCCGCGACCTGCTGCTCAAGGGATACAAGGCGTCGGCGATCCGCATGCTGCTCATCTCCGTCCCTTACCGCCAGCAGCTCAACTTCACCTTCGAGGGACTCGCCGCCGAGACCGGCGCCATCGACCGCCTCCGCACCTTCCACCAGCGCATCCGCACCGCCCCCACGGTTCCCGCGCTGAACCCCGAACTTGCCGCCGCAACCGCCGCCTCCGGCCACGCCTTCTGCGAAGCCCTCGCCAACGACCTCAACACCGCTGAAGCCCGGGCGGCCATCTTCGACCTGGTCCGCGCCGGCAACGCCGCCATCGACGCCGGCACCCTCGGCGCCGAGAACGTCCCGCAAATCCTCGACGTGCTCAACCGCTTCGACCGGGTATTCGCCGTACTCGAAGATCACGACGCCGAGTGGACCCGCTTCGCCCTCGACTGGGCCGAGCGCGAAGGCCGCCTGCACGAAGCCTCTCCCGAACTGCTCGCCCAACGCGACCTCAGCGACGAAATGATTCAGGCTCTGGTCGACAAGCGAACCCAGGCCAAGCGCGCCCGCAACTTTGCCCTCGCCGATCAGATCCGCAACGAACTGACCGAGAAGGGCATCGTGATCGAGGATTCGAAGGACGGCGTTCGCTGGAAGAGGAAGTGACTGCGCGCCTGACGCAACGCCCGCCCGGTTTTCTGAGCTCTGTGCTCTGATCAATCATGGCCGACAACTTCGCCCAAACCGTAAAGCAGCAGGCGGACATCCTCAAGATCATCGGCGATTACGTGCGCCTCAAGAAGGCCGGCGCGCAGAACTACACCGGGCTCTGCCCCTTCCACTCCGAAAAGACGCCGTCTTTCTCAGTCAACGCAACACGCCAGTTCTACTACTGCTTTGGCTGTCACGAGACCGGAGATGTCTTCACCTTCATCCAGAAGATCGAGAACGTCACCTTCCCTGAAGCCGTCAAAGCCGTCGCCGTCAAATGCGGCATCCCGCTGCCCAAGCGTGAATTCTCTTCGCCCCAGGAAGCTGCCGAAAGCCGACAACGCACCAAGCTGATCGAGCTGCACGAGATCGCGACAGCCTGGTTTGAGCAACAGCTTCGCTCTCCTGAAGGTGCTCTGGCACGCGAATACCTCACCGGTCGGGGACTCACCGACGAAGGCATCGGCAAATTCCGTATTGGCTACGCGCCGGAGTCGTTCCACACGCTACGTGACCGCCTGCAACCTATCGCCGACACCGAAACCCTGCGTGCCTCCGGACTCTTCTCATTCAAACCGCAGGAAGATGGCTCTCCCGGACCGCTTTACTCCCGTTTTCGTGAGCGCATTACTTTTCCGATCGCGAATGAGTCAGGCCGGATCATCGCCTTCACTGCCCGTGCACTGGAAAGCGGCGACAAAGCCGGCCCGAAATATCTCAACTCTCCTGAAACCTCGCTCTACACCAAAGGAAACGTCCTCTTCAATCTCGACAAGGCTCGCCAGCCCATCCGCGAGGCCAACTTCGCGGTGCTCGTCGAAGGGCAGATGGACTGCATCTCGGCTTATCTGGCCGGAATCACCAACGTCCTCGCCACCAGCGGCACGGCGTTTACTGAAGCTCAGGTGCGCCTGCTCAGCCGCTACACGACGCGCGTCATCGTCAACTTCGATCCCGACACCGCCGGAGCCAACGCTGCCGAAAAATCCATCGCCCTGCTCACCGAAGAAGGCTTCGAGGTCAAAGTAGTCGCCCTCGAAGGAGGTCTCGACCCCGACCGCTACATCCGTGAGCGCGGAGCCAAGGAGTACGCAGCCGCCCTCCGTGCTGCCCGCCGTCATCAGGACTACCTGATCGACCGCGCCCGCCAGCTCTTTCCGCCGCGCACACCCGAGGCGAAGATCAAGGCTCTCAACTTCCTCCTGCCCCACATCCGGCGCATGCCCAGCCGTATCGCCCGCGACGAATTTGCCGCCGACTCCGCGCAGAAGCTCGGTATTGACTCGGCGTTGGTCCGCGAAGAGCTCAAGGAAGCAGCATCGAAGCGGCGGGACTCCATCGCTGCGCAGAGTTCTCCTCTTACTCGCGCCGAGCAAATCCTGCTCCAGGCTTTCTCGGCGCCTCAGAACAGCGAAATCTACCGGATTGCCGGAGCGGCTTATCGCGAACACGAATCCGAATTCGCGAAGATGCGCTCTGATGTGCACGACATCCTCACCCAGCTGCGCAAGCGCGAAGAACACACTGACCCATTGCAATGCCTCACAGAGCCGGAACATCGCCGGCTGCTCGCTGGTGTCTTCGTCTCCGTGCACGGAGCCGAACCGCAGCCCGAAAACGTGGAGGAAGCAGTCGCCACGATCCGTCGAAACTCTCTCGAACAGCAGCAACGAACTGTGCGCACTACTCTAAACGACGCCGAACGCCAGGGGCGAACCGACGAAGTGCTAAGCTTGACCCGACAAATCCAAGAAATTGGGCGGAAACTCCGCGAACTCGACTGAGGACGCTCAACAGGCCCATCCAGAAAGTCTGCGCTTGTCGCTCGCAGAACTGCTCAAGGAATCGGAGTCTGGTCCGGCCAAATATTGGAGATTTGCGTTAAGCTATAGATGAAAAACGATTTACTGATCGGATGAAACTCCTCGCCTGGCTGACCGAAACCTTCATTGCCACATTCGGCATCACCCACCCGCGCCCCGAGCAGGAACGGATGGCCAACATCATCATCGGTGGACTGCTCCTTGCCTTCCTTATCATCGTCTTCGGAGTCGTTGGATTTCTGGTTTTCATGATTTCCACCAGATAGCGGAAACCCCTGTCAGCTGGATGTGGCCAGATAGCTGAAACAAAAACGCCCCGTGCCACATCTAAATGTTTGAGGATCTGACCAGACATCGACCGAAATTCGGCTCGCGGCGCGCATTTTCGACCCCAGTTCTGCGCCTCGGCATGATATTCTGTAAGTCTTTGGTGGACGTGCGCCTACCGCCCGGCGACATAGCTTCGCTTCGGGGATAATGCCTCAATGGCCTCGACCGCATTTCGTCCGACCCAAGCAGACAGATCCGAACACTTTTGACGCGGGAGACGTGACGCGCTTGGCGATTGAAGACAAGTACGAAGATGATATCCAGAAACTGATCGATACGGGCAAGGAGAAGGGCTATCTCACTTACGGTGAGGTGAATGACCTGCTCCCCGGGGACATGCAGTCGCCCGACGATCTTGACGATCTTATCACCACCATCGGGACCCAGGGAATCGACCTGCTCGAGGGCGGTCCGAAGATCGGCGGGGACGCCTTTGAGAGTGAAGGCGAAGAGGGCGAGGATGTAGAGCTCGACCTGACCCCGGGCACACTCGAAAAAACCAACGACCCCGTCCGCATGTACCTGCGCGAGATGGGAACCGTGCCGCTGCTCACGCGCGAGGGCGAAGTCGAAATCGCCAAGCGTATCGAGCGCGGACAGATGCGCGTGATGAAGGCCATCTCGCGCTCCTCCATCGTGATCCGCGAAATCGTCGGCCTCGGCGAGGACCTCAAGCGTGGCGTGCGCAACATCAAGGAAGTGGTCATCTTCGACGAGGAAGAGATCACGGAAGAGGTGTTGCAGGCCCGCGTTCGTCAGACCGTCGGCCGCATCGACGCGCTGGTGAAGCACCAGAAAAAGGGTGCTGCGCTCGAGGAAAAGCTTGCCACCATCAATCCCAAGGCCAAGGCCCGCGAATACCGCAAGACGCGCTGGGCCATCGCTCGAGAGAAGGTGCTGGTCTCGCGCATCGTTCGCGAGCTCAAGTACACCAACCAGGAGCGCAAGCGCCTTCTCGACAAGGTCAACAAGACCGTCGACGTGATGCGTACGCTCGAGCGGCAGATCCGCACTCTCGATCAGAAGTTCGACCAGTCGAAGAGCGAGGAACTCAAGAAGGAATACCGTCGCCAGCAAAAAAACTGCAGGATCGATCTTGAAAAGCTGGAGCAGGATGCCGGCGTGTCCATTGCCGACCTCAAGCGTACCCAGCGCGAGATGATCCAGGGAGACATGGATGCCGAGCACGCGAAGCGGGAGCTCATCGAAGCCAACCTGCGTCTCGTCGTCTCGATTGCCAAGAAGTACACCAATCGCGGCCTCCAGTTCCTCGACCTCATTCAGGAAGGCAACATCGGCCTGATGAAGGCGGTCGACAAGTTCGAGTACCGCCGCGGCTACAAGTTCTCGACTTATGCTACCTGGTGGATCCGTCAGGCGATTACTCGCGCTATTGCTGACCAGGCAAGGACAATCCGTATCCCGGTGCACATGATCGAGACCATCAACAAGCTCATCCGTACGTCGCGTCAGCTTGTGCAGGAGCTTGGCCGCGAGCCAACCTCGGAAGAGATCGCGCGGCGCATGGATATCCCGGTTGCAAAGGTCCGCAAGGTCCTCAAGATTGCGCAGGAACCGATCTCGCTCGAAACTCCGATCGGCGAAGAGGAAGATTCGCACTTGGGCGACTTCATCGAAGACCGCCAGGCCGTCTCGCCCTCCGACGCCGTGATCAGCGTGAACCTGAAGGAGTACACCTCGCAGGTTCTGCGCACGCTCACGCCACGCGAAGAGCGGGTAATCAAGATGCGCTTCGGCCTTGAAGACGGCTCCGAGCACACTCTCGAAGAAGTCGGCCAGAGCTTCCAGGTGACGCGTGAACGGATTCGTCAGATCGAAGCCAAGGCGCTGCGTAAGCTGCGTCACCCCTCGCGCTCACGCAAGCTGAAGGCGTTTGTCGACGCGGTCACAGAATAATCTGCTCGAACCTGGGCGAAGAGGCTGCCATTCCGGCAGCCTCTTTTGTTTTTGATCTAGGACAGCACCTTCGTGTGTTGCCCAATCATCTTTCTTTGCCTATCCTTACCACGGCTGCACATCACTGGTTGTGCGTTGGTGGAGGATGAATCCCCGGTGAAGCATTCGATCTTTATCAGTTACCGCCGCGACGACGCGGAGGGTGAGGCGGGCAGGCTCTACGACGATCTTGTGCGAGCCTACGGCAATGATGCGGTCTTCATGGATGTCGCGGGAATCGCTCCGGGCCTCGACTTCCGCAAAGCCATCGATGACAACGTCGCCGGTTGCGGCGTTTTTCTGGCCATCATCGGATCGCAATGGGCCACGATCACCGGCACCGATGGGCGTCGCCGGCTCGATGACGACAACGACTTCGTTCGGCTGGAGATCGCTTCGGCACTGGCCCGCAATATAGCCGTCATCCCCGTTCTGGTGCACGATGCGCGCATGCCCCACCCCGAGCAGCTCCCCGACAACATCAAGGACTTCGCTTACCGCAATAGTGTCGAGATCTCGCACGCCCGTTGGAATTCCGACGTGCAGCTGCTGATCGATGCGCTGAAGCAATACGTCACCACTTCAAGCGCGAGCGAGACGCAGCCCGTCCACGCGACCGTTCCCGTGCAGCTTCCGGCGCCGGTTTCCTCCGATTCACTCCCGTCGACGCCGGCGCCTGTATCCCGTATGCCGCTGATGATTGGCGGGGGCATAGCCGTCCTCCTGCTCGTGGCCGTAATAGGATATTTCGCACTCAGGCCGCACCCGAACCCGGTGCCCGACATCCATTCCGATGTGCACGGGCAGGTCAATGACCAGGCAAATGTCCTCGCTGGCGTCTGGCGTAACACCGAGATTCAGAACGGCGCCGACGCGCTCACCGCCCTCCGGATCGACCGCTCGGGGCCCGGCTACAATGTCGAACCCCTCGGGAAATGTCCACAGGGCCAATGCAGCTGGGGCGTCCGCACTGTTGCTCTCCAGGGCGGACAGGCGACCGGAGTCTGGACCCCTCAAAACACCCCCGTCGAGACCAGCCAAAAGAGGACGGTTACTCTCATCATTCAGCCTGTTACCGGGAGACTAAATGTCCGGGTGAATAACACCTGGTGGCCGGATGCGAACTCACAGCCGAAAAGCAACCACTTTCAATACATCTTCGAACGCCAGCCTCAACCCTGACCCTTGGCGTCATTCGATTTGCCGCCCTGTTCCTGTAACGAAATCCACTTTGTGTTCTCCTGCGACATGATCGCCTCGATCCGCTCGGCCAGTAGCACAGGAGCGTTCACGCCAGCCGCGGCATAAGGACCCGCCAACGCGAGAAAGAGATACTTCTCGTGCGTTAGCGCCTCCGATGTCGCCCGGTACATGGTCCAGACTTGCTGATACTGGTTGAGCTGCAGGATGCCCTCAAGGATCGTGATCAGCACCCCCAGCACTCCCACCACGAATGCGAAATGCGGGAACTTCAGGCCGGAAAAGAAGGGAATCAGCGCAGCCGCAACGATTTCTATCCCCTTGATCCACTTATAGAGGCGCTGCGCCCGCCTGCTCCTGGCGCTGTACCACTTACGCTGGTCCTCAAGCCGGCCGAGTGTGACATCCTGAGAAGGTGTAGCCGTGATTGCGTCAGGCATAGGCGAGCCGAGGATAGCACGCAACTCCTCAAATGAGGCACAATATTGTTAGTTCCAACACTATCCGGGACGCTCAAGCGCTGGCCAATACCCGCCCGATCCCGTATACTTGAAGATGCTGTAAACAAGCAGATTCCAAGCAGGACAACCATGCCCAAACTAAAGACACACAAGGGCGCAGCCAAGCGCTTCAAGAAGACCGGCACGGGCAAAATTGTGCGCGGCCAGTCCAAGATGCGCCACATCCTCACGTCGAAGGAGACGAAGACCAAGCGCAAGCTGGCCCACAGCACGCTGGTTTCCGACGCCGACTACAAGAAGGTTGCGCGCATGATTCCCTACGCCTGATCTGCACGCGAGTGTAAGGGCCGCAAGGCCACCGGCAGGAAATGCCGAGCGATCAGGGAGCAAGCGAGTGAAGAGGTCAGCGCGCAAGCGCATCCTGCCTCCAGCCGCATAACGAAACACTAAAAGGAGAACCAACCATGCCCCGTGTAAAACGCGGAACAAAACGCAATGACCGCCGCAAGAAAATCCTCAAGCGCGCGAGTGGATATTTCCTCACCAAATCTAAGCTCTACCAGGCAGCGCAGGAAGCCGTCGAGCGCGGACTCAAGTTCGCCTACAGCGGCCGCAAGCAGAAGAAGCGCCAGTACCGCTCTCTCTGGATCGTGCGCATCAACGCCGCCGCCAAGATCAACGGCATCAGCTATTCGCAGCTCATCCACGGCCTCAAGGCCGCCGGCGTCGAGCTCGACCGCAAGATGCTCGCTGATATCGCAGTGAACGATGCTGCCGGATTCACCGCGCTCGTCGAGCAGGCGAAGGCCGCTTTGAGTAACTCCGCTGCAGCCTGATTTTCGCTCTGAGTACCTGGAAAAGGCGCGAGCAATCGCGCCTTTTCTGTTTCAATAAAGCACCACGGCTACTCGATAAGTCGTAAATGTTCCGTGCGACTCGCAGGCGCCCACCGCGGCCTTTGTAAATTGTCCGCTGCTCAGCTGCTGCGCCACTTGGTCGGGTAGCTTATTTAGATCCGGAGTCTGAAAACGCATCACCGCCTTCACCCGGCCTGCCTGTGAGGCGTCCTGAGGCGTCCCATCCTGCATCGCGCACGCCTCTTCGCCGATCTTGCGCGGAGCGGACGGGTCAATCTTCTGCTGGCGAAGCAGGTCACCCACCTTTTGCTCAACCTGTTCCTTGGTGAGGCTTTCAGACGCATTCGCAAAGTCCTCGACTGCGTACAGGTATCCGTTTTTTTCGATCACCGCGATGCCGATAGCATTCATTTGTGGATCAAGAATGTTCTGCCGGTGGGGGACCGAGTTCATCCACTGCTTCTCAATCGCCTCCGCACTCGGCCCCATGGCGATATTCTCGGCAATTGCCTGGAAATGCGCTCCCGCCTGTGCCGCGCGTGCCTGTAAATCCTGCTCGCCCGGATACTGATGCGACAGTGTCTTCTCGTCCTTCATCTTGTCGATGTGGACGTCGGCGGCTGCGGCCAGTGACCGGTCCCACCGCAGCGGCTGCAGTCCCTGCGCCGTTCGATCCTGGTTGGTCAATTCGAATATGCGCTGTTCCTTCTCATCGCCTTGTTGTGCCTGCGCAGCAGCGCAAGCTCCGAAAAGGCAAACTCCCGCCAGCAAAATACTGATCGCGTTATACTTTCGCCTCATCATTGTTCTCGTCCGTAGCCAATTCAAACGCCCAGAGACGCCCAGAGATAGGATGCAGCACCAGCCCCTGCGAAATGCTCCCTCTGGGTCACATTTTCTAGGTCGGAGAAAGCGGTGCCTCATGTCGGAGAACAATAAGCGACGCATCGCGGCACCATCCCCGCGCCTGAGCTCCTGGATCGTCGCCGCCATGTTCGGGATGATCGCGGTACCGGCCTACTTCACCCTGCACACGGCGCGCGTATCGAGTCCCGGCATCCCGATCTCGCCAAATCCCTCGCCTTACGGATACACCGTCAGCCTTCTGCTCTTCATTATTCCGATTATCGTCGTTGCCTTCTGGTTCATACCCCGTGAGGAAATAAAGATCTCGCGAAAAGCTTTCTGGTGGACCATCGGGATCCTCTTCCCGCTCGGTGCCCTGCTTGATTTTCTCTTTGCATCCCGCTTCTTTCTGTTTCCCAATCCCGGCGCGACTTTGGGAATCAAAGCGCCCGCCCTCGGAAACTGGGTGCCGGTCGAGGAATACATCTTTTACTTCACAGGCTTCATCGCCATCCTGCTGCTCTACATCTGGCTCGACGAATACTGGCTCTCCGCTTATACCGTGCCGGGAGCAGCAGAGGACCGTACCGACTTCGACCGGCTGTTGCGTTTCCATCCGGAATCCCTGTTCATGGCGGCCGCGCTTATCGCGTTCGCATTCCTCTATCGCAGAATCTTCGCGCCTGCGCTGCCCGGCTTCCCGGAGTATTTCCTCTTTCTTGTCCTCGGCGCGCTTCTGCCGTCCAGCATCCTCCTTCCCGGCGCGCGGCCGGTCATCAACTGGCGCGCGCTCAGTCTGACCATGTTCATGATCCTCCTCATCAGTTTGCTCTGGGAGGTCACGCTGGCCGTCCCTTACGGCTGGTGGAACTTTCAGGATGACGCGATGCTCGGCCTGCGCATCACCGCCTGGGCGCGGCTTCCCATCGAGGAGGTCCTCGTCTGGGTGGCAGTGACCTACGCCACGGTGATTATCTACGAGATCGTGAAGCGCTGGAAAGCGTCCGGCAGGAATGCCAGACGCGCTTTTCTGGGGAATGGGGCGCGACGCTAAACACAGTTAAGCGCAAAGCTGTCCCAGATGATGCCTACCGCCCGGAGCCACTACTCGATTGAATCGGACCGAGATCGGCCAAGGCCCTCATCAGCGAGTCATGCAGGCGCTCATCGCGCTTAAAGGTGTCCTTCCACGCTGCGCTGTCGTGAACTAACTGTTTGGCGTCACTTAAGGTCATCTTCGCGGCATTGCAGAGGAACTTGATCGAATCAAGCTTGCCGAAACCATGGTCGCGGAGAAATGCCAGGACCGTATCGTAATTCGCGCCCGCCAGCAACAGTCTTTCTGCGTCAACGGTCACAGATGAGTTATCGATTTTGTGAGCGGTGGCTTTCATCAAAGTACCCTGGTCAAATCAACCTGACGACCCTTGGTGGCGCCGGAAAACCTCTTACCCGATATTCTAAGCCTTCGAAAGCCATTTGACCGAGCCATATCCTCAAGCTGGCTCAGGCATTTCTTCACTTCCGTTGAGCCTATCAGCAGCTTGTTTCCGCGAACAGGATATACCGCGATGTCCCTGAGCCACAGAGTATCCGCCAGGATCTGGACTTCGGCTAAAAGGCCCACCTCGCCGCCGGTCGTGCTGAAACTGTATTCGAAAAGCTCACCGGGTCGGAACATTCATGCTCTTCCCGTTCACAAACTCCGCCACGCTCTTGTTCCATAGATTCGGCTGATCGACGAACGCCATGTGCCCGCTGTGGGGCAGAATCACCAGCTTCGATCCCTTGATCTTCGCGTTCATCTCTTTCGACATCGATGGATCGCACTCGTCGTGATCCCCCGCCAGAATCAGCGTCGGCACCTTGATCGTCGGCAGCTTATCCAGATACTCCACGCTCCTCAGGTTGCCGTCGATAACAAATTCGCCATGCGATCCCCACATCTCGCGATACAAATCCCATGCCGTCGATGTGTTCTGCGCCTGTGGATCGTAATTCGGATCGGGCCGCGCACCATAGAGCCGCGGAAAATACCCCCAGCCCCACGCCAGCGTGGCATATTGGTCCGGATAGCGTCCGCGCTCCCACGGCGCACCCTTGCCGAAGAGGCCGGCCTTCTCGAAGGCAGTTGCCAGGGCCTGCTTGTCCGGAGGCATCTGGCTCTTGATGCGCTGCAGTACCTGGTTCATCTCTCTGGTGCTCGCGAACGTGCTGGCCAGCACCAGATGCGACAGGTGCTCGGGATACTTCAGCGCGTAGGCCTCGGCCAGCACCCCGCCATAAGAGTGTCCCAGCAGGCTGATCTTCCCCAGGTCCAGCGCAACGCGCACCGCCTCAACATCGGCGGCCATATTTTCGACCGTATACTGCTTCACATCCTCGAGCTTCTCCGACCGTCCTGACCCGCGCTCGTCGATAAATACCAGCTTGTTCGTCCGCGCCAGGGGCAACAAATACGGCAGAAAATAATCGTGCGATGCGCCTGGTCCGCCGTGCAAAATCACCAGCGGCTCGCCCCGCCCGAATGTCGCGTAATAGATCAGAACGCCGTTCGCATCCACGTAGCCTTCCTGAATCGGATAAACCGCGCTGCGGGCGACGGCGACATGCTTTCTTGTTTGTGCGGAAAGCAGGGATTGCTCCGGGCCAAGCAGAAAAATGGCACAGACACAGACAAGGCTGGAAGACAAGGCGATCGCGCACTTTCTCATAGTGCCGACATCATACGGCACTCAAGATCGCGTCTGCGATGCGCGATGCTTCCGCAGCCGGGCGAACCTCATGCACCCGCACAATATGTGCTCCCGCCAGAATCGCCGCGACGGTCGCCGCAATCGTGGCGTTTCCGCGCGCGGTCACCGGAGCGTCCTCCCCGCCATAAAAGTCTGCGAGCCTTCTGCCCAGGAACGACTTCCGCGACATACCCGCCAGAATCGGCTGGCCCAGACTGTCGAGTTCATCCTGATGCGCCAGCAGCGGATAGTTCTCGTCGAACGACTTGCCGAAGCCATAACCCGGATCGAACACGATCCGGTCGCGATCGATTCCTGCCTCGAGCGCCGTCCGCATGCTCAGGGCAAGCTCGTACTTCACCAGCGGTACTACCTCATGCGGAGCCAGCCGAGGCAGACTCCGCCACTCCGCAGATTTGCCTCGCGTATGCATCATCACTACGCCGCACGCCAACTCCGCGCAGGCCGCCGCCATCTCTGCGTCCCAGCCCAGCGCGCTGATGTCGTTGACGATCTCCGCGCCCGCGCAAACAGCCAGTCGCGCCGTCGATGCCTTGTACGTGTCGATCGAGAGCACTGCCTCCGGTCTTGCCTGCAGTACAGCTTCGATCACCGGAAGCACCCGTCGCTGCTCTTCTTCTGTGCTCACCGGCTCGTGCTTGCCCGGCCGCGTCGACTCGCCGCCAATGTCCACAATGTCCGCGCCCTCATCGAACATGCGCAGCGCCTGCGCCGTCGCTGCCTCCGGATCGAGAAAGAGATTGCCGTTAGAGAAAGAGTCCGGCGTCACATTCAGCACGCCCATCACCAGCGTGCGCCGGCCCAGTTCGAGACTGCGCGTGCGCAGGCGCCATACAAACTCATCGCGTTGTCGAAATGCCATCGAACTTCAATGCTACACTCCGCGCAGGGAATGAAAAGCCGCGCTTGCCTCCTCATCGTCGCTCTTCTCGCATCCACGCCGACCATCGCCCAGCAGCACCATCAACCGCCAGGCCACAGAGCAAAATTCGGAGCCCTCGCCGCCGCCATCAACGCCATCGTCTCTGAGCCTGCCGTTTCGCACGCTCACTGGGGAGTCTCCGTCGTCAATCTTGATGGATCGCCGATCTACTCCCTCAACGACGCGCAATTCTTCCAGCCCGCATCGAATGCCAAGCTGCTCACCACCGCCACCGTGCTCGCACTCCTGCCGCCGAACACTGCCTGGACCACGAACGCCGTTACTGACGGAGTCCTCGATTCTGCCGGACGCCTCCACGGCAATGTCATTATTCTCGGCGCCGGTGATCCGACCATGTCGGGGCGCAGCTATCCCTTCCAGCAGAAGACAGAACGCCCGAATCCACCGCTCATGGCTCTGCAAAGCATCGCCGACCAGATCGCTGCCGCCGGCGTGAAATCGATCGACGGAAATATCCTCGGCGACGACACCTGGTTTGCCTGGGAGCGCTACGGATCAGGCTGGGAGTGGGACGACCTCGAGTGGGGCTACGGAGCGCCCGTCTCCGCTCTTACCGTCAATGACAACGTCGTCTATCTGAACATCCCAGGCCAGCCCTCCGAGTGGAATCCTGATACGCCCTATTACTCGCTCGAAGGTTGGCTTACCCCGCTTGCCGGTACCCAACCCGCAAACCCGGGTATCGACCGTCAGCCGGGCTCAAAGATCGTCCGCGTCTACGGCACCACCAACCAGAACGGCCTCCATGTCGCTCTTGCTCTCGAAGACCCGGCAGAATACGCCGCCATCGCACTCCGCCAGATGTTGCTCGCAAAGGGAATCGATGTGAAAGGAAACGCCCATGCGCAGCACCGCCTCTCCGTCGACACTCAGGACTTCCACGCTGAAGTTGATCAGCCGATCGCTCTGCATCCGCTTACCGTCAGCACTATCCAGCCGTCCACCACCGGCCTGCGCATTCTCGCCACGCACGTCTCCCCGCCCTTCGAGCAGGACATCACCGTCACCAATAAGGTCAGCCAGAATCTCCACGCCGAGCTCTACCTGCGTCTCCTGGGCCGCCTCGAAGGTGGGGATGGCTCGATCGCCCAGGGAGTCCGCGTCGTCCGCCAGTTCCTCATCGGGGCCGGGGTTGATCCCGAAGACGTCGTCCTTTACGACGGCTCGGGGCTTTCCGCCCAGGACATGGTCACTCCCCGCGCCATGACCCGCCTGCTCACCTATGCCAGTCGCCAGCCCTGGGGAGCCACGTGGCGTGCGAGCCTTCCCGTCGGCGGCATCGACGGCACCCTCTCCGGCCGCTTCGCCGAGCCCGCGCACAAGGGAAAGGTCTTTGCCAAGACAGGAACACTGGGCGAGGTCAACGCCTTGAGCGGATATCTGGTTGCCGCCAGCGGCCGCACCGTTGCCTTCTCCATCCTGTGCAATAACCACAGTCCCGCCGGGGATGCTGCACGCATCGCTCTGGATAAAATCGTTGCCGCAATCGCTGCGGCGAACTAGGCGGACCGACCGTATACCGCGGAACCCGTGCGCGCCATGTGTTCAGGATCAGACCTGGGCCGCCGATAATTGTTCCTCAACCGGCGCCGGTCGCTCGGTACGTCCCGTCCTTGCTGCCGCCAGCTTGTGACCGATACGCAGCATCGGCTTCTCGACGAAATAGTAACTAAGAGCTGCAATCAGCAAGACAAAGACGAGTGCCTGCGGAAAGTTTTGCAGCCACCCCAGCCGCCGCACATTGGGAACCAGGAACAGCATTTGCCAGATGTAGATGCTGTAGGAAAGCCTGCCTATCCACCGCAGCGGCGCATACTCCAGCCAGCGGGTCCACCACCGCTCAGGATGAATGACTGTGTGAGCAATCAGCAGAGGCAGAGCAATCGAGATGATTGTCCGTCGTACCGGCGGAGCATTCAGTATCAGTGCTCCCGCCGCGGTCGCCAGCAAAAGAACGAGCATGGTTAAAAGCGAGAGCCTTCGCTTCATCCATTCCCGCGCTTCTTCGTTCTGCAGCACCAGTGCAAGAATTACGCCGCACATCAGAGCATCGATCCGGTTCTCCGTGCGGAACTGCATCGTGTCTATGAAGAACATGTGCCGGCCATATTCGATTGCCCGAACGATAGCGCTTAGTATTGCGATCGTGGTGGCGACTGTCAGGGCGACACGCCAGCGCAGCATGGACAAAAGGCACGGAATTACCAGGTAGAACTGTTCTTCAATGGCCAGCGACCAGAAATGCCCGGTATACCACCCGCCCGCTGCGTAATTTCTGACGAAGCCAAGGACGGCGACGATTTCCGACGTAGAGAGGATCGGCAGAACATTGAACCGATGCAGCGCATAGATGGTGGCCAGATACACGAGTATGGGTGGCAGAATGCGGAAAACGCGCCGCGTATAGAACCTGCCAAGACTGATCGTTCCGTTGGCGCTCTTCTCCTTCAGCAATAAAGTGCCTATCAGGTACCCGCTGATGGCAAAAAAGACATCCACTCCATAGCCGGCGTGTATGAAAAGGGCCGCCAGCGCCTTTCCCGGCGCGGTCCCGCTGCGCAGCAGAGCCGGACAGCAATGCGCACCAATTACCAGCAGGATAGCGATCGCGCGCCACCCATCGAGGGTAGGGATATAGCCGGGCTTGCGAGACGCTCCCATAAAATGCAAATCGTCCTTGCATTCGGCTGGGGGTGCCGTAGATTCATGTTTTGTGGGGGACTGCCGCCATCTAGGACCCAGGTCTCACCTCCGTCATGTAGGTCATGACTGGAGTGAGTTCAGTATCATCGAATTAATCTTGTTCTATTCCGGGAAACAAAGCCAGTCCAAATATTTGGGATCTATTCTGCTTGCAGGATCCGCAGCGTTCCTCCTTGCCGGCTGCGGGCCGCCGCTGCCACCCTCCAAGCCTTTGAGCGAGCTCACTCCGCAGGAAGCCGCCGGACATCAGGTCTACGCGGCGCACTGTGCGCGCTGCCACTATGCCAACACCGACCGCTCGCTGCACGGACCCGGCCTGCAGGCGCTCTACAAGCAGAAATACCTGCCCAGCGGCGCGCCCGCGAATGACGACCGCATCACCGCCGTCATCCTGCACGGGCACAACCTGATGCCCGCCTTCAGCGGTTCCCTGGACGAGCAGCAGCTCAATGACCTGCTCGCCTACCTGCACACGCTATAGCCTTGAACCATATGACCGACCCGCAAAGCCCCAACCCGCAACCGGCAAAAAGGCTCCACCTGCTGCCCGGTATGGCCTTTGTCTGCATTTGGATGCTGCTCCTGTGCGCCATCGGCCTCATCGGAGTGATCACACACAACTTGCCTCCGGCAGTCATCATCATCTGCGTCATCTATGCCGTTGCCTCCAACGGCCTGCTCAAGCTCCGCCGGTGGGGATGGGCGCTCACGCTTGGCGCCGCCTTTCTGTCGATGTGCTACGGAGCCTATGTGCTGTTCCACTTCCACCAGCTGCCTATGGTGGTGATGGTCGCAGTGAACCTGGTGATCTTCCTCTACCTTGTTCGGCCGGAGATTCTGGAAAGAGTGAAGTAACAGCAGCGATCGCAGGTCATTCACCAGAAATTCATCGATTCTTCTTGCAGTTGGGCAGTAGTCTTGTTCGGTTGAATTAAAGGAGACTCCAGTCAATGGCTCCAGAGTCCGGAATCAGCTTCAGTGTCGAGGAGTCGGCGGGCGAGTTTGCTGATTTCCCGATGGTAACCATTAAATGTCATGGTCGGCTGGTTAGCGGCAACACAGAAGAGATCAAGAAACTCGTCAAACCTCTGATCGAGGCCGGAGGCAAAAAGATCGTCATTGACTGCGCCGACATGCAGCACATCGACAGCTCCGGGCTGGGCACATTGGTCGGCCTCAAGGTATCGGCCATCAATAAAGGTTTGGTCAAGCTCGAACTTGTGAACCTGTCCCCTCGCGTGGCCGAGCTGCTGAAGCTCACCAACCTGACGGACCTGTTCGCGAGGTAGTCCTTCACTCCCATCCCTCATTGGTCTTGCGACCAACGGGAGTGCTCGCGCGCAGCGGTGCGCCTGCGACGGCCAGTCGCCATTTACAATAGAAATTTCATGGCTACCGCTCCGAACCTCGCCGAGACAGACCTCATTCAGATCGACCTCTCCCCGAAGCGGCCGGTTTCGAAACCCGACTGGCTTAAGGCCCGCGCGCCTGTGGGTGAGAATTACCACAACCTCAAGAAGCTGGCCCGCGACCTGAACCTGCACACGGTCTGCGAGTCCGCACATTGCCCCAACATCGGAGAGTGCTGGAACCACAAGACCGCCACCTTCATGATGCTCGGCAACACCTGCACGCGCCGCTGCGGATTCTGCGCAGTGCCGAAAGGCCGTCCCGACGCCATCGACTTCGACGAGCCCCGCCGCGTGGCTGAAGCCGTCGCCTCGCTCGGCCTCAAGTTCGCCGTTATCACCAGCGTCAACCGTGACGATGACATCCTCGGCGGAGCCCGCGCATTCGCGATGGTCATCGACGAAATCCGCAGGCAGGCGCCTGGCTGCCAGGTCGAAGTCCTTATCCCCGACTTTCAGGGCAACGAAGACGCTATTCGCATTGTCGTCGAGGCTCACCCCGAGATCCTCAATCACAACACCGAATCCGTTCCACGTCTCTATCGCGCGGTTCGCTCCGGAGCCCGCTACGAGCGCACCCTTCGCCTCCTCGAATTCTCCAAGCAACTCGACTCAACCGTGGTCACGAAGTCTGGAGTAATGGTCGGCCTCGGCGAAGAGATGCATGAACTCCTCGACGTCTACCGTGACCTCGCCAGCGTCGGCGTGGATGTCCTCACCATTGGCCAATACCTGCGCCCCTCGCGTGACCATTTGCCCATGGCGCGCTACTACACCCCCGCAGAGTTCGAGTTCATGAAGCATGAAACGCTGAAGATGGGATTTCGCCACGTCGAGTCCGGCCCGCTGGTCCGCTCGTCGTATCACGCGCATGAACAAGCGGATTCGGCCCAGGCTGGCGCCGGAGCCATACGCATGTTGGTCTAGACTCTGCGCTCCCGATTACAATACAAAGCTTGAACACCGGAAGGACGATAAAGCCATGGCAGTCTCAGTAATGGCGGGCATCCCCGCGCTCAAAGAAAACTTCCAGCAGCTCAAGTCGCGCATGGACAAGGCTGTGCATGACTTTCAGGCGAACCTCGCCTCCACGCGCACCGGCCGCGCATCCATCCAGATGCTTGATCAGATAAAAGTCGACTACTACGGCACTCCCACCCCGCTCAATCAAGTCGGCCAGCTTAAGACGCCGGACGCGAACATGATCCTCATTGAGCCTTGGGACCCGGGCATCATCTCCGAAATCGAAAAAGCGATCCGCACTTCTGACCTGGGTTTCAATCCTCAGAATGACGGAAAGGTGGTCCGCGTCCCCGTGCCGCCGATGACCGAGGAACGCCGTCGTGATGTAGTCAAGCACCTCAACAAGGTTCTCGAAGAGCACCGCACCGCGATACGCAACATCCGCCGCGATGGCAATGACGCCATCAAGAAGGCCGCCAAAGAGAAGTTGATTTCAGCCGATGAAGAGAAGCGCGCTCTGGAAGAGATGCAGAAGCTAACCGACGACGAGATCCGTCGCATGGAAGAGATGAGCAAGCGCAAGGAAGCTGAGGTCATGCACATCTAATCGGCTGTGTGGCGATCTGGGGAACCCCAGATACGGGTCAGGCGCGCAGTGGCGCCCCGCCCAGCAGTGCCGCTGCCGACGACTCTGGCGGACCCGACCACTCAGGCACATTGAAGGGCCTCTGCGGATGTGCAGAGGGTGCTTCATCGGTCAAATGATGATTCGCGAGCGTCTGCATCACTATCGCGATAGCCTGCTCGCGATCAGCCCGCGACGGCCGCTCAAAGTACACCTTGTAACTCTGCCCGCAGACGCTGCAGATGATTTCTCCACCTTCTTCGGTGGCCATGCACAGAACTTGCAATTCGTTTCCCCCGGCGATCCATTTGCAACAGTTGATGTTCTAAGACAAAGGCAAGGTATCTGCGCAATTGCGTAACTGGCCATGCTACTTCTGCTTGCTTTGGATGCCACTCAAGGTTAATTCCGTCACACGAACGAGTGATGAATCTAACCGGACCGCCGAACGCCGCTTTCCGCTTTCAACCGCTCTCTCTCCAACTGCTTTCTGGCGTGCGGAAGCCATCTTCTGTACAGGTCCGATTTCTCCTCCCGCAATGAGTCAGCCACCGCCCGCCTGTATCCGCCCGAGTAGATCGCGTACATCAGAGCCAGCGCGCAGCCTGCTCCCAGGAAGAAGCCGAAGAAGAAGCCGACGATGCCGCCGCTCCAGTAGAGATCCATCCATCCACTTTAGCGCCCGATGCCCGTCAGTCGGTGGCCGCTTCGACCGCGGTTGGCGTCCAGCGCACCGCCGCCGCCTGCGCCTGCTCGCATTCCTTAATCTGATCCAGAGCCTCGCGCAAGGTCGCAACCACATAATCGGGACGTGCCTGGCCGAAGCGCTCGCGCAGCACGTCCTTGTCTCCGGTTGTGTTCCACAGGCCGATCAGAATCCGGTTGCCCGGCACGCTCTGCCGCAGCCGCAATGCCAGCGTACGCGCGTGAGCGAAGGCAAAGGGAGGCACCGCGGATATGCATAGAATCGTCCCCGCCTCCTCTGCCAGTCGCGTCAGGATCTCCGGCGATAATGCACTTCCGGGCAGCAGAAGAGTCTTATGCCCGCACTGCTCCAGCAACTGAGCCAGCATAGTGGCGGCGATCTCGTCGGCCAGGTCGTTTGCCGGCACACACACAATAGGATTGGCTCGCGCCGACGCGCCCCGCGGATCGCACGCCGGCTCAAGCGCCAGCGGAGATTTATAGTCGGTGAGCTCGGCAATCAATTCCGTCGCGCTCTGGAAGAGATATGAGCTGCGCACGTCATCCAGAACGCCCTTGTGCCTGTCCTGCTCGGTCATGATCAGCGCCGGCATCACTACCTCGTCGTAGAGATCCACAATCCCGCGGCTTTCGAGGAATCGATCGGCGATATTATGTGCCTCCGTCTGGTCCGTCGCCAGCAGGCGCTCGTAGAAGTGCGCCTCCGGAGCCAGTTCCGCCTCCTCGCCCAGCAAAATGTGCAGGAATGACATTTGCGGCACGTAGCGGCCAAACACGATCAGGCAGACGGTGAGCGGTGTCGACACCACCAGTCCTGCCCACCCCCACAGCAGCGTCCACACAATCGCCATGGTGACCAGCGCCAGCGCGGAAATCCCCGTGTGGCTCCCATAGAGGTGCGGCTCCACGAAGTTGCTGATCGCAATTTCAAGCGCCGCAAACAGCAGGAACACAAACAGCGGGTGCCACCAGCTCGGGAACACCGCCAGTGTGTAGCCAAGCGTCGCGACTCCGGCAATCATCGTGCCCGCATACGGCACCATGCGCAGCAGGGCCAGCAGCGCACCCCACAGAGTGGCGTTGGGCACATGGAGCAGATACAACCCGATCGCAAAGATGACGCCGTAGCCGGCGTTTACCAGGGCATTCATCACCAGATAACGGCTGATGCGCTCTGCTGCGTCGTTCAGCGCCTGGGTCATCAGGTTCAGCCGGCTGACACCGGCAAGCAGCAGCAGCCGGTTTCGCAGATCCTCACGTTTGAGCAGCATGTAAATGGTGAAGATCAGCACCATGCCGAGGGTCGCCAGCGGCTTCATTACCGGCCTCAAAAGCTCGCCAAGATACCGGCCGGTTGGCTCTGGAGGAGTCACCACAGTCACCGGTGTCGGCTGGATGAACTCCTCTGCTCTCTGCCGCGCCCGCTCACGGGCCCGCGGTCCAATCGGCACCTCGCCGGTCTCCGCCTGCTGCGCGCTCTCTTCTTTGCTGATTGTCTTCTCAATCTCCTGGATACTGGTTACCGTCTGACCCAGGCGTCCGGTGGCCGGCACGTGTAACGCGGAGAGTTTGCCACTAATGTTGTCCCGATAGTTCGGCAGGTCGTTCACCACATCAATCAGCTGTCGGGCCACGATGAAGCCCACGGCCCCCACAACTGCCGAGGCCATGAACACCACCAACACAACCGACGAAACCCGCTTGAGCCGCAGCCTCTCGAAGAAGATCACCGCCGGCGTCAGCAGGAAGTTCAGCGTCACCGCCATGGCCAGCGGGATCAGCACCTCGCGGGCGAAATAGAGCCCCAGCAGCACCAGCACGAGCAGGATCACCGGCTCGCTGGTGAGCATGCCGCGCCGTGGTCGCGTAATGGCAGCTGAGGTCATAGTGTCAACAATTCATTCCTGTAGGTGCGACTTCTGAATGAACCACCATAGCGCGACTCAAAACCAATTGGCTATCGCAAAACCAGAGATGCTATGTCTCGAAGCCACACAGTTTCAGTCGACGCGACCATCAGATCGGGGTCCCCACGGACGGGTCTCGGTCCGTGGGGTGAAGAGAGCGGCGACCGTCAGCAAGACAAAACACGGCCATCTCCCTGCTCTTGTCGTAGAAAGATGAACAGAGCCGGATCAATTTGCGTATTCTCTTTGGTGAACGTTTTCCGGCCAGCCAGCTTCCGGCCCCCGGATGCCGTCGAAAAGGAGAGTCGATGATCGCCGCACCTCCGGGAATCGCATCGGACTGGACCGACGAGCAGCGTGCCATTTTTCAGGCGCAGATGTCGGCGTGGCAGAAGGACGAGGTAGTCGGAGTTCTGCTCGCCCTGTTCCTTGGGACTTTCGGAGCTCACCAGTTTTATCTTCGGCGTCCCGGCCTCGGCATCCTCTACATCCTCTTCTGCTGGACCGGTATCCCTACCATCATCAGCATCGTCGAATGCTTCTTTATGCCTGGCCGCGTTCGCCAGTTCAACCTGGCCCTGGCCACCTACTTCACGTCCCAGCTCGCAGCCACGGCTCTAGCCACGAATCCCACGGCGGTAATCGCCACGCAACCCTGCCCTGCCTGCGGCGCACCCATTCCCGCAGGAGCAAATTTCTGCGGCCGATGCGGAACGAGAACGACAGGGGATAGGGTGTAGGGGAGAGGGTGTAGTGATTGGCTCAGGCGCCCTAAAGATGAAGATAACCACCAACTAATTGGTCAGACATCAAAACCAACCCGGCTCCTACACCCTACTCCCTAATCCCTACACCCTGCCTTTACATATTCGTGTGTCCGTGACGCATCTCTTCGTTGAACTCCGGCTTGATCGCCGCGAGAGCCTCGTTCAACCGGGCATGATACTGCTCTGCCCTTGCCAGCAGCATAGGAGTCGCTGCCGCCGTATCTCCGTTCAGGCTCACCAGTCCCTGCCGCGAAAGATCCGCAGCCACGCGCGCCAGTTCTTCGGGAGTCGTGTTCAGATACTGGGCGTCCTGCGGATCGCTGATCCACACCGGTTGATTTCCGCCCAGTACGGCCGACAGCCAGTAGACCTTCAGTCCCAGGAAATCCGCCCGGCTCTCATCCGTTGTATCTGCAAAGAAGAATTTCTTCTGCCAGCGCGAATAGTAACGCGTCGTCACAGGAACCGGCTGGCGGTTGCCGCTCTTGAGCAACTCGAGCTGGCCCTGGTCAAGGGTCTTGCGGATGGCATTGTAGATAAAACTCTCCGCATATGGCTGCTCCGGCGCGGGCACGATCTCGGCAAAGGTCACCGTCATGCTCGCCGAAACCTTCGCATGCAGCGGCGATGCCTGCCCGTCTTCAAGATGTGCCTGCCCGTGCACGATGTACGTATCAGACCCTGACGTCGAGCGGTGGAACGGCCAGCCAAAGCCGCCAAAACTCAACGGCAGCCCGGCAAGGGTAACGTACGCGTCCGGCCGCGGATTTCTCAGCCGTTTTGCCGCGTCGCGGAGGTACGCAGTCATCTCCGGAAGCAGGTCCGACTTGCGAAAATCGAAGGCCTCGCTCAGCTCCAGTTGTAGGGCTTTCTCCGCAGGGGCGTCGGCAGCTAACCCCAGGCGAAACCTGGCCGTGGGATGCTGGTTGAAGTCCGTTCCGGCCTCAGCCGAGATCACGACGAGGCCCGCCTCGCGGGCTGCCGTCTCGAGCATGGCAGTTAAGGCATTTTCTAGTTGTGTTGGCATCAAGTCTTTTCCAGAAAGTTATGTCTTTATCTTACTGGACGCGACTGCAGCGACGGCTATCGAGGGCGACGGGTGATCGGTACTTCGTACATGGATCAGGGCAAGGCCACCGTCTGAGGCAGCCACATGTGCTTCTGCCATGACGGGCTATTTCAGCTTCTCCCACTGCTGAGGCGTCGAAATGCACCCCTCAGCCCGATAGTAGGACCCCTTCGGGAAGATGTCGATCCCACTGACAGACCTCAGCTTCTTGCTTTGCCACCATGCGAGTTTGAAGGCCACCCCCGCCCGTTTGTCCACCCAGTAATGCAAGTCTCGGCCTCCATTAACTTTGCTGCCGCTCTGCAAGAGAGCATACATCTGCCCTTTGGGATAGGCTCGCTCGACCTGCTCCTCCGTCGTCCCCGTCTTGAGACCATTTGGCAACGAGAACGTCGGCCCAAGGACGGAAAGCTGAGAAATTCCACCGTCTTTCACGTAGGCGGTCACAACGCTTGGGTCGCGGGCAAGATCGCTCCAGTAGTAGACCGCGTCAGGGCACGCCGCTCCTCCGGACCTTCCGACTTGCGCGCCAGCTCGTCCTGGATGGTGTGAGAATACAGCCTGAAATGAAGAAGCGCTGCTGCCAAGCTCCACTCCGGCAACGCTCATTCCGGGCAGAATAAGGCTCCAATTCGGCTCGGTCTGCGCCGTCGCATTCCAGACTGCCAGCGCAAAGACTCCGAGCAGCAGGCATGATGACAACATCAACTTCTTCGCTCGACCTCCGTTTAGAGCACAGGGTTCAAAACAGTCCAAGTCCACCATTTGCAGCCGAGCTCTCAGTGGAAGCTTGAACATTGCCGTTCAAATCGTACGACAGCTGGTAGCCATAGTTAGTGATGCTGCAAACCCGGTGTGCCGCGAGCGTTGGTTTTGGCGATCAGAGGAAGTCGAATGGCCGGGAGAGAACGCCCAGCCATTCTCACCAATTACGCCAGATCGAACAGTAGAACCTCGCTCGCTTCGTCAGCCTTTACCGTGATTGATGGTTCATCGCTCACGGCGAGTGCGTCTCCGGTTGAAAGCTGCTTGCCATTCACCGTTACGCCGCCGCGAATCACGTGCAGCCACCCGTATCGCTTGGCCGCGAACTGATGGCCGATCTCCTCGCCAGTCGCCAGCTCAGAGACATACACCTTCGCGTCCTGGTTGATAACCGAGACCCCCGGAGCCTTGACCGGCCCGGCCAGCTGCTTCCACTGGCCGCGTTTTTCTTCCGGGGCGAAAGCCAGCTGCTCATAGGTCGCCGGCACGCCGTCCTTGGCCGGCTCGATCCAGATCTGCAGAAAATGCACCGGCTCGGTCTTCGATCCGTTGTATTCGCTGTGCACCACGCCCGTGCCTGCCGACATCCGCTGGATTTCGTTCGGCCCCAGCACCTCTTCATGTCCCATGCTGTCCTTGTGCGCCAGCTTGCCCTCGAGCACGTAGCTCAGGATCTCCATGTCCCTGTGCGGATGCGCTCCAAAGCCTCGTCCTGGGGCCACCCGGTCTTCATTGATCACGCGCAGACTCCGAAAGCCCATGTTCTTTGGGTCGTAATACCCCGCGAATGAAAACGTGTGGTGCGAATCCAGCCATCCGTGGTCTGCATGTCCCCGTTCTTCACTTCTCCGTATCTGTAGCATTGTGTTTCTTCCTTCCCTTCGTCGATAAAACTCGTTCATCCTTGGCCGCTGCCGCGGCCAGTCCCACCTTCTTAAGCAGTCCGTACAACTCGGCGCGCTCTTCCGCCCCCAGAACCGCCATCAGTTCCTCAAGATCCCGCGAGTGCGCTTCGAAAATCTTCTCCACCTGCCGTTTTCCTTCCGGCGTGAGGTGGATCACCCGCGCCCTGCGATCTTTCTCGGTGAACTCGCGGCGCACCAGCCCCATTTTTTCGAGGCGATCAACGGCCGCAGTCATCGATCCGCTGGCCAGCAGAACCCGCGCGCCGATCTCTCCCACTGTCAGCGGACCCTTATGCAGCAGCGCTTCAAGCGCCATGAAGTCGCTCAGACACAACCCGTGCCGTGCGACGCTCTCCTCTACATGCGCGCTCAGCGCGCGGTGCGCTTTGGCGAGGACCAACCAGAGTCTCGCGGCGGTTATCGGTTGTTGCTGGCTCATCACAAAACATAAGATGAATATCTCGACAAAAAGATTCTTGACATCTAGATATATTGCCAAACTAGGCAATGGTTGGACACAGGCTGCGACCCCCAGCTTTTTGGCCGGGAATTTCCCGCCTGTCGCTATACTTAAAGTAGAGAGTCAAAAGCCCGGCTGTTGTTCAGCCGGGCTTTCCTGTTTTGGTCTTCGCTTGAACTAAACCAAGTAGCCTAAAATGAATCGATTACAGTTTTGCGCTTTAGAATGAAACGGTTACAGTCCGCTTCCTGGAATCAAAACGGTTTTGCTCGATAAACCTTTTTGAATGAAACGGTTACAGTTTAGTAATTTGGAATGAATCGGTTACAGTTACCCTCTTGTAGAATCAATCGGTTACAAGCCACAGGGAGGGGGTGGGGGTAGGCCGCTCTCTCAGTCCCCCTTCGCCGGAGCTGGAGGCGCGGGTGCGGGAGTCTTCCCCAGAACCCACTTGTCGTACCAGTCGAAGTAGCGCTGGTACCGGTCGCGGATAAAGCTGGGCCGGGTGAAGCCGTGGAACTGGCCGGGATAGACGACCAGCTCGGTCGGGACGTTCAGGCTGCGCAAAGCCTGATACATCTGCTCGCCTCCCACGAGCGGAACATTAAAGTCCTTGTCGCCACCCATAAATAGCGTGGGCGTCTTGATGCGATCGGCGTGATAAAGCGGATAGGCCAGCTTGATGTAGGTCTCCTGTGCTTTCCACGGTGGCTGGAGCTCGTTGTCGTACTGGTGGATGTACTGGTCGACTCCATAGAGCATGATGGGGTTGCCCACACCGGCCCCGCTGGTCGCAGCTTTGAAGCGCGTGGTGCTGGCGATAGTGTAGTCGGTGAGGATGCCTCCGTAGCTCCAGCCGCCAACGCCAAGACGATCCGGATCGGCATAGCCTTCCTTGACGGCTTCATCGACCGAGGCGAGCAGGTCTTCGACCTCGTGGTGGCCCCAGTCGGCGAAGATGGCCTGCGAGTAGTCACGACCACGGCCCGAGCTGCCGCGGTAGTTGACGTTGAGCACCGCGAAGCCGCGCGCCGCGAAGAGCTGCCGCTCGACGACGAAGCTGTGGGCGTCCTGGCCGTTGGGTCCCCCGTGGATCCTGAGCAGCATGGGATACTTCTGCCCGGCCACAGCATCGGGCGGCAGAGTGATAAGGCCGTGCACCTCGGTACCGTCTTTGGCCTTGGCGGTGATGTCATGCGTCGTGCCCAGCTTCAACTGCGCCATCAGGGCGTCGTTATGGCCGGTGAGCTTGCGCAGCTTGCCATCTTCAAAGGCAACGATATTGGCGGGCGTGGAATCGGTGGTCCAGATCAATACACGATGGCCGTTCCCGTCATTCTGGGTGAACGCAACGCCGGGATCGTCAATCAGGCGCTTGGTTGTGCCGTCAGCAACATCTACCGACAGGGGATATTCCGACCGGTCGTCTTCGACCAGAACGGTGATGGTCTTGCCGTCAGGTGAGAAGCGTGGCGTGGAGACGCTGCGGTCGAGTATCGCGGTCAGAATCCGGGGGGCGGTTCCGTCGGCGCCAACGATGGCCAGCTCGTTGAGGTTGTATTCCTCATATTTCGGATCGCTGCCCTGGGTGTAGGCGATCCACTTGCTGTCCGGACTCCAGGCAATGCGGCCGCCGTCTTCGCCCTTAAAGTCGGTCAGTTTTTTGGGCGTCGAGTTGGGGGCGGCATCGACTACACATACGTCGGTGTTAATGGTCCGATCCCAGTCGGGGTCGTGGTTGCTGACATAGGCGACCTTCGACCCGTCGGGAGACCATACAGCATTGCCCTCGTCGTGGGCGGTGTCGTTGGTCAGCTTTTCAAGCTTCTGCGTGCCGATGTCATAGATGTAGAGCAGATTGCGGTTGGTGCCGGAGAGATATCCCTGGACGTCCTGCTTGAAGTGGTAGCGGTCGATGACGATGGGTTTGGGCTTATCTTCTTTCTTCTCGCCATTCTTGTCATCAGCCTTTTCGGGTTCGTCGTCTGCCTTGATGGTCAGAAGCAGCTTCTTGCCGTCGGGCGACCACGCGTAGGCGCCGAGATGTCCCTTCACATCGGTCAGCTGCCGGGCCTCACCGCCGCGGCGATCCAATACCCATACCTGGGTGCCCTTCGCCTTACCCGGGTGGTCGGCCTCGAATGACAGGTATTTTCCATCGGGGCTCCAGCGGGGACTGCTGGCGGACGACTCGGTGTTGTAGGTCAGCTCGATATCCTGGGAGCCGTCCCAGCTCACCATCCAAGTGTCGGTGATGCGCTTGTCGGCGGCGGTGTCGATGTGGCTCAACGTGTAGGCGACCCAGTGGCCATCCGGGGAGACCTGGGGATCACCGACGTCCTGAAAGCGGAAGATGTCATCCAGCGTCATCGCGTGGGGCGACGCCGGAGCGGGAGGGGTCTGCGCCAGCGCAGATGCAGCGGCGAGAGCTGTGCCGAGAACAAGGGAGAGTAGAGCAGTGAGAGCGGACGTGCGAGACATGGAGACGAGTATAAGGGTGGCCGTTGATTCTGCCAGATAGGATTTTGCCGGGATAGTCTGCTGGGCAAGACTTCACAAACGCGTCTTTGTGAATTATTCTGCTAACTAATCGATTAGTTGTTCGTCGAAGGGATTAGAGCGCCTGTCCCGTGGGGCGAGACGCTCCGTGTGATCATGCCACCAAAGAAGTCCATCACGTTGACCGAAGCCGAGTTAAGGCTCATGAAAATTCTCTGGCGTCGGGGGGAATCGGCGGTAGGGGATCTGGTGTCCGCGATGCCCGACGGGGCGACTCTGGCCTACAATTCTGTCCTGACGACCATCCGCATTCTTGAACAAAAGGGATACGTAGAGCACAGGCAGGAGGGCCGCGCGTTTATCTACAGTGCGTGTGTAGGCGAGCATGAGGCGAGCAAGACGGAGATTCGCCACATCATGCAGCGCTTCTTCGGCGACTCGCGGGAGCGCCTGCTGCTTTCTCTGCTGCGGGATGATGAAGTGACTCCTGAGGAGTTGGAGCGCCTGAAGGACGCGATTGCCAGCGCAGAACAAGAGAAAGCGGAGAGTGTTCAGTGATCATGGGTCTGAATATTCTTCAATCGATCGAAGGGCTTTCGCAGTTTGCGGCCGCGGCGTTTGTATCGAGCCTGTGGCAGGGTGTTCTGCTTGCGGTTGCCGTCGCCCTTGGACTGCGGTTCGTGCCGAAGATGATGGCTGCAGTTCGGTTTGCAGTGTGGAGCGCGGTTTTCGTGGTAATCCTGCTGCTGCCGTTTATTCAAGCCTGGGTGAGCCGGTCGCACGCGGGGATTGCCTCGACGGGCGGAGGAATTCAATTGGACGTGCGCTGGAGCTATGCGATCGCCGCGGTGTGGCTGGTTTTTTCGCTGGCGCGCGCGGCAAAGCTTGCGATCAGCGGTCTGCGGCTGCACGGGTTGTGGAAGAGAGCAACTCCAGTGCCGGCGGATCTGGGCTCTGTCCTTCCTGGCTCGCGAGGCGTCCAGCTCTGTACCTCGAGGGAGATCGACCGGCCGAGCGTAATCGGATTTTTCTCGCCGCGAATCCTTATTCCAGAGTGGCTGTTCGAGAAGCTGACGCCGGCTGAGTTGGAGCAGATTGTGCTCCACGAAGCCGGACACATCAGTCGGGCGGACGACTGGATCAACCTCTTTCAGAAGATCGGCCTCGTGCTGTTCCCCCTGAATCCGGTGCTGATGTGGATCGACCGGCGGCTTTGCTTCGAGCGCGAGCTGGCATGCGACGACTGCGTACTTGAGTCGACTCACGCTCCGGGCGCCTATGCGAGCTGCCTGGTGAGCTTGGCGGAGCGTTCCAAAGACTGCCGTGCCGCATCGCTGTCGCTGGGTGCGTGGGAGCGGCAGTCAGAGCTGACCCGCCGGGTACACAGCATTTTGCGGCGCAAAGAGAGCATGAGCCCTCTGCAGATGCGGCTGGCTTCGGGCGGGATGGTGATTGCCCTGCTGGGCGCGGGGATTGGATTGTCCCAGTGCCCGCATCTTGTGTCGTTCACTTATGCCGAGCCCTTGGCGGAGCTGTCCGCGCCAATCTCTGCTGGAGCGGCGGCCCGGATTGTCCCGGTGTCGGCGCGGTCCCTGCCTGCCGCGACTCTCCAGCCGGCAGTATTTCATCCCGCAGCGTCTCCGCATGAGACGCTGCTGAAGACCTCGCTGCCTTCACGCCCGGCGTTGAAGCCGGCGCGGAGCAAAGCCCGCAAAGCGCTGGCGTCGACACCTTCCACGGTAATCCCGGCGATCCCACCTGCTTCCGCCGCGTCGCGGGCAAGACAAGCTTCTACCGGAATGCAGCGCTTCGTCGTCCTTACGTCGGCGCCTGCTGATCCATATGGTCGTCCTGGGGTAGTGCTCGCCGTAAGCCCTGAGCACGCCTATGCCGCTCTGCCTACCGAAGACGGTTGGCTCGTCATTCAACTCTAACCATTTCAAGCACGTATGAGGTTTTGCTATGCCTGGAACAACTAATAAATTAATTGGCAGGACGGCGCGGGTCGCTGTGCCTGCCGGCACGGCGGCCGCCCTGGTTCTGGGAGCCGCATTTTTCATTCATCACAATGGGGTTCACGCCGCCGACGGCTATATGGCCCCGCTCGATGACAGCAGCGTTTCGTCGCTGGTCGATCTGGATCACGCGGTGGAGACGGTGGCGGCACGGGTTACGCCGGCTGTTGTCAACGTAGCTGTGACCTCGCGCGGATCGTCGGAGAGAAACGCCAGCGACGACGACGGCCGGGGGCAGCAGCAGAACCTGCCGCCGGGATTCTCCCAGTTCTTCGGACCGGGCGGTCCGTTCGGCGGCCAGATGACCCCGCAGCAGCCGCAGATTGAGCATGGAATCGGCAGCGGCGTGATTATCTCGCCTGACGGGTACATCGTGACGAATAACCACGTGGTTGATGGAGCGACCCAGATTCGCGTGACGATGAACGATCGCCGCACCTTCAATGCGAAAGTGATCGGCACCGACAAGCTGACTGACCTGGCCGTCATCAAGATCGATGGCCACGGCCTGCCGAACATTCCCTGGGGCGATTCGACCAAGCTGCATCCTGGACAGACGGTGTTGGCTTTCGGCAGCCCGTTTGGCTATTTCCAGTTTTCGGTTACGCGGGGCATTGTGAGCGCGCTCGACCGGCCGAATCCCTATTCGGACGATGCCCGCAAACCGGGCGGGTTCATTCAGACAGACGCGGCGATTAATCCCGGCAACTCCGGCGGAGCACTCGTGGATGCGCATGGAGAGCTGATCGGAATTAACACCTTCATCATCTCCAACAGCGGTTCGTTTGCCGGCGCAGGATTCGCGATTCCGTCCCAGATTGCGCGCGACGTCACTGAGTCGCTGATCAAGACGGGCACAGTCCATCACGGATATCTGGGCATCAGCATGAACGACGTAACGCCGGATAACTACAGCTTCTTCAAGCTGAAGGATACGACAGGCGCGATCGTCTCCCAGGTGACTCCTGATTCGCCGGCCAGCCGTGCGGGTCTGAAAGCGGGCGACGTGATTGATGAACTGAATGGAAAGAAAATTCTGAACGGCGGCGCGCTGCAGGTGGCGGTGAGCGAGATTTCCCCGGGCGCGTCGATCGAGCTGGGGATTATTCGCGATGGCCAGCCGCAGACCGTGAATGTGAAGGTTGGCGAGTTCCATGGCGGGTCACAGGTGGCGAGTGCCGATGAGGGCAACGGCGGACCGGGCAAGACCGGAAAACTGGGCCTGGCGGTCGATGACCTGACGCAGGATGCACGGCAACAGCTGAATGTTCCGTCGCAGGTAAAGGGCGCTGTGGTTGAGAATGTGCGGCCAGCCAGTCCGGCAGACGATGCCGGCCTTGCCCCTGGAGACGTGATCCTGGAAGTGGACCGCCAGCCTGTTTCTTCCGCTCAGCAGTTCGCTAGCGATGTTCATGCAAGCCCGGCCGGCAAAGATCTGCTGTTGCTGGTCTGGTCGCACGGCAATGCCACATACCGCGTGCTTCACACGGACGAGAACAGCAACAGCCAAAACGGAATGTAAGTTATCATCCACCAACCTGAGTACCACAGAACCCGCCTTACCGGCGGGTTTTGTGTTTTGTGGCGCTCTGCGGTGGGTGCAGTTGGGATCGCTTGGATATAATCCATTTCGTTCTACGAAGAGGTCGCTTAACGATGGCGCCGAGCTTTCCAATACTCTCCAACGCGGTTGTCGATCCGGCGATTGTCAGTCCGGTGATCGAATGCGCGAGTACATTGCCGTCGAATTATTACGTCAATCCTGAACTTCTCACAGTTGAGAAGCGCGAGATTTTCTGGCAAACGTGGCAAATCGTCGGCCGCTCGGAGCAGGTGCGTAACCCAGGCGATTACATCACTGTAGATCTGCTCGGTGAGCCGCTGGTGATAGTGCGAGGCTCCGACGGAGTGCTGCGCGGCTTCTACAATGTCTGCCGGCATCGGGCGGGGCCGGCTGCGGAGGGATGCGGATCGCGCAAGGTTTTCCGCTGTGGCTATCACGGATGGACCTACTCGCTCGATGGGCGGCTGGTGAATGCTCCGGAGATGGAAGGTGTGGAGAGCTTCTGTGCCGAGGAGCTTCGGCTGCGTCCGATTCAAGTCGGTGAGTGGGAGGGTCAGGTCTTCGTGAATCTCGATCCTGGCGCTCCCCCGCTGCTCAATGCGCTGCGTGAATTGCCGGAGCAGGCGGGAAAGCACCGTTTCGGACAAATGCAACTGCGTGGACGCCGCGAATATCACATGCAATGCAACTGGAAGGTTTACATCGACAACTATCTTGAGGGATACCACCTGCCGAGTGTGCATCCGTCGCTGAACCGGGAACTCGATTATGGAAGCTATACGACAACGCTGTTTGCGAATCATTCGCTCCAGTTCAGTCCGATCCGCGGACCCGAGAATGAATCAACCACCGATAGGCGTTACAAGCAGGCCGAGGGCGATCTGAGCGCCGAGTATTTCTGGATCTTTCCGAACTGGATGCTCAACTGCTATCCGGATAATGTCTCGCTAAATATTGTTCTGCCTACCGGGCCCGAAACCTGTGTCGCCATCTTCGAATGGTATTTTCCACCCGATCAGGAGACCGCGATTGATGAAACGATGCGATTCAGTGACGAGATTCAACTTGAGGACGGGCACATCTGCGAAGTCGTCCATCGAAACCTGAAGTCACAGTCCTACGAGACGGGACGCTACAGCGTGAAACAGGAGAAGGGTGTGCATCATTTTCATCTGCTCTACTCTGAAGCCATTCAGGCGGGTGAGTAGCTCATTGCATCCTGAAGCTAAAGCTAAAACGTTTGACTACGATATTAATTGAGTGATACCTTCGCATTTTGCGCGAAGCGATCGAAAGATTGACGCCAACTCTCCACCCACGAAGAGGACTGTATTCCCCCAAGAATTACATCGGGCCCGCGGTCGGTTAGCTGGATCTCCCAATCGCTCTGGCTTCTCCTGCTTTGCGCGATTTTCTCGTTTGCAGTGGGGGCACGGGCGCAGGAAACCCCAGCTGTCCTTCAGGGATCGCTGCAGAACGCGGCAGGATCGCCGGTGGCTGGCGCTATCGTGCATCTGACAGGTTCCGCCGGTGCGGTTTGGGCCACCACCGATGGCCTGGGCAAGTTCCAATTCAGCGGGTTGGCGCCCGGCCAATATCAGCTGAGAGTAAACGTGAGCGGGCACGCGATGAAGTTTGCACACCTGATCGATGTGATCGCCGGGGTGCAGTCGATGTTGTTGACGATGACCGACCAGGGACTTGTGCTGAGCGTGGCGCCCCAAGAGCCGTCCGACACCGAAGGCGAAGAAAAGCTGACCAGCCAGAAAGTAAATGAGCTTCCGCTGAACAAGCGGGATTTCAGCGCACTGCTGCTGATGGCAGCGGGTACGATGACGGACGCGAACGGCGCGACCAACTTCACTGCGCAGTTCGCCATCAACGGGCAGCGCGGTGTGGAGGCAGTGTTTGCGATGAATGGCGCGGACATCAGCGATCCGGAAATGGGAGGCTCCACTTTCTCGAATTTCAACGTGGATGCAGTGCAGGAGATTCAGTCGTCGTCGGGTTGGATGCCCGCGAAGATCGGACAGGGCGCGTCGGGATTTACGAACATCATCACGCGATCGGGGAGCAGCGGGTTCCATGGCTCGTTCTTCGAGTTTCTGCGCAATTCGGCGCTGGATGCGCGGAACTACTTCGATCACGCGACGCCGGAGACTCCGGGGCGTATTCCGCCGTTCCGGCGAAATGAGTTTGGATTCACCAATGGCGGCCCGGTTGTGCTTCCGCACATTTACGACGGGCGAGGAAAGACATTTTATTTCGGGGAGTATCAGGGCTTCCGCCAAGTACTCGGAACGACGCAGGTGCTGCCGGTGCCGACGGAACTGGAGCGTAAGGGCTATGACGCGACTGCCTATCCGGGCGACGTGCTGTACGTGCCGGTTGATCCGTCGATTGCCGGGATTCTGGCGCGATATCCGTTGCCGAACCTGCCCACAGGATCCTACGGGGTGCACACGTACGCGACGTATTCGAAGGTCAACACGGATGCCGATCAGTTTTCTATCCGGCTGGACCATAAGCTTTCGGACAAGAACGAGTTCTTTGGGCAGTTCAATTTCAACAACATCACCGGACCGACGACCAACCCGGACCAGACGACGATCGATCCGCTTTTCGGCGTGACCTACATTGATCGGCAGCGCAATGTTGCCTTCACATTTACGCGCACGGCTTCGCCCAACCTCTCGATGCAGACGGAGTTCAGCATAACCAGAAGCACTCCTTCATTTCCCACGCAGGACTACACGGATCCTGCGGTTAAATTCAATGATGCGCTGTTTGAGGGTTTCAACACGGCGGGGGGCTCGGTGATGAGCGCCTACGGAAATCTCTTCCAGCTGCAGCAGAGCTTTGCCATCAACAAGGGAAGCCACACGATTTCGGCCGGAGGAGAAGTAAGGCTGAACCGCGACACGTCATTTTTCGGGATCAGTCCAAATGGCGAATACGATTTTGGCGGCGGGACGGCGTACGCACTTGCCAATATTCCGTCGCAGAGCGGCATGCATAACGTTAATGCCGGCGATCCTTTGCCGGATACGCTTTCGAGTTTCCTATCCGGGAGCCCGTTCGTTTACACGCGGGCGATTGCTCCCCCGTATTTCTCGAATGGGCCGCATATCGGGCCGGCGGCCATCAATCGCAATATGGGCGCGGTGTATGCGCAGGATACGTGGAAGATTTCTGATCGGTGGGTGCTCGATTACGGGCTGCGGTGGGAGATCTACACGCCCATTTCGGAGCGGGCGAAGCGGACTTCGAGCTTTCTGAACTACGGCCCCGATCAGGAATTTGCGATCAATCCGCAGCCCGGATACAAGACGAATCTCGATGGCTTTATGCCGCGTGTGCAGCTTACATGGAAGGTGACGGACACACTGCAAGCGCACGCGGGCGGTGGGCTCACGGTGATCCCGCCGAACATCTGGCAGGACAACTTTCTTACCGGCTCGACTCCGTTTGTGGTGTATCCACGATTAACGGCCGCGAAAGGTGCGCCGATTCAGTATGGATTCCAGATCACTCCCGCGCAGTTGCCAGGCGTATATACGCCGAGCGGAGCGAATATCTTTCCGAGCCACACGACGAAGGATGTTCCGGCAAACACGGTGATGGATGTGGACCGGTATCAGAAAGACGTGGCATCTCTGACGCCAAGCGGAGCGCTAAGCCCGCTGAATCTCAGCGCGATCGATCCGTCGTTTGGCAACGCGTGGCTATATACATGGACCCTGGGACTGGAACGCCAGTTCGGCAAACTGACGGCAGACATTAGCTACGTGGGCACAACCGCTTCCCATCTGCCGCGCACGAGCTTTCCGAATGCTTATCCCGGAGCGAGTGCCGAGTTCGCGCCTCACACGCAGTTCGACAACTCGGGGAATGTGATCGGCGGATTCGGCGTAGAGAACGTGATTACGGGCACGGCGCATTCGACGTATAACGCGCTGCAGACATCTCTGACAGGTACATTTCCGCACGGCGGTCCCGGGGTGCAGGCTAGCTACACGTGGAGCAAATCGCTCGACGATACGAGCCTGGTGAGCGGGGGCACGGGAAGTACCGGGGCCACGGTTGTGCCGTTTCCGCAGGACCCATACAACACGCATCTGGAGAAGGGACCGTCGAACTTCGATGTCACGAATGCATTCACGCTAAGCGCGGCGCAGGATCTGCATGTGGACGGCGTCGGATTTCTCCAGGGCGTGAGCCGGAAGATTACTGCGGGGTGGGAGATGCTGGTGATTTCGACGCTAACCAGCGGATCGCCGTTCACAGTGTATTCGGGTGTGCAGCAGACGGGCGCGGGATCGAATGGTGTGGACAGGCCGGATCAGATTGGTACACCGGATCTTTCGACAGCGCGGAAGCGGCGCGAGGATTATTTTGGCCGTGGGGCGGCCAATGCATCGTTCTTTTCAATTCCAATTAACCTTCCGGGAGGTACAGGCCCGAACAGCGGCTACTTCGGCTCGGTTGGCCGGAACTCGTTTCGCGGTCCGGCCTTCTACGACTACGACTTCGCGTTCATTAAGGACACGCCCGTCGGACAGCGCAAGAGTGGGATCGAGCTATTCGATCTGCAGTTCCGAGCGGAGTTCTTCAACCTGTTCAACATCGTGGACATGGGGCTACCGGCCAACACGATAGAAGGGTCTGGATTTGGAATCATCAGTAAGACCGCGGGGAACTCGCGGCAGATCCAGTTTTCCCTCAAACTAATCTATTGATGCTGTCCGTTTCATCTCGTGAGCGAACTCAATCCGACCTTATGGTTCTGACTATGCGCAAATCCGCGTTCTTCGTGATGTGTGCTTTTTGTCTACCGGCTGCAATATATGCGCAGCAGCCTGCATGGCCGCCGACTGCCGATCACATCACACTTCCTCTGTGGCCCGGCGGCGCTCCGGGTGCGCAGCCGAATCCCGAGCCGGAAGGTGATACCACGACGGCGAAGGATCACATCGTAGCGGGGAAGCCTGTGATCCACATCGGAAACGTCTCGACGCCGACTCTGACTGTCTATTCGCCCAAGACCGGGAACACGGGCGTGGGCATTGTTGTGTTTCCGGGAGGCGCGTACAAGATTCTCGCCATTGATCTCGAAGGTACAGAGGTGTGCGACTGGCTGACTAGCGAGGGCATCACCTGTGTGCTGGTGAAATATCGCGTGCCCGATACTGGGCCGTATCCGAAGTCTGCGGCAGCTCTGCAGGATGCGCAGCGCGCACTCGGCATGGTGCGCGAGCACGCTGCGGAATGGCACATCGATCCGAACCGTATCGGAGTTCTGGGCTTTTCAGCGGGAGCGCACCTCGCCGCCGCGCTCAGCACGCATTTCGATCAGCGCCTCTATGATCCGGTGGACGCGGCTGACAAGCTAAGCTGCCGCCCGGATTTTGCAGTGATCGTGTATCCGGGCTATCTCGCGCTGGCCGAGCAAAACTTTGCACCAAATCCGGAGATTCACCCTACGGTGCAGACGCCTCCCAGCTTTATTGTTCAGGCGGAGGACGATACGGTACACGTCGAGAACGCGATTGTTTATTTCATGGCGCTCAAGAATGCCGGGGTTCCCGCAGAGTTGCACATCTACGCCCAGGCGGGCATGGCTACGGGCTGCGGCGGACTGAACTTCCAGTGACTACGTGGCCGGACAGCGTTATGAAATGGCAGCATACGATTCGTATGCTGCCCGCAGGTGGTCAGAAGTAGGTCTGAACTATGTCGATGACCTGGTAATCCGCATTGAGGACCGGCAGGACTCGCCACCTATCGAAGGTCAGGCAGGGATGGGAGATGTCGAAGCCGATCATATCGCCCACGTGGATGTCGTCGCCCTCTTCAATTTGCAGGAAGCCATGTTGATCCATCATCCGGTTGAGGCTCCAATGCGCCGGAGCAGCAACCAGCGCAGCGCGGCCAGGACGGTAGTGCAGGGCCGGGATCGGCAGGCCGGCATCGAAGGCCGCGTCCCGCTTGCCTAACGAGACGATCGCCTTTTCCTTTTCAGGAACGGACTGCACGTAAGCCCATACCTGCAGGGCGGGAACGAGGCCGGAATGCATTCGCTGCGCGATCGGGTTGTGAGCAAGGATTCTCTCCTGCGCGCGGCGATAGCTGCCGACATCATGGGTGAGATAGCAGCCGGGGCGGAGCACAATTTCGACCTGATCTCCGAGGCCGGCCCCGGAGAAGACTTCGGCCACCACGTCGTACCAGGCCGAGCCTGCGCCGGTAAGCAAAGCGGGTTGGCGATCAAAGCGGCCTTGCGTCAGTAATTCACCGGTCACATGGACGGCGCGTTCCGCCAAACTGCGGATCACGGCTTCGTCGTCGAACACGCCCTCGAAAAATTCAACCCCGCTCAGCGAAATTGTGCCGCGCCATCGGTCGAGAGCAGCCAGAAGTGACTTGAGCTGTGCATCGTCGCGTACGCCGGTTCGGCCCCCGTCGGCTCCCAGTTCAATCAGGACCTGCAATCGTTGCCCTCCGGCGCGGAAGAACATTCCTAGCTGCTCGACGTTTTCGGCCGAGTCTACAAGGCAGAAATATTCGACCGAAGGGTCGCGGAGTAAGTCCGAGATGATCGCCATGTTTTGCCGGCCCACCAGCTGGTTTCCCATCAGGACACGCCGGACGCCGTGTTCGTAGGCAATCCGGGTCTGGTGCGCGGTCGCCAGCGTGATGCCCCAGGCGCCGCCCTGCAACTGCATTTCGAAGAGGCGGGGAGCCATGGTGGTCTTGCCGTGGGGCGCGAGCTTCATGCCGTATTCGCTGATGAACTGCTGCATCCAGCCTAGGTTGTGCTGCAGCTTATCCTGATAGAGCACGGCGACAGGCAGACTGAGGTCTTCGCGCAACAGGTTCCATCCGAGTCCGGCAATGTCGGCCGCCTCGACCGGATTCGTCAGTAAGCCCAGTCCTTTGTGATGAGGGGCAATCCGTGTATCGCGTTTCTCAGTCGTCACTGTGACCTTCTGTGCAATAAGTAGCTAAAGCCAGCATATCTTGTGGCGATGCCTTCCGGTCCGTGTCCGGGACTTGGATGCTGGAGCAACGTAGCGTATATCTTTGAGGCAGTTCCTATGCCTGGCTGCGACACCCTTATCCGAAATGCCCTTGTGGTTGATGGCAGCGGCAGTGAGCCTTTGCTTGCCGACGTCGCACTCGCGGATGATCGCATCCACGCGGTGGGATCGCGGCTCGACTACGCTGCCGGAGAAGTAATCGATGGCGCAGGCCATGTGCTTGCTCCGGGCTTCATTGACGTACATACGCACGACGACACGAATGTGATCCGCACCCCGGAAATGCTGCCCAAGCTCTCGCAGGGAGTGACGACCGTGATTGTGGGCAATTGCGGCATCAGCGCTGCGCCAGTTCGGTTGAAGGGTGATCCTCCGGACCCCATGAACCTGCTCGGGGACGCAACCGTGTTTCGATATCCCACATTCGCTGCCTATATCGCAGCCGTCGACGCTGCGCGGCCCGCGGTGAACGTCGCAGCGCTGGTTGGGCACACGGCGCTGCGCAATAATCACATGGATCGGCTTGATCGAGCCGCGACCAGGAACGAAGTCGAAGGCATGCGCTGCCAGTTGATCGAGGCTCTCGATGGTGGTGCGCTGGGGTTGAGTACCGGGCTCGCGTATCTGTCAGCCAACCGCGCTACCATCGATGAGGTTCTGGCTCTTGCCGAACCGCTCGCGCGCGCCGGTGGCCTGTATACGACGCACCTGCGCAGCGAGACTGAAGCCATCATCGACGCATTGCGCGAGGCCTTTACCGTTGGCCGTGAATGCCGTGTGCCGGTGGTGGTCTCGCACCTTAAATGCGCGGGCGTCGATAACTGGGGACGCAGCGGCGAGGTATTGCAGGAACTGGATGGGGTGCGGGCCTCGCAGCCTGTGGGGTGGGACTGCTATCCGTACGCTGCCGGTTCGAGCACGCTCGATCTGCGCCAAGTGGATGAGCGCGTGGACATCCGGATCACATGGTCGGAGCCGTATCCGGAGATGGGAGGGCGGACGCTGGCGCATATTGCGCAGGATTGGGGGATGGGCCAGACAGAAACGGCGCGGCGTCTGCAACCCGCCGGGGCTATCTACCACACCATTTCCGAGGACGATATGCGACGGATCTTGTGCCATCCGGCGACGATGATCGGCTCGGACGGGCTGCCCAACGATCCGCTACCGCATCCGCGACTCTGGGGCACATTCCCGAGGGTGCTGGGGCGATACAGCCGGGATGAGAAGCTATTTTCACTTACCGAAGCTGTTCATAAAATGACGGGCCTTTCGGCTGCGCGATTCGGATTTGCAGACCGCGGGCTGATACGCAAGGGTTATCTTGCAGACCTCGTGCTCTTCGAACCCAGGACGATTCGCGACACCGCTACCTTCGATAATCCGGTGTGTCCTGCGGAAGGCATCGAACGTGTGTGGGTCAACGGTGTGCTTTCGTATCGTAACGGCATTCCCACCGGGCACCGCGGCGGAAAGTTCATAAAAAGATCAGCAACAATTACAAATAAAGCTTCTGATTCGCTGCAACTCGAGGAGCATGGATGAGCATCAAGCGCTACGGAGTGGAAGGTGGAGCGGGCACGGGCGGGCAGCATCTGCCTTTTGCGCGCGCCGTACAGGCCGACGGCTGGCTCTACGTGTCGGGCCAGGTGCCGATGGTCAACGGCGAGGTTGTCGAAGGAAACATCGTCGTGCAGGCTCATCAGGCGATTCAGAACCTGCTGGCAATTCTCGACGAAGCCGGTTACGGCCCGGAGCATGTGGTGAGGTGCGGTGTATGGCTCGACGATGCACGCGATTTCCAGTCCTTCAATGCTGTATTCCGGCACTACTTCGGCGAGCATCCTCCGGCGCGGGCGTGCGTTGTGTCGAGCATGGTGGTTGACTGCAGGGTGGAGATTGATTGCGTCGCCTATAAGCCTCCTGCATCCTGATCGCTGGAGGATCTGTATCTGAAGTCAAGCCGTTTTCGTCGGAAAGGGGATCGCTGCCTTCGCTCCTATGATCGACCACCATGGTGTCTTTCTGCTGCTCGCGGCTCTAAGCGCTGTTATCGTCCTTATCCTGCTGATCGCAGTCGTCAAGCTCAACCCGTTCATCGTGCTGCTTCTAACCTCCCTGGCGCTGGCCATCGTCGCGGGCATGCCGCCGGCCGCGATTGTCAAATCATTCGAGGTCGGCCTGGGCAACACGCTGGGACACATCGCAATTGTTGTCGGGCTGGGCACAATGCTGGGCAAGATGATGGCCGAGTCGGGCGGCGCGGCCCGAATCGCTTACACGCTGATCAATCTTTTTGGCGAGAAGAACGTGCACTGGGCGATGGCTACGATCGGCTTTCTTATCGGCCTGCCGGTTTTCTTTGAGGTCGGTTTTGTGTTGCTCATTCCCATCGCGTTTTCCGTGGCGCGGCGCACGCAGACGTCGCTGGTTCTGGTGGGATTACCGATGGTGGCAGGGCTCTCGGTTGTTCACGGGCTGATGCCGCCGCATCCGGCGGCGATGCTGGCCGTCACAATCTTCAATGCCGATGTAGGCCGCACGATTTTTTATGCCTTGCTGATCGGAATTCCTACTGCGGCTCTTGCCGGGCCTCTGTATGCGAAGTTCATTGCGCGGCATATCTCACTTGCGGAAGAGAATCCGATGGCGGCGCAGTTTGTCGACCACGGCGAAGAGACGAGCCTGCCCGGCTTCTGGATCACAGTAGCGACGATTCTGCTGCCGGTAGCGCTGATGCTGCTAGGCAGCTGCGCGAGTTTTCTGTCTGCGCCCAACAGCAGGATCAATGACGGACTGCGGCTCGTGGGAAATCCCGATATTTCGCTGCTCATCGGTGTGCTCGCAAGCTTTATAACGCTGGGACGGATGCGTGGCTTTACGCGTGAGACCATCCTTAAATTCACCCATGAATGCCTGGCGCCCACGGCCACCATCACTCTGCTGGTGGGAGCGGGCGGAGGGTTCGGGCGAATTCTTCAGGATAGCGGCGTTTCGCATGCGATTGTTACCCTGGCGCTGCATACCCACTTGTTGCTCCTGCTGATGGCGTGGTTGGTGGCGGCACTGATCCGCCTTGCCACGGGCTCCTCTACCGTCGCCATGAGCACGGCCGCCGGTATCGTTGCTCCCATCGCCGCGCACGCCGCCGGAGTTCGGCCGGAACTGCTGGCGATTGCGACGGGCGCCGGTTCGCTGTTCTTCTCCCATGTAAATGACGGTGGCTTCTGGCTGGTAAAGGAGTACTTCGACATGAGCGTCACCGATACGATCAAGACCTGGTCCATCTGTGAAACCATCATTTCGGTGTGCGGGCTGGCGCTTACGCTGCTGCTTTCGCTCGTCACCTGAGGGCGTTCACAAACCACAGGGATGGCATCGGCCCGATAATGCTCACACGCGGGCAGCGGTGCAGGTAACATTGCAATCGAACAAGGGTGTAGCCTTTCGAGAAGCAGAGCTTCAGAACAAACGAACGAACTGGCTTTAGAACAAGGAGGTAAGATGCGCGACGAGGTAAAACCAGGCAGGCAGGAGTCGCTGGTGGGCAACGTAAGCCGGCGATCATTCCTCTCGCAGCTCGGCGTTGCAGGAGTGGTGGCGACCACACGGCCGCTGGCAGCGGCGGCGCAGCAGACACCGGTGGAAACGGTCCCGGGCGCGCCTGGACCGCCGATTGCCGGGGCGGTTGCGGTCAGCCTGAAGGTCAACGGCAAGCAGGTGAGCGTGAATATCGATCCTCGGACCACCCTGCTTGACTGCCTGCGCGAAAGCCTGCAACTGACGGGCACAAAGAAGGGGTGCGATCACGGGCAGTGCGGAGCCTGTACGGTGCACGTGAATGGACGCCGCGTGAACTCCTGCCTGACCTTCGCGACCATGCACGAGGGCGACGATATCACGACGATTGAGGGCGTCGGGCAGCCGGGAAATCTTCATCCGATGCAGGCGGCGTTTGTCGAGCACGATGGATATCAGTGCGGCTACTGCACGTCTGGACAGATCATGTCGGCTGTAGCGCTTCTGAAAGAGCCGTGTGGGCCGGCGGATGCTGACGTGAAGGAGCTGATGAGCGGCAATATCTGCCGCTGCGGAGCATATCCCAACATCGTTGCGGCGATTCAACAGGTAAGGCAAAGGGCTTAACACAGCAGGAGCTCCGGTTATGGATACATTCAAGTACACCCGCGCGCAGGATATGTCGCAGGCGATTCAGGCCGGCGCGCAGTCGCCGACTGCCCAGCAGGGCGCTCAGGTGCGATTCGTCGCCGGCGGAACGACGCTACTCGACCTGATGAAGCTGAATGTCGAGCGGCCGACGCAGGTGGTTGATATCAATCGTCTGCCGCTCGATAAGGTTGAGAAGCTGCCGGATGGCGGTCTCAAGATCGGGGCGCTTGTTCGCAATTCGGACCTGGCGCACGATCCAACCATTCAGAGCGACTACGCTGTGCTTTCGCAGGCTCTGCTTTCGGGCGCGTCGGCGCAGCTACGCAACATGGCGACCACGGGCGGGAATCTTCTGCAACGGACGCGATGCGTCTATTTCCGCGATACGGCGACGGCCTGCAATAAGCGCGATCCCGGCTCGGGGTGTTCGGCGCTTGAGGGAGAGAACCGCACACTTGCAATTCTTGGCACGAGCCCGCACTGCCTTGCCACAAATCCGTCAGACATGAATGTTGCTCTCACCTCGCTTGAAGCAACGATTCATATTCAAGGGGCGAAGGGCGAACGCGAGGTCGCGATTCACGACTTCTTCCTTTTGCCCGGCAACACGCCGGACCGCGAGAATGTGATGGAGCCTGGCGATCTCATCATTTTTGTTACGCTGCCGGCGGCGCGGCCAGGAACCAAGTCTGTTTATCTGAAGCTGCGTGATCGCGCCTCCTATGAGTTCGCACTGTCTTCGGCGGCGGTGGTGGTGGAGGTCGCAGACGGCAGGTTCAGGCGAGTCCGGATCGCGTTGGGTGGGGTCGGCACCAGGCCGTGGCGTTCGCCCGAAGCGGAAAAGGTTCTCGAAGGGAAGAAGGTGGATCCTGCCGTCTTTCGGGAAGCTTCCAGTGCGGCGTTGCGCAATGCTCGTCCGCAGAGCGAGAACGGATTCAAAGTCGAGCTGGCTAAACGCTGCCTGACGCACGCGCTCACATTGGCGACGAAAACGGCATAACGCCGAGCGGAGATATTATGGCGACCAACCAGATCAAGGTTCCTTCTACTATCGGCGGCGCGTTGCCGCGTATTGATGGCCCCCTCAAGGTGAGCGGCGCCGCGAAGTATTCCTCCGATCATCACTTTCCCGGGATGCTGTACGCGGTGCCGGTGTGCAGCACCATTGCCAACGGGGAGATCGTCAACATGGATACCGCTGCGGCGGAGAAGATGCCGGGCGTTCAGGGGATCTATCATCGGGCGAATGCGGGACCGCTCTACCGGGTTGCTCCTGGATCGGATTTTTCGGCCTATCTGGATGAGAGGCGTCCGCCTTTCGAAGATGACGTCATTCGCTACTACGGACAATATGTCGCAGTCGTGGTTGCGCAAACATTCGAGCAGGCGCAGGCAGCGGCTTCGGCAGTCAAAGTGAAGTACAGCGAAGAAAAGCCGGTGATTGCGACCCATCTGGAAACGGAGGACGAGCCTAAGGTCGAGAGCTCGCGCGGCAAGCCGGAGGACGCCTTCAATACGGCTGCCGTAAAGGTGGATGAGACGTACTCGACGCCGACGGAAACGCACAATCCGATTGAACTGCATGCGACTGTAGCACTGTGGGACGGCCAGGCATTCACCTTCTATGCAACGACACAGGCCATTGCCAACTACCGGGATGTGATGGCTCAGATGCTGGGCGTGCAACCGGAGAATGTGCGGGTGATTTCGCGCTTTCTAGGATCGGGCTTTGGAGGCAAGCTATGGGTCTGGCCGCCGTATCTTCTCGCTGCCGCGGCGGCGCGAAACCTGAACGCTCCGGTGAAACTGGTGATCAGCCGGCAGATGATGTTTCAAAGTGTAGGGCACCGGCCGCGGACGCAGCAGCGCATACGACTGGGAGCCACGGCTGACGGCAAGCTGGTCTCGCTGCAGCAGGACTACCTGAATCACACGTCGATTCTGGATGAATACGGAGAGGGTTGCGGCGAGGCTACGCCCTACCTCTACAGCACTCCAAACCTCAAGGTCACGTCGGGGATGGTGCCGCTGAATGTCGGTACGCCGACGGCGATGCGCGGTCCAGGCGCGGTGCCCGGGCTGTTTGCGCTTGAGTCCGCGATGGACGAGTTGGCGATCAAGCTGAAGGTGGATCCTCTCGAACTTCGCCTTCGCAACGAGCCCGCAAAGGACGAGAGCAACGGGCTGCCCTTCTCCTCGCGGCACCTGGTGGAGTGCTTCAAGGTGGGCGCTGAGAAGTTCGGCTGGTCGCAGCGGACGCCGGAGATCGGCTCGATGAAAAAAGATGGGCTGATTCTGGGGTGGGGAGTGGCCGCCTGCTCATGGGGTGCGGGACGCTTTGCCGCGGAGGCGACGGTCGAACTGAAGAACGACGGGACGGCACGTGTGTCGTGCGGTACGCGGGACATCGGCACCGGCACTTACACTATCCTTGCGCAGGTGCTCAGCGAGAAAACGGGCATCCCCATCGACAAAATTGAAGTGGTACTTGGCGACTCCGCGCTACCGGAGGGGCCGATTTCGGGTGGATCCCTGGTGACGTCTTCGGTAATACCGGCGATATCGCAGGCCGCGCAGCGGGCGATGCAGTCGGCTGTGACCATTGCGACCAGCGGCGATCGGGCGCATTTCGCAGGGAAAAAGGCGGAAGAGCTCGGGTTTACGAACGGGCGGGTTCACCTCAAAGACAAGGCGCCCGAGACGGGTGTCGATTATGCGGAAGTGCTGAAGCGGGCGAATGTAAATGCTGCTTCCGGCAGCGGCAAGTCGGGAGAGTACTTCGGCGGACCGCAATCGGAGCAGAAGTACTCGGTGCACTCCTTTGGCGCGCAATTTGCCGAGATCACATGGCAACCGGAGATAGCGCGGCTGCGCGTGAGCCGCGTGGTCACTGTCATAGACTCCGGTCGAATCATGAACCCGCGTCCCGCTCGCAACCAGGTCGAGGGCGCGGTTGTGATGGGTGTGGGTATGGCCCTTCTCGAAGAGACGAAGTACGACCCGCGCAATGGTGCTCCCATTAACAGCAATCTTGCGGACTACATGGTCGCGACCAATGCCGATGCTCCCACCATCGATGTGACTTTCGTCGACTATCCAGACAAGATCGTCAACGAATTCGGTGCCCGGGGTGTAGGTGAGATCGGCCTTGCCGGGGTTGCCCCCGCGATCACGGCGGCTGTATATCACGCCACTGGGGTGCGTGTGCGCGAATTGCCTGTGCGGATTGAACATCTGATCTCGCAGCAGGAGAGCGCCTGAGCGGATGGATGAATTCACTGCGAGGCGCGGCTGCGGCGATCAGGCCTCGGCGGGTTGCTGCGATTGAGCTGGACCGTCAAGGGGTTCCCGAGCGCTCACGAGGGTGGAGTGGATGTCCTCGTGGAGCGATGAAAGGATGGATGTAAGGCTCCCCACGAGACGAATCACGTCGGCACCCTGGATCGAAACAGGAAGATCCTTGTTCTCGTAGTACTGCCGGATTTGTTGCTGAAGATTTTCCGCAGAGGCGTGAATATCCGGCACAGTTTCTGGAACTTTTCCTGCGACTTCGCTAGCCAGAGCGCGCATGGCGTCTGCAACGCTCTTGTCAAACTCAGTATGCGCTTCAGCAATGACCGGCGGAAGGTCCCCAAGCGGGCGCTGCCACCGGTAGTGCGCGTATGTGGTCTCGACGAGCAGCAATGTACGGAGCGAGGGCTGCCAGCGGCGGACATCCTCGCGGAGTTTGAGCTTGTACTGACGCGTAGGGCCAAATTCGAAAAGAACGGCGTCCGCCTGGGCTACCACTGCCTGAAAACCGGCAGTGATCTGATCTCTCAGCTGGCGAAATTTCTTGATCGCCTGATTACGGTCCTCGACAAGCAGTTGATCGACTAGTTCGGCAAACATCTCGAGATTGCGGGCGAAGAGATGCTGCATTTCCTCGAGGGCATCACGTGACCACAGGCGGTCAAAGACGACCCACATACACATGAGACCGAGCAGGACCCCGAAGACGCGATCGCGAGCGATGGAGAGCGATGTCTGGACGGCGAATTCCTGCAGATTGATGAGGTAAAAGGCAAGAGCGAGCTGGACGCCAAGATAGGAGAGTCGGGGAGATGAGGTAGCGATCCAGGCGGAAAGCCCAGTAACCAGAGCAAACAGAATCGTGAAGCCGGTGAGATCGACGTACGGCAGGATGAACATCTGCGCGCCGAATCCAATGATGATTCCGCCGACGATCGCTCCACCGAGGCGGAGAAATTGCTTCTGGCGTGATGAGCCGATGGTTGAAAGCGCGGTGATAATGCAGGTGGGGATGCAGGTACTGAGGCCGCGCCAGTCGACGAGCGTATACACGGAGTAGCTGATCACAGCCGCAGCCATTCCGCGAAGCGCGAACTGAAGGTAAGCCGGATTCGAAAAGGCATCGTGAACAAACAGGGTTGCTTTCGGAATGTCCTCACTCATGGGATCCGGCACGAATTCGTCGATGGTCTGACCGCCGGTGAATGCCTGAGGTATGAGCGCTACAGTTCGCTCCATTGCCGCGAGGAACGGAAGGCGGGACGGTGCGGGTGACAGAAGATGATCGATAGGGCGCGGCAGTTTGCGGACGACAAGATCGCGGCGTAACGCGCCGATCTCGCGGGCGAGCTCGAGGCAGCGATTACGATCGGATTCGTCCAGGGGCGTCGGCTGCGTGGAGCGAAAATAACGCAGGCTCGCGGCGAGATCGACCAGGCGCCCGAGCAACGCGATGCCGGCATTCATCTGTGCGATGAAATGAGAACTGTATCCGGAACGTGCGAGCAGTCTCCGCACGCGGGAGTTTCCGACGTTTGTGTAGAGCGAGATCTCTTTCTCCACCGCGCCGTCAAGTGGAAGATTCTCGGCAACATGAGTCAGCACGTCTTCGACAGCCTTGAGGCGGCTTACAAGTCCCTCGGTGAGATCTGTGGCTGGATGAAAGCGCCGGAAGACATATTCGACGGCGATGGTGACGACTGTGCCCATGCATGTCGAAAACCCCGCCCAGAGGCTACCTGTGACGCGGTCGTTGACGCTGATCGCGGCATTATCCCAGAGTGGAATCACACCTGCGATCAGGAAGCCGAATCCCACGGCCGTGCCGTAATCGGGCATAATCCGAATAAGATAAAAAGCGATGAAGAGACTGCCGACAATCCATAGGTAGTGCGTGAGCGGATCGTCGACCAGCCCCCTGATGCCGGCGAGGGCGTAAGCGGTGGCGATGGAAAACACGATGATTGTACGAACGCCGGAAAGCAACGTGGCAGTAGGGTTTTCACGACTCAGAAAGAGAGTGAAAATGGCGCCCAGAAATCCAAAAGGGATGCGGAAGGTCATCACCAGCAGCATGACGATGGTCGCCGCAATCGTAATGCGGCCGACCACCCACGCTCGCCCGGGATAAGGCGAAAGCTCCGTCTTCAGGAACGCCCAGAACCATTCTCCGAAATGATCGATTGCGTTCTGCGATCCGACTGTCGGTACTGGTTCGCTGCGCGCTGCCATAGTTACATGGCCTTTCCTGTGCGCCGAGGCTGGCGTGCGCGCGCCTTCCTCAAGAGGCGGTGGCGAGTGATCAGTTGCAGGCTAGGCCCATGAGATCTCACAACAGCCGCAGGATAGCATGCGTCGGCCTTCCAGCTTCAAATGGAGCGTGCAACGAGCAGGACTGGCGAAGCGGGAGTCATCACAGCTGCAGGCGTATGCGCCTGCGGGTCAGGAGTCCCGAGACGGCGAGGATGAGCAACGTGAAGATGACGGAGCGGACAACACCGGGCATACCTGAGCGGAACAGTCGGTCGAGGTAGTGAAAGCCGATCAAGGCGGCAACGAAGTAGTAGATGTCAGGGAGCAGGTAAGTGAGCAGGGTGTTTTCGCCGGCGGGCTTGACGATCGAAGCCCACCGCGTCCAGCCCTTCAGGTCGCAGATCCAATAGAGCAGCAGGAATGAGAGCACGGCCGCTCCGGAACACACCAGAAGCCAGGTGGGTGTCGCCCGGATCTTCGAAATGCCGAGGGGTGTGAGCAGCCAGGCGGCGGCGAACATCGCAAATGCGAAAGCAAGCGCGAGCAGGATTCGATTGCGCAGAGGTTGCTTGTGGTCGGATCCGAGGAGGATCGCAGAAGTCGCTATACCCGCCATGGTGATGGCCGGATGCGCTCCGTCGCTGAAGGGCCATATGTAGAGCGGCAGGTGCGAGGGCCAGTGAATCAGACGCGCGAGCACCATTGCGCAAAAAGCGGTCAGCGCTACGAACCATGCGAGCGGAGCCCATTGCCAGCGTCGAGTGGGAACATAAAGCAGCGCGACGGAGAAATAGGTGTAGCCGATCAGGCCGAGGATCTCCGGGTAAGAGCCGTCGATCCAGCCTGCGGTGCCGTCAGTCGTCGTCCGCCGGAAGATTGCGAAAACTGCAACCAGCAGCAGAAGACCGGCGATGCGCAGCGCGAAAAATATTCGCCGATGGCCCGGATCGCGGCTGGGAACAAGCCAGAAGAGGATGGCTCCGGTGAGACCTAGGAGCGCCCAAACCGGGGCGGACATATGCGTGCGTACTGAATCAACCTTCTCGGCATTGGCGAGAATGAGCCCGAGAACGATGAGGCCGCAGGAACGCATCGCGATGTGCAGCCAGAGAGCGGCGTGTGACGGATTCTGCTTGAGCCGTCGTTCGATAGCGAGTGGCATGGACATGCCGACGATGAAAAGGAAAAACGGGAAGACCATGTCGACGTAGGTCATCAGGTCCTGCTGTGCGTGGGCATGGTAGGTCCACCAGGGCAGGCCGTGCACGTCGGCGAGATCGTTGACGAAGATCATGACCAGCATGGTCAGACCGCGGAAGATATCGATAGAAACGACACGCTGCGCCGAGGCCGCCGCTGTCGAAGGAGCAGCAAAGGTGTCCGCAGAACTGGAGACAGCGCTCATCGCTTGCCTTCGCCCGCCGGTCGCAGCGAGGCATTGATTGTATTGAGCAGAACGCCGGACGGATCGCCCGCGTAATCCCAGAACATCACCCCAGCAAGATGATGGTCGAGCACGTACTTGCACTTCAGCGCCAGCGATTGCGGGTCCTCATAGGAGACGAAGATCTGCTTGTCGGCGTTGTAAAGATAAGGCACGGAAGAAGCGTTGTCCCAGTAGCGCGTGTATCCCTGCCCAAGCATGGTGGAGACGATGTTGCCGTAGTTGGCGTAAATGTTCGGCACGGGCTGCCCGGGCTGGAAGAGTCCGTGATTCGTCGGCGGGACCTTGCCCCAGACGTGCCCATAGAAGGGCACTCCGAGGACAAGCTTGACCGCGGGCACGCCGGCCTTCTCGTACTCTGTAACGGAGCGGTCGGCGGACAGAGACTTCGGGTCGGCAGGATCGGTGAACAGGGGCGCGTGATTGCCCGTTCCCCGGTTGTCTCCAGGTTCGTAGTAGTCGTAGGCCATCAGGTTGACAGTGTCAACATACTTCTGGACCTCGCCCATCTCGGTGTTGTCAAGGAAGTCAGTTGTTGCACCCACGGCGACTGTTAGATAAAGGTGCCTGTGAGTCTTTTTCTCGATGGAGTTGAACCGGGCGCGCAGTTCCTTCACGAGCGAGGTGTAATTCTGCTTATCTTCGGGGCGAAAGGTGTTGCCTGCGCCAATCTGACCCGGAAACTCCCAGTCGATGTCGAGGCCGTCGAGGTCGTAGTGCGACAGGAACGCGGCTACGCTGTCGATGAACGTCGTGCGAGAGGCTGGCGTCAGGGCCACGTCTGAGAAGCGGCCCGACCAGAGCCAGCCGCCTACCGAGATCAGGACTGTAAGTCTCAGGTTATCCCGCCGCATCGCGGTGAGCATGGCGAGGTTTCTGGCAGTTGCCGGAGCACCTTCGACGATGCGGCCCTGCTCGATATTCGCGAAGGCGTAGTTGATCCGGGTGAGCTTGTTCCCGTCCACCTGGCCCGGAGCGAGCGGGGTCTCCCGGGTGAAGACATACGCGCAGATAACCGGCTTGCTTGTAGCGCAAAAGGCTTTAGGGGCGAAGGGTGACAACACCAAGAGAGCAAGTATCAGAGCACGTGTTTTCAATAACCCTCCGGCGCCCATTTGCGCATCAGATCGCGACCGAGATCAGGCTATATGCGATGATTCATATTCGCAAATCATTCGACAGCGAGGTCGTCTGGAATCCGATCCATGCTCATCAGACTGGTTGCCTTCTCGTCCATCGTGCTGGCCGCGTCAGCGTGTGTTGCTCAGGTGCGGGTTCTTGTGGATCACGTCGGTTACGAGGCGAACGCACACAAGCGCGCTCTCATTGTGGTGGAGGGTGACGACTCCTCGGTGCCCAAGAGCTTTTCGCTTCTCGATGCGGTCACGGGAAAGTCCCTCTTGACCGGACCGGTGGAGACGGCTGGCGCGGTCGACCGCTGGGGAGATCGTCAATTCTGGTTCGTCGACTTCTCGACATGGAAGCAGCGGGGACATTACGTGCTTGCCGTCCAGACGATCAAAGGCCACGCGGAGTCCTGCGGATTTGAAATCAACAACGATCTGCTCGAGAGAGACACGCTCTCAAACGTGATCTTCTATCTCAAGAGCCAGCGGGCAAGCGGCGACATCGACCGGGCGGACCGGCACTTGGCGCTGCCCGGCGGTGGTTTTGTCGATGTGCACGGAGGGTGGTACGACGCGACGGGCGACTACGGGATTCATTTGTCGCATCAGAACCCCACATCGTATTTCAATCCGCAGCAGGTGCCGCTTGTGGTGTGGACGCTGCTGAAGAGCTATCGCGTGCTCGAAGCGCGGCAGGATGACAGCTTCAGCGAATACAAACGGCGCATGCTGGATGAAGGTCTTTTCGGCGCGGATTTTCTCGTTCGCATGAAGCGGCCGGGCGGCTCATTCTTCGAGTCGATCACCGCGCCGGGCAAGGCGAAGCTTGCGAAAGATCGCGTGATCGGCAATCCGAATTGGAAAACGCAGATCAAGAAGAGCGCGTTGGATTCGACGGAGAGGATTGGAATAGCTGAGGGTCCGCACGCTTATGAAGCCAGTTACCGGGCGGGCGGTGGCGTGGCCATTGCCGCACTCGCGCTGGCGAGCACCATGCCGGAGGATGGGGACTTTCCGCGAGACACATATCGCAAGACTGCCGAGGACGCATTCGCTTTTCTTGAGACTCATAACCGTGAGTTGCTGAACAATGGGAAAGAGAACATCCTCGACGACTACTGCGCGCTGCTGGCGGCGACCGAGTTATACCGCGCGACGAAGAACGCCGCATATCGCGAGGCCGCAGATCGGCGGGCCGATCACTTGATGGCGCGCCTGACTGCTGCGGACAATTATCGGGACTTCTGGCGTGCCGACGACGGAACCCGGCCGTACTTCCATCCTTCGGACGCGGGTCTTCCCGTC